>JBBRPT010000120.1:0-13643 GCA_038227635.1 Leptolyngbyales cyanobacterium | reverse complement strand
GGTTCTGTCGCAAAGTTTTTAAAGTGACAAATGATCTGTGCCAATCGTATTGTCTTAAGCGCTCACTCCAAACAGTTCTTCGATAAACTTCATTTGAGACACACTGTCCCCTTTACGGATTCCTTTCGCTTGTCCTTTTCTGATCATACTCATTGCTTCAATCCCGCTCAACGTTCTTCTCGCGCTATTGAACGACTTGAATCCCAGCATGGGTTTGACAATCCGCTTAATGTTTCGGTGATCCTGTTCAATGATGTTGTTCAAGTATTTAATCTGCCGCAGTTCCGTCTCTTCGGCAATCGTCTCATCGGCTTTCAACTTGTCTATCGCCACCGGATAGGCAGCGTTTTTATCCACCGTGATCACCCGTGGTGCTTGGGTGTGTTGAGCCTTCAGCACTTTACGGAAAAAGCGTGCGGCTGCCTTCCCATCTCGCTTTGCGCTCAGCATAAAGTCCAACGTGTTGCCCGCTGAATCCACCGCGCGATACAGATATTTCCACTCCCCTTTAATTTCGATGTAGGTCTCATCCACCCGCCACGAATCATTCGTTTGACTCAAATAAGGGCGAAGTCGTTTGTCGAGTTCTGGGGCAAACTTCAGTACCCATCGATTAATCGTCGAGTGATCCACTTCGACTCCTCGCTCCGCCATCATCTCTTCCAGATTCCGGTAGCTCAAGGGATAGCGACAATACCATCGCACATTCAGCAAGATGATTTCTGGCAGAAAATGACACCATTTGAACAGGGATTGGGAAGCCATTTAGAATGAGGTCGGAGAAAAATGAGCCTCCTCACCTTACCATTCTTGCGACACAACCTTCCAATTTGCCCACACTTTGCAGATGCAGTCCAGCGCGCTCAGCCAGGTCTCGCTGACTCAAACCGAGCGTGGTGCGAATCCGCCGAATGTATCCTGCCAGTGATTCTTGCGGGGCAGGGGCATGATTGGCTTCTAAAGTATTCATAAAAATAGAACTATTAATATGCAGTTAAAGATATACTGTCGCCACTGCTGAGTCTACTATTTTCTTAAGAAAACCGTTAGTTTGTCTCTAACACTTGCCACGGTAGCAACACACTTTTTAGAGCGTCCTGGACTCGCCAATGGGACGCGGCAGTCTTATGAGTTAACGCTGATGCCTCTGCTCCAAGCCTATGGGCAGCAGCCCATGGAAGTGCTCAGCCGACCCACGCTAGAACATTACTTAAATAGTTTGAGCCATGTGTCCTACACCACCCATCATCGCCATCAGGCGATCATCCAAGCCCTGTTTAATTTTGCGGTGGAACAAGGGCATTTATCCGTTAATCCCATTGCTCGCCGCCGCCGTCGCAAGCCCAACCCCGAAGTGGGCGAACATGGTAGTGACCAAGTGGTTCGTTACTTAACCACTGAACAACTGCAACGGCTTTACCAGAAGGTTGCTCCAGAGAGTCGTCTCAATGCGTTGGTGCATCTGCTCCATTGCAGTGGAGCCAGGATTGCAGAGATTTTAGCGTTAGATTTAGCGGGGATTGATCTAGTGCATCGGAAGTTCCAAGTGATTGGCAAAGGCAACAAACAACGCTGGTGTTTCTACAATGAAACAACGGCTCAGGCATTGGAGAAGTATCTTCGGTATGAACGTCATAGCGACTGTCCGGCTTTATTTACAGCACAACAGTATTTAACGGGTCAGGTGTCTCGATTAAGCTACCGAACTGCCTACACCCACTGGCAAGCCCTAACCGATGCCGATTCCCTGTTGCAAGGTATCCGGATGCATGATCTGCGTCATACTTTTGCCACTGAGCGGGTGGGATTAATCAGTCTTGAAGAACTGCGGGCATTAATGGGACACCAAAATATTCAGACGACATTACGCTATCAAAAGGTGACTTCTCAACGAGCAGAGGTCGCAGCAAAGAGTGCATTTGAATTACTCAAAACGCCTAATATTGCACCTTAAGCTTGACCCTCAAACTTGCATATTTTTAGCTTTTTTATTGGCTCAGAACAGAGTATGAGTCATACTCTGTCTTTGAAAACTGAGGGTTCAAGGAAAGGCGGCGTTAAAACGGTTCAGTGCCCTCTCAAAAACGAATCTCTGGAACCGCTGCTACACATGCGTTTGAAGCCCCTCATGATACCTTTTTACACGAATCGTTGTCATACCCGGAGTTGCTCAACTTTACGCTGACCCCTGGCAACACCGATGACCGGACTCCCGTGCCTCAATTGCTCCAGTCTCTCTTTGGCAAGGTGTTTGGAGACAAAGGTTATCTCTCTCAAAAGCTGTCACAGCAATTGCTCGAAACGGTTGGAGTTCAGTTGGTCACCAAACTGCGACGCAATATGAAGAATCGCTTGATGCCGATTGAATACCGTCTACTTTTGAGAAAACGCTCGATCATTGAGACGATTATCGACCAGCTAAAAAACGTTTCTCAAGTCGAGCATTCTCGCCATCGTTCTCCGATTAACGCTTTGGTCAATTTGGTCGGTGGCTTGATTGCCTATTGTCATCAACCGAAGAAGCCCTCGATTGCTATGGACCACAATTTGCTCATCCCGGCTTAACCGGAACTGACGTTTGAATATTGAGTTAACCTAAGAATAAGGGTTTCAGGGGATTCTTTTTTTCTTTTTCGGATTCGCCAGCGGTATCCGTATCTCGGCTCGACCCCCGGAAGGCATAATGCTTAAGCCGAATCACGTCACGCAGCGGGTCTAAGAGCTTTTTCAGGCGAGGTTCCATCACCATCCAGTTGCAATACTAAATATGTGCCTTTAATCATCAATCAAGCGGTGGTTGATGGAGAATTCCTAGCTTTCCCAATGCCTGGGCGATCGCCTCCGCGCGACTCTGAACATCCAGTTTGCGATAAATACTTTCCAGGTGTTTTCGCACAGTGCTGATGTGAATACCGAGGCGGCTGGCGATCGACTGATTATCTCTGCCTCGGATCACCCACGACAGAACATCTGCTTCTCGCGGACTTAATCCTAACAGGTCGAGCGAATTTAACCACGACAGCGTTTGTTCTTCTAATAGAAGTAAGTATCGTTCTCCCATTTGCTCGATGACTAACCGAATCATTAATTGTTTATCCGCTTGTTCAATGTGTAATGGTAAACAAGCCGTTAGCAGATGATTGTTTGTAAAGCCAGAGATTTGGTAGTTGACCCATGCCCACAAATGCTCTGGAAGTTGATTGGAGTGAGTGGGCTTTGCAAAGTAAGTTTGCAGCCATTGGGTCGCTAACGGTGTGGTGAATTGGATCTGCCCGATCCTATTCAGAACAATCAAACCGAGGTGACTAAGATCCTGGTGAAGCTGAGCGACCTGCTGCTGTAATTGGTGATGGTGTTGAGCGTTGCAATATGCCTGAAAGAGATGAGGACGAAGATGATTGAGGATGAGGCGATCGCGCTCTGTAAAGTTGCGTCGGGTGCGATGCAGTGCAAATCCTACCAGGGGCACATCTGTTTGCCAAAATTGGCTCCAACTACCAGATCTAGCATGTGGCAAGAACAAAACCATCTGCTCTTCTGTGCCCAGCGGTCGTAAAAACTGCTGATAAAATGACTCAAGGTGATGGAGTTCTTTCTGACTCACAAAATCTGAGATTTGATAGACTCCATTGAGGGTCTGCGGCAGGTGATGGAGAAGTGGGTGCTCACCGAAATGTTGATGGATCACCCTTTCCATTTCAGAGGTAAAGCCAGGAAAATCGGGCTGGAAGGTATGCGAAACTTGGCGTGCCCGAACGTTAGTAACATGGAAGTAGGTCAGGTCGCTGGAAACGATCTGATTCAGGATGGAGAGCGCATCCACACCAAAGGTCTCTAGATTGCAGAAGGTATAGAGCGTTTGAATGCCTTGAAGCAGGCTCTGTGTATCGTTGAGCGTCAAAGGTTCCATAACCTAGCCACTAGATATGGGAATTCCTCTATTAACCTAGGCTTTTCCAGATTCTTACGAGATTGTAAAGAAAACTTAATGATGGGGTGGGTCAAATGACGAATTGATTTATCTTTGCCCTTAACGTATCCTTAAGGCAGATTCCATCAGAGATGCAAGCTGGCTGGGGATTGATCCAAGCCTAGATTATGACAAATCTTTGAGCCATCGGTGAGGTTGAACGACGTAGCTTACTTCCCGCAGAGTTTCCCAACACTGACTACCATCCGGGAGTGGAGGCCATCCAGCACTACTGATTAAAGTCCCCCAGGTTGGAGGAGTGGAGGGACAAATTTCCCAAGCATTTTCTGATGTTAATACTATTCCAGCATAGCGTGTGATTCAGTGACTGAAAGCGATCGCCGGATTGTGCTTAGCTCATGCACCCCTGAATCAATAGCTCAGTCCCAAATCGGTTTGCACTACACGACAGATCTCCAAAGGCTCGAACAAATCGGGGGTCTGAACCAAACAGTGCCGTATCACTTATTCTGCTTAAGAGGTTGAGTCATGACGAACCATTTAACGAATTCCGCTTCAAACGCTCACAGTCCCGTCATTCCGGTAGTGATGGCGGCTTCGATCGTGGTGGGCATTTCCGGTGTCTGTCTGATGCCGTTCAGTCCAGCGCAGGCGGCGATGCCCAACTCAACGCCTCTGGCACTGGCTGCTGGCGTTGCCCCCGGTCTGGTTACAGATGGAGCCAGTCTCGGAAACCCCACTTCCTTACTGCTTGCAAGTACCCTGGCGACCACGCCGGTGCAGGCTCAGCAATATTTCATTCCCACTGATCCTATCCGGCTCTTTTTCAGGTATATTTTTCGCTTCTTTATACCCACTGACCCCATTTAGGTTCCCCCCACAAATAAGACAACTCACTGTTGTGGTTCCGCTCCGATAGACTGAAGCGCCTCACTCACCAATAAGGAGAAATACAAAATGAGCCTTGCAGAATTTGCTCAAGAAAAGAAAAAGGAACCACATATCATCGAAACTCCACAGTTGCCACCAGCAGCAGGAACTCCGCTCGATCGTCCGCTTCCTGCACCCGTAAAGCAAGCTAAGCAGACTGCATTGACTCTTGATGATGCCTGTGCAGACCTCACAACGGCAGCCATTCAAGCGGTAATAGACAAAATTACCGAAAGCTGCAACAAGGCACAGAGTGACGCCGATGCTAATGGTATGAATGGCGCATATGCTAGTGCTGCCAGAGACAATCTCAGTCTGCTAACCATGGCTCGCGACAAAATGTGCGTTCTTAGGGATTGGTTGCATACTGCCGGAATCATCGATCCGCCACCCTTTGTGACGAACACGACCGGTGCCTACAACGTCCACGGCTACGTGCGAGAGACCGTCGTTAACCTCCATTATGCCCGTCACTGGGCAACGATCAGCGCTGTCTATCATAGCAGCGTGGATGCTCTGGACTCCTTTGAGCTGACAACCCAGGCACTCAATCTGATTGAGCCGCTGGGAGCGCAGGCTGGGCGTTGTTATATGTCTGCTTATGAACCCTTTACCAAGCCATAATCGTCTGCTTTTGCCTCTGAAGTGCGATCGCCGATCTTTTCGGATTCGTCAACGGTATCCCTATCTCGGCTCAACCCCTATAGTAAAGCTATGAGGACAGCATTCGCATTTGTCTGCTCTCGGGACACACCTTGTCGCAGGTGGAGACCTGAGCGAGCCAGCAGTACTTCAGCCCCCACTTCTGTGGTGATTTAGAAGATGCTAGCACTCAAACAGCAAGCCAACGCTATCCACTCGCTGAGGAAACTAATTGAATAGAAACAGTTGTGAGGAAGCACCATGGGTGACCGTATCACGTTTAACTTTAACCCCACAATCAGCTCAACCCCGGTGTTCGTGGGACACGGAAGTTTCATCGAGAACCCGGACATTCTACCGATCTTCTTGGGACCGTACTGGCCGGGTAGCGGCGAGATGACGGTTAATACGATCGTCGATGCGTTGAATACCATGGCCAGCGGCGCCTACCTCCAGGGTCTGACGCAATATGGCTATGGTGGATCGGCCAGCGTCCGCGCACCGCGCGTAGACCAATCGGTTACAAATCTACTGAGTTTTGCAGCAGCCAACCCATTTCTATCCCCTCCAATCAACCTCTTTACAGCCGTTAATTACGGCGTTCGTGCCTACATCGGTGGGCTGGTCGACAACGACGAGATCGACAACGTCGATGACAATCACCATCTGATCATGATTGTCTTTCTGGACCCCAGCATCCCGCTAGTGCCGAATCCCTCTGGGAGCAATTCCATTTTAGGCGCCAATGTGCCCTTCGAGTCTTTCGAGCTTCTGGACGACAACATTCGCTTTGAAACCGCCTGGATTGGTACATCCAGCAGCCAGCTAGCGAGCGTGACCCAGACACTCAGTCATGAGCTGGCCGAGGCGATCAGCGATCCATTCAACAGCGGTTGGTATCAGCAAACACCGCCGCCGGCCAGCGGCAGCGGCCAGATCACCGACGTGTGCAACCAAAACGGGCTTTCAGACGGCGTTGCGGTCACTGCCTACTGGTCCAATGCCGACGCCGCCTGCATCATTCCAACCTCGGGTCAGCGATCCATCTCTCTCTCCCACAAGACGGACACGCTCCAACAGCCGGACGGTCCTGTACAACAGGTGTTCGTCGACCTCGGTCCGCTCTGCGGGGGTGGCCAGCTGTTCGACTTCGTGGAGCGGACATACGTTAACAACGTGACGATCAAGGCCACGATAGACGGCTTCGAATCGCTCATGGCAGCGTGGACTATCAACGGCCAGCCGTTCCCTAATGGAACATCTGGCGTCGTGACTGTCGACGCAACCGTTGACGTGCCAACGGCGGCGGGGGTCAGTACTAGGCTAGCATCCACCCAGCTCGTCACCTTCAATGCCGGCCCAACTGGAGCGGAGATCGGGTTCAGCACCGCTCCGGGCGCGGGCAACGTCGCGTTGCGACTCGTCCTCACCGTGCGCGAGACATTCGATAGCGGCCTGACGTCGCGTGGTTCGACGCTCCGAACCGCCGTCCTCGAGCTGGATCTGAAGAACCAAGAGGTCATGGGGAGCAGGGAGTTCAACCACGCCCACGCCAACTGCGAACGCGTGAAGCACCTGAAAAACACGCCGACCCCCGCTTTCGGCCCACCGAAAGTGGGCGATCCCGCTGGTCTCGGCGAACGCGTCACGGATGCCGTGCGCCAGCTCCGGGCCGCAGAAGACAGTCTGGTAGCTGCCGCTGCACTAGCAGAAGGATCTCGGCCGGAGCTGGCGGAGGCACTGCGAACCTTAGCGCAGCGGCGTGGTTCAAATGAATGACCCCGCCGCAAGCGGACGGAGTATCAAACAGCCCTTCTTTAATTAGGCACTTACGCCCCAAGGGGCGGGGAATCTACCCTCTACGAGATTGAAAGAGAACGGTGTAATGTAAAGGGCTGTCTCCTTAGCCCTGAGTTGAACCCATCGCATGAGTCCAGTCCAATCTGTTGCCGCCAATTTATCCTCAGATGCCTGCCAGAAATTGGCGATTGAGGTCTTGGCAAAATCACAGCCTGTCAGTCAACTCGCGGCGGCACACCACGTCAGTCGCAAGTTTCAGTACGAGTGAGGGCAAAAAGCTAAGACGGCAATGGACGCGGCCTTCGAGCCGACATCCAGCGACGACGACGTGCTATTCCATCTGCCCATGACTAAACTTTGGTTGTCTCAGCTCATCCCGGGATTAGTGCTGATTTGCCATATGTGAAATGATAATTACATTGGGTTCTTCCGAGCTTTTGATACTGGTGGCGAAATGTTTCTTAACCTCTGAATTCATTGCTCTATCGTTCTCAGCCTTACAAAACTTAAATATTTAGCTTGCAGCAGCAACGGAGCTTCAAGGCTTTCAAGGTATTAATCAATGTTTCGCTACCAGTATCAAAAGCTCGGAAGAACCCAATCGACATGACATGAAACTGACTGAAGCAACGCTAGAATCCCAGCGAATTGTACCGGATAAAGAACCCATTGATCTGCTGTTTAATCTTTGTTTAGACAAGGGATATGACTATCAAGAAGTGAGAGACATTTTAGAGCGATGGGGCTATGTCGGACATATTCCCCCGCGAGACGAGCGGAAGCAGATTATTCATGATATTGAGAACTACAAAGCTCGACGTTGGACAGTGGAGCAGATACATTCTTGGATGAATCGATTTCGCTGATTGTTGATACGTTGGGAGAAGAACGTAGAGAACTACTGTGATGATTCACCTATCCTTTGCGTGCATTGCTATACGAGCGATTCAGGTTCTCGGATAGGCTCTAAGTAGGCGAGGACGCAGCTTAACAACGCCCATGCACACCGACCGTTGAAAGGTTGTCTGTTGAGATATCAAAGCTATCTACGGCAGATGATGGCGTATGGCAACGATCCTGGTAATTAGGTATCATAAGGCTGTAAGTCTTGCTAGATAAAGCTTTCAAGTCTTAAAAAACATCGATATTCTTAACTAAGCGATCGGTTTCCTCTTTTTCTACATGATTTTGATGCTTATAGTACGGACTTGGACTTCTTTAGGACTAGCTTGAATTCAATAATGGATAGTACACTGGCACTTCTTAAGGATGCCAGGAGCCTAAAACCCAATTTTTTCGTTGAGTAGTTGCGTTCCCTCGCAGCACATCAACCTCATGATGATCAAAAATCTCAAAAATTGCCTCCTGAAACTATTGACATACGGTCGTTTCAGGAGATGTGATACCTAATTACCAACATCGTTGCCATACGCCAACATCCGCTTGCGAATGCCTCTAAGCCAGGCGTTTTTGGATAATCTTAGTTTCAAAAACTGCAACCTGAGCTTTTTAAGATTTAGGTAATGGCATAATAAACACATCTCTCGAAGGAGTACGGCATTTATGAAACTATCAAAAATTGGTCTCATTGCAGTTGGGTGTTTGGTTGCTTCGATGTCACTATCAGCTTGCGACAATGAACAGACATCGAGCACTAGCTCAGATACTTCCCCTAATCATTCATCTCAACCTATTCAACCTGGAACTATTCAACCTGGAACTATTCAACCTGGAACTATTCAACCTGGAAGCAATGATGCTGACCTCGCAA
Source organism: Leptolyngbyales cyanobacterium (assembly GCA_038227635.1). Classification (GTDB taxonomy): domain Bacteria; phylum Cyanobacteriota; class Cyanobacteriia; order Leptolyngbyales; family Leptolyngbyaceae; genus Phormidesmis_A. The sequence goes on along the minus strand of JBBRPT010000120.1, from coordinate 4,569 downwards.
GACAACAGGCTATTAATCGTCAGCTAGACACTCAGAGTCACTATGGGAAGGTCAGTGACTACCAGCGCACAAGCACTCAACAATCCCAAGACTATCTCGACAATTCAAAGGCTAAATCCTTAGATCCTGCCAGTGCTCCTTAGGTAGAGTAATGTTGAACAGTGGGAGTTGCCACATTTAGCGCCACGCATACACCCTAGCGCCTGTCAAATTGGAAACCCGCGCTCAGTAACTATTCCATCTGTTTTGTGCCTTGGTTCTGTCGAACGGGGAGGCATCGAACACAGGATTCCCCGCAACGAAGACCTGGTGCGTTTTCTAGGCGTATCAGTCCTCGACGGCAACCTTACTCCTGCTGCCTCATCAAGTAATGAACCAAGGCATCAAGCCGACTCGTCATGCTCTGCATCTCTACCCGGAATGCCGCTGACTCTGCTCGATCTGCCTCTGCATTGCGGTCATGACGTTGGGCTGTGGAGACTAAGGTTTCTACCGCAGATTCTATTCGAGATAGGCGATCGCCCTGGTTGCCTAGTACCCGCTGCGCCTCAAATACAAATGAGTCCACCCGCTCCGATAGGCGGCTCACCGTCTGGTCTGTCCTCAACTGAGACTCGGCCAGTTGCCTCAAAATGTTCTGCGTTGCTTCCATGTCTGCCTCTAGTTGCGTTACCCGCTGGTCTAAGTTGCTGGTCATGTCGATTCCTTGAATTTGTGAGCATCATCGATGAGCGTAGTAGCCTTGACCCCTTACAGCACTGGGATAAACGCCACGCTTCTCAAGCCGCCGCTTCAAAGTCCGCATCAGGTAACGCTTTTCGTCCTGGATATCGAAGCCTAGATGTTCTTTGATCAGATCGTAGGAGACGAGTGGGTAACTCGACCAAGCCGCCCGATAGAACACCTCTTCAAGCTCAATCAGGTTCTTTGTAATGTCCACTATAGTTCCCTAGTTGATAGTCTACTAGGGAACTATAGCACAATAGAACTACCATCTAAACCTGGACTAGCCAACCCTCTTAAGCAAGTGCGGTGGGAAGTCGTCTTTGATGCCTGAGTCGAACTCGACATGGACTCGACCGTGGAGCCGCGCAGTTACCACGCCCTTCCAGCCAGCGGGAGTTTGCACCAGATCGCCTGGTACCAGTTCGACAACATCGTTTTGACGAACGCTCCTCTGCCCACGTCGTCGAGTCTGGGGCTTGGCTTCGATTGGCGGCTCTGGCTCATCTTGGCTGTCTACCGCCACAATTGCAGGCTTCTTAGCTTCTCGCTTTGCAACTTGACGGTAGTAGGTGGCACGAGAGCATCCTAGTTGTTGGCAGATTTCATTGACGGTCATGTCTGGACTATTTGAGAGAGCCAGACCCATCTTGATCTGTTCATGTGTGAGCGCCTGGGGTCTACCACCATTACGCCCTCTAGACTTCGCCGCAGCCAATCCAGCATTAGTCCTCTCCCGAATTAGATCTCTTTCAAACTCTGCCATGCTGCAAAAAATGTGAAACACTAACTTGCCGCCAGGAGTAGAGGTGTCGATCGTCTCCTGAACTGATTTGAATTCCACACCACGATCGCCCAACCCTTTGACAACCTCAATGAGATGAGCCAATGAGCGACCCAGGCGATCTAACTTCCAGACAGTCAACGTGTCACCCTGGCGGCAAAACTCCAATGCCTTGTTCAGACCAGGACGATCGCTCTTACTGCCGCTGATTCCTTCATCAGTGAAAATCTTTTCACAACCTGCTGCTGTTAGAGCGTCTAGTTGAAGGTCTAGATGTTGGTCTTGCGTGGAAACTCTGGCGTAGCCTACTAGCATTGTCTCAATACCCGTCACTTAATGGATGTTTTGATACTTTGATTATGACACAGGTTTTGAGACATTGACAGGGGGTGGAACGGGTATTTTCAGTTAAGTTAACGAGTGTCTCATAAACGCCCGTTTTTGAAACACTGGTTCTTGAGGAATCACGACCCCACAAACCGAACAATTGATTCGCACATCTGGTCTGAGCGCTGGAGATAAGTTGGCAGTCAGAACCGCGATCGACTATTCGCACAGGTAAATATTCACCTATCCAAATATGCGCCTATGCGCCTATCTGGATATTCATCTATTCAAATAGACAGCAATACGCTACTATTCCATCTAGCTACCGAGTCACCTAATATGCCGATCATCACTATTGCAGGCTACAAGGGCGGGATTTGTAAAAGCACCACTGCGATCGCGGTGGCATCTCTGTTGTCAGCAGAAGGGAAAACCCTGGTGATTGATGGAGATCCCAACCGTTCCGCCTCTGTGTGGGCAAGGGAGGGAAAGTTGCCGTTTGTCGTCGTTGGCGAACGAGAAGCAGCGAAGGTCATGCGGTCAGAGTCGTTTGAATGGATTGTCATCGATACGGCTGCGCGACCTAGTAAAGCAGAAATTGAGGAGCTGGCGAGAGGCTGTGATTTACTGATTTCACCCTGTCCGCCTGATATGCTGTCCCTCGATGCCCTAGTGCTGATGGCCCAGGATTTGCCCCAGGAAACCAACTGGCGAGTCCTGATTAGTGCGGTTCCACCGCACCCCCAGACGGACGGCAACGATTTACGAGAAGCACTGACCGCAAAGGGGTATCCCACCTTTAAGCAAGGGATTCGATTTTATAAGGCGTACAAAAATGCGGTGACCGAAGGCTTACCGATTCAAAAAACCAAGGGGGGAAAAATAGGATGGCGAGATTGGCAGACGCTCAAACCAGAAATTCTAAGGGCAATCGTAAAACCAAGTTCAGCGAAGTCCTGAGCTTGGCGCGGGATGAATCAGAACCGACTGAAGCAGAAACACCAAATAGTCAGATAGACGGATATGCGCCTATGCAGATAGCTGACAAGCCGGATATTCAGATAGTCACTGCTCCATCGACTGAACCTGTGCCCAAAAGCCGCAAGACTGGGAAGCGGAGCAACCCTGACTATGTAGGGGCTTATTTTTCCATTCCCAAAGAACTGCATAGGCAGCTAGATAGATATGTGATGGATCTGGCAGATGAAGGAACTGTGATGGATCGATCGCAGATTGTGGCTGAGGCGCTTCGGCGGATAATGGCTTAGTTTTAGTAACGGAAAAATTCTGGTCGTTAAGGCTGGAAAGCCCATAGATAAAAGGTTGTAGCAGCTACCTTGAGTGGGCATCTATTAACTTGAACTGTCCCATCTTCAGCCATAAATGGGACAGTCCGAATCACAAGCAACGATTTTGCGACCTTACAGGCTCCTCAGCCGTGATCGACCAAGCCTCGTAAATGGGACAGTTCACTTCAACTGCTCACTAACGACCAAAATTTTTCCGCTGCTAAAACTAAGCCTTTTTTGGATTCGCCAACGGCAGCTACGCTACCTTTACCCCAACAACGAGCTATTCTGCGCGAGAAGATGGCTCTATCACCGTATTAACCCTTATGGGGAAAAGCTTTGAGCGCTTTTGTCCATAAAACTGGACGGCTTAACGTTGTTTACGGTTCCGTTGCTGCTGGAACCCCCTGCCCCACCCTCAGCGAGAGCAGTTCATTCGCTCGAAACGCCGTATTCATCCCCACCACAAACAAACACAGATCACGGGGATGATCCCGCAATAGCTTCTTAATGCGGGCGATCGCCCGCTTATCCCGAATCGGCTCCACCTTCAACACCGACCCGGGAGCCGGACGATGCGGATTCTCCCCCTTCAAAAAAGCCATCAAGAAACTCACTAAGTTATATGACTTTATGCAGTATAACTTAGTCAAAATTTAGCCTCTCAAAACTAGCTCATCCCCCAAAACCCCTCTCAACCCCATACCCCATCTCTCTTTCACCCCCTCTCACATTCACTAACTATTAGGTAAAAGTTAGTGAAACATAGAGAACAGGTTTCGACAGAGAATAACACTAGCAATTACACTAAACCTCTTTCCCAGGATTCTGGAGAACAGAATCCTGGGCGAAGCTGTTGAAGAAAAGTTGCCACCCCTTTGCTTGAGGCGATCGCTGCGGATCTAACTGCATTTTGAGTAGGGAGTTGACTGCAGACGTTGCAGAAGATTCCTGTCGATACCAACATCAGTGACCTATCACGGTCCTAAAATATTGAAGAGCAAGGAACGGATAATGCACTGGTCTCCGCATGAAATTAAGTATAAAAATATTTAATTGAAGTTAACGCAAACTAGAATTAAAAAATATAGTTAGAGAAACAGAAATGATTATCAATCTATGAAGATGTAGTAGCTGTCCTTAGAACCCAGTTTCATGAACTATAATTTAAGTGATAACGACCCCGTTCACCTGCTGCTAGAACTTTTCCGACTTCACCAACCAACTTGATACGGTCGGTGGGCAACGGGAAATCCTGTGGATGTGAGCCTCAGGAGGTAGTCAATGACTCACTCCTCAGAAAATGAGGTTCTGTCGCAAAGTTTTTAAAGTGACAAATGATCTGTGCCAATCGTATTGTCTTAAGCGCTCACTCCAAACAGTTCTTCGATAAACTTCATTTGAGACACACTGTCCCCTTTACGGATTCCTTTCGCTTGTCCTTTT
>JBBRPT010000119.1:0-13926 GCA_038227635.1 Leptolyngbyales cyanobacterium | reverse complement strand
GCAGCGAGGACTTGATGCCCTGGTGCTGAGTTCAGATTTAAGGTTTTCTGAGTCATGGCTGACCTCCTATTGGGCTGTTATTCTTACTTTGCTAGATGGAAAGAGAAGTTTCTATGAGGTAGCTCATCTTGAGACACAAAACATTCACCTCCTGCCCGAAGCGCAGGGGGATTTTATCTTTCTTTGTTCACTGACTCAAGATATACCTAGCAATGTTTGAATTCGCGTTGCAGTCAAAGATTGAGGCGCACTGACTGTATAACTTTAGACAGATAAAGACATGGCATCTGATAAAAGGGTTCTAGAATAGCAAGATTACGTAGCCAATGTTTGAGTTCTCAAAGTTTCAGACCAGGAGGTTTGTCTCATGGTCAAGAGATCGCTGCAATTATCCCTTCCCGGAATTCAACAGGCTAAACGCGCATTTGCCATCAAAGGATGGACACAGCAAAACTTGGCAGGGGAAATCAACTTAAAGACTCGTCAGCCAATCTGGCGATTTTTCACTGGGCAACCCGTCGAGCGTCAGGTTTTTACAGAGATTTGTTCGATCTTGGATTTAGAGTGGCGAGAGATTGCGCTCGATCCGCCAGCGGAATTTCCTGAAAAAGAGGCGATTGCCCCTCTGAAGATTGCTGCTCTGGTACAGCAGGTGCGATCGCAACATCGAGACACGATTCAAGACCAGTGCGGCATCCTGCAACTGTTAGACATTGGACATCCTGTCAGCCTGGATGATATCTATATTGATGTCAACATTTTAGAGTCTATTGCCAGTCAGCAGCAGCTAGAGTTGGCTAACCTGCAAACTCTGGAACCGAAGGATTTCGATCGCGTTGGCTTAGGTGAGGTTAACCAGCCCCAAATGGCGGGAATGCGAGCTGTTGAAACCTACCCCAAGCTGAGGGTGTTAGGTAAACCGGGGGCTGGGAAGACCACCTTTCTGCAATATCTTGCTGTTCAATGCAGCCAGGGAGCGTTTGAAGCGACGCGGGTGCCGATCTTCATCACGCTGCGGCATTTTGCTGAAGAGTCTAGAATCAGCGGCGAATTCAGCTTGTTGAACTACTTGCGTCAAGAGTTCCTTGTTGATGGTATCGTTGACCCAACTGTGGTTGAGACATTGCTTCAAGCCGGTCGAGTGCTGCTGCTATTAGATGGCATTGATGAAGTCTTACGCCACGAAAGCACTGCGGTATTGAGAGAAATTCGTCGCTTTTCGGACAAATACCATAAAAACCGGTTTGTGACGACTTGTCGGACAGCCGCTCAAAAGTTTAGCTTGCGAGGCTTTACCGATATCGAGATCGCTCCGTTCACGCAGGCACAAATAGTTGCGTTTGCCCAAAAATGGTTTGTGGCGTTCACCAAAACTACAGCTAAGGACGGAGTCGCACAGTCCACTCAGTTTATCCGCAAGCTAGACCTGGCAGAAAACTGGCAATTCCGTCAGATGGTCGTCACTCCGCTGTTTTTACATCTTGCCTGCTGGGTGTTTCATGGGCATGAGCGATTTCCGACGAAGCGATCAGAGTTTTATAAGCAAGGGTTGGATCTGCTGTTGGTCAAATGGGATGAAGCCAAAGGGGTAGAACGCGATGAGATTTATCGGGGATTTTTATTGCCCCAAAAGCTCAAGCTAATGAGCCAGCTCGCCACAGCCACGTTTGAGAAAGGTCAGTATTTCTTTGAGCAGCGGGTGGTTGAGCAACACATTGAGGACTATATTCGTCATTTGCCCGATGCTTCGACAGACGATGGAGAGTTACAGATCGAAAGTGAAGCGGTGCTGAAGGCGATCGAGTCTCAGCACGGGCTGCTCACCGAAAGGGCACGGGGCGTTTTCTCGTTTTCCTACCTGGCGTTTCAAGAATATTTCACAGCCCGCAATATCGTAGCGAGCCACAACCTCCAGTCCCTAGATCAGGCATTGGGCGGGCTAGTGAGTCATCTGACCGATCCGCACTGGCATGAAATCTTTTTGTTAACGGCAGCAATGCTGCGAAGTGCTGACTCGCTGATGCAGTTGATGAAGCAACAGATTGATACTTTGGTAGCTCAAGACCCCTACCTGCAAGAATTTTTGAAGTGGGCAAGCCGAAAATCGCAGCTTCCTACCCAAACCCGAGAGGCAACGGTACGCGCCTTTTATCTGGCGCTGGCTAAAACGCCTCACAGTGCGGCTGACTTTGCGATCGCTTGCACCCTCGACCAGGGGATGTTTCTAGATGTCGCATTAGATGACCTGCTGCTGAAATGTGTGATCGACCAAAGCCCAGACTTTGCCCATGCTCACCTCTGTGGCGATGCCCTTAGCAATATTTTGGGGATGGTGCTGAATGCAGGTCTCCACAAATCTCTGCAACAGCTTCAAGGTCAAGTGCCCAACCCTGAGCAAAACCAAGAGCGGTTTCAGGCATGGTGGCAGGCACATCATGCCGCTTGGGAAGAACAGCTTAAGCAGGCGATCGACCAGTATCGGCAGCTTGATCAAAATTGGCAGTTTAGTCCGGAGCAAGAGCAGGTCTTGCAGCGCTACTACTCTGCTAACCAACTGCTGCTGGACTGTCTCCATAGCAATTGTGAAGTGACAGCGACGATCCGCTCGGAAATCGAAGCCACTTTATTGCTGCCTCAACAAGAACTCGAAGCTAGAGAATGGTACTCATGCTAAAACAGCCGCCACTTCTGTAAAGAATTGTAAACTCCTTAATCAACTCATACAAATCAAACATCGACTCGTCCTTTGTGGATACACGACCTCAAACATGAAGTGAGTATTGTTGTAAACTCCTTAATCAACTCATACAAATCAAACATCGACTCGTCCTTTGTGGATACACGACCTCAAACATGAAGTGAGTATTGTAGTTAGAGGAAGAGCGTTTGAGTTAACGGTGAAAGCTTTTAAGAAGAAGACGATTCGACAACTTAATTTGTCAAGGAGTATGAGATGAACCCTTTGTTAACCGATTCAATCTCAAGGGTAAGGCACTCAAACCTCGATCGCAGCTTGGAGATTTTGGACACATCAGCGATCGATCAATCCATGAGAAGCCGCCGTACCTGTCTCTGCTGTTCTGGTGTTTTACTCCGACACATGCGCATGGATGGGCTTCACTGGCATTGTCGCTCCTGCCATGCCGATATGCCTGTTTGATCAACGGCAGCAATAGCTTTCAGCCTTGGCAAACTTGAATTAGAGATAAACATGACACACGAATTGATTAATTTAACACTGCCTCTGGTGCTTCGAGAAATTGACGATGTTTTAGAGGGGTATCCTGAACATCCGTATCAGACAGCTTTTTCGATTCATGAATTTCGGCAAAAGCTGATTGCCTACGTTCTCAGCCAAGTTCCTAACCAGTACGCGATCGACGGAGAACCTGCACCCGCGAGAAGATCCAGCCCTCAACATTCTTCTCCTTTGGCAGAGCGGCTCTACATGGAAACGGTGATTCGAGGGGGTATGTTGCACATTTTGAGAGAAAATGCCGATCGATTGGGCGATACTTTTCTAGACACAAAACACTTGGACCTTATGGCTTCCTAGCAGTTGCGCTGAAGTGTATCTCGGATAGCAGTTGGTAACACTGATCTGATCGACTCAAGGTTGTTCGTCAATGTCAGATGATATTAATGATGTCGTTCACGTCAGTGATATCAACTTAATGTCTACGCGTATCTCAAGGCTTCTAAATAAGAGAAACTATTATGTCTACTAGCAAAACATTACAGAACGTCATTCGCGCTATTATCATTCCTCAGCAAGTCATGCGCTATATTTTTAGCGCAGCATTCCGAATTTTCAGTCCCATTGACGACCACTATCCAGTGACTGGAGTTCAACCCTTTAAGGGAGATCCAGCGAATGAGAAGTCACTCTGAGGTTTGATTAGCCCCAACTTAGATACTGCCAATGACCCCTCATCATCCGATTTGGACGCTGACGATCGAGAACGTGTATCAAACCTTGGGCAGCTCTGCTCAAGGGCTTGCTGAAATTGAAGCCGCATCCAGGCTGAAGCAATATGGCTACAATGAAATGCCAGAAGCAGCAAGGAGATCGCTCCTGTTACGCTTCACTGATCAATTAACGCACTTCATGGCACTGTTGCTATGGGTGGCAGGCATTCTGGCATTTATCTCTGGCACCCCCGAACTGGGCTGGGCAATTTGGGCAGTGATCTGGATTAATGCTGCCTTTAGTTTTTGGCAGGAATATCAGGCAGAGCAAGCGTTAGCTGCCTTAAAACGAGTCCTACCGGCTCAAGTTAAAGTCTATCGAGACGGTAGCCTATCGACGATTCTGGCGCGGGAGTTAGTTTCAGGGGATGTGATCCAGCTAGAAGAGGGCGATCGGATCTCTGCCGATGCTAGATTGGTTTCTAGCCAGTCGCTTTATGTTGATGTTTCGGTGCTTACAGGTGAGTCGCTTCCGGTTGCACGATCGCCGGAACCTATCGCAGATGAAAAAATGCGAGCCTCTGAAGCCGCCAATCTGGTGTTTGCTGGCTCTACAGTTGCCTCCGGTCGAGGGCAGGCAGTGGTGAACGCCACCGGAAGCCAGACAGAGTTTGGGCAGGTGGCGCATTTAACCGCAACAGTGAAGCGAGAGCCGAGCACTCTAGAAGTGCAAATCGATCGCGTTGTTCACATCATCACGATCATCGCGCTTGGCATGGGCATTCTGGTCTTCCTCCTGACAAATTTGCTAGTGGGGATAGGGATCAAGGAAAGTTTCATCTTTGCGATCGGGATTATTGTGGCGTTTGTGCCCGAAGGATTGCTGCCAACCGTAAGTCTGACATTGGCGATCAGCGTGCAGCGAATGGCAAAGCGCAATGCTTTAGTTCGCCGTCTCTCTGCTGTTGAAACCTTGAGTGCTGTCACAGTAATCTGTACAGACAAAACAGGAACCTTGACCAAAAACGAGATGACGGTTCGCAAACTCTGGATTCCCGCCACTGAGATCGAAGTCACGGGAGTCGGTTACGACCCAACAGGAGCAGTGCAGATTCCTATCCAGAAGCAGACTCCGCAGGTACATTTACTCCTAGCAGGTGCGGCACTCTGCTGTAACGCTCGGTTAAATCACCTGCCTGGTTCGGCTCAATGGCAAGAGGTGGGCGATCCAACCGAAGCTGCATTACTGGTCGTGGCTCTCAAAGCTGGATTAAATCTTGAGGCATTGCAGCACCAATCGCCTAGAGTGCGAGAAGTGCCGTTTGATTCGCATCGACGCATGATGACCGTTGTATTGAATTCGTCATCGGTTCCTATTCCTAGTCCGTGGTCATGGGTTAAGGAGCCAGAACCAGTAGATGATCACCTCAAAACTCAAGATTCTTCTCATCAGATCTTTACGAAAGGATCACTCTTGGATGTTTTGCAGCACTGTCGATCGCTGCTGCAAGATGGACAGGTCATAGCACTAACGGAGACTAAACGATCGGAGGTTGCCGCCGCAAACGATGAACTGGCGAGGCAGGGATATCGGGTGTTGGGAATCGCCATACGGCAGGGAGGAAATGAACTTTTAGAGCAAGATACCGATACGCTAGAGCGAAATCTAACATTTATCGGCTTGACTGCCATGATCGACCCGCCCCGTGCAGAGGTAGCAGAGGCGATCGCGCAGTGCCATCAAGCGGGAATTCAGGTCACGATGGTGACAGGTGATTATGGATTAACCGCAGAAGCGATCGCGCATCAGGTTGGTTTAGTCGAGGGCAACGTAAGAGTCATCACCGGGGAGCAGCTAGGACATCTTTCTGATGCTCAACTCCGACAAGTCTTGCACCGCTGGCAGTCTGGGCTAGTGTTTGCCCGTGTGCTACCAGAACAGAAGTTAAGGCTGGTGCAAGCGTATAAAGACCTGGGGCATGTCGTTGCGGTCACAGGCGATGGGGTTAATGATGCGCCTGCACTGAGAGCTGCCAATATTGGAATTGCGATGGGTAAGAGCGGCACCGATGTAGCGCGGGAAGCCGCAGATATTGTACTGATTGATGACAACTTTGCCACGATCGTTGGCGCGATCGAGCAGGGGCGGGCGGTGTATCAAAACATTCGCAAGTTCATGACTTATATCCTCGCGTCCAACGTGGCAGAATTCTTGCCTTTTTTAGCGATGGGACTGCTAAAGATTCCACCCGCACTGGCGATTTTACAAATTCTGGCGATTGATTTAGGCACAGATATGCTGCCAGCACTCGCATTGGGTGCCGAGAAGCCCGAAGCAGGCATCATGCAACAACCCCCCCGGAAGAAATCAAAGCCCTTGTTGGATCGGTCATTAATGCTGCGTGCTTACTGTTTTCTAGGGTTGATTGAGGGGTTAGTCGGCATGACAGGTTTCTTCTTAGTGTGGTGGACACATGGGTATGGGATCGCTGAGTTACAAGCCGTCAGTCCAGCGATTCTCTCCCACTCTGCGAGTGCGGCAACGATGGCGATTTACTACCAGGCAACGACGGTCACGCTAGCGGCGATCGTTGCCTGTCAGGATGGCAATGTATTCGCCTGTCGATCTGAGCGCCTTTCCAGCTTCCGGCTGAGTTTCTTCAGCAATCGCTTGATTTGGATTGGCATTACGGTTGAGTGGGCGTTGATCTTATCGATTATCTATCTCCCAGCTTTGCAAAACATCTTTGCAACCGCGCCGTTGTCCCTAGGGCAGTGGCTGGCGTTATTGATTTGTGCACCGCTCATACTGCTTGCGGATGAACTCCGAAAGAAGATTGTTCGTGCCAAGCTGAAAACAACCCAAACTATCAAAATGCAACCCCAGCAGAGTCAAGCAAAGTCAGGATAGCTATACATAATGTTTAAAACGATGACTAATACCAAAGAGATTTCTCTAGATGAACTGTGGAGATCGGTGTCGATCGCCGATCTCATTTTCAATCCCGAATTGCTCACTGATCTTCCCGATTTAGCTCATCGCTATCTGAAACAGGCGATTGCCCCCGGCACACCCCTCGCCACGGCAGTTTAACTCAATGCCACCTATCACTTGTTAATCTAAGTGGAGTTGATCGATGCCATTAGCGATAAACAACGCCAAACTCCATCCCATCGATATAAATGCCCTAATTTTTCCTCTGCGAGAGTTGTGTGAGATGACACAAGAGCAGTTTGCTGCCAAGGTAGGCGTGACTGTAGTCACAGTCAACCGCTGGGAGAACTATCGGAGTAAACCGATGCCTCTAGCACTCCGCCAACTGCGAACCTTGCTCATCGAACTGAGTCAGTCTGAAAATACAGCTAAACAAGTGAGGAGTGAGCACCTGCTAGAGCAGTATTTCCCAAAAGAATATTAAACCTCCGGTGAATCCATGACCGCTGACTCGTTTTCTTCCAAAGATATGTCCGAATCGGTCATCCCTGAAGGTAGCTCAACACCTGATCAGCAGGTTAAAACTGATGCTCCTTTTCCGATCGTCGGAATTGCCGCTTCAGCCGGGGGGCTAGAGGCATTTACAGAACTCATCCGCTACTTGCCGACTGATACGGGCATGGCGTTTGTGCTGATTCAGCATTTGTCCCCTGACTATAAAAGTCTGCTGTCTGAGATTTTGGGCAGAGTGACCTCTATGCCCGTGCGTCAAGTCCATGATCTCATGATGGTCGAACCCAATGAAGTCTATGTGATTCCGCCTAACACCGAGATGACGCTGACCGAGGGGCTGCTTCATCTGACTCCCCGTCACAAAACTAATGGGAGATATCTACCGGCAGATGCGTTTTTTGAGTCTTTGGCAGTCGATCGAGGCAACAAATCGATTGCGATCGTGCTGTCGGGCACAGATGGAGACGGCTCACAGGGGTTGAAATCGATCAAGGTTGCGGGAGGCGTGACGTTTGCTCAAAGTGAAGCCACCGCACAGTTTGACAGTATGCCCAACACTGCCGTGGCGACCGGAAATGTTGATTTTGTGTTGCCGCCTCAAGCCATTGCCGCAGAACTGACCACCCTCAGCCGCAGTCCCTTTCTCGTTAATTCTCAGCTGCCCCAACTCGTCAACGAGTCACTTGAGCCTGGAACCGCTCTCACCACCATTTTTGCCCTCTTGCGAAAGACTTCTGGCATTGACTTCACCTACTATAAGCCGACCACGATCATCCGCCGGATGCAGCGACGGATGCTGTTGTATAAGCTGGAGAGATTGGAAGACTACGCCCACTATCTGCAAGAAAATCCGGCTGAAGTGCAAGCGCTGTATGAGGAGATGTTGATCCATGTCACGAGCTTCTTCCGTGACCCTGAAACGTTTGAACGTCTGAAAACGCAGGTGTTTCCCACTATTAGCCAAACTAAATCGCTCAATGCTCCGATTCGGGTTTGGGTAGCAGGCTGCTCAACGGGTGAAGAAGTCTACTCGATCGCCATCTGCTTGTTAGAGTTTTTTGGCGATCAGGCAACCGTTCCGCCGATTCAGATTTTTGCCACCGATATCAGCGAATCGGTAATCAAAAAGGCTAGGGCGGGCTTTTATTTGGACGCTCAGCTGGACGGAGTTTCGCCTGATCGTCTCAGCCGTTTCTTTGTCCCGGTGGTAACGGGTGGCTATCATGTGAGCCGTGAGGTTCGTGAGATGTGCGTGTTTGCAAGGCATAACTTAGGGGGCGATCCGCCGTTTTCTAATCTTGACCTGATTAGCTGCCGCAATGTGCTGATCTATTTATCAGACATGCTGCAAGACCGCATTATGCCGTCGTTTCACTATAGTCTCAACGAAACGGGCTTTTTGATGCTCGGCACGTCAGAAAGCGTCAAAAAATCCTCAAATCTGTTTACGTCAGTCGATGAACCCTTCAAACTCTACGCTAAAAAGCTGACCTCAACGCGTCCCTTGCTTTCGCTGACAGCGAGTTCTTACCCGACTTTTAGCATCAATCGACAGCAGCGAGTGAGTGAAGACATCGGCGATGACTTTGATTTAGCACGAAAAGTTGACCAACTGATCTCAAACCGCTATGCGCCCGTGTCTGTCGTGATCAACGACCAGATGCACATTTTGCAGATGCGAGGAGACACCGACCCCTATCTCAAGATGACTCCGGGCACCACAGACTTAAACGTGCTAATGATGACACGGGAAGGATTGTTGATAGGGCTTCGCACAGCGGTTTATCAGGCACAGACTCAAAACGCTCCGGTGCGGCAAGAGGAGATTGCGCTTGAAACAGGTGAGCGATCGACCCTCCTCAACCTTGAAGTGATTCCCTTTCAGTCTGCGACCTCAGACTCGATCTATTTTCTGGTGATTTTTGAAGCGGTTTCACCTGCGGTCATTCAACCCAAACCTGTGGCTGACCGCTCAGAGCCAGCAGACTTGGAGCCTGAAATCGAGAATCTCCGTCAAGCGCTAGCCGCCGCAGTTCAACGAGAACTCTTGGCTCAAGCGCATCTAAAAGCGGTGATTCAAGAGCAAAACGATCTCAACCAAAATCTGCGAGTGGCAAACGAAGAGGTCTTATCGAGCAACGAGGAGTTTCAAAGCGCTAATGAAGAACTCCAAACGGCTAAAGAAGAGATCCAAGCCACCAATGAAGAACTCTTCACCACCAACGACGAACTTCGCAGCCGCAATCTGCAACAAAACCGAGACAATAGCGATGTCAACGATTTTGTTGCCAGCATCAATATCCCCATTGTCATGCTGACGAATGATTTGAGAATTCGCCGCTTTACGCCAACCGCCCAGCGACTCTTTAATTTCATTCCCGCTGATGTCGGGCGACCGTTTAGCGACCTCCAAGCTAATTTTGACGTTTCTCAGCTGGACCCGATAATTTTGGAGGTGCTGGAGACGCGTAACCTAAAGGAACAGGAGGTTCAGACGCGAACGGGTTATTGGTATAGCCTCCGCATTCGTCCCTATCACACGAGCGAAAACCAAATTGACGGCGTAATCCTGGTTTTTCTAGATATCGATGCGCTCAAACGTCAGGCTGTCACGCTAGAGACAGCCCGCAACTATGCAGAAACAATCATCGAGACGGTGCAAATCCCTCTCGTCGTGCTGGATGCCGATCTGCGGGTGGATACCGCCAATCGATCGTTCTACGAGACGTTCCAGGTTAATGAAGCTGAGACCACACAATCTTCTCTGTTTGAGCTAGGCAATGGACAGTGGAATATTCCTCAACTGCGACCCGTTTTAGAAGAGATTCTAATCCACGATCGTCCGGTTCAAAATCTTGAGGTAGCCCATTATTTTGAGCAGTTTGGGCAAAAAACAATGCTGCTGAATGCGTGCAAACTGCAACGAGAAGACAACGCTGCGATGATTTTGCTGTCGATCGAGGACATTACCGAGCGCAAGCAGTTTGAAACGGAGTCCTCTCTACTCGACCGGGAACGCCAACTTCAAACCCCTTTATCTGAGGATACCTGAAAGCCTTATAGGGAAATCTTTTTTGGGCGCAACCGTAACTTTCTGTTCAAATGCGCCCGCTAGTCCATCTCATAGTGGCGAAAAAATCGTTGCAGACGCTTGTAATGAGACTCCGTCTGAGCCTTGCCACTAAAGCCGGTGGCGAGTTCGCTGAAGTTAACAGTCTTCACTCGTAACAGGGCGATGAGAAAGGCGGCTAAAAAGCTTAATCGGGCACCATGCCACGCTAAGTGAGGGCGCAACGCATCTCGTAGTAGAGTAACCTGATTCATAAGGGTTTCGTGGTTCAACAGTCCGGACAGTTTTAGATCACCAACGGCAGAATGCAGGTTCCAGCCTTTGCCTCAAAAATTGTCTGGAGTATTGGTGGTTAAAGAATGTAGTAATTCTCATGAACCCCTTTCCTGCTCTCTCTTGGCAAGTTTTGTCCTGTACTTAGATGTAAGACACAACGAGACGTAGCGGGTGAGAGGAAAACGACCGATCCACTAGTCCGTCGATCTGGCATTATTTTGCCCAAGAGGAAGCATGTTTAACCAACCCGTGGATAGCGCTCGTGAACTGCTAGTGCGATACAGTTCAGGAGAAAGAGTGTTCAAGGCGGCTTCATTGAATGGATCTAACTTGCAGGGATTCTGCTTGGAAAAAGTGAGCTTAATTGGCGCAGATTTAGTTAAAGCTAATTTAAGGGAAGCCAACCTTCAGCAAGCTCATCTGGAAAAAGCGGATCTAAGCCATGCCGATCTTCAAGGAGCAAACTTAGATGGATGTCATTTAGAAGGAGCTTGTTTAGATGGAGCTAATCTAGACCGAACTAGCTTACATGGTTCAGTCATGCCCAATGGCAGAAAGTGTCAGGATTAAGACTTAAATAGTGAGCGAAATCCACTTCCTCCAATACTCTAGGGACTCGTCGTGACGCTCTTTTTAGCGTTGGGAGCGTGGCGCATTTCCCGCAGTCATGTCTTAGCGCGTCGGGCTTCTGCTGTTGAAACTTTGGGGTCTGCAACGGTTCTGTGTGTCGATAAAACTGGGACGCTGACCCTGAATCAGATGGCAGTACAGCAGCTATGTCCCCATAACCATTCAGAAAATTCTTATGATTTAAGCTTACATTCCTTAGATCCACTTCCTGAGACTGTTCATGAATTAGTTGAGTTCTGCATTCTTGCCAGCCAACGAGATCCGTTTGATCCAATGGAGAAAGCCTTTAAACAATTGGGCGATCATTACCTTGCCCATACTGAACATTTGCACAAAGATTGGCAACTGTTGCGAGAATATCCGCTCTCACCGCATCTTCTAGCCATGTCTCACGTTTGGCAATCTGCCGACAGTAAGCTGTACGAAGTTGCGGCGAAAGGCGCACCGGAAGCGATCGCAGATCTCTGCCATTTCACGCCCCAACAGCAGCAAATTCTCACAGATCGAGTCAGCAAAATGGCATCTCAAGGATTGCGCGTGTTGGGCGTTGCCAAAGCCTCTCTACTCGAAGCTCCACCCGCCTTTTTGCCCCCGCATCCCTCGCTAAATCCCAGTCATTTACCGGATCAACAACATGATTTCCCCTTCCAATTTATCGGCTTAGTTGGATTGTCTGATCCTGTGCGTCCAACCGTTGCAGCGGCGATTCAAGAATGTTATACCGCTGGGATTCGAGTGGTGATGATTACCGGAGATTATCCAGAAACGGCTCAAACGATCGCGCGACAAATCGGACTGCTGCAAATGGGAGCCGTCGTGACCGGAGCAGAATTGGACGAGATGAGTGATGCTAACCTTCAACAGCGCATTTCAAGTACCAACATCTTTGCGCGAACTGTGCCCGAACAAAAGTTGCGGTTAGTCAATGCTCTGAAAGCGAAAGGTGAAGTTGTGGCGATGACAGGGGATGGCGTGAACGATGCCCCGGCGCTCAAATCTGCCCAAATCGGCATTGCAATGGGAGAGAGAGGTACGGATGTTGCCCGCGAGTCGGCGGCGTTGGTGTTACTGAACGATGATTTTTCGTCGATCGTGCAAGCGGTCAAACTCGGACGGCGAATTTTTGATAATCTCCGCAAAGCGATGGCGTATCTGGTTGCGGTTCACATTCCGATCACGGGGATGTCTTTGATTCCAGTCTTGTTTAAGTTGCCATTAGTGTTGCTGCCGATTCACATTGCATTCCTCCATTTGATCATTGATCCTGCCTGCTCGATCGTGTTGGAAGCCGAACCCGCAGAATCCAATGTAATGAAGCGTCCGCCTCGTAACCCCAAGGAGCCATTGTTTGGTCGCAAAACGATTCGTCTGGCACTTTTACAAGGATTGGGAAGTTTAGCGATCGTGCTGATGATTTTCGGGATTGCAGTCTATCGCAAACAAGGTGAACTTGATGCTCGTACCTTGACGTTTACCACGCTGATTTTGGCGAATTTAGGCTTAATTCTGAGCGAACGTTCCTCATCGCGCCTTAGTCTAAGAGTGCTCAAATCTCCCAATGCTGCGCTGTGGTGGGTGATTGGGGGAGGGTTGGTTTTTCTAGTAGTCGTGCTTTACGTTCCGTTCTTGCGGAACTTGTTTAGCTTCTCTTTTCTGCATCCGATCGATCTCATCATCTGTTTTGCAGGTGGAGCGATCAGCTTACTTTGGTTTGAGTTTCTGAAGCTTCTAAAAAATCCACCGTTACAAGGTCAGCCTAGACTCAATTCAAAATGACTTTGTGAGTGATCTGACCCTGAGCATCAATGTCATAGACGATCGGAATTGCGGTTCCCAACTCAATATTGACGATCGCCGCTTCGGAAAGGTTCTCTAAGTGCATGATAATGGCGCGGAGTGAGTTTCCATGAGCAGCAATCAGCACATTATCGCCAGCCATTAAGTGCTTGAGGATGCGATCGCGGAAAAACGGCACGGTGCGCTTCACGGTATCTGACAAACTTTCGCCACCCGGTGGCGCAACCGCATACGATCGCCGCCAGAGTTGCACCTGTTCTGTGCCAAATTTCACGGCGGTTTCTGTTTTGTTGAGTCCTTGCAGTTCACCATAGTAGCGTTCATCCAGTCTGGAGGAGAGATAAACGGGTAGTTCCTGTGCGGGATCGCCCTTGTATTTGTCCCAGCCATGCCAGTCCTCATCATCCACATCATGTTTGATGATGGGAATTCTCCCATCGCAAAGATCATCGCCTTCAGTCAAGATGATGATGGCGGTTTCAATGGCACGGAACAGCAGACTGGTGAAACATACTCGGACTTGATAGGTTTCGAGTTTGTCAGCGGCGATCGTGGCTTCTGCCCGACCCTGTTTACTCAGAGGCACATCGACCCATCCCGTAAATTTATTCTCCGCATTCCAGAGGCTCTGTCCGTGACGGATCAGAATCAATTTGTAACTACTCAGGAGGGGGTCTGAAAGCGTGAAACGCCTATGCTATAAGCTTTTTACTTGCTCTACTGAGCATAAATAATACTTGAATAGGATCGAGCAGAGTCAATAGTCCTCGATTTATTGACAATCTTAGAGTTTCTG
>JBBRPT010000118.1:0-14010 GCA_038227635.1 Leptolyngbyales cyanobacterium | reverse complement strand
CGCCGCAGACGGAACCAGCTTCAAAACCTGTTCTCCCGTCTCACACAAAGTCGGTTGCAGATTGCGATTCAGGCTTTTCACCCTAGACTTTGCAAGTTCGGTTTCATCAGCGCTCCATCAGCTTTTCAGCTACGTTTTTACCCTCGGCAGGTTTCCAATGTTTCTAGCCTGTATGGGTCGCCACCCAAACTTCGCGCCTAGTTGAATTGTATTAGCTTCGTTGCTCAGAAATTGACGGTTTCCGTACCTCCAACCGTCCGCCTATCCCCCATACGACTAAACGGAGTACCGTTATAGTCGCAGTTCTCCGGCGACCTTGATAGGCAGGAAGATACCATCGTTTGCTAGCTCGGTTTAACCTCGCTCGTGAGGTGCGCCATACTAATCCAGCGACGCTCAAAGCTGGATTAGTATGGTGGTCGAGGAGACCTGAAAAAAGCGTTATGGCAGTGGTGCAAAATTACTGTCTTCATGCGTCCGAACCCAGAGTTAGAGGTGATTCAGTCTTTGCGTGACTACTATAAAAATCGGGTCGATCGCATAGTTGACGGCAAATTAAAACATTTCGATTGAGAAATTCGCAATCAGGGGATTCAAAGGGTTATACGACGGATGTTAGAGCGATTATTCAGAGATCTGGCTAGAAAATTTGTACCAAGAGACCGCTTTTCTTAAACCCTATTAAAGCGTATTGTGAGGGTGAACGAGGAGACTTTTAATCGGCATAACTATGGCTCCACTGGTCGCAAATTATTATCTGACCTACCGCTGCAACGCTCGCTGCCACTTTTGTGACATCTGGGCACTCGAACCCAAACAAGAAGCATCCTTTGAGACGATCAAAAAAAATCTAGCTGATTTGCGTCGTCTGGGAGTCAAATATGTTGACTTTACGGGGGGCGAACCTCTGCTCAGAACTGATGTCGCTGAGGTCTTTACAGAAGCCAAGCGACAGGGCTTTACCACGAGCATGACCACCAACACGATTCTCTACCCTAAGCGTGCCAAAGAGATGCAGGGCTTGGTAGACTTTCTCAACTTTTCGCTAGATGGAGGCGATGCTGAAACTCACGATCAATCCAGAGGGGTGAAGATTTTTGACACGTTAGTCGAGTCTGTCGAAATCGCTCATTCGCTGGGAGAATATCCCGTTCTCAACCATACGGTCACCGCACAAAACTTTGGACGGATTAGTGAAGTCGCCGAGCTTGGTCAGCGTTTGCAAGCCCGTGTCTGGCTCAATCCAGCGTTCACCGCTCATAGCAACTACAACTCTAAAAAGAACCCCACCCCTGACATGGTGAAGGCGATCGAGGTTGCTGCTAAAAAATATAACAATCTTGGTTACAATAAAGCGGCTCTGGCGTTTATAGAAGCAGGCGGCAACGATATCGAAAAGCCTCGCTGTAAAGCGGTCGAAGCGGTGATTGCGATCGGTCCTCACGATGAGCTTCTGCTGCCTTGCTATCACTTTGCTCAAAAAGGGTTGCCGATCGAGGGTCGGCTCTACGATCTCTATAAGCAGTCAGAAGAAGTCGAAGAGTTTCGACAATCACAAGGTAAGCTGTCGGTCTGTGAAGGTTGCACCGTCTGGTGCTATCTCATTCCCAGCTTCTTTAAAGGTGTAGACAAATATTGGCTGTTAAACCAAGCAACCTATGTCGGAGAATTCTTGGCAAGAAAACGATTCTTACAACGAGCTTGAGTCTCTTCCCGAAGAAGCGTGTGCGGCGATCGCTGCCTTCGTTGGGGAGTTGCCCGAACCTGCGGAGTTTGATGAGTTCGATGAAGTAGATGACAAGCCCTATCCGGGGTTTCGAGGGCGTAGGCGAAAAGCGGCTACGGTCTTAGTTGTGATTTGGGGCGGCACGATCGCGCTGCATCTCGTGACGTGGGGCTATTGGTTTGTGTTGGGTCTGACCACCTTGATGGGGCTACACGCAGCAAGATTTTTGCTGGCGCGTCCGTCTGACTTGCCAGAACCGCTCTCAGATGACACGCGGGATTCGTATCCGTATGTGTCCCTGATGATTGCCGCCAAAAATGAAGAGGCGGTGATTGGCAATATCGCCGATCGGCTCTGTAATTTGGACTATCCTAGCGATCGCTATGAGGTCTGGGTGATTGATGACAACAGCACCGACAAAACGCCGATTCTCTTAGACGAGTTAGCAACTCACTATCCTCAGCTCAACGTTTTCCATCGCCCCGCAAATGCTGGAGGCGGTAAGTCTGGCGCACTCAATCAGGTGCTGCCGCTGACTCAAGGCGACATTATCGTCGTCTTTGATGCTGACGCTCAAGTCGAGCCAGACTTTTTGCGGCGAGTCGTGCCGATGTTCGATCGTCAGCAGGTCGGTGCTGTTCAAGTTCGTAAGGCGATCGTGCAAGCCGAGCCTCAGTTTCAATCTAAAGATGCCAACAATTTCTGGATTCGCGGACAGATGGCAGAAATGGCGCTGGATGCCTTTATTCATCAGCAGCGAGTTGTGATCGGAGGCGTTGGCGAACTGCGAGGCAATGGTCAATTTGTCCGGCGCAGCGCCCTAGAGCAAGTCGGCGGCTGGAATGAAGAAACGATCACCGACGATTTGGATTTAACCATCCGACTCCACCTTAATCGCTGGGATATTGATGTTCTCACCGTTCCAGCGGTTTATGAAGAGGGCGTTACCAGCGCGATCGGGTTGTGGCATCAGCGCAATCGTTGGGCAGAAGGTGGCTATCAGCGCTATCTCGATTATTGGCGGTTGATTGCCAGAAACCGGATGGGAACGCGCAAAACCCTTGATCTGCTGATGTTTTGGATTATTCAATACGTTATTCCCACGGCTGCGATACCCGACTTCTTGATGGCGATCGCGCGCAGTCGTCCTTTGTTGCTCAGCCCGATTTCGGGGTTAACGGTGACTCTGTTCCTGTTTAGCATGATGGGCGGGTTGCGACGTATCCAGACAATCAGCCGGGTTGAAGGCATACGGCAGTCGTCTCCCAAAGAGGTTGACTTCTCTATATTTGTGGCGCTGCTGCAATCCCTGCGCGGCACGTTGTATATGATGCACTGGCTCCCGATCGTCGCCAGCACAACGGTCAGGATGTCAATTCGTCCCAAACGACTCAAGTGGGTCAAAACGGTACATCGTGGTGTGACCGACTAACGATTACTGTCCCTAAAGAATGTGGATTTATTAATGTCGAGATCTTTGCCCTCCCCCTAGCCCTCTCCCCAAAGAGATACCGTGTACACACAAGTCTTATGATCCTTTCACCGCCGAGATCTTCGCCCCCTAAGTCCTCCATTCTGGGGGACTTTGAGACAAAATGAGGGTTTAGAGGTCAAGCCATTGATCGGGTTCAAAGTCCCCCAATTTTGATGAGTCACTGCGTTGGGCGGGTTCCCCGACTTAAAGCAAGTGACGTAGGGGATTTAGGGGCTGAAGCCGACTCAAACGAAGCGACGAGGACTTGTTTGTACACGGTAGCCCCTGTGGGAGAGGGGTTGGGGGTGAGGGCAAATTAGTTGCACATCGCGTTACGTCGTTTAGCGCAAAGCACAACTCCGCAGGAACTGCTCTGAAACCGAAGAAAGTTGGATTGAGCTTCCGCCCGTTGAATCTGTCGAAGACCTTCAACGGTTCCCCGAATCTCTAAAGAAAATCGACACAGAAACAAAATAGAAGCACGATCGCTTTCTCGATCGCTTCATCACCCGCGATCGAGGCTCAGCAACTCAATCAGCGCTCTGAAATTTGTTAAGACAAATAATTGCCTGTGTGGTAACTATATAGAGGTTTAAGTAGACGACCTCACTTTCTCTTACATGACGAATTCTCCTGAGCAAGGTAGCCCACCCCCAAGCCCTCGCAGACGACGATCGCTAATCTCCCGCCTTGCCGTCCCATTAGGAATTGCGTCAGTGGTGGGCGTTGGGGCAGGAGTTTGGTTTGCCAACCGATTTGTCAACGAGCAGTTAGCGCCGTTAGTGCAGACCAATCTGACGCAATTGCTCGATCGTCCGGTTGAGTTGGGCAGGGTTGAGCGCTACTCACTCAACAGTCTGCGGTTTGGCAAAAGTGGCATTCCGGCAACGGCGACTGATTCCGATCGAGCGTCGGTCGAGGCGGTTGAGGTGGAGTTCAGTCCGATTCAACTGTTGCTCAGTCGCACTTTAAAGTTAGATGTGACGCTGATAAAACCCACGGCTTACATCGAGCAAGATGAAAATGGAGTCTGGGTTTCTACCGCCATTAAAGATCAAGAAGACACGGGATTTGTTAAAACTCAACTGGATGCCCTGCGATTGCGCGATGCCAATGTAGAGTTGTCTCCGGCTCCCAAACGAGGCAATAAACGAACGCTGGTCACGCTCAAAAACGTAGCGGGAGAAGTCAGACCCACGGATCTAAATCGTCGCTTTGCCTACGATGCGAGTGGAGTCTCTGCAAATGGCGGCAATTTTAATCTCAAAGGTGAAACGCTTCGAGAAGAAAAACTGCAGTCGAACTTGCAAATTCAAGGACAGGACTTTCTCGTCTCGGAAATCGATCGCTTAGTTAAACTTCCGATCGATCTCGAAAAAGGTCGCGTCAATGGCAACGTCAACGTCAAACTTAGAGGCGACGATCGTCCGTTAGTCACAGGAACAGCAGACTTTAAAGACGTAACAATGAGAGTGCCGCCACTGCCGCAAGTCTTCACCAACGCGGCGGGAAACTTGCAGCTAGACGGGACGCAAATCACCCTACAGGAAGTCACAGCGTCCCTCGGCAAAATTCCGTTTTTGGCAAACGGGACGCTTGACACCGAAAAAGGCTTCAATGTAGCGGCACAAGTCAAAGCTGTTAAAGTTGAAGACTTTCTCAAAACCTTTGCCATTCAGTTACCGTTTTTGGCATCAGGTGAAGTTCGCGCCAACACCAAACTGACGGGTACGATCGACAAGCCAATCCTGACCGGAACTGCAACCAATACGAAAGTTGCCAAGCTTGATCGAGTCGATCTCAGCAAAGCCAGCGCAGACTTCAAACTTGATGCCAGTGCGCTTAAGTTAGCGGTCACAAATATTCAAGCAACGCCCACAGCTGGGGGGCAGGTCGTTGGTCAAGGACAATTCGATTTGAGTGAGCCGCGATCGCTCGATCTCAGGTTTCGAGCGACCAACGTGCCGGGAGATACGATCGCTCGTCTTTATAACAACGGCACCGCTCCGCCCGTCACCGTCGGACGCGTCAACGCCCAAGCCCGGATTTCAGGCGCGATCGAGAACATTCAAACCGTTGCTCAGTTTCAGGCACCCGAAGCGACCTATCCCACGATCGGAGAAGTGGCACTCATAGGCAGCACTGGCTTTTTAAGAAATGTGGTGGCTCAGGTCGCGGGGGGCACCGTGATTGCAAATGCTCGTAGCGTCGGCGATCGCTGGCAAGGAACCGTCCAGGCTGCTGGAGTTCAAGCCAATCGATTTGCGCCCCAAGTGCAAGGGTTAGTGAGCGGCAACTTTAATTTGTCGGGCACGACGAGTTCGTTTCAGTTAGCAGACATTCAGGCAACAGGGCGAGCGCGGCTGACCGAAGGCAATAGCATCGTCAACGCTCAAATCGCCTCCAGTGCAGGACTTTGGAAAGCTCAGGTGCAGGGTGGCGGCGTTCAACTTAATCGCTTCTCGCCAGATCTGCGCGGCTTATTGAGCGGTGATATTGCTCTCTCTGGTAACGTGAATTCCTTGAGTGCATCTGCGGTTCGAGCCGATGGACAGGTGCGCTTATCAAAAGGTATCTCGCTGATTGAGCAACCGATCGTGGCTCAAATTCAATGGGATGGACGTAAAGTCAACATTCAAAGCGCCACGGCTCCTGGGTTTAGCGCCAACGGCTCAATTTTTGCAAACTTGGATGGGACACCCCAAATCACAGCGCTGGATCTCAACATCAGAACCACCGATTATGCGCTTGCCTCATTGCCGATTCCTCGTCCTCCGGTGACTGACTTGACGGGTCGCGCCGATTTGATCGGCAGAATCACAGGCACCCCCGCTGCGCCAAATGTAGTCGGCGATCTGGCAGTTCGAGGATTCTCTCTCAACGGCATTGCATTTGAGCCGGTTCTCAAGGGCAATGTGCGGCTAGTCCCCAGTCAGGGCTTTAGCATCAACGTAGCGGGACAGCGCGATCGCATTGCCCTCGCGCTCAATCCCAACTACAAACCTATTTCTCTCAACGTCAGAAGAGGAGACGCAACCGTCATCGGCACCGCTCTGGGCAACATTTTTCGGGTTGCTGTAAACCAGTTACCGCTTGATGGTTTGACAATTCCTGGGGCACAACTGGCGCGGTTAGGCACCTTAGGCGGTCAACTCTCTGGCAACCTAAACATCGACACCGATCGCCTTCAGGTAAGGGATGGTGAATTAGTTGTTGCCAATCCGCGCATTGGGGCATTTCAGGGAGAGCGGATTAGTACCCGATTTGTCAATAACGGCAGTGTGTTTCGCTTCGCGGAGACCCGTTTGCAGAGCGGCAACAGTCGCTACACGCTGGCAGGCAATCTAGACCTGCGGGCTAGCCCCCGGTTTGAAGGAAAGATCGCGATCGCGCAAGGCAGTCTCGCAGATGTGCTTAAAACCCTGGGAGTGTTCCGTCTAGACGATTTTTCACGGGGGTTTGAGGCACCGACTTATGGAAAGGCGGCAGACGTAATTCCTATTGCCGTTGGGTTGCCTCAAGCTCCGCTCCTAGATCAACTACGGCGGTTTTCTGAGATCAACGCCCTACTGCGTCAGGTGGGTAATCAGCGCCAAAACCTGACGATTCCAGAATTAGCCGATGTGCGTGGCAGCTTTGACGGCACCATCAGCTTTGCAGCATCGCTGCAAACCGGAGTTAGCGCCGAGTTTGACTTGCAGGGTCAGAATATTGAGTGGCGACCTTATCCTGCCTTTGCAGAGGTGTCGCAAAATCAGGTGACGCAAAACCCCAATCGAGTCTTGCGCGCCGAGCAGGTGATCGCGAGAGGGAGCTTTGCAGAGGGTGTCATCAATCTGCTGCCTCTGCGCCTCCAGTCAGGGCAGTCATTGATCAATTTCTCAGGCAATTTGGGAGGCTCAAACCAATCGGGGCAGCTGCAAGTCGCTAACGTGCCGATCGAAGAACTCAATACTTTCTATCCGCTTCCGCTCGGTGTGAGCGGCAAACTGAACGCCACCGCAACGCTATCGGGCACTCGCGATAACCCCTTTGCGATCGGAGAAGTCACACTTGCAGACGGCGATCTCAACGGCACTCCGATTCAGTCGGCAACGGGCAGTTTTAACTATGCCAACGCTCGACTCAAGTTTGGCAGCGACGTGACGATTTCAGGACCCGAGCCGATTCGCATCGTTGGAAATATTCCTCTCAAACTGCCTTTCTCGCCAGTCTTTCCTGACAGCAATCAGATTAGTTTGACGCTAGATGTCAAAAACGAAGGGTTAGCGCTGTTGAATCTGCTGACTCCCCAAGTCGCATGGCAAGGCGGAACCGGGCAGGTCAATCTCCAAGTGAGCGGCACTTTATTGCAGCCCAACGTTACGGGATCGGCAGTGGTTTCTAATGCCACGATCGCTGCCCAGGCACTTCCCGAACCGTTGACTGGCGTGAATGGTACGATTCGATTTTTGCGCGATCGCATCAATGTTGAATCGCTGCAAGGTCAATTCAGCAAGGGTCAGGTCGCGGCTCAAGGCGTGTTGCCAATCTTCTCGACCCTAGAAGCCACCGATCCTGATCTCAACAAACCCTTAGCGGTCGCCCTCAACCAGATCTCTCTCAACCTCAAAGGCATCTATCAGGGCGGCGTAAACGGCAATGTTGCAGTGACGGGCACTGCCCTCAGTCCTCAAATCGGGGGCGAGATTCGTCTGACAGACGGACAGGTGCTGCTCTCAGATGAAGCCACAGCAGCGAGCGGATCAGCATCGACACCACGGAGCAGTCAAGCCGGAACTGGAAATGAGCCAGCCTTCGAGTTTAGAAACTTAAGATTAGAACTGGGCGATCGTGTTCGGGTGACGCGCGCCCCAATCATCAATTTCCTCGCCAGAGGCAGCTTAAACGTCAACGGGACGCTTAATGACCTTGAACCTGACGGTGTCATTAACCTGACTTCAGGACAGGTCAACCTCTTTACCACCCAGTTTGTTTTAGCGCGAGGCTTTCGTCAGACTGCCCGGTTTACGCGAGAGCAGGGACTTGATCCCACCCTCAATATTCGTCTCATCGCCTCGGTGCCTGAGGTCACCCGCAACCGCATTTCAACCGCAGATGCGTCAGGTGAAGTGCGCGATGATTCTCTTTTGGCAACGAGTTTAGGCGCTCTGCAAACGATCCGCATCCAGGCGAGAGTGACCGGACCTGCCAGTCAATTGTTTGACAATTTAGAACTGACGAGTAGCCCTAGTCGCAACCAAAACGAGATTATCGGGTTAATCGGGGGTGGCTTTGTTAACACCCTGGGTCGCGGTGACAGCACTCTCGGAATCGCCAACCTTGCGGGATCTGCCCTACTGACCAACGTGCAAGGGTTTATCGGCAATGCACTGGGATTTGGTGAGTTTCGGCTCTTTCCTACCGTGTTAAACAATGAGCGGAGAGGTGGCTCTACACTAGGTCTTGCCGCCGAATTAGGAATAGACATCACTCGCACTCTATCTGCCTCTGTCTTGCGAGTGTTAACGTCAGACCAGCCAACCCAAGTAGGCATCCGCTATCGAATCAACAATCAACTGCTACTGCGCGGCTCAACTGACTTCTCTGGAGACAGCCGCGCAGTCGTTGAATATGAGACAAGATTTTAGCTAAGGGAATTATACGATCGCTTGCAACTGCTGAACGAGTTGTTGAGATTTCACAACGCCCTCGATTTTTTGCACGGGTTGTCCTTGCTTAAAAACCACGATCGTGGGCAAAGCGTGAACCTGATATTGACTCGCTAAATCAGGATAATTATCGACGTTAATTTTGACGATTTTGATTTGCTGCTTCATCGTGGTGTTGACTTCCTCTAGAATGGTCGCCATCAGTTGGCAAGGACCACACCAAGGGGCATAAAAATCAACCACTAACGGCACTTCAGAGGTGGAGAGCAACTCTTGAAAACTGCCAAATTCCTGTTTAGCTGCCATTTTGATACCTTAGATTGCAAGGGTTCCTTAATCCTAGCGCCTGGATAAAATTTCGGAATTAACCGTTATAAAGCTTTGGGGTTTGAGACTTGGTTGTGAGGAAAGGCGATCGAACCGTCCTAAATTTGTTTTTGGATGGGATGGATTAGGGGTCATGGCAAAATCGGCGGAGACGTTCCACCGGAACGTCTCTACGGCGTTGGGAAAATCCGCTGTCGATCGCATTCGTGGGTTAACCTTCTGCGTCTCGCAGTTCGCCAATCAATTGGGTTAACTGAGTGCTATCGGCTTTATAGACTTCACCACAAAAATGACAGACTGCTTCTGCACCTTCGTCTTTCTCGATCATATCTTGCAGTTCTGCCTCGCCTAAGAGTTTTAAGGCTCCCAACACGCGATCGAACGAGCATCCACAGTGAAA
The DNA here is from genome assembly GCA_038227635.1 of Leptolyngbyales cyanobacterium. GTDB lineage: Bacteria > Cyanobacteriota > Cyanobacteriia > Leptolyngbyales > Leptolyngbyaceae > Phormidesmis_A. Next base: position 4,432 of record JBBRPT010000118.1, on the reverse strand, counting down.
CCGCACCATCTGCGTTTCGGGCAGAATCTCTAACCCTAAGTCGCCTAACAAATCTTCAAATATCATCGGCAGGGTTTTACCTGCTTGTAGCAGAGGCGTAAACCCTTGCAGAGACTCGATTCGAGATTCGAGTAGGGCAACTAGCTCATCGTCAGTCGCCGCTTTGGGCATCACCTGAATCAAGATGCCCCCAGCAGCCGTTACGCCATCTGCCCCCACAAACACGCCCAGCACCAGCGCAGAAGGCGTTTGCTCAGAGCTGACTAAATAATTGGTGAGGTCGTCACCAATCTCACCCGACACCAGCTCGACAGTGCTGGAGTAGGGATAGCCATAGCCCACATCCCGGACGACATAGACATAGCCATCCTGTCCGATCGCGCCGCCAACATCGAGTTTGCCTTTGTTGTTAGGCGGCAACTCAACTTCTGGGTGATCGACATAGCCGCGCACGGTGCCATCTAATCCCGCGTCTGCTAAAACGCCCCCCAACAGACCGTCGCCCCGCACCCGAATATTCACCCGCGATTCTGCCCGCTTCATGCTCGACGCTAGCAGCAGCCCACCCGCCATCGTCCGACCCAGAGCCGCTGTCGCTACATAAGAGAGCTTATGTCGCTGTCGTGCTTCTTCTGTGAGTCGAGTCGTAATCACGCCCACAGCCCGGATGCCCCCGTCAGCCGCAGTTGCCCGTATTAACTGATCAGCCATGAAAAAACCTTACATTTCTTAACGAGTTCCGTCTCTATTCTAGAATGTTCCTCTTGCCATCGCCGGGTTGAGAGAGACGATCGCTAGCCGATTGCACGGAGACGTTGACAAAGCGCTATCATAACGTTTGTCACAACAGGTTTCAGTATGGCAAGACAGCGTTCATTACTACTGTTCATCCTGGCTTTGGTTGCCGTCGCGATCTTTGTGATCGTCAAGGTTCCCATGCGGCTAGGATTGGATTTGCAAGGGGGTTCACAGTTAACCATTCAGGTGAAACCCACAGCAGAGATTAAAAAAATTACCGCACGTGAACTCGAAGCCGTTCAGCGTGTGATTGAAGGACGAATTAATGGCTTGGGCGTGTCTGAGCCTGTTGTGCAAACTGTCGGAGATGACCAGATTTTAGTCCAGTTGCCCGGAGTCAGCGACCCCCAACAAGCCGAGCGAGTTCTCGGAGGCACTGCTCAGCTTGAGTTTAAAGCACAAAAGGCAGGAACTGAAGCAGGACTGCAAATCGAGCAGCAATATCGTCAAGAGTTGGTTGCCAAACAACCCGAACTGAGAAAGGCGGGAGATCAAGCAGCGATCGATGATAACCAAGCCAAGCTCAAAGCAACCGATCAAAAGATTAGCGCCCTCTTTGAGTCGGCTGGTATCACGGGCAAAAACCTCAAAGATGCCTTCCCAGAAACGTCACCCAACTCAAACGGTTGGAGTGTGGCGATTCGGTTTGATCAAGAGGGCGGCGAGAAATTTGCAACCCTGACCAAAAATCTAGCAGGCACCGGACGCAGCTTAGGCATTTTTCTCGATAATGGACTGATTAGCGCTCCCAATGTAGGCGTGGAGTTTGCTCAAACGGGCATCACGGGCGGCGGCGCAACCATCACCGGGCGATTCACCGCAGAGCAAGCCAATGACCTTGCCGTGCAGCTTCGAGGAGGCGCATTACCGATTCCAGTCGAGATCGTCGAGAACCGCACCGTTGGCGCGACCTTAGGACGAGATAGCATTCAGCGCAGCATCTATGCAGGCATTGGCGGTTTGGTGTTGGTGCTGTTGTTCATGGTGCTTTATTATCGGTTGCCCGGAGCGATCGCGTCGATCGCCCTGATCATTTACTCACTTCTCACCTTCGCGGCGTTTGATTTGCTAGGTGTGACGTTGACCTTGCCGGGGATTGCCGGATTTATTCTCAGCATTGGGATGGCAGTCGATGCTAACGTGCTGATTTTTGAGCGCACTCGCGAAGAGCTGCGGGCTGGAAAGACGCTGTATCGATCGGTCGAAGCTGGGTTTTTCCGCGCTTTCTCTAGCATTCTCGACAGCAACGTCACAACTTTAATCGCGTGTGGGGCGCTGTTTTGGCTCGGTGCAGGATTGGTAAGAGGATTTGCCCTGACGCTGGCGCTGGGAGTCGTGGTGAGTATGTTTACTGCGCTCACCTGTAGCCGCACCCTTCTGTTAGCTGTTTTAGGAGTTCAAGGACTTCGCAAACCAGAACTGTTTTGCCCCAATTTACCCACAAAAACTTCTGAGGTCGCGTCATGAAACTGCAAGTGATTCGCCAACGGGCAATTTGGTGGACGATTTCTTCGGCAATTATCATTGCAGGGATCATTTCGATGCTGATCTCATGGAAGCAAATTGGGGCACCTCTGCGTCCGAGTTTAGATTTTGTAGGAGGTACGCGTCTGCAAATCGAACTCGATTGCACCCAGCCTAATAATTGTGACAAACCGATCAATTTGGATGCCGTACGATCGGTGCTCGACGCTCAAGGTCTAGGGGGCAGCAGCGTTCAAGTTGTGGGATCAGAACAGCGTGCCGTTTCAATTCGCACGGTGACGTTAAATGTGGATCAACGATCGAAGCTTCAAGCCGATTTAGCCGAAAAAGTAGGCAAATTTAATCCTAAAACCACTCAAATTGATACCGTCGGTCCGACTTTGGGTAAGCAGCTTTTCTCATCGGGTCTGCTGGCGCTGATTGTCTCGTTTGCAGGCATTGCGATCTATCTCAGTTTCCGGTTTCAGCTTGACTATGCGGTATTTGCGATCGTCGCTCTGGTTCACGATATTTTGATCACAGTCGGCATCTTCTCCATTTTTGGATTGGTGCTGAATATGGAAGTGGATAGTTTATTTATCGTGGCACTGCTGACGATCGTCGGATTTTCTGTTAACGACACGGTGGTGATTTATGACCGGGTGCGCGAGACTATTGCTCTGAATCCTGGTCGCCACATTGATGATGTCGTAGATGATGCCGTCAACCAGACGTTGACGCGATCGATTAACACGACGCTAACAGTATTGTTAACGCTAGTTTCCCTCTTCTTCTTTGGAGGAGAGACATTAAAAACATTCGCTTTAGCACTGATCATCGGCTTCACAATGGGAGCTTATTCCAGCATCTTTATCGCAAGCACGCTGCTGGCGCTGTGGCGAGAACGCACCGGAAACACCGTATCGGAATCAGCAGAGCAGGTGAATAGCTAACTTTATGAGCGATCGAGAGCATTCAGAGATGTCTGAGAAAGATCCAACGTTTCAGGCAGCAGTGCAAAGGCTTCATAAGCTGACGGTTTATGGTAGATGGCTAACGGTACTGGGGCTGTGGCTGACCGTGGGAAGCTTGAGCTTTTGGAGTTTGCGCTACCCGATTTCGCTGCTGCAAGACTATTTCACTTGGGCAGCGGTGCGCTGGGCAATTGTCTTTCAGCCTTTGCCCGCGATGGGTTTGGGGATTTGTGTAGCGATGACAGTTGCAGTTCTCATCTGGCAGAGCCGCAATATTTTAGTGGGGTTGCCTAAATTAGAGCGTCAGCGATTAGAGAAACAGGTGCTGAAGATTTGTGAGCAAGGATCTAGCCATCCGTTATGGAGGTGGGTTTATCCATCAAAATGATGCAGCCTGTAGTGCAACCACAGCATCACTGTATCGCTTGAGTGGAACAATTTCCACGACGAACCCAGACGACATTAGGCAGAAATCTTTAAACCAAACTGACCTCAATTAAAGTCTGCGTCTCTCGTAATGATGGTGAACTCATGATGTCGAGCATAAGCCCACAAGATTAGATTAGACTTCCTGCATGAATCAGCCCTCACCCTTGAAACAAGATGTCTCAACGGGTTTAGAGATATTTTCGAGCTTGTTTTTCCACAGCTCGGTCATTGTTCACTCTAGGGATTCAGCGCACTATTGAGCTTGATTTTGAAGTCTGTGCCCCGATGCAGCACAATATCTCCTCCTGGACTTGTGAACACGTAAGCTGCTGCGGCGGTCGCGCCCACTGCTGTCCCATGTCGTGCCCCGACTTTCTTGCCCAAATAATGCCCTGCCACGGCTCCGCCGACGACTGTGGCAACGTTCCGCAGGGTATGTCCTTGGGTTTTCGTTTCGAGCTTAGTATTTATCAAGCTGGCATCGATCGATTGCCGAGTGCCATTATTTAGAAGAATGTCGTCTAGTACGACATGCAAGCCTGCTCTCTGTCCTCGTGCTGCTTTGGTCACGTTTTCTAGGGTAATGTTCTAGACCTGTGGAATCAGGAATAATGGAGGAGCCGTTATTAACCAATTTCTCCGATGGTTCTCGAACCTGTTCTTTGCCCCAGTTGTGGGAGTGATGATGTGGTCAAGCATGGTCAATCAGAAGAAGGCAAACAACGATACAAGTGCCGCAATCAGGAGTGTTCTCGCCACACCTTCAT
>JBBRPT010000117.1:0-14108 GCA_038227635.1 Leptolyngbyales cyanobacterium | reverse complement strand
CGAAACATATCCATCGCCTTCTCGTTCGATGATTGCGGTAAATTGCTGTTTGTGTTGAGAGAGGTTCATAGGGCGATCGGGTAGGGTAATGGAGTCAAGATATCACGGGTCAGATTTTCTCTACTCTCCCATTTTTGCCATATGTTCTTGCAACAGTTTGTGAATAAAGCGATAGCGACCACCGACTCGCTGAAGAAACCTGCGCTCGGTGGCGTAGTTGAGAAATCGGGCATAGTTCCAGGGGATGGAATTACTTTGGTAAAGCGTAAGGCGAAGGGCAAAATGTTGAACGCAGGCTTTCCCACCACCTTCCTGAAAACTTAGCCAGAAGAAGCATGACTGGGATATGGTAATAATCCCTTTAGCTATATCGATTGAATCTTCCCTAAGAGTTACTGATTGCTGAACGACAATTTCAAAAATTGGAGAAATAAGTAAAGCGATTAACAATGTAAATATTACGTTTTTGCCTGAGTCTATTATTTCTTGATTGGCTTTGATATGTGTTTCTACATCCACTTTAGAATCGTTCATCAAACCGAAAATAAAACCTCCACTCGTACCGACAAGAACCGCAACAATAGATCCCTCTACTCTTCCTCCTATAGCTTTAACACAAACTCCTGCTAGTAAGCCAAACAGAAACCCCCTGATGAGCCATCGCTGTGAGTTCTCCCACAACTGCTGAAGTGATGTCTTTCTTACTACCAATGGTTCGGACAATTTTAAGCGGCGATGATGCCGTAATTGCAAAGGGTTGAGTAGTTGGGATGGGATTTAATCAACGTTGGCTCCAAGTCCAAGGTTTCAATAAATCGATTGAGGAGATGCTGGTTCAGCGCCCGTCGTTTCGCGGATGCCATTGAGAAGGGTACCCGCTCCTGCCGGTCCTGCGACTGACTCGCCTCCCCCTTCGCGAGGTTGAGGGCAGTCAAACTGGCATTGACGTGAAACTCGGTCTTGAGCAAGTCACGGGCTTGGCAGTCCTCTAGACCTGCAAACCGTTTGGCATCTCTGAAGAGGAATTCGATCTGGAATCGCAATTGGTAAAACTGCACGATTTGCGGCGGGTCTTGGTCCACATCGGTACTGAACAGGAGGCAAGTCCCGACTCGATGAGGGGCACAGCGGTCGATGAGGTAAACGACTCGAATCTCACGCTTCAAGGAGACGTGCCACACCCGTTGGCTGTACAAATCCAGATTCGGTTACACGGCTTCGAGGAACGTCCAGCGGCTCAGGTCGGTGAAGGTGACTTTGCCCTCGTACTTGCGAGGTCTGCCCCGTTGCTTCTGCTCTCCGGTGTAGAGATAGCGCAGATTAGCATCAACGCGCAGTTTGCTAATCACATCTAGGTTGCTGTCCACCACCCCCCGAACGAAGGTGGCTTTGGCATAAGCTGCATCGACCGCGAGATAGCGCACGTGCGGCGGTAAGTGGGGACGCACGGCATCAAGATGATAGAGATATTGATCCAGTCGGGTGATCTCTTGAGGAATCTCGGTTTGGGCAAGGGTCTGTTGGGCAGACACGGCATAAGCCGTCTTGGTTGAGATATCGACCACCGCGACCAAGGAGATCTCTAACCCTTTCTCGGCTCGACCCGCGCAGCCATTCCAGTACCAGTCCCTGCCCTCGGTCTTCTTGCCGCTCTTGGCAATAAACGAGCTGTCTATTACCAGTAACAGCAGGGCTAATTTAAGGTCGAGAAAGAAAATCTATACCCTTTATCTTGCGTCGAGGCATCATTTGATGCTGAACGAAGACTCAAGCCTGTGGATTTTATCTGGTGACAACTAATCAGCCCTGCCAGTAACAGGGGGTGAGATGACCCGTGGGCGAGCATCACGAGTTCAAGATTGAACGATGTAAAATCAAACTCTGCCTGGAAGTGCCGTCGATACGTTTTCTCATTCAACTCGCTGTAGCGGCTCAAGTTGGTGAAGTTGACCTTGCCACAAACCACCAAAATCGCCCTGAACAGGGTCACGAAAAACGTCACTTGCGGTTTGCGAAAATGCCCACTTTGGTCAGTAGGCTCTGTACAATAACATCCATAGCTATCTATCCGGTGCTTGGTTGATACTGGCACCCTATCCGATGGATAGCTTTCCTGTGTGCGCCACGAGGCGCGACTGTTGAATGAGGGAACGACCTTCTAATAGTTCGCCGGGACGCATTCCGGGGGTGAGGGCAAACCAAAGCCCAGTGCAGACAGGCAAGGCTGTATTAGTCTTAACGTAGCACCGAACGAGAGAGGTCAGTACCTCCTTTCCCGATACAGGTCGGGAATGAATCTTTGGAGCGTAGCCTGCTGCGGGTGCAAACAGTGGGTGAAATAGCTGCTCCTAAAAGGCGCAATGAGACGCGAGACAAGCCGTCAAGAAGTTGTGCTTGGTTAAGAAGTGACACGGTGAGTTCAAACGAAGCGGATTCAACCTACGGTAAAAGCTATACCTCATCACGTAATACCTTGTCTAACCTGGGAGTCGCGTCCCAAGTTGAAACGGGATGGCAGACGAGTACAACAGAAAGACAGGAGCTGTTGTATGACCAAATTCAGCGCGAGCTGCAATCTGGCAGAATCAGGTCAACCTGACCTACCCTGATTCCGTCTGGGATACCGCAAAGAGCGGGACGGGTTGTTTTGAAGACCGCCACCTAAATCACTTCGCAACGTCAACGGTCGTGAACGTGGGAGACTTCTTCTGTGGAGGTGAGCAGCCAACCTGTGAAGCAGAAGAAGAGTCGGAGGTTCCATAGTAGTTATGGGTGTAACGACCCCATCACGGAAAACGGGAAAGCCGTTTACAGGGCGAAGGGAATCAGTCTGATTGAACTTCCAACGTAAAGGTAGCCAACTGCCAACATAGATGAATTGTTTCTATGAATATTGGCGAAATACAGCGGAAACTTAGTCTAAAAGCAGAAAGAAATCCAGACCATCAGTTTGGGGATCTGTCTAATCTGCTCTATGACCAGGAATGGCTCAAGGTAGCCCATGATCATGTCAAGCAAAATTCTGGCAATGTCACTGCTGGGTGCGACGGCATTAACATGAGAACCTTTGATGAGAATTTGGAGGACAACCTTCAGAAACTCGCTCAGAACCTCAAGAACGGGACGCTTGAGCCACTGCCAGTCCGAAGGGTCTACATTCCGAAGAAGAGCAATAAGCTCCGACCTTTGGGAATCCCTTCAATTCAGGACAGGATCGTTCAGGAAGCACTCCGAATGATTCTAGAGCCAATCTACGAAGCTGATTTTAGTCAGTACTCCTTTGGGTTCCGTCCGAACCGCTGCACGATGGATGCCATCAAGTGCCTCCTTTGGAGCACCTATGAGCACAAGAGATTCTTCTGGGTCATCGAAGGAGATATCTCATCCTATTTCGATACAGTGAATCACAGGAAGTTAATCAAACTTCTCCGCAGGCGAATTAAAGATGAGAAAATTCTCGACTTAATCTGGAAGATGCTGAAAGCCGGGGTGATGGAGCGGAAGGTGTTCAAGCACACCCACCTTGGTGTACCTCAAGGCGGAATTGTTAGCCCTCTCCTCGCGAACGTCTACCTTCATGAGCTAGATCAGTACATGAAGAAATATACTGGACTCTCAAGCAATGAGAAAGCCAAAAGACGACGCAAACAGAACCAAGCTAACTTCGTCTATATTCGGTACGCGGATGATTGGATTGTGTTATCAAATGGAACAAAAGCACAGGTGGAAGAACTAAAGCAGGAACTGACCAAGTTCCTGTCAACAGAACTGAAACTGAAGCTTTCAATGGAGAAGACGAAGATTACGCATCTCAATGATGGTTTCAAGTTCCTGGGTTATCACATCCGAAGATGTGTGGGAAAAGATGGAGTTATGACCACAAAAGTCCTGATTCCAGGCGAAGCAGTGGATAAAATTATCGACAAGATTACCACGGCAACGAATCCTTCCACCCACAACGACTCGGTCAATGCCAAAATCCAGGCACTCAATCGAATCATCGGAGGGTGGTGTCGATATTACCAATACGCCAGCAGTGTCTCTCAAGTCTTTAGAAAGGTAGATCATCACACCTTCTGGAGCATGGCACATTGGCTTGGACGCAAGTTCAAATTCAAGATGCCGGATGTCATGAGACGCTTTGCGTTCGACGGCATCAGCAACGGGACATATCGGCTCACCAAAGCAACGGCGTTCAAAGCCCTTTGCTACAAGAAACGCTTCCTAAAGCTCAACCCCTACACCACGTCTGACCGTATCCAACGAGAAGAAATTTTCCAAGATACTCATGACTGGACAGGTTGGGAAGGGAAACGCCCAGGAATGGTTGACCTCAGACCGCTCATCCTGGAACGAGACGGCTACCTGTGTCAACAGTGCGGCATTCCCGTCACTCATGACACAGCCCAAATCGACCACAAACGTCCTGTTCGACGATTCAAACTGGCAGTTAATGCAAATCAACCAGACAATCTCTGGACGCTATGCAAACCCTGTCATCTGAAAAAGACTAAGTCTGACAAACAGAGGGAAAGCCGGATGCCTTGAAAGGGGCACGTCCGGTTTGGAGGGGGGAGTGATGAAACCTGCACACGCAAGGCGCTTTGCTCCTACCCTACCAAAAATTGTCCGAACTATTGTTAGTTCAACTTCAGACGAAGTTTTAATCAGCTGCAAGGCTTGTGGGTAAGTGAATTTGAATACGTTTCCATTAGTTCAACTTCAGACGAAGTTTTAATCGTTTGATCGCGTAACTGTTAAAGCGCCCTCCTTGTTTCCATTAGTTCAACTTCAGGCGAAGTTTTAATGTTTCCGAGCAGTGGGCGCTTAACCGTGCTGACAGTTTCCATTAGTTCAACTTCAGACGAAGTTTTAATCAGCTAGTGCAAAAAGCGATCGCTACAGGCGGAAAGTTTCCATTAGTTCAACTTCAGACGAAGTTTTAATTTGCGGGATACACCACCTGTCAACGCCCTATTGTGTTTCCATTAGTTCAACTTCAGACGAAGTTTTAACCACTTTTTTTTGCTTGGAAAATCAAGTAATAGAAAGTTTCCATTAGTTCAACTTCAGACGAAGTTTTAACTCGCACGGATATTTCCGGGTTTAACCGTTCGGAACAGTTTCCATTAGTTCAACTTCAGACGAAGTTTTAACCTGACCAGCAAACAGGATGAAAAGGGAGAGGAAGCAGCGTTTCCATTAGTTCAACTTCAGACGAAGTTTTAACAGCTGCCCCTTGGAAGGGCTGCTACGCCTGCATTATAGCCCTGCGATTTCATGGGGGTCAATTTTATCCTCAGACTATTGACACTAGCTTTCAGTAGCTCCCTTTAGAAATGGACTCAAATCTATGCCCAGCAAGGGATACGCGGGGGTCAATGATAGAATCAGCATTTCAGGAACTACCCGACCCCCACGAAATCCTCATCGCCGCGTATTTCGCATCACCGAGTTATATGCCTCATGCGACATCACCTTCAGCGGCTTAACTCCCTCCTCCCCACGCCAACACAACAGTCGATATCGATAACCCACCGGGATTCGCAACTGATCCCGATCGAACTGAAACTGCTTCCCTCCGATCGCCCCAGGATGCACCCCTTGCCGCAGCCACCCCAAAATCTGTTTTGCCTTCTCTACTACCTTCTTCGGCAATTTCGCCAGATTCACCCCATCCATCACACGCCCCTGCGCCCGCGGCTTTCGAATTTCCCGCCGCCCTTCCACCTTCCGCCGCCGCTCCGTCTCCCCCTCAGCACACCGATGACAATATTGACCAAACCCCCGACACCCACAGTCAAACCGTCTCCGATACTTCCGACTCCGTCCCATCTCCTCCTTCCGTTCTTTTCTCTTTTTCTTCCTTTCTGTCCTCCGCTCTCCGTCTTTCGTCCTCTAAAAGCTCCATTCCTGCGCCTGTTCGATCATTTGTCCTAAGACCGTCAAAATCTCGGTATAGCGAAATATGATCTCCTGCCCCACCTCTGCCTCCACATACCCTCCCGACACCGCAAACTCAACCCAAGTCTGCGTCTCCGCCGCTCCTGCCTCCGCCTTGTTTAACTTGCCAATAAACGCCCCCTCATAGCGTCTGCGCTGCCAAGCCTCCGCAATATTGGCGCACACCAACCGCGACGATCGCACCATCTGCACCCGCAACTCGTCCTCCTCTGGGGGCAACTCTCTCGCTATCTCCAACACCTGCATCGCCATCTCAAACGCCGCCTCATACACCTGCAACTCGTGATACCGTCTAATCAACCGTCGCGTCATATCAACCTCCAAATTCACACAATAAATACGTCATCATCGATCACCCGATCAGGCTGCATCCCCATTACCAAAACCTTGCGCCGCGTGTGCTCCGACATCGGATAAAACCGCACCTGATCCTCTTCTGGCTCAAGCGTCCGATCAATCCGCGTCCTTAAAAGCTCTAGCTGATCGTCACTCAGCAAACACTCAAACACCGATTTCTGCACCCGCAGCCCATACCCCTTAAGCAACTTAGCCACCCGGTTACGCCGCGCATCTTTCACCACGTCATAGCAGACGAGATAGAATTTCATTTCTTGCTACCGTTCCCATTGCATCGGGCGATACGTGTCCCGTTCCCCCATCAGGCACCCGATATATTCCCAAACCTGTAGCTCAAAGCACCGCCGCAGACTCACCTTGTAGCCCGTATGCGGATGCACGACCTGTTCATTCAGCTTGTCTTCCCAGTGTTTAAGAAACTTCTTCATCCCATCAGAAAACAGATACACCCCACCTCGATCATCCGGTGGCGTAAAGTCTTCAGGCGTAAAAATATTCGAGTTGATCAAATACGCCACAAACGAATCGACCACCAACGCCCGAAACTCCTCAACCAAGTCGCACACCAACGACGGGCGCGTTTTCTGTGGCATGTGCAGATTGCCAAAATGCGTATGCAGCCCTGCCGTCTCCACCATCGAGTGCAGATTTTGAGACAGAAATGTATAGCCCAAACTCATCAAGCTATTCACCGGGTCAGTCGGCGGTCGGCGAGTGCGCTTCTCAAACTCAAACTTTCCATTCAGCAACGTGGCATATGCCTGAAAATAGATCGTTGCCGCATATCCTTCATAGCCCAGCATTGACTCGATCGAGTCCGCCTCCCTCACGCTTTGCATGATCGTGGGCAGATTTGCGATCGCCTGGGTTGCTTTGTCTGTTTTGCGTCGTCGATTGAGCCGTTGCAGCAAAACCCGGCTGTTGTGCAGCTTCGTCAAAATAATGCTTCGAGCCTGTCGCGTTGCAAACACTGGGTCAAGAGACTTCTGCACCTGCTGCGTCAGATAATCCACCTGCGCGTGTTCCTCGGTATCCAGCCGTCCAAAGTAGCTGCCATTACTCGATAAATACAAAATTGGAATCCGTCGCCGCAACGCTAAGCTGACGGCTCCATGCGACAGGTTGCAACATCCGAACAGCACTACATGACTCACGCGATTCACAGGCACCGCACACTTCAACTCTTGCTGATGAAACACTTGAAACTGCTGCTGCTGCACTTTCAGATAAGCATTTTGATCGGCAATAGAGTTGTTGGGAAATAAAACTCGCTTTGGGACAAGGTTTTCCAATTTCTCTGTCCAATTTACGCTGCATCCAAATACCAGTTCCATAAACCAACCGCGTTCAGCATTAAGCGGTCATCGAAATCAGGCACACGATTGCGATAAACATCCGTGACCGACCGGTAACGCTTGATGACTATACTTTACTCGGCTAAGAACTGGACTTTCTTAAAGGACTGAAACTTCCAATTCATCAGGTTTTTAAGCTGTTCGTGTTTGTTGATGTGCGCCGTATCAATCAAGGTTGAAATTGTTGTCTTAAAGGCAGAGAAGTCAGCATAATATTTAGAGTACAAACACTCTTTACGCACAAACCGCCATAGCCGTTCAATTAAATTCAAATGCGGTGAGTAAGACGGTAAGTACACCAGGGTAATCCCCAGTTGATTTGCTAATTCAAATACGACTGCACATTTTTGATAACGAGCATTATCCCACACCAACGTAATCGGTATCTCCAACGCTAAGTCTGATAGCTTCTGCAACAGTTGGCAAACACTCTCGGCGTTGATATAGGTTTCGTTGGTGATCGTGATGATTTCTAGGGTGAGAGCATTGAGCGCTCCTAAGACGTTAAAGCGCTTGCGTCCAGAGGGTGACTTGATAAACACTCGGCTAAAGCACCAGAGATACCCTAAAAAAGTGGTGTGAACAAAATGGGCAGCATCCACAAAAAAACGGCTTGTTTTCCAGCTTTAGCAGATTCTAGCAGCGGTTCTAGAATCTCACCTCGAAACGTTTCCTGTTCGGCAATCTTGTCAGGATTGCCACTTTGACCGGGCACAAACCCGACTTTACGACGTTTCATGCCGATGCGTTTGAGAAAGGCGTTCACCTGATTGGGGCTTCTGTGAATCCCAGTGATTTCGGCAATCTTTGCCTGGGCTTCTGCAATTGTTTGGGGAGGATGATCTCTAAAATAGGTTTCCATATTGGCAGCATGGGCATTCAGCTCACTCGGTTGCCCCTGATAATCCAACTGCTTGAGCCGCTCAATCCCACCTTCAAGATATTGCTTGAGATAGGTCGCCAGTGTCGTTTTGGAAATGTTGCAGAGTCGTCGGATATCTTGGTGCGCCAAACCTTGGCTCTTTAAATACAACACTTCCATTTTCTGTTGAACTTTAGGGTGGGGGTGATGGTACCGTTCGTACTTCAACTCCTCAATCATCCCCTCAGTAAATTCAACCTGAATCATACCAGCAGTCCCCCTGCCCTCATGAAGTGGATAACTTCATCATATCGCTGATGCAATCGGAAATCTAAAAGTCCATTTCTTAGAAGCGGCGAGTATAATTGAGATGACTCCACGAGAATCTGAGGTCTTGTTCTGGGTTGCTCAGGGAAAGATGGATGCCGAAATCGCTACAATACTAAGCATCGCCCAAAAGACTGTGAACAAGCATCTGGAAAATCTCTTTAAAAAACTAAGCGTCAATACCCGTGCGACGGCTGTCATAAAAGCGTTGGAATTATTGAGGCTACTGGAGCAATAGTGATGCTCTCAGGTTGTTAGTTGAAAGCTGATTTCCCATATTGCTTGAGCTACACATTGATGCTACTCTAACCAACTGCTAAATCTGTGCTTTTCCAAAGGATTCACCCAAAATGTACATAGGGCGGTTGAGCGATCGTTCCTTTAACGAAAACCATGAAAACCACCATCGAAACGAAACCGCGATCGCAAACTATTGCACTTCTCTCAAAATTTTTGTCAGGTAAACCTTGTTTGCCTAAGAGTTAGACGATGAGCAGGTTGCGCTATGCTAAAGCCAGATTAAATGGGGTGAAATGTGAATGGCTGAAACCCTAACTCAGACGACAGCGGCTCCCAATGATCTACCGCCACAGTTTCCCGACCACACACAACTCCCAGAGTCGGACGGTTCGTTTGTGAAGAATTTTCAGGAGCATCCTCAATCTTTAATCTTAACGGACTCGATCGCAACAGCCTTGGAGCAAACCCATCCAGATGGGCAATATGCAATCGGGCAAGACTGCGGCATTTATTGGCGCGAAACGGAGCCACCTGAGAAAGGAGCGGAAGCACTGGACTGGTTTTATGTGCCCAACGTTCCGCCCAGACTGAAAGGGGAAATCCGGCGATCGTATGTGCTGTGGCGAGAATTTATTGCACCGACGATCGCGCTAGAGTTTGCCTCTGGCGATGGCAGCGAAGAACGCGATCTCACCCCGCTTTCCTATTCTGAAGACAGTGGAACGATCAGACCTGGCAAATTTTGGGTGTATGAACGAATTGTGCGGATTCCTTTCTACGGCATTTTCTTGATCAACAGCGGCGAATTAGAGATGTATGAACTGGTGGGCGGGCAATATCAGCGAATGACCGCAAATAGTCATGGACATTACCCAATTGCACCAATGGACATAGAGATTGGCGTGTGGGAAGGGGCTTATCAGAATCAAAACCAACGCTGGTTGCGCTGGTGGAATTTGCAGGGCGATTTACTTCTAACTGGCAGCGAACGGGCGATCGTAGCAGAGCGTCGAGCAGAATCTGCTGAGGAGAAAGCAGCTAGACTTGCTGAACGGTTGAGAGAACTGGGGGTTGACCCAGATTTGATTTAGCAATTTGCGGGGATTGCAGTCAGCTTAAGTACACGATCGCTTCCACATTACCAGGAAAAATCGCCATGACCACCACGACGCGCCGCATGACCTTAGAAGAATATCTGGACTATGACGATGGAACCGATACTCGCTATGAGTTAGTGAATGGGGAGTTAGCTGAAGTGCCTTCTGAAAGCGACCTGAATAACTTAATTGCGGTCTATCTCTTGGCGGAGTTTCTCAAATTTATTCCAGTTCGGCTCCTGCGACGTGGCACTGAAGTTGTGGTCAATGGCTATCGAACTACGACGCGGATTCCTGACCTGATGGTGCTAACCGAAGACCTTGCGGCTGCGCTATTTGGCTCAAAGCGGAGTGTTGTCATGCCCGATATGCCACCGCCTGCCCTCGTGGTCGAAATCGTTTCTCCTGGCACGACTAACGAAGCGAGAGACTACCGTTACAAGCGTTCCGAATATGCAGCACGCAGCATTGCGGAGTATTGGATTGTCGATCCACAGCAGGCACAGATTACGGTTTTGACGCTGGTTGCAGGATGGTATGAGGAAGCCGTTTTCAAAAGAAACGATCGTCTCCTTTCTGCCACATTGCCAAACTTAGATCTGACTCCAGCACAGGTGCTACAAGCAGGCGACAGTGCGTAACCGATGACGATCGCAGTTGGAAGAGTTCGATTTGCATTACAATCATCCCTTTGCGTTTTGAAAAGCATGGAGCGATCTCCTAACAAAGAGCATCTTTGTTTCTGTTACGCTTGAAATAATCTCTCACGTTTTATGGCAACGCTTGACCCGAATGCTGTGATTGTTAAAGCAAAGCTAACAGAATATCTACTTGTTCCATTAGCTAAGGATGATAAGTCACAGTTTTTAGCTCAAGCTGGCTATACGATCAAGAACTGGCAACAGCTTGAACGAGACTTGAGAGAGCAAATCCTTTCACTGGAGGTGATGCCAACCGTTCAAACTCAATATGGACAGAAGTATGCCATTACTGGAGAGTTGAGAAGCCCGGATGGGATAACAATTCGAGTTAAAACGATCTGGATTAACACAGGTGACGTGACTCAGTTTGTGACATTGTTTCCGGCATAGGAGGTTAGAGATGAAATTTCAACTTTTCTCTCAAGTTGCTTTACGTGAAGACATTCCTGAGTTGAATTTGAGCAAGGGAAGTATTGGAACGATCGTGGAGTGCTATTCAGCTTCAGATAAACAGGAAAGTGGGTACAGTTTGGAAGGCTTAATTCCTCAAGATACGGTTGAGGTTTCTGAGTCTCAAATTGAAGCGATCGCATCCTCTATTTCACCAGTTCGTATCGTAAAATAAACCGCGATCGCCCCTCTTTTGCAATCAATCAGCGATCAACAAATGTGAAGCGACCCCTTGCGGGTAACTCGAAGAGATCGCTCTACCAAAAAAATTAGAAAGGATGACGCACTACATTTTGCGAAATTGGGTTGGTGAAACTCTGGTGTCGCGGCGAAAGTATTTGGCAAAGTGACTTGGGTTATTGAATCCGCACTTTAGAGCGATATGTGTCACCGTGCCTTCTGGTTTCCTCAAGAGTTGTTTTGCCTGTTCCACCCGTTGTTGCATCAGGTAGCGATGGGGACTCATGCCAGTTGATTGCTTGAACATCCGACAGAAATGGTACTGGCTGATGTGCAACTTAGCCGCTATGTCTGTCAGCAATATCTTTTTGCCTAAGTGTGCGTTGATGTACTCGATCGCCACCTTCAGCTTATCTTTGGGCAACCCATCGTCATACGATCGAAAGATATGCTTGCGAGTGGCATAATGCTTTAGCAAATGAGCAGAGAACGCTGTTGCCAACGAATCAGCATAAAAACCATCTCCAATGCTATCAACCTCCAGATCTGCCCTGAGTGCTAACCCAAGTTGATGGAGCAAGCGATCGGCTCTCTTCAACTCCAACAAAAACTCAACTTTATCTGGATTAACCGACTCATAAGCGATTTGGGAAATGAAGGTTGGCTCTAAATAAAAGTGAATAAACTCAACATTCCGACTCCAAGAGCCACCATAATTCACATGAGCCGGAAATACTTGAATATGACTGGTGTAGTCGTTCCCATCAAACTCTATGTTGCTCCGCCGACCTTCAGAAACCCAATTGACTTCTACTCGTTGGTATCCCATTGGAATCACAATAATGTGATGAGGATTCTGTATTTCAGGTAATTCTGCCGATGGCTGACAATGATGAGCGAGATGAATATTTCTCCAGTTTGATTGAAAGCTAGTTAAGAAAGGCAAGTTGGGTAAAACCTGCGGAGGCACATCCCGAAGGAAGTCAACCTTCACGGGCTGTTCTGTTGGCATGATGCTCATCTCCCTCAGTAGATGGTTAACTTAAAACCCTGATCAGCGAATATTATCAATCCAGGAGTTAGTGAGAGTGAGTGTTCCAACACACTAATTAACAGCAGATTCAGAAGTTTCTAGCGATGACTCAGGATGACAGATAGGGTGAAGCATGTGTCTGAAAAGATTCCCATGAGTTAAATTTGGGGTTTCGAGGAGTCAATAAACAGTACGACAACATTGTTTCCCAACATCTTTATGAATCTAATTAAGCGTGTCGCGATCGTAGGTGGAACTCACGGCAACGAATTCACCGGGGCTTATCTGATCAAAAAGTTTGAGCAATATCCAGAACTGGTGCAGCGATCGAGCTTTGAGACGCTGACGTTACTCGCAAACCCAAAAGCCTTTGCTGCCGCGCATCGCTATATCGATCGGGATTTGAATCGGGCATTTCTGACGCAAGATCTGCAAAATTCAACGCTCTCTGACTACGAGGCGCAGCTAGCGAAAACCATTGCTCAACAACTCGGACCCAAAGGCAATGCTCAAGTCGATGTGATTATCGATCTGCACTCCACCACCGCCAATATGGGACTATCTCTTTTATTGGCAAATCGCAGCCCTGCAAGTTTGCAGCTAGCCAGTTATGTCAGTTCGACCAATCCGCTTGTGAAGGTTTGTTCACCTCGTCCTGAGTCAGAAAGTGACTCACTGCGATCTCTCTGCGATCTAGGATTAGTGATTGAAGTCGGGGCGATCGCTCAGGGCGTGCTGAATGCTGACTGGTTTCAGAAAACAGAAGAACTCATTCACACTATTCTGGACTATCTGCAAACCTGCAATCAAGGGACTTATCCGATCGGTGAAAGCCCTCTCACCATTTACGAAACGATCGCCACGATTGACTATCCGCGCCGAGCAGCAGGAGAGATCCAGGCGATGATTCACCCCGATTTGCAGGGGAGAGACTATGAGCCGCTCAACCCCGGCGACTCAATGTTTTTAGGATTAGATGGGCAAACGATCGTCTATGAGGGCAACTCAACGGTTTATCCCATCTTCATCAACGAAGCCGCTTATTACGAGAAAGGTATCGCGCTCACCCTGACTCAAAAGCAGATCATTAACGTCCCTAAAATCTGATTCACTCTAGAGGGTGTTATGCACTTTCGTTAGACATCGAGCAGGCTACGATGGCGGGAAACGCAAAAAAGGTAGCAAGGTTCACCTGGCAGTGGACACGTTAGGACATTTACTGTCCCTGCACGTCACGCCTGCGAACGAGCAAGACCGAGCGTGGCAAACCTAGTCCAACCAGTCCAGCAAATGACGGGGGCAGCGGTTGAGGTCGCGTTTGTGGATCACGGCTATACGGGAACACAAGCTGCTACCGATGCTGAGGCAGCAGGCATTAGCCTAGAAGTAGTCAAACTGCCGGAGGCGAAGAAAGGATTTGTGCTGCTGCCCCGACGCTGGCAGGGCTGATTAGTTGTCACCAGATAAAATCTACAAGCTTGGGTCTTCGTTCAGCATCAAATGATGCCTCGACGCAAGATAAGGGGTACATATTTTCTTTCT
>JBBRPT010000116.1:0-14305 GCA_038227635.1 Leptolyngbyales cyanobacterium | reverse complement strand
GTGAAGTTCAACATTGTCCTGGGTAACGGTTCACTGATTCAAGTAGAGGAGTTGCACAACAAAACCACCATTCAACTCTAGGAAGTTGGGGAGCCGTTGGTCGCCCTTTTGGGGAACTATTCGGCTCCCTTATTGCAGTTTGGCGATCGAGCCTCGATCGACCAAAATTTGTTGCGTCAGCAAATCGCGAATTGTTGCAATGAGCACTCGCTGATCGGTGACTTCAAACTTGACTGAGATACGATCGACACCCACCTGCCCCGGCGGATTGAGGTGAGCGACACACACTTGCTCATGCTGACGTTCTAGCGATCGGTAAGTCTCTTGTTGACGCATCGGCAAACTCGTCATTCTGCCCTGCTCGTCATATTTCACTTCCGATTGAGCGATGACCGCAACCTCCCCAATGTCGAGGCGAAGGTCAGTTTGTCCCTCGATCGCGGCTTGCAAAATCAGAGGTTCAGCCCGTTGACAGGGATAGCGATCGCCCTGTTCAAAGAGCGAAAAATAGGAATACGATCGGGCGTAAGGTTCCCAGAGGCGAATCGCGTAGCTATGGCGTAGAGAATCCTCGATCGTCAGTTGACTAAGTGCCAATGCGCCATGACAAACCGCCTCAAACGGTTTATCGAGTTTGACTCGCTGCCGCCCAAAATAAGACCCGATAAGCTGCTGCACCGATGGAATTAAACAACTGCCGCCAACGAGCAACACTTGCTCAACATCCGACTTGGAAATGCCTTTTGATAGCGCGATCGTCAGCACTTCATCGAGCGATTGTCGGACTTGTTCTAATAGCTGCCGCGTTTCGAGAATGTCTTCTAACTGCGATCGGGTCAGATGTAACTCGTAAGCCATAAATGTAGATTCGTCGAGCCAGCTTTCTTTTGCCTCCTCAGCGATCGACAACCGGACTTTGAGACGCTCGGCAATCTCTAGTAAGGTTTGATATCCGATCGCGCCCACCGCAGCCCGCGAGGAGCCAATTTGATGCAAATACTCTTCGACAATCCACAAGTCAATATCTTCGCCACCGATATAGGCATCGGCTTTTGCCAGCACTTCTGCTCGTTGCACGTCAGAGGTTCCGCCAACCGTCCGTACTAAACTTAGATCGAGGGTGCCGCCGCCAAAATCAACGACTAGAACGAGAACACCGGGACGCTGCACCGCATAACCCAACGCCGCCGCCGTAGATTCATCGACGAGTCGCACGTCAGCGATCTCAAGCCGAGCCGCCACCTCACGAAACCATCCTAAATAACGCTCAAATGCCCCGATCGGAACCGTAAAAATGACTTGAGAGGGGTAGATTTGCTGGTGCTGAAGTTGTTGCCAGATTGCTTGAATAAATTGCTCAGATACCCATTCAACACTATAGGATTGTCTATCAATTTGACGATCGGGCGGTTGAAAATCAGCCGCTAGATCTCGCTTAAACGATTTGAACAATCGATCGGGTTGAGAGACTCCCAAACGCTGCGATCGCACTTGTTCACCCAGGACAATTTGCCCCGCACTCTTGACAAACATCAGCGTCGGAATCACCGGAATCTCGTCGTCTAGTAGCCTGGAAATCGCAGGAAAGCGAATTGTTTTAGGTGTTTGAGTATCGGGTTCGAGAATGCTAACAACCGTGTTGGTGGTGCCGAAGTCGATCGCAACAGAAGTCATAGACAGATTATTTAAGATTTATGGCGGGAAGGGTGCGACTCACTTTGGCAGGGCAGAGAATCTGACCGGAATTTTTATGTCGATAGCCAACAAAACGGATGTAGACGCTCTCTCCAACAGCAATATCATCCGCATCAGGTTGATGGATGTGCGAATCGTAGGAAACGGACTGCCAGGGAGATCCGATCGCTTCAATGTCCCAATTTTGCAGCAAATTTTCTAGAGGTGTAAAGAGAGCAATCAGATTTCGGGCAGGAAGATCGGGCATCGTTTGTGCCATTTTACAAGCGCTGGGATAGTTTATGAGTAGCGTTTTCAATTGCTCGAAAGTAGCGTCACTAAAGTCTGACTTGAGTTGCAATCTTTGTGATATCAATTCTTCACGGAGTCGTTGACATTGCTGTTGTAGTTCAGTGATTTTTAAGTCACTATTTTGGGGTGAATTGCTACGATCGAAGCTTTCGCCCATCCAGCTTAAGACGAGAGAGATACACCCAACTGTGAGGACAATCCCGAATCCGATCAGATTAGAATCGGTCATCAGGTTCCACCTTGACGGAGCGTTTGAGTATCTTCTACTGTCAGAAATTCGTCGCCTTCGTAATACTCCGGCAATAATGTTTGTGATTCGAGAGTTCCGATCGCGTGTTCGATTTCTGAAGTCAAATTAGTGCAGGTTGTGCCCGATCCGTTAATCACTGTTTCGACGATCTTGCCGTCTTTGCCGATGCGATACTCAATTTTTTGATAGTCCGCCATGCGATTCTCCGAAGTAATCTCCTGTTCTATCCTACTCGTAAGGCGATGACTGTCTAAATTCTGCGATCGCGTCTTGGGTACGCTGCATCAAATCGAGGTCTTCAGGTCGAGCCTCAGACATGAAAAACACCACCACCGCTAAAACCTGAGAATCGATGAGAATCGGCACTCCAAATCCTGCTTTAACGCTAAATGCTTGAGCGATTTGATGTCGCAAAAAGTAAGTTTCTGGGTAAGCCGATGCGTCAGTCATCCATTCTGGTGTTTGAGATGCCCACACCCGCCCAGGCAAGCCCTCGTTTTGATGTAACACAAATGCCTGACTGCAAAGCTGAAACTGCGACCACGCGATCGCTCGATGAACCTCCATTTGATTGCTCGGACACCAAGCAGGGCTTAACTCTAGCGTCTTGAGAGCCTCGTCAGGAATCCAGGATTCGCCATACTCCCAGTCAGTTTTAGCACACACGAAATTCAGCAACGCCATCAGCATGGTATGAGTCGATGCTGAGATCCGAGAAAGGTTAGCGGTCTGTTCAAACTGGCTCATGGTGGGGCTTGGGTGAGTTGGGTTAGAAACTAGAGCCTGGAATCCAGTTGGTTCCGGCGAGGGGGAGACGTGCCATCGCAGCCGCCTCGATCGTCAGCGCAACTAAGTCTTCGCGCTCCAAGTGATGAACATTTTGTTTTCCACAAGCACGAGCGATCGTCGTTAATTCCATGTTGAGCGTCTGTAAATAATTTTTAACGCGACGTGCTCCGACCTGTGGCTCCAGGCGTTTCTCTAGCGTTGCGTCTTGCGTTGTGACTCCAACTGGACATTGACCTGTATGACAATGATGACAATATCCTGGTGCCGTTCCTAACGCGTTGTAGTCTGCAATCGCTGAATGATGCACATCGTTTTGACTATAGGTTTCACTATTGCAGCCTAGAGCCATGAGAACAGCTTGCCCGATCGACACTGCATCCGCCCCCATTGCCAGTGCTTTAGCAACATCTGCACCCGTGCGAATGCCGCCCGACACAATCAACTGCACCTTCCCTTTCATGTCTAACTCTTCGAGTGCCTCCACCGCTAACCGGACGGCTGCTAGAGTTGGGATGCCAACATGCTCGATAAACACACTTTGAGTCGCTGCGGTTCCACCCTGCATTCCATCGACAACGATCACATCTGCCCCCGCGTGAACAGCGAGTTTGACATCATTGAAGGTTCGCGATGCGCCGATTTTGACATAGATGGGTTTTTCCCAATCGGTGAGTTCTCGCAGTTCTTGTATTTTGATGGTCAAATCATCGGGTCCTGTCCAATCAGGATGACGACACGCCGATCGTTGATCAATTCCTTCCGGTAGCGTTCGCATTTCTGCAACTCTGGGATTCACTTTTTGTCCCAATAGCATTCCGCCGCCGCCCGGTTTTGCACCCTGACCAATCACTATCTCGATCGCGTCTGCCTTCCTAACATCATCGGGATTGAACCCATAGCGAGACGGCAAACACTGATAAATCAGCGTTTTAGATGAGCGCCGTTCTTCCGAGGTCATGCCCCCGTCGCCTGTCGTGGTGGAGGTTCCCGCTTCAGTAGCGGCAAGTCCGATCGCTTCTTTAACGTTGGCAGATAGTGACCCAAAACTCATGCCTGCGATCGTGATTGGCATTTCTAGCTCGATCGGTTTTTTGGCGTAGCGTGTACCTAGAATCGTCTTCGTGGTGCACTTTTCACGATAGCCTTCTAGAGGATAGCGACTCAACGACGAGCCGAGAAAGACTAAATCATCAAAGTGAGGTAACCGACGTTTTGCGCCCAGTCCGCGAATTTCATACAGTCCATGAGCGGCGGCGTTTTGAATGTAGTTGAGAATGCGGCGATCGTAGCCTGCCGATTCTTCGAGAGATAATTGACCTGATTCGGAGTGATTCATGGTTAATAGTCCTGATTAGCGTCGGCGTTCCAGTGATAAAGTCGCTTGGCAGAAGCGATGCGCTTAAACGTTCCGGGATCGTACGAGAATCCGGCTTTTGCGAGTAGCTCACCCACTGTTTGATAATCGGAGTCTGACATCGGCTCAAATTGGGCATCCGCTCCCAGCGATTTTACGTTGCCGCGAATGTAAATCACGGCTTCATAGAGAGAATCTCCGATCCCATCGCCAGCATCTCCACAAATCACGATCCGCCCTGCTTGCGCCATAAATGCTGAGAAACTGCCCACACTGCCGCCCACCACAATATCGCCCCCCTTGAGCGAAATGCCACAGCGCAGACTCGCGTTGCCGTCAATCACGAGCAATCCTCCTTGAGCAGAGGCACCTGCTGAGACGGATGCAAAGCCTTTGACGTGAACCTGTCCAGACATCATATTTTCAGCAACGCCCGTGCCTGCATTGCCGTCGATCGTCACGTTTGCTAACTGATTCATTCCCGCAGCGTAATAGCCGACGTGACCTATGATCTCAACTGCGATCGGAGAATGAAGCCCTACCGCGATATTATGAGCACCGTCTGGATTAATAATTTTGATCGGGTTCCCATTTGCACCATGATGGAGAAACTGATTCACTTCGCGTAGTGAAGTTTGCGACAAATCAAAGATTACACTGTCCATACATACAGTTCCTCTGGGGCGGGTTCGTAGAGATGAGCGTGATTGATATCGGGCAAATGAGCTAGAGAGCGAAACTCAGACGCGATCGCAACATAGTCATCGGTTTCGGCGACGATCGCGGGTTTGCAGGCAAACGCATCTCGCACCAGGGCAAGTTTATCGACGGTTCCCATCAGAAAAGTGTAGAAGCCATCTAACTCCTCGAATCCTTTCTGGAGGGCGCTTTCGAGATCATCACCTTCCCGCATTCGCCACTCTAAAAAGCGACAGGCGGCTTCGGTGTCGTTGTCGGTTTCAAACTGAATGCCGCGCGGCTCAAGTTTGCGGCGAATCTCATGAGGGTTAGAAAGAGAACCGTTGTGGACGAGACAGAAATCTTCCCCCGCCGTGAAAGGATGGGCGTGTGCAGCAGTGACTGCGGACTCGGTTGCCATGCGGGTGTGACCAACCAGGTGAGAGCCTTTGAGCGATTTGAAGTGATAGCGATCGCTGACTTGTTGGGGCGTTCCGGTGTCTTTATAAAGGTCGATCGCTCGTCCGGTAGACAACAGATAAAGGTGTGGATAGTGATGTTTGAGCCACTGTTTTACTGAGTCTGGATCGGCGTTAGAGATCACGATCGCGTGATTGCCTTGACTATCAATTTCGGTGTCTCCTTCAAAGTGGGATTGAAATTTATAGAGCAATTCTGACCAATTAAACTCTTTGTCACCAGAGTAGAGACTGTATTTACGATGGCTTTCATCCAATAGGTCTGTAAAGATGGCAAGTCCGGCTGAGTCAGAGCCGCGATCGCTCATCCCAATCAACATTGGCACCATCATTTCACCGAGTGATTTTCGTAGTTCAGGTTTTTTAACCAGTAGTCCAACAATTCCACACATAATGTATTTTTTGAGTTGAATGGATGTTGAATTTTCTTCTAATTAGGTGTTTGAGACCCGATGTATTTAAGGTCTTTTTCGCTTCGATGCTGCTCCGCCCTGAAATGAATTTCGGGCTAACAAGTGGGAAGTCCGTTGAAACGGACTAAAGAAGCTGAAACGATTTCTGAGTCCACTTCAGTGGACTTTCCCCAATTAGCCCGAAATTCATTTCAGGGCGAGGGAAGGCGATGAATGAATAATTCTCAATCTCCTCTAAAAGAATTCTAGATAGCGTTGGATCTCCCATTCAGAGACGTGACGCATGTATTCGACCCATTCCATTTGTTTGAGATCGATAAATTCATCGGCTAAAACTCCCAATGCGTTTTTGATCACATCATCAGAAGCAAGCGCATCGATCGCTTCTTTCAAACTCTGCGGCAAGGTGTGAATTCCTTTTTCATTCAGTTCTGCATTCGAGAAATCATACAGATTCACATTCCACGGTTCACCTGGATCGAGTTGTTTTTCAACTCCATCTAACCCAGCAGCGATCGCGGCGGCTGTCGCTAAATAAGGGTTACAAGAGCCGTCTGCTAGACGCAACTCCAATCGACCTCCAGGGACGCGCACCATGCTAGACCGATTATTATCACCATAGGTAACGTAGGCGGGTGCCCAGGTTGCACCACTCAGCGATCGTCCCACGACCAACCGCTTATAAGAATTCACCGTCGGCGCACAAATAGCAGTTAGTGCCGGAGCATGAGCAAGCAACCCTGCCATGAAATGATATGCCAGTTTTGACAGCCCTAAATTTCTCGGGTCGGTGTCATCGGCAAAAATATTTTTATCACCCTCCCACATTGACATGTGCATGTGCATTCCGGTGCCCGTGCGATTGGCAAACGGCTTGGGCATAAAGGAGCAAATCAGCCCCAATTCTTTGGCGATTTCTGACGCTGCCATTTTGAAAAAGATAAAGCGATCGGCAGTTGTTAAACAATCGGTATAGGTGTAATTAATTTCAAATTGACCGTTTGCGTCTTCGTGATCGATTTGATAAACATCAAAATCAGCCGCTTGCAGACTCGTCACGAGCTTCTCAATAAACGTCAAGCTCCGAGACAGCCCTTTGTAGTCATAGCAAGGCTTATCGAGCGTATCGGTCGGGTCACACGGCTGAATTTTGCCCTGCTCATCTTTGCGAAGCAGCACGAATTCCGGCTCGACTCCGGTGTTGAGCAGCCAACCTTTTTGGGTCAAGCGTTCGATTTGCTGTTGCAAAATAAATCGGGCATCATAAGCGTAGGGCTTACCGTGGACATGCCCGACGCAAACAATGCGAGCAAATCCGGGCATCCAGGGCACGATCGACAGCGTTGACAAATCGCCTACCGCCATAAAATCGGGGCTGTTGGGCTGCATTCCCAAACCCCAGACGGCAAACCCCGCAAACCCTGCTCCTGGACACAGAATATCTTCAAAGTGCGAGGCGGGAACGGCTTTGGTTTTGGCAGTTCCGTGCATATCGACAAACTGCGCCAGAACAAACTTGATCTGATGGGTTTCTAAAAACTGCTTGGCTTCTGCTGGTGTCATTATCCTCTCCCCTAAAAATCAATCCAACCTTAAATGAAGCGATCGGCACCAATGACTCCTCCGCCTAGCTCTTGCACGATCGTTGCCAACGTCTCCCATAAATAAGCTCCAAATGTGCCATCACACCAGATTCGATATCGATCAGGCGCGATCGGAATAATAGTAACGCTAACGCCAACCATTAACGTCAAAATCACAGGATGCTGATCGAGAGAGAATGATTGAAAGTGAACGCTACAAGTTTGCTGCAACAGATCGTGAATCGCTGTACCGCACAACACGATCGCGGCATCTTGTCGCAACACTGGATACACCCGATCGGGAACGTGCTGACACGCCTCAGCTAATCGCAGCGCAAAACTACTGTGAAGACTATCTTCGATCAAAAATTCAGTCAAACCGAGACGGGCGATGATGCCACCATCGGGAAGGGAACGCCAGGTGTTAGCCCGATCGGGCACCTCCAGATCTCGACTCTCAAGCCAAGCGGCGGCTCCGGCTCCTTTAACCCCAAAGCGGGTGAGAAATGACAGATCAGCGATGCCCAAATGCGCCGCGATCTGCTCATCTCCAGGAATCGACATGAGAGACGGCATCCCGTTGATGTCGCGCCAAGTGCCGTTGAGGGACTGAAGTTGATCGTGATTGGGGCTAATTCGACGCATCATACCGTCACCTCTTTGCGCTGGGTCACGTCTTCTCGCTGACGTAACTGATCGGGGTCGTAGAACGGAGTCGGGGTGATGGTCGCTGATACGATCGTGCTATCTGATAATCGGATTGAGATACGGTCTCCGATCGTCGCCAGTTCTGGTTTCATGTAGGCAAGTCCGATATGACGATTGAGACTGGGGCTAAACGCAACACTCGTCACACGCCCTGCAATCTGATCGCGATCGATCATTAAGTGGCATTCCTGCGGCGGAGTTCCTTGAAAGTTTGGGTCAAGCATGAATCCGATCAGGGTTTGTTTAAGGGGTCGCTTTGCCAAGACTTGTAAACTGCGCTGACCGATGAAAAAAGGCTTGTCCATCTTCACTGCCCATTCAAGCCCCGCCTCTAGTGGAGTCGTTAAACCGTCGGTGTCTTGACCGATAATCAAGTGCCCTTTTTCGAGTCGCAAAAGACGCTGCGCCTCAACTCCAAAGGGACGAATATCATACTCAAGTCCTGCTTCTAACAACAGATCCCACAATGCTAGTGAGTAGTCTGCTGCAATGTGAATCTCATAGCCCCACTCACCCACAAATCCAACTCGCATTAACACTACAGGAATCTCTTGAATTCGGGTTTCACGCACAGCGAGATAAGGAAATTCAACGCTAGAGAAATCTAAATCAGTCAGCTTAGACAAAACATCACGAGCATATCGTCCCGCGAGATTGATCGCCGATCGTGCCCCCGTCAGATTCACAATTCCACAGTCTAGCTGCCACATTGTATTCAACCGAGACAACTCACGGTAGATCGGAGTCGCGCCCGATGTCGTCGTTGTGAAATAGAAATGCTCTGCTCCGAGTCGGGCGATAATGCCATCGTCGATCGTCACTCCTGTTTCATCGAGCATTAGGGCATATCGTGTGGTGCCGACTTTCATATTGCGATAGCGTCCGGCATAGACTCGCTCTAAAAACTCAGCCGCATCTGCCCCACGAATCTCAAATTTGCCCAACGTCCCGACATCAATGATCCCCACCTGATGCCGGACAGTCTGTGCTTCTAGAGCGATACACTCCTCGCGAGTTTTGCCGAGTTGAGCGTAATATTCAGGTCGTTTCCACAGTCCCGACAGCATAAATCTAGCATTCAGCGTAGCGTGGCGGCTGTGTAGTGGAGTCAGTCGCTCTGGCGTAAAGCCTCGACCTGCTAAATGCGACAGCGGAACTGGATGAAAGAAGGGTCTAGAGGTTGTAGTTCCCACTTCACCAGGAGTCTTTTTAGTGATTCGCGCTAAGATTCTCAACGCATTCATATTCGAGTTTTTACCCTGACTCGCTCCCATTCCCACGGTTGTGTATCGTTTTAGCAATTCAATGTTGTCAAATCCTTCTTGAGCAGCGTTGGGAAAATCTTTGTACTGCAAGTCTTCATCGAAGTCTACAAAATTCTTGCCTTTGGGATGTTCGACGATCGCCCACGGGTGCGAAGGAGATTCTCGTTCGGGCGAGATTGTTACTTGGATGCGTTCTCCCAATCCCAGATAGGAAGCTGCTTCTAGACCCGATCGACGACCATCAATTAGCTTTTGGTCAAAGTCAAACACGCCATTCACGCGACCACACGCAAACACACCAGACGGCAATTGATCGGGGACAAACTGCTGCAACCCTTTATCAAACCGCATTTTGGTTCCCGCCTGGTAAAGCAGGTTTGCCGCAGGTGCCCAACCGACGCTCATCACAATGCCATCACAGGCGATCGTTTGTTTAAATCCGGTTTGTGGGTTGCCGTTTGCGTTGATCGGGCAAATCACCGCCGCCGATATGCCATCGCGACCCGGATTTGCTCTCGCTTCATAGATGCAATATCCCAGGAAGATCGGAATGTTTTGCTGGTCTAGTGATCGTGCCACGTCACTGTTGAGAGAATCACGCAGATCGACTACGGCGGCGATCGTGACTCCGTTAGCAATCAGATCGAGCACGGTTCGATATCCATCTGCATTCGCAACCAGGACAACAGCCCGATTCATTGGCTTGACTGCGTAGCGATAAATTAACCGTTGCGCGGCGCTCGATAGCATGACTCCGGGCAAGTCATTATTGCGAAACACCGCAGGTTGCTCATAGGCTCCGTTTGCGGCGATCACTGCTTTCGCGCGTAGTTTAGTCAAGCGATCGCGATCTAATAACGGAATCCAGTGATCGGCGTAATATCCTGACGCTTGCGTTTGCGTGTAGAGACGGATTCTCGGATGATTCTCAACAGCGTTTAATAATTCGTTTGTTTTCTCGACTCGAAAGGGTTCATTCCCTAATTGATAGTGACCCGATCCTCCTGCTTTAGCATTCTCATCGACGATCACTACGTCTGCCCCCAAATCTGCCGCCGAGAGCGCTGCTGAGAGTCCTGATACGCCTGCTCCGACCACTAGCAGATCACAAAAATCATAGCGTTTGGCAGTCCGAATGTGAGGAGTCGAGAAGTCTACTTGTCCCAACCCCGTTAGGTTGCGAATCAGGCGTTCCCACATGGGAAAGAGACGTTTGCTGTTAAACGCTTTGTAGTAGAAACCAACCGGGAGAAACGGTGAGAAAAGCTCGATCGCACTGGCACGATCGCCCATCACTCCCCCGAAGGTATTAATGGCTGAAAGGGTCATTCCATCTCCTAGCGGCGTGACATCTGCCCGGACATTCAATTTCTGCCCAGACTGCATGAGAGAATTTACGTCATGATTAGCGAGACTTAGAATTCCGCGTGGACGGTGATATTTGAAGCTGCGTCCTAAAATTTGTTGACCCGATGCCCAAAGCGCGCTGGCGATCGTATCTCCCACATATCCAGTAAAGCGAGTTCCTTCAAAGGTGAACTCGATCGGTCGGCTGCGATCAATCCATTCTCCTGAGATGAGCGGTAATCTACGTTGATTCATACGATTTCACCCCACAGATAAGTGTGTATGATTTCATCCGTCAGCGTGTTTCGTTCAGCGATAAACCAAGTGTTGCTAGGTGTGTGACACCACCATTCACATTTGATACCTGGGGTGTTATTACGGTGAAACACATAACTTGCCCAAACCTCATCGGTCACTTGGTTTGGGTCAGGCATCGATCGCAGCTCTCCCCCATAAAAAAACTCTGAAATCGGTCGCGCTCCATTCACCGGGCAAGTCATAAGTTTCATGGTTAGTGCCCTACTGACGCAGCGCCTTTTTCACCGACTAATTCATAGTTCTCAAATCGAGACAGCGAAAAATCTTGAATGAGATCGTGATTACGATCGTGCGCCACCGTATACGCCATTGTTTTGCCGCACACGGGCGTTGCTTTAAACCCCCAAGTGCCCCAGCCCGAATCGAGATAGAACCCCTCGATCGCGGTCTTGCCCATAATCGGTGCAAAATCGGGAGTCATGTCTGCCATGCCTGCCCATTGACGCACCACTTTGACGTGAGACAAAAACGGAAATAGCTCTAGCATGTGGGCGGAAAGTCCTTCGGCAAAGTCGAGCGTCGATCGGGTGGAATGCAGTTCGTAAGGATCGAGCGAGGCACCCATGACTAATTCTCCTCGCGCTGTTTGGCTAACATAAACGTGCAGACTGCCGGAGACAATGATCGGGTCAAGCCACGGCTTCATCGGTTCGCTGACCATCGCTTGTAGAGGGTAAATCTGGATCGGCGATCGTAACCCCACTAAATCTAAAATGCGAGGCGTAGATCCGGCGACTGCACACAAGACGCGGGGCGTTGAAATTGTGCCGTGGGAAGTCTCGATTCCGGTGACGAGATCGGACTTAATTTGAATCCCTAAGACTTCGGTTTGTTGATGAATCTCAACTCCGCGCAAATCGGCTCCGCGACCGTAGCCCCACGCCACTGCATCGTGACGGGCAATGCTGCCAGGAGCGTGATAAAGTGCCCCCAGAATAGGAGCGTGACCTCCACAGGTCATATCCATCATCGGGCAAGCTTTTTGGACTTCTGTAGGATCGACGAGTTCGCTATCGATGCCAAAATGTTTGTTGACTTCTGCTCGCCATCGCATGGTTCTGAGTGATGCGTCAGTATGTGCCAGCGTGAAGTGTCCGCGATTGGAGTAGAACAGGTTTAGATCGAAGTCTTGGGATAAGTCTTGCCAGAGTCGCACCGATTCATCGTAGAATTTTACGCCTTCTGGAGTGAGATAGTTCGATCGGATGATCGTCGTGTTGCGCCCAGTGTTGCCGCCGCCGATGTAGCCTTTTTCTAGCACAGCGATATTTTTCATATCATGATCGCGTGCTAAATAATAAGCGGCTGCCAATCCATGACCACCCCCGCCGATGATCACTGCGTCGTAGCTCGACTTTAAGCGATCGGGCTGGCGAAACATTCGCGGTTCGGGATGGTCTTTCGACAGAGCAAATTTTAAGAGACGAAACGGCATGACAACTCCTGTAAGTTTTCATTAGAAAACTTAAGTCACTATCATGAGTCAAAGTTTCATGGGTGTCAACAAAGTTTCTTGCTATGATTCAGATTCAGCGAGACGATCGAGAACTATCACCATGACAGAAGCCGCAGCGAAAAGCACAGAAGTCTCTTCTAGCAACTCTTTAGAGCGATATTTAGGCAATGCGATTCGAGAGTTGCGGCAAAAACATGGACTGACGATCGCAGAAGTCGCTGAACAGGTGAGCATCTCTCGTGGGATGTTGTCAAAAATAGAGAATGCTCAAACGGCGACGAGCTTGGAGACGATCGGGAAGTTGGCGAGTGCGTTAGGGGTGTCGCTCTCGACGTTATTTCGCAATTACAATATGCCAGCAGGCGGCGCACAGCTTGTTAAACAAGGCGACGGCATGGAAGTCGTGAGACGCGGCACGAAACGCGGACACACCTATCATTTATTGGCATACGATCAGGGTCCGACGAAGTTGTTTGAGCCGTTTTTGATCACAATGGATGATGCGTCTGAGGTTTTTCCCACGTTTGAGCATCCCGGCATCGAGTTTATCTATATGCTGCAAGGCAAGCTAGAGTATCACCACGGAATCCACACCTATTTATTAGAGCCAGGAGATTCTTTAAGCTTTCGGGGTGAGGTGCCTCACGGTCCTGAAAGGCTGATTGAGTTGCCGATTCGGTTTCTGGCGATTATTCACTATGCGGTGCCGACTGCCTGAGGATGGGCGGCGATCGAATTGAGGCGTTGCTGAATGCAGATTGAGGTTTCCGATCGGACTAAGAGGATGTTTGAACAGTCTTATCGTGGGTAGCAGAGTGTGCAAGATCCCCCTAAATCCCCCTTAAAAAGGGGGACTTTGAATCCAGTTCCCCCTTTTTTAAGGGCAGGGCTGGTTTATTGAAAAAAGGAAATGCCTCCAATTCTAATTCTTTCGTTCAACATGGGCGAACACTCATTGACAACTAAACCTAAGAATGAGGGTTGTAGATTTTTCTCTTCTAAATAAACCAGCCCTGCCTCTCCTTGGGGAGAGGGCTAGGGTGAGGGCAAAATCTGTGCTTCATAGACGAATTTAGCAACTCCTGAATTGAATCAACCCCCGATCAAGCTTCGGCTTCTCTCAACCCTCAACATTCTGCTAATGAGTTCCCAAAAGTCGATCACGAGTTCCCAAAAGTCGCTCACGAGTTCCCAAAAGTCGATCGTGAGTTCCCAAGAGTTGTTCATGAGTTCCCAAGAGTCGATCGTGAGTTCCCAAGAGTCGATCGTGAGTTGATCAAAGCCGTTCGTGAGTTCCCAAACGTTGTTCGTGGGTTCCTAAATGTTGTTCGTGAGTTCCTCAGAGTCGATCGTGAGTTCCCAAGAGTCGTTCACGGGTTCTCAAGAGTCGATCGTGAGTTAATCGAAGTCGAAACCCAGACACCGAAGCGAGGAATTCTAGTTTCGCACCAGTCTCTTAAGCACCTAGACCTCGCCCGAATCGGCATCACCATCAAACACGACGATAAAGGTGCCGTCGGGGATGAGTCGCCGCAAAATGCGTAAATAGCCATCAGCATCAGAGCCGTTGCGACAACGAGCGACGACGATGCGCTGCATATTGGGAAGCAAACGCACGACTAACCACCTATTGAGGCGGTCTCGATAGGGCATAATAATGAGTGTCTCCATTGAGTTTG
>JBBRPT010000115.1:0-14314 GCA_038227635.1 Leptolyngbyales cyanobacterium | reverse complement strand
TGAAAAAATTCAACCGTAGAATTTTTGTAAGCGTTTCAATCCCTAAAAGGGTTTTGAGTTGGTTGGAGCTTGAGCCTCGTTGCGCGCCTCTCGAATTTGCTCTTGTTTCAATCCCTAAAAGGGTTTTGAGTTGGTTGGAGCAGTTATGAATTAAGCAGCGATCGAGCTTCGATAAGTTTCAATCCCTAAAAGGGTTTTGAGTTGGTTGGAGCACGACTACCAGGCTGGAATGATGTCCCTTCAAATGTTTCAATCCCTAAAAGGGTTTTGAGTTGGTTGGAGCAATGTATCTGCATCTCTCTTGCTCGGATCGAGAGAATTGTTTCAATCCCTAAAAGGGTTTTGAGTTGGTTGGAGCGAGACATGGGACGAGGGTTACGCTTTGCCGTGTTGTGTTTCAATCCCTAAAAGGGTTTTGAGTTGGTTGGAGCTTGATATCGGAATGCTCAGGGGCGTAATTTTTGGGGTTTCAATCCCTAAAAGGGTTTTGAGTTGGTTGGAGCTCTACTTTTGCTTGATGGTTTGCGATTAAATCTAAGTTTCAATCCCTAAAAGGGTTTTGAGTTGGTTGGAGCGGGTGTAGCCACTGGTAATAACTTCTCGCTGCTTTTGCCCGGTTTCAATCCCTAAAAGGGTTTTGAGTTGGTTGGAGCCAATGCAGTTGTAAGCATCACGCTCTGAGAATGCAGTTTCAATCCCTAAAAGGGTTTTGAGTTGGTTGGAGCGTGCGTGTGCAATCCTAGTTGAGCACCCACCTGAAGTTTCAATCCCTAAAAGGGTTTTGAGTTGGTTGGAGCTATTGTGATCGTCCATTGACGGGGTGAGAATGGCTGAGTTTCAATCCCTAAAAGGGTTTTGAGTTGGTTGGAGCATTTTCATTGCCATCGCCCAACTCTCGCACGTAGTCCCAGGTTTCAATCCCTAAAAGGGTTTTGAGTTGGTTGGAGCGGCATCGCGCCCAGCCTAGTGATTACTTGCTACTAGGTTTCAATCCCTAAAAGGGTTTTGAGTTGGTTGGAGCAGAAGCGAACCGGGTACAAGGTGAGGGTTCCAGACTTGTTTCAATCCCTAAAAGGGTTTTGAGTTGGTTGGAGCGATTGCGAGTTCGTACTCCAGTAGAAAAGGCGCGATGTTTCAATCCCTAAAAGGGTTTTGAGTTGGTTGGAGCGACTGGCAGCACCGAGCAGTCGCCAACAGTGGCTCGTTTCAATCCCTAAAAGGGTTTTGAGTTGGTTGGAGCGTAGCGCCACTCGACCGTTCAAGAGAAACTTTTGGTTTCAATCCCTAAAAGGGTTTTGAGTTGGTTGGAGCGGCGGGAACTTGGAATACACTCTATATGCAGTTTTCAAGGTTCGGCTGCGCGGATCGTCAGGATCGTAGCACTTTTGATCACCGGATTGGAAAAAAATCATCCCCGCTTCATTCCTAAAAAGTCTTGTCAGCCTGGGTTTAGGAGCTTGCGCGGAAGGTTTTTCTGATCAAAAGGCAGAAACTCAACCCAGCAAAGCGATTCAGCCCCTTTCTAAAAACTTAGGCAAAAACAGCCACCCACTCGCGCATCAAGCAAAAAAGATTTTTTCATCTCGAATCAATTCTCCCCCAATGCGCTCCACTTTTCCCTGGCAACAGGCACAGAGAAAATAGAATCGAACGCTGTCTTGTTCGGGTTTGATCAACTTGCTGAGACGGGCGCGCAGCTTTGCATATTGCGTTTCTGTCAAATTACACTCAAAAATACTGTACTGCATCCACTGCCCATAAGACTTAAGAATCTTATGAATCTTAGTCCTGCGCTTGTCTTCAGGAATGTCATAGCTGACCACTACATACATAACGCTACTTCAGCACTAAGGGTGGATATTTGTCGGTTTCTTGCATCAAATACTTCGCCAAAAGTCTCGCTTGAATAGCAAATGCTTCTTGATAATTACACTGGGTTTGCAGCACAGGATGCTTAAATTTAGCTTGCTTCTTTTGCTCATACAGCCGTAAAAAGGTGCGGAGTCCTTCTGGAGTCAGCGAAACCGCTCTACTTAAGGGTTCTGTTATAAAATCGGCAGCCACGATCGCCCGTCGATTCAATCCACTCAGAACAACAGCATCCACAACCAGAGGACGAAATTCCTCCATCAAATCGAGTGCTAACGAGGGGCGACCGTAGCGCTGAGTATGCAGATAGCCCAAATAAGGATCAAACCCGACCAAGTTAACGGCACTTTGAATGTCATGACGGAGGAGAGAATACCCTAAACTCAGCAAGGCATTTACCGGATCAGTCGGGGGACGGCGACGACGCGCCTCAAACGGAAACCCATCTGCTCGAATTAGGCGATCAAAACAGCCAAAGTAAGCAGCGCTCCCAGCACCCTCTAATCCACGTAGTGAATCAATGGCAAGCGTCGTCTCGATCGGAGCTATGACCTGCTCTAACTGAGTCAGCGCTTTCTGAAAATCCAGATCCGTCCCTTCACGCTGTCCTCGCAGCAGAGCGTTGCGATAGTTCTTCAGTTTTCCTCGGACAAACCCTTGCACAAGATGAGACGCTTGCTCAGAGGGCGCAACAGCCTTCCACTGAGCCGACCGCACAAAGATATTTTTGGTCAATTCTGGTTCTAATCGCCCCAGATAGCGCCCCATGCTCGTGAGAAAGCTGAGAGGAATCTTACGCTCTAATAGCTCAATCACAGCGGCAGGCGAAACGGTAGCCCGTCCCAAGATCACCACTCCATCCAGCTTGATGAGCGGAATATCCTGTAAGGTTTGCTTGTTCGCCCGCACCGTCAAGCGTTCATCGGTTTTACCAATAAAAGCATCATCTTGAGTAATGTAAAGGGTTCCCATAGGTTCAAGATTTTCAGGTTTAAAGTTTGAATGAAAGAATTGGCTGAATGGTCGCTACACAGCTTCTCGGTAGCGGCTCACTTTATCTGCCGCTTTGGGCAAGCACTGCTGATAGAGGCTGCACCCCTTACAGTGTTGTGTATAGATGGCAGGAGGGATGGCTCCCGTTTCTAGAATTTGGGCAACGGCCGCGATCGTCGCGATCGCCTGTTGCCTCAGCCCTGAGTCGATCTCTACACGCTGACGTTGGTGAGAATGAGCATAGTAAACATAGCCAAGCGGTATGGGCTTCCCCGTCATCTCTTCTAAACAAAGCGCTTGGGCACAAACCTGTAAGGCATCATTGTCAAACTCGCCCTTGTTGCCCCGCTTATACTCCACTGGAACCCAGCAACCCTCAACTTCTTCAATCAGGTCAGCTTTGCCAATCAGCCGATACTGCTCTGACTTTAACCAAACCGCTCGAACTTGCCAGGTGTCTTCTCGCTGCCCTTCTCCGGCGGTGTGAACGCGATCATGCAAACTGGTGCCTTCGATCGTGTATTGATTATCGGTAAAGTCTCCCAAACAAAACATTCGCCAGCAACGGTGGGGACAATAGGCATATTGGTTGAGCGCCGCAATAGGAATGTAGTCATCCATCACAGCCTCCTCACCATGCCCATGCCCATCGGCGTTTTCCGTCCGATACCGGCATAGAGAGCGAAGTCTGCCAGAGTGTTGAGTTGCTTAATGGCTAGTGGATCAGCGTCACCTAAGATGCGATAGCTAATCGTCCCCACGCAGCCTGCCCACTTGCTTTTTGGATCATTAACGAGTTCAGTACGGAGGTCGAAGAAGCTGGGAAAGAGGTATTCAATGAGGGTGTCGGGAAAGGGGATGTTGCTGTAGCGATTCCAGCGGTTCAGTAAGCTCTGAAAGACGCATCCTCGCGTGGGTAAAGCAGAGTCATATTTTCCTTGGCGAAAGGTGGCTGGTGTGCAAAGGTTGAAAGCAAGCTGCCGGGTGCTGTCCGATGCCTGCTCATATAACTGCTCGTAAGAAGAGAAGTTTGCCCAGGGCTGAGTCGATTGAGCGGTGCCGAGAATACTGGTAACTTGCAAATCGGCGGGACCGAGATGCCAGGGATGGGCTGGATTCAGGTTCAGCCACAGAGAAGTCAGGTGACTAAACAGAGCATCATCTAGTAGGGAGATCCGCCACCAGCAGGGAGTACCAACCGGAACGGGTTGTTTATGTTCCCATTGCAGGGTGCGATCTCGCTGGGTGCGGTTGCTCACTTGTAAGGGACTGAGGGTAAAGGCTTTCTCCGTCTTTTGTTCGTGGAGACGATCGCCCAATGCGCGATCTACTGAACTGACCAACGTCAAGAACAAAGCATGGAGATGTTTGCCAGTTAAATAACCAGGGGGAATAGGCGATGTGGGTAGCAGGTTAAGAACTAAACTATGCGGCATATTGACCTCTACATCAAGCAATCCAGAATTCTTCTTCATCCATCAAGCGAATTTTGACTCCATTCATTGCAGCAGTCATAACGCCAGCTAACCCAGGGAAGATTTTGTAATTCTTCCTGGAGTCATCACAAGCGACTGAAATCGAATATGATTCAATGCCTTGTTTGCGAAGTCGAAAAATCACACCTTGATTTGCCATTTCCGATACAACCACTCCTGGCAACCAGGACTTCTCTAGCTCTTTGAGTAAAGGGGTTGGAACAGTAGACCCTTTGAGCTGTCTTCGGATTTGACAATGCTGAAAAGCAGTCAGTTTATTTAACTGAGTTCTGGTGAAAGCTTCAGAGCTACCGTAATAGCGGAGGTGAAAACTTAATTCATAGGTCTCTCGTGCACGATCAACAATGACAACTTCGCCACCATCGCGAACAAACTCATAGTTCCTGAGCAAATGGATTGGATCAAGTTGAGTTTCTTCGGATAGATCAAGTAAGAAGCCTTTAGGATCACGGATGGACAGGCTCTCAAACAAGCTAGAGCGGAACTGAAACAACGGTGCATAGCTGGCGCTAAAGACAGAAGCAAAGTGCTTAAGTTGAGTTGCGACTTCAGCATCTTCTCGAAACAACTTTTCAAAGCGGCTTAGGGGAACTTGCTTTGTCTTGAGCAGTTCCCAATCTTCAGGCGATTCACTTTTGAGAAATGCTGCTGTGATCGCCCATTTTGATTGACCTTTAACAAACTTGAGCGGGTCTTCAGCAGTATCTTGATCTGGTGCTGTGGCAATCGACTGTGCGGCTTGTAACGCTCTCATTCGCTGCTGATAATACTTCCAATCGCGATTGCCGCCCAATGTCGCCTTCAACGTCTCAAAGAGCTTTGGTACTAGGTCCGCTTGAGGTAATGTTTCCAATAGCTCCTCTAGCATGAGCATAGGACGGGCAGCTTCTAGAAAGGCTTCGGACTGCCAGTAAGCTCTGAGAAAGGGACGTTCAAGCGCTTTGAGTTCTTGCAGTTTGTCTTTCAAAGCATCTCGCCCATCGGTTGCAGCCAGGGTGGCTAGACCCTCATCCCAAGCTCTTTCTGGCAGATAGGCGATCGCATAAGACGGAATTTCAGTTTCTTGTTTGCCGAGTACTCGTCCAACCCGTCCAATTCGTTGCCAGAATGCTGCACGATCGCGGGCTGAAAAAATCAACCAATCCAGGTTTTGACGCGAGGGTGCGGGGTGCCGTTCAAAGTTAAACCCGACATCAACTGTGCTGGTGGCTAGAATGACCTGCCGCTGGGCTGACTGAAGTCGCTCTAGCTGAGGGGTAGAGCCGTGAATTCTACCAATCCGATCAGCTAATCCTTGTGCTTGAAGTAACTTGGCTAAATCATTAATCTGGACTTTAGAATCTAGAATGACTGCTCCATTTTGATCAGGATACGCT
Organism: Leptolyngbyales cyanobacterium; assembly: GCA_038227635.1. Classification (GTDB taxonomy): domain Bacteria; phylum Cyanobacteriota; class Cyanobacteriia; order Leptolyngbyales; family Leptolyngbyaceae; genus Phormidesmis_A. Next base: position 8,580 of record JBBRPT010000115.1, on the reverse strand, counting down.
TCTAATCGATTAGTCACTTCCTTGGCAAGTTCTGCCAACAGCGCATCCCGTTCTAGCTGGGGACGAATCTCTAAGTGAACGGTGCCTTGCGATGGAACTTGACGCAATCCTAATTCACCATTGATTTGCTTGATGCGGACTCCGCGACTTTCCAACACTGCCAAGGCTTTTTCGCAGTCAGGTTCCGGTGTGGCGGTTAAGAGAACCACTCGTCTACCGGCTGCAAAGAAACCGAAGATACTCAGATAGGCTAAGTAGAACAGGAGTCCAACGAGTTGCTTGGCATCATATAAATGAAACTCGTCAAAGATGATGGTTGAGAATTGGGTGTAGAAACTGGTTGCGACATTGATTTTATCGAGCCGGTGGTAGCTAAAAAAGGTCGCATAGTAGAAGATATCGGGGTTTGTTACCAGCAGCAGAGGACAGTTGTCGCTTACATCTGGAAAAATGGTTGCAGGATTTCTCAAGAGGTTATAGAGTTTCTCACCTGGACGCGCCCCGACACGATCGTTCGACCAGGTTCTTACTTCTTTAGCAGACACCGCCTTAACAATGTGAGGCAAGCCTGCATCTTTGACAAATTCTGCTGCTGCTTTCGTTTGCTGTTCAATAGACTTGTTGTTAAATAACGTCAGAAATCGCTGAAACCCTTACGCCATCTCGCTTCTGACGCTTTCTCGGCGAATCGTCTGAAACGACTGATATGACTGGCTTTCAGGCGTTTTTAACGTTATTTCGCAACAACTCTAATCAGAGCATTGGTCGGTGCAATATAAACAGCGTTCCTGGTGGGTTGGTGCAGCAACACGGTCAAGCCTGCCTTAGTTTTGCCTGTTCCGGTTGGAGCTAGGTCCAGAATAATATCGTGATCTTTTGCAGCCTCAAATACATCAACCTGGTGTTGCAGAGCATTCTTGAGAAAGTGTAATGCTGACGGAAGCTCCTTACTAGCGGCAATGCTTCTCGGTTCTAGTTGCATTGCAATCAGGTCATACGCCATTGCTGTTGGCTCCACCACAAAATTGCACATTGGCTGGCACGATATAGTTGCCGATTTGCCACGCCTCAGCATGAAAGCGAAGATTTTTCAGTAGAGACGTAGGTGGCATGGAAATTAAGTCAAAGGATAAGAGATTGATTCCAATGGGTAAATCGGCCGTACTGAAATAAGCTTGGCTGGTGTAGTCGGCGCGAGGTAGATGAACCAGCGGTTTTTCCTCTAAAATTGCGACGCGGACTTTGCTCATAAATTTGCCCAAGCGGATGTATTCAGTCAATTCACGATCGCCAAACACCAATGTATGAAAACAGTTGCCTCGCTCGATCATGCGTAGCCGGCCTGTTTGAGGATAGTTGCTGGGACGAAACGTGCTGGGCTTGTCACCTTGTCGCACCCTGAGCATATCTTGACGGGCTGTGGCAACTCGGTTATTCGTCATTGCATACCAGTAGGAATCTGATAAGGCATTAAAGCGTTCAAACCGAAAGGTTGGACTCCCCGTTGCTGACCAAGCTGGGAGAATGTAGCACTCTTGATTGAGTGGTGTCAGGTCTTCGGTGTAGCGTGGTCTTCCGGTATCACGTCCGGTGAGTCGATAGGGCGATCTCGCCCAGCCCAAAGCATACGCCAGAGCATAATTCCCGATCGCGCCTTCGGTGTAATAGGTATCGGACAGCTCTCTAGAGGCGAAAAACACAGGTTCTGCACACCACAATTCAATCAATTTTGCTGTTTTGAAGGATGGTTTGGTCACAGGTTTGGCATCGTCGAGCAGACTCAATTGGTCAGACATAGACTAGCTCCCTGCTTCAACAGTTTCTTGTTTCTTGTTTTTACCTTTGCTTTTCTTTTCACCCACTTGGCGGAACGGCCCGTAGGATTCATCCAATCGCTTTAAGAACGCTTCCCGCTCTGCGTCTGTCCAATGACGATCGACATCCGCAATCACCGTTGCCAATTCTTCATGAGACAACTGCACTGATATACCTCTGCGGTTAGCCCAACCAGCAATTACAGTTTGAGCTTCCTCAATTAACGCACCATTATCTAATGGATGCTCTAAGGGTTTGCCGGTTGTCGTGAATTGATCATGAACGGCTTGTACCAACTCCAACGAACTGGGTAACTCGGCAATGCCTCCAAAAATACCCAAAATTTGATTTTCCATCCGTCCCACCCGACTAGAGACAGCTCCATAGCGACTCGTCAGCAAGATATTGCCAACAATGTAGCGAAACTCATCTGCTGTCACATCCTTGAGTGTGATTACATCGAGAAAATGAACGCCTGGTTTGATATATTCACTGGTATTGAGCGCTGTGGAAGCGTTGCCTTTCTCATCGCGCATGGTTCCGGTTTCAAAGATGGCGTTGATAGTGCGATCACCCAACGTATCCGTTGCAGTTAAAAGACTGAAGGCATCTTCTGTCCAAATCCGGCTTTTCTGAGCGCCACCGCCGCCTGCTGCAAAGCCATACAAGAAACAGTCCACACACATTTCACAGGGCGCATTGGTATTGAGAGCGCAAGGCACACCATCTTTGTTCTGACGGAGTAGTTCCTGAGCGCGAAGATATTCCCGTCCTTTGCGTCGTTCTGGTGCAACTTGTTTGCGTTTGGTCATCACGAGACGCTGCACTACTTGCTTATCAGTGAGTCCTGCTTGCATAAACTCGCGGCACATCGGCTCACCTGTGCCTTCAGTGCGCAGAATTAACTCAGATAAAGAAGTTCGCAGAACCACTAGACTGATCGTGCGACCCTTGGGAAAGTTTTCGTAGGTCGCGGCAAAGAATGGATTCAGCTTTTCAATCGACATGATAGTTCCTTAGTGATGAATTAATGAATGGTGAATGACAGATCAGGCAATGGTTACGCTGCCGTTTCTTCAGCCCCTTGCTTGTTGGCTTCTACCTTTGCTCTCACATCTCGACGCGCTTCTTCCAGAAAAAAGAGATAGGCGGCTTCCAGGTTCTTCTGATCGCTCAACAGCTTATCTGGACGACCCTGATAGACTTCTTCATAGAGTTTGCGGATTACGGTGTAGTAGCTTTTGATGTATTCCAGCTTGGTTAAACCCACACCATGTTCTCGAATGCGATCGAGACGTGTGTGATATTTCTGCACCAATGCTGCAAACATAAAGTCCAAGTCCATGTATGCTTTTTGGGAACGAGCAGCTGTCGTGAATTCCACAAAGGGTTCTGCAAGGGAGGTACGCTTTTCCGCAGAACTTCCCCAGAGTTTAGCTTCGGCAGCGATTTGAGCCGCTTCCTTTAGATACTTAGTCAATGCAGAATTATCATTAGGCATGAGGCTCTCCAATAGGGTCATTAAGGGTTCCCGAATGCGATTCCAGTTAAACCCAAGATGAGGATCATCTTGTTCTCTTAGAATCCAGCGCAATAACACGAAGTAGAGGCTAAATGGTTCAGCGCAGGCGCGGGCAAGGTCATAAAGACAATCATCTAATTTCGACAAATTGACGATCACGATCGCGAGATCTGACAAACACCGTAACCGCTTCAGGATCTCTTCTGCTTCAAAGCGGTCATACAGTCCAATCCCACGTTGGGAGTTTTCAATTCTCAACAGTGGTTGCAGCGCTGACGGAATGCCTTCAACCCGACCAAAGATGTTAGTTGTGATATCTACTTGCAGTCCAGCACTCAGGACGAAAGGAAACCCAAACTCTGGTGCCAATGAAAGCTCTAATGCTAAGCGCAATGATTTCAACAGAGACAGCGATGCTGTAGTGTCTCCCCAGGTAATGGGAATGGTCACCGTAGCATGAACAAAATCGTGTCGCTTTGGTAAAGCAAAACCAACAACTTTATTTGCCTTAAAAGCGATCACCTTGTCCCGGTAGAGCCTCAATTCATCAATGGTGACAGGTCCACCGTCTGCATTGGTTGCTGCTGTATCTTCTAACCAATCTCGCCAAATTCTCAGTAGTTCTGGACATGATCCTCGCGGTAAGGCAAAGTGCAGATAATAGGGCGGCTCTTTTTTCGCAGATGGAAAGTGAGCACCAACCGTCATCAGTTGATAAGCAAGAGCCGCCATTGGTTCAGCCTGCCGTACCGGATCACTCATCATGCCACCGGGTAGACGATTGGAAAACATTTGCACCTTTGTTCCGATCGGCATTTTGTCAGAACTAAGCGTACTGGTTTCGCTGATCGTTGCGCCTAGAGAACAGCGCTGGCGAGGATTGGCAGCAATGTAGGCAGTTAATTCACTGCTGCCAGTGGCATTTCTAACAAAGGTACAACTGAGAGATCGCTGCGCTGCTGTAATGACTTCTTCTGACACATCAGCTTGACCTGATCGCGTTTCACCATTGCGTAGCTCCAAGGATTCTTGCAGAGCCGCGATAACTCCCTGTATACCGTTAGGTGAAGGTTTGGCAGCAAAGAGCGATCGACCATACAGCGCATCAAATGGTTCTAACGCCAACCGCTGTGGCTCTGACAAACCCGCATGAGCCGCAATTCGATCCCAGACTTGCTTCGGGTTTAATTCTGGCACTACTTCTCGATAGCTGAGGTAAGCCGCTTTCAACCCTTCCGAAATGGCAAAGTCATCTGCACTGGTAACGGCAGTAAGTCCTGCTTCCAATGCTGTTTGTAATGCCGTAGGCTCAACTTTTTGGTTGCCCCACTTTTCAACATCCCCTTGAACTTTTTCTAATTTGAAGCCAGCTTTCTTTTTCTCCAACAGTGCCAACACTACATTCAACACTTCATCGAGATCGTGCTGCACGGCTTGATTAGAGACTTTAATTCCGTCTTTCGTCGCTCTAACTAACTGTTCAATATTGCTGCCAAACACCTGATTAATTTTGGCTTGCCATACGGCAGCGATTTCTATTGTTAAGTCTAAGCCCGAATTCGCTATCCCTTCGACTAGAATGCCATTGGGAAACACTGACAGCACATTATAGTGATACTGATGTAAGACTTCCTCACAGGCGCTCAACAACAAAGCAGTGATGTACCCTCGGTCTTCCGTGATCCTGACTCGATAAAGCTCACAAGGACGACCAAGCGCATGAATTAACTCAGTCCGAAGTTTCTGAGCCAGCTTTTCTTCAGTTAGCTCTAAATCAAATAAATCTGCTGCCCTCAAAATGGATGCCCATCGCTCAATTTGCGGGTCTTCTGGTAGAAATCTCGCACCATCACTAACGTGATGCCCAGAATGCCGCTCGATTAATTTTCGTGCCAACTCTAAGTCTGCATCGGCTTGAACGAGAGTGCCAACTCCTGCTTGCTCTAGCTGCTCTTTGAGAAAGGCATGATTTCGAGCCAGCGCTTTAAGGCTGGGACTGTTTTCGCCATAAAGTTTATTCAGATCATGGACGGCTGTTGCTGCAAGTAGCACCGCTCTCTGCGGCTCTGGGACACGCGCTAGACGACTGACCGTTAGACTAAACTGACATGCTGAGTCTAAATGTTCAGCTAGGGTCCGGCTCTCTCGAACGCCGCGCTGTCGGTGTTTCCCATGCAGCGCATAAAGCTTAGGGCGAATTTCTTGGAAGTAGTGATCTTCAAGCGTCTTTGAAACCCGATTGAGTAATGACATTAGGGAATACTTCGACCGATTACAGATTGACTTTGAGTTGAGATGTACGTGACAGGTTGCATTAGTTCTATGTTGGCAGCGAAAATAGAAAGTGTCGAGTACAAAGTGTACGTACAAATAAAGGAAGCAATGGGTCGTCGTGGTCAGTCGGTAACGCTGTCGATTTCGGACAAAGACAAAGAGCAGTTAGAGCAGATTGCTCTGGAGCAGGGGATGACATGGGGCGAGCGCCCCAACATTTCCCGACTAGTAGAAGCGATCGCTCGTCGAGAGTTGCTGATCGGTCGCAACAACAATTGGTCAAACGATCGCATTCTGGCGCTCCAGCAAGCAATACGATCACTCACAGATACTGGGCAAATCGATGAAGCCCGGATGATCGCAACGTTGCTGCTTGAACGGAGTGAACTCACTCTGCCGTTACGCAGTGAAATCGACAACCTACTGGCAATGCCCACTCTTCCCTGGCGCTTGGAAATTGATCAATATATTCGTCACCAAGAGCCGTTCCAGCTGACCTACCGCGATGCTGCAGATCGCCCGTGGACTTTTACCATTCGCCATGCCAAAATCACGTTTCGTGAGAAGCGGCAATACCTGGAGTGCTGGTGTGAAGAAACCAAGGGCAATCAAGATTTGCCCCAATTGCAGCACAACTGGACTTTGCGGCTCGATCGCATTTCCGCTGCTGCAATCACATCGGTTCGAGGACAATGGCACTCCAAGTTGGATGACCTTGAAGCCGAACTCCACCTTCTCCGAGGACTTGCCTTTGCGTATGAGGCCAAAACTGAAGATACTGCCAATGAATGGCTAACAGATAACAATCCTCCCGTCCGTCGGGTGGTACGGAAGATTTCCAACACTTTTTGGTTCTTTCGAGAGGTACTCCGCTATGCAGACGATTGCTTGATTGTCTCACCCGAGGGTGTGCGGGAGCGGTTCAAGCAGAAGGTAAGATCGCTCTCTGAGCAGTACACACTGTAGAATCAATCAACTTGCGCTCACAGTCTTCGGAAACGGCTTCGACGCTCTATTGAGACCACTCTGGTATAACTAGGAAGTGGGGCATCTTGCCCCTAGTATCCAACCGACTCATCTTTTATTTCAGCGATTGAGTCGCCCTGTTGACGATCGAAACTTCCAAACCTAGCCGTGCCGCAATCTGTTCTACCGTCATTCCTAGTTCCAGCAGAACAGGCACCATTTCCAACTTAGCTTTAAGTTCACCACGCTGCTCGCCTTCTTCGACAGCTTCCTGGTAAACCTTGGTCTGTTTCAGTTCACTTAGCCCTAACATGGTCTCAATCTCCTCTCGGCTCAGCTTGGGAAACTTGTACACAAACACGGTGTAGATCAATTCTATGATCTCTCGCTGGGCCATCGCATCCGTAACCTCAGTCCGCGCTCGCTCAATCAGCCGTCGGGCCCGCTCAGGCGCTCCCTTCGCCTTCACCCCAATCAATTGAATCACGCCCGCTGCCACAGACCTCCCTTCCACGTCTTCGGGCATCCGGTCTAAGTAAAGCCGCTGCAACCGCTCACTGTTCGCATAGTCCTGATAATGCTGCGGTAACCCGGGATCGAAGCGTCGCTCGGTGAAGAGGATGACGCCACGCCAGTCGTTAGGTGGACGGTAGTCATTGAGGTAGAGGTTAATCTCAGCAAAGAAGGCATGATAAAAGCTGTCCCCTTTCTTTTGGGGGTAGCCTTGCACTTCCAAGAAGTAGATCGGTAAGTCTGGACGACGGTGATGCGGCAGCAAGATCCCGTCAATCTGAAACCGGGTCTCTTTGACTTCTTGGCTGACAAACGAGTACAAGCCCCGCTGAGGGGACGGCGTGCCTAGCAGTTCCAGTAAGACTTCGGGAGACGACTGGAAGAGGTCATAAAACAAGAAATCCGTTTTCACATGCGTCCTTCAGGAGTCGCTTTTGCCAGACCCCCTATCTTACGGGATGAAGCGTGACCTTACCCCATCTAGAGGGATGGAACAGTCGGCTTCAAGGGTGTCTGTGAGGAGAGGATGGCTGCCCCAGGCGACTGATAGCCGTGGGGGACTGGGGGATATCTGCTGAAGACTCCGCGGAATCTTTGATCGCCCACTCCTGCCTCTCTTCAACGTCAGAGTCGTGAGCGTAGGCCCGTTCTTCCAGGCTTGAACCCGAGAGGCTCTTTGAACTTGAGCTTTGATCTCCCCCTGGAACAGAGGAGGTTAACCCGAGGGGGAGATCAGCCGTTGCTTCTTCTAGAGCGAGCCGGTGCCGTCGCTTGCTGCGCCGCTGCAAGATGGCCGCTAGCTTTTCCCAATGCGCCTGGTCGAGGCGATAACACCACTGGTGCTTGCCCTGCTCCCGCACAGAGCGCTTGCTAAACTTAATGCCAAGTTGACTCAGCAGTTGGTGAAGGATCTGGATGTTGCTCATCCCAGGTCGAATCGAGAAGCGCAGCGCCAATTTGATATCGCTGGCACACCGTCGCGCGAAATCTGCCCGAGATGCAATGACCTCATCGTCCCCAACCCATTCATGCCCTGTGGCGGCCCACTCTAGAAACGCGAGTAGCCCTAGCCGTTGTCGTGCTGCCAGCCGCAGCGCAGCTCCTGACAGATCCCACGGCGTATTGCCCTGGTTCCAGGTGTTTTGATTATCTAATCCCTTCAGGGTGCGCTCCGTCGCCAGTTCTGGATGGAGTAATGCTTCTAACTCAATCAGTTCGGCACGGCGTTTACCCTCTCCGTCCCACAGCACCTCCTCGGTCGTCAGCGCTTGGGGCGATACCCCATAAAAGTCTGCTAGCCAGAACCGTGCCATAGCCTGGTGTTCGGCTGGGGTTAAGGGGCTCTTTTCGGTTCTGTCGCAAAGTTTTTAAAGTGACAAATGATCTGTGCCAATCGTATTGTCTTAAGCGCTCACTCCAAACAGTTCTTCGATAAACTTCATTTGAGACACACTGTCCCCTTTACGGATTCCTTTCGCTTGTCCTTTTCT
>JBBRPT010000114.1:0-14538 GCA_038227635.1 Leptolyngbyales cyanobacterium | reverse complement strand
TGTGACCCAAGCGGCGAGCTTCCTCTTGGGCTAGCATGATCACCTTAATGGCTTTTTCTGTGAAGCGTTCAAACATGGCGTATTTCCACTCACCTGCTGCGTTGCCGGTACCGATGATTCTAACATAGCGGAATTGTCTCGCTCCTGGGTCTACGCCACAGAAAGAGTCGCGATTACCGAACTAAATCATTCGAGTTCGCCCAATGTATATGACTTATGACCAAAGACGGATTGTCACCGAACCCCTAAGCATCTGTCAACGAGATTTTTTTGCTCATGAAAGTATCAAGCATCACAACTCAATGTCCAGTTATATTGAGCGAGACGATCGTAGATTTGGGTCTGCCACGTCATCAAAAGGTCAGGAAAATGGGGATGTTGCAGTCCGCCACGCCAGAGAATGCTGGCATCTTCTCCAGTGTCGGGGTAGTAGCGCTTCCGTCGCCCTGCTTCGCGGAAATCAAACTTTTGATATAGATTAATCGCAGATTGATTGGAAATTCTGACTTCTAGGGTAGCTCGTTCTAGCCCGCGTTGGTAGGCTAACTGCAACAGAGAGAAGAGGATGGTTTGCCCCAATCCCTGACCCTGATAGCTGGGGTGAACCGCCACGATCGTGATGTGCGCTTCGTCTAAAATTGCCCAAAGACACCCTAGCCCCACTACAGAAGGTGACGCATTATCATCGACTAAAATCACCAGATCACTGTTTGGGCTGTCCAGTTCCCTCTTGTAACCTTCTAGCGTCCACAGTCCGTTAAAACACTGCTGGTCAAGATCTAAAACGGCTGGAAGAAACTCTACCGTTAAGCGTTCAAGTTTGAGGAGAGAAGTCACACAAGCTTCTTAAATTTGAGGCAGAATGCACAGCCCTCAATTGTACACTGGTAATAGCAAAAATAGCTTTAGCCTGCCGCTAACGAGGACGAAGACAACGACATGACATTGACTCAACCTGTGGAGGTTCAAAACTCCGGTCGGCAGTATTTGCCTAGCTCAACGGCTTTGGAGAATCGATCGCCTAATCAGTCCCTCCTACCCCTGACTGCCCAAGTCAATCGCAATGATCACTTAGAAATTGGGGGCTGCGATGTCTCTGAACTGGTGCAAAAGTTCGGCTCTCCTCTCTATATCTTAGATGAAGAGACCTTGAGAACTGCTTGCCGTCACTATCGCGACGGATTTAAGCGTTACTACCCGGGTGAATCGCAAGTTCTCTTTGCCTCAAAAGCTTGGAACTGTCTGGCGGTGTGCGCGATTGTCGGCAGTGAAGACTTAGGAATCGATATCGTTTCGGGCGGCGAACTCTATACTGCGCTGAAAGCAGGACTTGACCCCAGCAAGCTTTATCTGCACGGCAATAATAAGTCTCTGGATGAATTAAAATTAGCGATCGAGTCCGGTTGCACGATCGTGGTGGACAACTGGTTAGAACTGAAAACGCTAGCGACGTTGACGGTCGATCGTCCGAGTCCCGTTCGAGTCATGCTGCGGCTAACTCCGGGGATTGAATGCCATACCCATGAATATATCCGCACTGGGCATCTAGATAGTAAATTTGGGTTTGATCCCAATCAAGTAGATGAGCTGTTTAAGTTCATCAGCCAACAATCATCGCTGGCATTTGTAGGGTTACACGCTCACATCGGCTCCCAGATTTTTGAGCTGCAGCCTCACCAAGACTTAGGAGCGGTAATGGTGCAGTGGTTAGGCAAAGCGGCTCAACACGGGTTGGCGATTCAAGAACTCAATATCGGCGGCGGTTTGGGCATTCGCTATACCGAGTCGGATGACCCTCCTAGCATTGATGCCTGGGTAAAAGTCGTGTGTGAGTCTGTGGTTGCTGCCTGTCAGACTCAAAACATTCCCATGCCGAAATTATTGTCAGAACCGGGACGATCGCTGATCGGCTCTGCTTGCGTCACGGCTTACACCATTGGAGGAGAAAAAACCGTTCCAGGAATTCGCACCTATGTGAGTGTCGATGGTGGAATGTCGGATAACCCGCGCCCGATCACCTATCAATCCCTTTATCGAGCAGTTGTGGCAAATCGGATGTCAGCCCCGAGCGCTACACAGGTGACGATCTCCGGGAAGCACTGCGAATCAGGCGATATTCTAATTAAAGAGGCGCACTTACCAGAGACTCGGTCAGGTGACATTCTCGTAGTCATGGCAACCGGAGCCTACAATTACAGTATGTCTTCTAACTACAACCGTTTGCCGCGTCCGGCTGCCGTTTTGGTCAACGCAGGAGAGGCAAACATTGTTTTGCAACGCGAAACTTATGAAGATCTGATTAGACAAGATCGCCTCCCAGAACGATTGAGAGCAGGGTGAAATAGGAAGGGTAACGGGGTGAAAGGTAGAGGAGCTTGACGTTGAATCTAGTCCAATTTGAGTCACTCCTCAATCAATTTCATTCTCAATCCTTTCCTTGACTCTGGTTAAAGCCCCCGACTGGATACAGTCCTTGTTGACTTTTATACTCGATAACCTCAGGTTCCTGATCGATATTGGGTTAGTGCTGACGCTGACCTATGTGATGTTGGTCATCATTGGTGAGCGTCGCACGCTCTGGATGGTCAGAGGCTTTATTGTGCTCATGCTAGCGGCAGCCGTGAGCCAGAGACTAGAACTCAGGCTTTTGAGCTTTGTGCTCAATAATTTAGTCATCGGCGCGGCGGTGGCAATGGCGTTTATTTTACAGTCTGAGTTTCGTCGCTTTTTAGAGCAGTTAGGACGCGGCGAAATTTTCCAGCTATTTCAGCCATCGCGGCGAAACCTGCCGAGATCGGACAGTGTGATCGACGAAATCGTTGATGCCGTTAAAGAACTCTCCCAAAACCGCATCGGAGCGCTATTGATCTTAGAAACCTCAAGTCCGATCGATGAGCGTGACTTCTCGGTTCCAGGGGTCAAACTCAATGCCGAAGTTTCTAAAGAGTTGCTACAAACCATCTTTCAAACGACAACTTTGCTGCACGATGGGGCAGTCTTAATTCGAGGCTCTCGAATTATCGCGGCAGGCGTAATTTTGCCACTTTCAGAACGCACTGCCTCTCGGCAATTAGGAACCCGACATCGAGCAGCAATGGGCATCACAGAACGGGTTGAAAATTGCATTTGTGTCGTCGTTTCTGAAGAAACAGGCTCAATTTCTCTTGCCGAACGGGGCACTCTTAATCGTCCATTAACCAGCATTAAGCTAAAAGAACTTCTGGAAGCGCGATTTTCTGAATCGAGCGATCGCGAAGCTGTTGCTCCAAATTTGCGAAGTCTAGCACGTCAAATTTCCGCCAAGGGGTTGTCTTTACTCCCTCGTTTATTTCGGCAGAGAAAGATGGGCGATGCGGAAACGGATGTGCGTTCCAACTCCAAGACAAAAGGCGCGAAAAGACAGAGCGATTAGTTCGGATTCCTGTACCATGACATCTTTGCAGGAGATTTATTTTAGTTGGGTTTCAGAGCCGTTAGTCTAGAGTGCACTGCGCCACGATCAACCAAGAATTCTCTCCACTAATTTTCTCTCGTTTGACTTTCTATTACTCAAGCACCGGCTTCTCACAGAAAACAATGACTGCCAAGCACACTCTCTTACAATTGCCTGCTGACCTAGAGCGAGACAAATTGCCTAACCATGTTGCTGTCATTATGGATGGTAACGGTCGCTGGGCAAAACGTCAGGGGCTACCCCGAATTATGGGGCACCGTCGCGGAGTCGATGTGCTCAAAGATCTGCTGCGGTGCTGTCGAGATTGGGGGGTGCAGGCGTTAACTGCCTACGCCTTTTCGACCGAAAATTGGGGCAGACCGCTTGAAGAAGTTGAGTTTTTGATGACCCTGTTTGAGCGAGTGCTGCGTCAAGAACTGCGAGAGATGATGCGAGAAAACGTTCGGATTAAGTTTATTGGCAATCTCGGTGCCCTGCCTCGAAGCTTACAAGCTGAAATCGAACGATCGATGCTAGAAACCCAAGACAATCAGGGAATTTGCTTCACGGTCGCAACTAACTATGGCGGACGGCAGGAGATTTTGCGGGCGTGCCGAGCGATCGCGGCTCAAGTTCAGCAGGGCACGGTTCAGATTGAAGACGTTGATGAAGGTCTATTTGAACGCCACCTCTACACTGCCGGAGTTTGTGATCCAGATTTGCTGATTCGGACGAGCGGTGAGATGCGCTTGAGCAACTTTCTGCTCTGGCAAATGGCATACAGCGAGATTTATGTGACCGATACCCTATGGCCCGACTTCGATCGCCATGAATTCCATAAAGCACTCGCTGCCTACCAACAACGAGAACGAAGATTTGGTAAGGTTTAATTCCTAAAGAATCTCAACCGAGCGAATCAAGGTCCACTAAAAATTGCGTCTTCGAGGTCTTGTCGGCTCAGAGAATATTTGAACGATCGCTGAATATCAGGTCCGTCATCTTGAATGTATCGGACATTAATTTGGTCAATCTCTAGACAAAGCTCGGCACGCCACTCAGGTTTTTCGATGAGCCAGCAGTGAATGTCTTCTGAATCTTGTTGACCTCCGTTTTGAGAGAGCCACTCCTCAATCTGGGGAAGAGGATGGTTGTATAAAGGAGTATCGGCAGAGGGCAAATTCATGCGGTCTTTAATTTAAGTAGGATTAGCTGAATTGACCGATTCTGATGGAACCGGAATGGCAGGAGCAACCGCCCCCATTAAGCCGTCTGAAGCAGGATATAGATCAGGCACGGCTTCTTGGAGGAGAGGCACCTCGGCGGTGATCGGCTGAAAGGCAGATTCACCTCTAGTAAAGCCGATCGTGATTGCCAATAGCAAACACCCCAAAAAGGTTAGCCCTAAAATAAATAGCGCAAATATCTCTCCGGGTGAGAGCGGACGATCGGTGGCATCAATATACGCCGAAGAGTTGGAGTATTTGGGCTGGGGACGGTTGAGGGTCGGTAGAGTCTGAGTCACCGCGACGCGAGAATACCCGATTTTTAGATCATAAGTAGTTTTACGATCGACGTTACTCAAGGTCGCGTACGCCTCGTTTAGCTGCTGAAATTTTTGAGTCGCGATCGCCGCTGGCAACTGCGTGATATCCGGGTGATAGAGCTTACTTAGCTCTCGATAAGCCTGCCGAACATCTTGCGCCGATGCCGAACAATGCAGTCCTAACACTGTGTAGTAGGTAGAAGCTGCCTTCTGATAAGGCTCTCTCCGCCGATCGTCATCGGGAGTTGCGCTGTCCTGAGTCACCTGCAATTCCACCCTCATTTGCGTCTCAATTATTGTAGCGAGGTTCAGGATGCTGCAAGACAAAAGCTTAACCAGATGCCAACCTGAAAATTACCTTCTCTTGAGGTTCACGTCTTAGAGTGGATGCGAGCAGCCGCTACAACACGATTTCTTATGATCCAATCATTTGCTTCAGAAGCGCCTCACCCCTCTGATTTGCGCCAAGTTTTAGAACAGCGCTATCAAGGGCGAAACTTACACCCCTACCGTAGCGGTCAGCCAATTAAGATGGTTGCCCACGAAATTTGGGTAGTCTACCGCGGAGTCGTGCTGCTCAGCACGCTCTATCCAACTGGGGATGAAGCACTCCTGGGGTTAGTGAGTGGCTCAATGCCGTTTGGGTTACCCTTCACGTATATCAACCCCTATCAAGCGATCGCGCTCACCGATGTCGATTTGATGGCGGTTAGCTTGACCGAGATTGAGCAATCTCCTCTGCTGGCTCAGGAGATGTTTCGTCACTTGAGCCGTCGATTACAGCAGTCAGAGGCTTTTCTTGCACTGTCGGGATGTCGTCGCGTAGAAGATCGGCTAAGACAGTTGCTAATTTTGCTCCAGCATGAAGTTGGGCAACCTGTAAAAGCTGGAATGCGGCTTAACGTGCGATTGACCCATCAACATCTGGCAAATGCGATCGGCACAACTCGCGTCACGATCACCCGCCTGCTTGGACAGTTGCGTGAAGAGGGATGGTTGACCATTGACTCTACTCGCCACATCGTTTTGCCGTTTGGTATCTCTGCCTAAAGCCTTGCAACTTGCTGACCCATCGTTGGCAGCATGATTTCAGCTTCGATCGGCACGACTCCCTTATCGTCGCTTCCGATGCATCGCGCCGCGCGGTTTGATAAGTCTAGAATGCGGTTGTCAAAATAAGGACCGCGATCGTTGACTCGCACCACGACACTCTTGCCATTCAGCAAGTTAGTGACTTTAAGAAAGGTTCCAAAGGGAAGCGAAGGATGAGCAGCCGTCAGTTCGTTTTGGTCAAAAATCTCACCCGTCGCTGTTTGCCGCCCGTGAAAGTAAGGACCATACCAGGATGCTAGTCCGCCAATGCTAGTGCCTGTATCATACAAATCGTGCATTCTGACTTGGGCATCTGAGATCGAGAGCGGGTCTTGCCCTAAAGCAATTCTTAAGTTGTTAACCCAGTCGATCGCCACCAACTCAGCCGGACGATCGAACTGAGATGCTAGCTCGTGACCAAGGGCAAACACCACTCGGTCTCCAAGTTTAGCAACAGGGGTTTCTCGCTCAAAAGCAAGAGTCAGTTGAGACGCATCTAGATCAGGAGTTTTTAAGAGTTTGGTCAGGCTCCCTGCAACGTCATCAGCGCTTGACTGATTATCCAGTTCTGCAACCAAGCATCCTTTTACCCAAACTTGAAATTCCCCTGTTGCAAACTGCTCTAGAGGACGTTCTTGCCAATTGGCACACCTCCAATATCCAGTTCTAGAGGTCATCTGGCTCAATGGGCTGCCAGAGCTTGAACGAACGACCACTACAGCAGGAGTTGAGTTTGCAAAATCAGTGGTTGCAACGCCAGGAGGAACTGTCCAGAAAAAATTTTGCACAACTCCCAACAAGTAGTCTATGGGGTTGCTATGGGGTTGAGTGGAATCCCCCTTCTTAAAGGCAATCTGAAGGTTAGAGGCTTGACTTTGCGCTAGTGAATAGCTCGTAGGTTGATGAAAAGGGTTAAAAAGCAGTGTCTCGATCGCGCTCAACCAGACAGCAGAGGGTGAAGCGGGCTGACCAATTAAAGCCGTCATCACGCTGAGACTTGAACTCGGCTTCTCTGCGGCAGAAGCAATCCGAAAACGAGAAGACGCGTGAACTGAATTGAAAGTAACTTGAAAATCGGCTTGCGGTTCGTCAGAGGAGCCACTACGAGTCAAAGAGTTTTGGCTGAAAAATGTGTGTGATAGATAGCGAGGAGTTTCTAATACTTTCTCTGCTAGAGATGAAAAGGAACCGAACCAGGAGGCTACCCAAACAAGTCCAAAAATTGACATGAGTTCTAGATTTGATTTGTAGTAGTAGATACGTTTATTTCCACAGAATTATAAAGTCTTTGTGAAGTAAAACTGTCTATCTAAAGTAAAGTAAATATTTTCTATAAAATAATTTAATCCTCGATCCCTAACCCCTTGGATTTAACGAGCTGAGACTAGTTCTCTAACATCAAATTGCATTCATAACGATAGGGTTGAGATGAGTCTAGAACCCCAAACTAAATGAATGCTCTTCGTATGCAAGCCGTTCAGTTGCCCATCATTCCAGTAGTGGGAGAACTGATACGCAAGTATCCCGGTACGATTTCTCTCGGTCAGGGGGTCGTTGATTATTCGCCGCCGCCGCAGGCGATCGCCCAAATCACTCAATTTCTAAGTCAACCTGCCAATCACAAATATCAAGCTGTTGAAGGAATTGCAGAATTGCAGAGCGCGATCGCCCACAAACTCGAAGCCGACAACGGAATTTCTTTAAATCCCCATAGCCGAGTTGTCGTCACTGCCGGAAGCAATATGGCATTTATGAACGCCGTGCTTGCGATCACCGATCCGGGAGATGAAATTATTCTGCAAACCCCTTATTACTTCAATCACGAAATGGCGATCAGGATGACAAGCTGCCGTGCTGTTTTGGTGCCGACCGATGAGAACTATCAGCTTCAGCCTGATGCAATTCGGGCAGCGATTACAAAGAAGACGCGAGCGATCGTGACGGTTTCACCCAACAATCCGACGGGGGCAGTCTACTCAGAGGCGGCTTTGCGAGAGGTGAATGAGATGTGTCGATCGCACAATCTTTACCACATCACCGACGAAGCATATGAATATTTCACCTATGACGTTGATCATTTCTCGCCAGGGTCTATTTCTGAGAGTGGCAAGCACACCATTTCGATTTATACGCTCTCAAAAGCCTATGGGTTTGCCAGTTGGCGGATTGGATATATGGTTTTGCCAAAGCACCTATCGGAATCGGTCAGAAAAATTCAAGACACGATCGTGATTTGCCCTCCCGTGATTTCTCAATATGCAGCTTTAGGGGCTTTAGAAGCGGGAACGGAATTTTGTCGCGAGAAATTAGCCGCGATCGCTCAAGTGCGTGAGATTGTTTTGCAAGAACTCGATCAAATTCCTCATCTGTGTACCGTTTCTCCTGCAAAGGGGGCGTTTTATTTTCTAATTAAAGTCCACACAAATCTGACCTCAATGGAATTAGTCGAGCGATTAATTCGTGAATATGGTGTTGCAACTCTTCCAGGCTCGACGTTTGGCTTAGAGTCGGGCTGTTATCTGCGAGTTGCCTATGGTGCCTTGCAAAAAAAAACGGCGATCGTGGGCATCGGGCGATTGGTACAAGGTCTAAAAATGATTTTAGAAAAGGGGTGAGTTTATCCCCATCTCGCGCTAAAAAAGAGAGTAGTTAGTGTTAAACCTTTTATGCTTCCCAGTCCGATTTCTCTCAGCGCTGCTTTGCCGTCGGGCTGTTTGCGTCGCGTTCATCACTTTGCAATTAACGTCAAAGAGATGCAGCGATCGCGTCACTTCTACGGCAAAATTTTGGGACTTCATGAATTGACTGGGGCAGAGGTGCCCGAAACGTTGAAGGCAGAAGTTGCTGTCGGAAAAGTGGCGAACTTCAGAACGCCAGACAGCACCATTCTCGACCTATTTTGGGAGCCAGACCTATCTCCGCCCAACCCTGACCCTAAGCAGCAGTTCACTCGTGCCAATCATCTTGCGTTTGATATTGCACCCCAGTTTTTTGACCAAGCGGTTGAAGTGTTGCACCAGAACGAGATTTTAATCGATCACGGTCCGGTGAGCCGCCCGACTGGGAGAGGCATCTACTTCTATGACCCCGACGGGTTTTTGATTGAGATTCGTTGCAATGCCGAGTGAGAATCGGCTCTGATGACTCATTGTTCCTTTACTAAAGTTGATGCTGTGTAATGGGATGATGAAGTTTCCATCCAAGTGAGAAGAGTCACAGGATCTTCTTCGTCAATCCGGGAATGTAATATATATCGTCGATCGCATCCTCCTTGGGTAAAACTAACAAACGCGATCGAACCCTATTTATTTCCTGAAATCGAGAGGTCGGAGATGCTAGAGAGACTCCTTCAGGCAGCAGCCATCACCCTATTGCTCAGTTTATTAGCTGGGGTCGGAAACCCCAAATCAGACGTTAATCCAGGCATATCTGGGTTTCATGCCTTTTCTCTGCCCGTGATCAACCCGCAACTGCACACCACTTCTATGCAATTGGGTGAGATTAAGTAGACCGCTTGACTAGAGTAATCTAACCAGAAATTCTCTCAGCATCGTTATGAGCCTAATTTTGCACATCACTTCAAACGAGCAGTGGCAAAACGCTAAACACGCAGGGTTCTATCGCTGTGATTCCTTGGAATCTGAAGGTTTTATCCACTGCTCCAGACGCGAACAAGTCGTTTGGGTGGCAAATTCGTTCTACCGTGCTCGAACCTCGCTCGTGCTGTTGTGCATTGATGCTGCTAGAGTTCAAGCCGAAATCAAACACGAAGCGATTGAAAGTAGCGAACAATTTCCTCACCTTTATGGCGTGTTGAACTTGGATGCAGTGATAGATGTTTTGGATTTTGTGCCCGGAGAGAATGGGCTGTTTGAATTGCCAGAACTAGAAGTTTGAAGCAGCGTGAGGCGAGGCTGTAATTAAAGCTATCCCCCCAATTCAGGACAATAGTGGGTCACTGCTAAGCTTGCGGTGATCTGCTGTTTGGCTTGGGCATCAGGAGCAGCATCATAGGACATTAGCGCTCTTCTGCGGGTTTCTTGGGCAGCAGTGCCTCTCAACTTGATAACTCGACAGGTGCTTTTAGCGGCAGCGATCGCGCTTGCTCGATTTTGCCCAATATATTGATTCAGCGCTTGGCTGACTGGCGTTGGATAGTTGCTTGCCAATTTCTGAAAGTTGCTCAAAAATGCTGCATCTGAAGATAAGGGCGGGGAAACAGACTGACCACACAGTTTAGAAAGATCTACAGTTCTGTGATTTGAACTTTGGAAGTAACAGGGATAATCAGCTTCTTGAGCCAAAACAGAAGGGATCGATAGCAGGAAAAAACAAAGTGCTGTGATGAGAACGATCGTAAGTTTCATAGAAGAATTCTCATGAAGAAACAACCCATTTAAACGAAGTCTCAGTGAACGATGGTCAGCAACTTTAGAATCTCTGTTTGTCTATTATTTAAAGTAGCAATATCTTCTCTAATGAATAACTTGTGTTTGTTAATAAATACAAACAATAGCTTCTGTATTGAGAAGATTTCTTCTATTTGCTGAGACTGTTTCTTAATAAAACTCGTCGGAATTAAAACTTTACAGTCATTTAACGAATTTACATAGAAAATATTAAACAAGAAAGTTATTACAGCATTCTCAAGCCAAATAATGCTGCGTATCCATTTGTTACAGAAGAACTGTAAAGCGGTTACAAATTTCCGCCTGGTTACAGTCTCGATAGTGCTCTAAATGACTTGTAAAGAGTCCGCAACATTTTTACGGGGTAAGAGATCGCAGCATTCATCTACCTAGAACTCGCTCGAAGTAAGTTTTACAAATCTTAAAGACAAAATACACAGACGCAAAAGCATTCAACTAGCAATTCTTCAAATGAGACGGCGTTGAAATCAACGGGAGATCTAGCTTTTGCGAACAGTTGAATCAAATTTGAGTAGGAGAACTTCATGCGTCATCGTCGTACAATTTTCCTCTTTTTCTTTAGTCTTTTAGTCAGTTTATTGGCACTTCTATTATCTAACCTTTTGCTGAAGCCAAGTGCCTCGATCGCTACTTCACCGTTGCTTGCCCCTGCCCCGATTCAGCCAATCGGTTCCTACGATTATTTTGGGCGCTCGTTGACAGCTCAAGAAGCGGCTAGTCTGGTTAGCGAAAAAGGACTGAACCCCAACAGTTCGACATCTTACGCTCGAATTGGAGCCGTAAAAATCACTCAACCACTCATTGATAGAGGAGAGCAAATCTTTTTCGATCGTAAAATTGGCGATAGTTTTGGTTTGCAGAAAGTGTTTGGTTTTGGACAGGGCATCACCAAAATTTTGCCAGAATTTACCGTGGCGATTCTTAAATTAGGAGGACAACCCACCAGCAATCTGAAAATTACGCTTCAGAAGAATATCGCTTTAGGAAGTCAAACTTTCCCCAAAGGAACCACCTTGAGCACTGGGCTAGATGTGCCTCGCGGGGGAGTGTTGCCGATCGGACTCAAACTGAGCGGAGATCTAACCTGTGCCGTGTGTCATGTGGCACTTTCACCCAAAGGCGATCGCCTCAAGGGAGTTCCTAACGGGGATCTCGGCGTTCCTTTATTAATCGCGTTGGCTCCCAATTCAGCGGCAGGGTTTGCCCGTCTGAAGTTCAATCCGCTTGACCCACGGTTCCAGGGCAATGGTAAGACCATCCTTGACAGTACTGGTCAGATGGTGAAGCTTCCCGACCCTCAAAAGTTTGAACAGGCGTTTGATAATGCGGTGTTGGCAGTTCCTTACGGTCACTTTGAGAGTTCAACTGATGGCATCAATAATACAACTCAAATCCCGACGGTGTTTACCTTTAAGTCAGGTCCCTATACAGCAGGCGGAGAGGGTGCGGTAGGACCGTTTGGAGGCTTGAGTTCAGTCAATAATGGCGTTCACTCTTCGGAGATTAATTTGCTGGCGGCGGCGCAAAGAAGTGCAGAAACACTGGGACTCGATCGTGAAGTCTACTTGGGCACCGTTTTGCAAAACGCGGCTGACCCCAAAATCCGGTTGCCTGAAGGTGCGCCCGTTAAGCCCTCCGATTGGCTGAGAAAGGTTGCTCCAGACCCCACACAAGCCGAACTCGAAGATCAGATTGCGGCTCCGGGTGTGGGTAGCTATCCCAATCTCAAACTATCGCTGTTTACTTATAACGGTCTGGTTTTCAGTCCCAACACGTTTAAGTTAGACATTGCTAGTGGTCCGTTCTTGTTTGCGGCAAATGCGATGTCTGCGTGGCAAAACAGTTTGGTGCCACCACCTAACCAAACGCCTCAGAATCAGCAAGCCTTGCAGAGCGGCTCGGTCGAGCGCGGTGCCCAGATTTTTGAACAAGCCCAGTGTCTTGCCTGCCACAAAGCACCTTACTTTACCGATAACAAGATTCACCCGATCGCTGAGATTAAAACCAATCGTGCCCGCGCCGAGTCTCGCCTTGCTCAAAATGATTTGCTCGTTCCGCCCAAAATCTACGCGCTGAATACCTTGGTGCCGATTTCAGGCAATGCCGAAGTCATCGACGTGCCAACCGAGGGAATTTCTGATACGCCGACCACGCTGCCCAAAGGGTTGCTTCCCGATGGTGGCTACAAAACGCCATCGCTTCGAGGACTCTACCTGACGGCACCCTATCTACATGATGGCGGAGTTGCCGTTCGTAAAGGGGCACTGCAAGTTGGGGCAGATGGCAGCTTTGGGGTTGCTGACCCTACGGGATTAGGACTCTCAGGCACCCTCAGTCAGGCGATTCCGGCGGATGCGGCAGATAGTTTGCGGGCACTGCTCGATCGCAACCTTCGCGCCCAAGTTATTGCGACTAACCAAGCGAATCCTGCGCTCCAGTTAAGCAATCTTGACGGCACAGGTCATGAATTCTACGTCGATTCGTCAGCCGGGTTTGCGCCCTCTCAGCAAACCGATCTCGTCAATTTCTTGATGGCACTTGATGACAACCCAGGAAGCTTTTAAGGTCAAAGCAAAATTACTGAGGAACGTGAGTTTTTAGGTGTAATTTCTCGCCCTCACCCTAGCCCTCTCCCCAAGGAGAGGGAACTAGACTCTAACTCCCTTTTCCTTGGGGAGAAGGGTTGGCGAGGGCTTCGCCCCTTCGTGAGGAAGGCAAAAGACGCTCACAAGTTTTACAGGTTATTTAATCTACGACCTAACCTATCCCGGTTCACTTGCCGCTAGTCTACCAGTTACTCTGACACGGTTGGTGGAACCGGGTTTTTTGTTCGCTAGTGCTGTCCATAAACTCAGAGTCTTCGCAATCTGCCGATCGGGAGACCTGAGTTTTAGAAGCCCATCTGTGAGATACGATAGGGAGAATTCAATTCTCTACCTGTCTCAAGTCATGGAATCGTCGGACAGTGCATCAGAAAAATTTGCTTTAAGCGAGATTGATACCGCGCTGAAACGCCTGATCAAAGTCTGGGCTGCGGTCAAAAAATCGCGCAAAGAATGGGACTTTAAAACCTCGACTCAAACGCTAGAGGTCTTGACAGAAGAACTCGACAAATTCGGCGATCGCTGGGTTGAGCAACAAACTGTGATTCTCAATGCGCTGCAAGCCGATGAGGATTTTGTCTCGTCTGATGATTACCCGATCGAGTTAGAAAATGCCCTCAAAGCGGTGGGAATTCCAGTCAGGGGCGAGTTTCCCAACTACGAGTTTCCTCCATTTAAACTGACGTTTAGCCGTGAGCAAGGCGTAGTGCGGTTGAGTGTAGGGCGGCGATCGCAGCAAATTAAAGCCTTTGCACCCGAACAGTTAGCCCCTTGGGTGTCTGGACAATATCGGCGAGTGATCGACAGCAAGTTCGACGCTGCCCGCTTTTGTCGAGAGCTACTTAGCACTTATGAAATGCTGAACCGACTGATGTTGCAGAAAGAAGAGGTCGTTTGGGGGCAGTCTGTTCCTCTCAAAGACATTTATCGCCTCTTGACGATGAAGCAATCCGCTAAACAAGATTATCCTGAGCCGCTATTCATCTACGACTTAGCGCGGCTAAAAGAGCAGACCGAGATTCGCTACGATCGCTATCAGTTTGAGTTAGAACCCTCTCGCAACCAAGCGAGTAGTTTTTTGCTCGTCAACAGTCAGGGGCAAGAAAGCCGAGTCAGCACACTGGCGATTCATCTCGTTGAAACGGAGGGATAGAGTTGCCAATGCAGATTGACGAACTGGATATTGAGGCGTTGCTGTCGGGTCAGCCTCCGGTAAGTCAGGAACTTCTAACAGGGATGACGCTGGGACACGATCGCTGGCTCGACTATCTTCACGAGCACTATCTGGCAAACTATATTGCCGATGGCGGCAGCAAGGTCAAGGTGTTGGTAGGGGGCGAGGGAACGGGAAAAACTCATCTGTTACGCTGTGGGCTGCAAGATGCCAAAGCCAGAGATTACCAAACCGTTTATCTCTCAGCACGAGAATATCGTTTG
>JBBRPT010000113.1:0-14577 GCA_038227635.1 Leptolyngbyales cyanobacterium | reverse complement strand
CTTGAATAGGATCGAGCAGAGTCAATAGTCCTCGATTTATTGACAATCTTAGAGTTTCTGGCCGCTGATTAAAAATGCTCTCCGCTACCTGTAGTGGTTCTAGGTCTTAAAGTTCTAAATCTGGAGTCTGAGTAGTTACATTTTTTCTGCTTCAGTTTCATTGGTAGAAGGAACAAAAATCTTTGCGAGACGTTCTGCGGAATCAAAGCAATTTTTGGTCTATAGCATGGCGTATGAAGCCGACCAGGATATGGCGATGATTCTGCCGTTGCCTGTTGGTTCTCATGATGAAGATGCAGCCGTTCGTTTCATAGCTTTAGATAGTTATCCAAACTTTTTCGATGATATGTTAACTGGCTTTCCTGAATTGATGCCTGAGCTATCAAGGTCATTTTCAGGAGAACGTGGACGTTCTGCTTCGGAACCGCTGAAAGTCCATGAAGTAGGCGATTATAATGCGAGTTTCATCCCTACCCTAAATGACTTTGATCGTTTAGATCCTCAATTCAAGTTGTCAAAGCAAGTTTGGGATCGTTTACCCAAATATAAAGATTATGGTTTTGCTGTATTCAAGTTGAAGGCATCCACTCGCAATCAACAGCAATACATGCCAGTTTATACCAGTCGCTGGTCGAGATTACCTTCTCGCTTGAATACACCACATCCAATGGCATTTGAATTTATCACTCGTTCACCTGATACACTCTTTTTCCCTACGATTCATATTCATGATGGAGAAGTTCATAAGGAGGCAAATTTTGACCATCATTTGTATTATCAGGGAGACAGCTTCTCCAATTCGGCTACCTTGCTAAAAGAAAATAGCTCGGACAAACTCGCCGCAGAATTTATGGATATAACAAAGACAAGGGGGTTAGTAGATAGTGACCAGGGATGTCACGCTATTGTGATGTCTGGCATATTGCCGAATCAGGACACTGTGCTTGCCACGGTCTAACAACCCTATTGGAGCGGACTTTTGAGATTTTCGGATAAAAGTTTAGCGTGGCTTTGAGCCGCTCAACCGGAACGTTAAACTTCACCCGTCGAGAGTTATCGTGATGTAAGTTGAGGATGCTGTCAACGATCGCTCCTCAAGAAAGCTACAAAGCGATCCGCTCTACCTGACTGTTTGGAAAACTCGTTGACTGGGAGAGCGATTATCCAAAGGGAAACTTGCTTTGCAAACGGGCGATCGTGCAGTATCAAGCACGGCTTGATGGTGAATGATGGTTGCTAGAAGACAAGATATAAAGATGTCCCCTGTAAAACGTTTTTACAGAGGACAATGAAGGGCGAGTTTTATCGGTTAGAGCGGACGATAAACGCGGTAGTTGATGTCGGGGAAAATGTTGTCGATCGCCTCAACCTTCTCAATCCAACCCGAATCGATTTTGCCCTGATTGATGTCTTCATAGAGTTTGTTGAAGCGCATCAGGTGTGATCGAGTCCGACGAATTGCGTAAGGAACCATCGTTCCCGTTCGCATGATAAACGCCCAATCAGACGACTGCGCTAACAGCACTTCTCTCGCGGCTTGGTTGAGCGCTCGCCAGCTTAATTCATCTTCAGGTTCTTTTTCAGACAACTCGATCATTCGTTCTGCGGCTTTGTGCAGATGAGGATAGATCCAGGCGTTGGTCTCGTTGAGCCAATATTCGTGGAAGCCTTTGTAGCCCCAACTCGACTGAGACGGACGGCAGACTTGCTGCGTCGGTTCTGCCTTGAGATAGTCGGCTAAGTGCGTCATATCGTAGGTGCCCTGATCGAACCACGACTTGCGGAACAAATAGTCGATAAACCACGGACCTTCATACCACCAATGCCCAAACAGCTCGGCATCATAAGGCGACACAATAATCGGCGGACGCTGCATCATGCTGTGGAGGTTTTCGACCTGCCGTTCGCGATTGTAGGAAAAATTGGCGGCGTGTTCGGCAGTCTTTTCTTTTGCCCAGTAGGGATCGTAGAGTTGTTTATCCGACAGCCCTAACCCTTTGCCTGTGATTTTGTGATATTTGATGCCCACATTTTTACGCTGACCATTGGGCATAACGTAGGGCTTGATGTATTCATATTCGGCATCCCAGCCTAAGTCGCGATAAAACTCTCGATATTCGGCGGCACCGGGATAGCCGACTTCCGAAGACCAGACTTGCTGCGACGACTCATGATCGCGACCAAAAGCGGCGACTCCTGCCTCGGTGAAGATGGGAGCGTAAGTGCCAAAACGCGGACGGGGGCGGGCATAGAGAATGCCGTGCCCATCAGTGAGGAAGTAGCGCAGTCCGGCATCTGCCAACATGCGATCGACTCCCTCATAATAGGCGCACTCTGGAAGCCAGATGCCATTAGCAGGACGATCGAAGGTCTGCTCATAGTGTTCACACGCAACTTGAATCTGTGCCCACACCGCTTGGGGATACATCTTCATTAAAGGGAGATAGCCGTGAGTCGCCCCGCAGGTAATGATTTCTAGGTTGCCGCGATCGAGATAGTGCTTAAACGCTTTGACGAGGTTGCGATCGTACTTCTCCCAAAACACGCGTGCCGCTTTGAATTCTTTGGCATTGTGTTCTGCCAGATATCTCATGTGCCCGTCGTGGGCGTGGCGATCGAGTTCCATCTCTGCAAGTTCTTCAAGCTGCGCGAGATGGGCATCGTAGCGATCTTGCAGTAGCGGATCGAGCAACATCGACACCAGCGGCGGAGTCATGCTCATGGTGAGTTTAAACTCGACACCATCGCGGATCAAACCCTCAAACACTTGCAGCAGAGGGATGTATGTTTCGGTAATGGCTTCATAGAGCCATTCTTCCTCTAGCACATAATCACTTTCGGGGTGACGAACAAAGGGCAAGTGGGCGTGCAAGACGAGGGCAACATATCCAATGCTCATAAGACTTTCGGGTGTAGAGGATGAAACGCTGGGGAAAAACTCAAGAGTTGCCAAAATTGTAAAGCAAAACCGAGGGCGAAAATTATTCTGTGGGGATCAGGTTGTTAGAGATGAGGAGAGAGTCGGTATTCGGCTCGGTCTTATACAAAGTCGCTGTCAAAACCTGTAGACGTTTCAGAAATGACTGTGGGTCTCATGAACAGCAACGACTGGGGACACCTCCAGCCGGGACGAGGCATCTCATGGCGCGATCGCTGATTTTGTAATTTGTGTATTTGTGTGCTGCTGAAAATGTCTAAGTACTGGCGTTATCTAGCAAGAGTTCTGGGTTGCTTACGGGATGGAGAGATTACGGTAATTCTTTGTGCTGATATCGGGCTGGCAGACAGTGGAGATCAAGAAGCACTCCCTGCTCAAATGATTCCAATTGATTTGAGAATGCCAAACAGCGAATTTGATGTTCTATTTGAGCGTACTTCAGGCTGTTTTGTAAAAGTCTTGCGTAAAGATGAAGCTTGCTCTGAAGCAGACTAAACAAGGATTGGCTCCCAATTATAAAGGTGGCAAAGATAATTCCAAGGCAAATTAGAGAAGTCACAAGCATTGAGAGGGCACTTATGGAAATCGCACCACACATCACCGTAGACTCTGCTACCCACCACGGAACTCCTGTTGTCACGGGCACTCGTGTTCCCATCTCGATCATCATCGGCTCCCTCGCAGGTGGCATGAGCAAAGAAGAGGTCATGCAAGAATACGAACTCACCAAAACCCAAATTGAAGCCGCCTTGGGCTATGTGACCGATTTGATTAAGCAAACCGAAGTCACTGCCCTAGGAGCCTGAGACTTGAACTTTCTCGTTGATGAAAATATGCCCCGATCCCTAGCACCCCAAATTGCTGCTCTCGGCTTTGTCGTGCAGGACGTTCGCGACATTGGCTTACGCGGACATCCTGATACCGAGGTTATGGCAGCTACTGTAGCTGCGGATGTCATTATCATCACTCGAGATCGAGGACTTGCTGATCCCAGAAGTTGGGATCAAGCATTCACTGCTGGTGTAATCTTTATCAATCTTCTCGATGCTACATCTGCCACCACTGTCAATGCCAAGATTCTTGAACTGCTTAGTCGTCTGCCTGTCTCCCTTTTGGGTGCTTTTACTACGCTTGAAGCGCGTCGCGCCCTTCCCCGTCCCATTCGTCGTAGAACTTGATCTAAGAAAAATTATGGGTATCCGTTCCTAAACCCGCAGAACAGAGCAAGAAGCGAATAATTCTATTTGTGGGCGATCGCGGCATAGCGGCGGCGGGTGACGATCGCAAACACCCAGACGATCGAGGTGAGAAAACCTGCCAGGTATAAAGGATAACGATAAGTTGCAGGATAAGCCTGATTAACCATTAACCCAGCAATCACTGGTCCAAACGCATTAGAAACGCTCAAATAAGAAGAGTTCAATCCCATTACCATGCCTTGATCTTGAGGAGAGGTATTGAGCGAGATTAGCGTACTAATCATTGGCTGAACTAGCGAGTTAAATAGAGAAAATAGAATACTAACGATCACAAAATAAGAAATGTTTGCCCAAATGGGCATTAAGATAAACGAAATGCTGCGGATAAATAGCGCGAATAGCAAAATAGTCACAAGATTAAACCGCTGGTTAAGCACTGATACGCCCCACGTTTGCATGATCACTCCCAACACGCCAAACAGAAAAAACATCAGGGTAAGTGCTCGATTATCTTGATTAAGAACGTGCAAGAAATAAGGCTGAAAGGCATAGGTAAAGATCGTAAACGTTGTGCCGATGAAAAAGTTGATGATCAGCAAAATGCCAACTTTTGGAATCGTCAGACCTTTGATCAGATTTTCTAATCCCAGATCAAAGATGTTTTGAGATGAATCAGCTTTTTTGGGTAGTGTTTCGGGCAAAAAGAAGATGGTGATTAACAGGGCTATTAACGCGATCGCGCTCGACACCAAAAAAGCCGCTCCGAGTGAAATTTGCTGAGCGACCAAACTCGTCGCCGGACCTAGCACGAATCCTAAACCAAAGGCTGCCCCAAAAATTCCAAATCCCTTAGCACGATCGACAGGAGTCGTCACATCTGAGATGATGGCTTGAGCAACCGATGCGTTGCCGCCCGTGATCCCGTCTAAAAATCGCGCGATAAATAAAACGCTAGCAGTGGTAGCGGTGCCCGCAATCAGGTTAGCGATCACTGTTCCTGCCAGACTGATGATCAGCAGCGGTTTGCGTCCAAAACGATCGGAGAGCTTACCAATAATTGGGGTCGCAAAAAATTGAGCGATCGCGTAAATCGAAAATAATAAACTGGTTTGAAAATCGTTTAAGCCAAATTGTCTGCCATATAAATAAAGGACTGGAATTAAGATTGTAAAACTCAGCGCATTAATAAACGCAACGAGAGCCGTAATCCAAAACGTTCGATTCATTTCAATCATCTAAAAGCGGTCACTTTGAGTTCGACAGATGCGTGCCATTCTATGTATGCTAGATAACATAGAGAAACAAATAACCAATGATACGGTTGCTGAAGATTGGTTAAAATCCGAGTAAGGCTTCAGTAATGCGTGTCAAGCTGCTATGTGTCGGACTGCTTTTGTCGAGCTTTTTTGCTACAGTTTCTCCGGTTCGGGCAGAAACTAGGCAACTAGACTATACTCTCACACCGGAGGCGAATCAACCATTTAGTGGGCTGATTCAGCAAGCAGAGCGGCAAGCAGAACGGTTAATAAATGAGAGCTTTGCTAATCCTTCGACAACGGCGATCGAGGTGAAGATTTTGGCAGAACGCGACGGACTCATCGCCCCGCTCCTCTATGTCCGTTTGGCTCGTGCCGACTGGCAAAAGCAGCCTAATCTGCGATCGGCGATCACCTATCTTCGAGGAGCCGATCAGTTACTGGGCTTCAGACTTCCTCAAAATTCCCAGCCGCAAATATCCCCAACAGCGACGGTTAGTTTGGCATCGCCTCAAAGCGAACCAAACTATTATGACAATCCATAAAGACTCATGGCTTAAGGGCTGGTGAGCAATGCTCTAGAAGCAATTCAATAAAAAATTAATGACTCTGGCAGTTGCATAGCGACAGTTGACACTGCAATCACTGATAACCTTTCTAGCACTAAGTTTAAAGATGCCGTGGGTAATGTCCTAAATAACGCGACGTGGTGATTGGATTATTCATCAATCGAGTGGTATTTGGTCTGACGATTTGAACTGCAATAATACGTCTGGGACACTACCTCCTCCAATAAGCTAGCTCTAACTCTTTCGTTCTCAATGCTACGAATGTGAATTTTTTTATTGACAGGAGAGAACGAGCCAAATAAACACCAAAATTCAGGACTACTCACAACCCCAAAAATCCCAGCAGCAAACATCCACTCACGGAAGGAATGAAGTATAATTTATATAACTTCAAGCGTCGTCTCTAAGTTATGGGTTTGTCTCAACCTTCTGCCTACTTGCTGGTGTCTCATGGGAGCCGAGATCCACGTCCGCAAGCGGCGATCGCTCAACTCGTTCAACGGGTGCAGCAAACAATTTTAGCCTCTAATTCACAGTCTTTTCTAGTTGGAGCGGCTGTCTTAGAATGTGCTTTGCTGCCCCTACATGAACAAATTCAGCAGTTTAGTCAAACAGCGATCGCTCAAGGAATTCGTCACATTCAACTTGTGCCGCTCTTCTTGATTCCAGGCGTTCATGTAATGGAAGATATTCCAGAACAGGTGACAATTGCTCGACAAATGCTAGACGAAACGGTGACGATCGCGTTGTCTCCTCATATTGGCACTCATCCCGGTTTAGAAAAGCTTGTCGCACATCGTCTGGCTCACCTTCCTGAAAATACCGCGTGTATTCTGATGTCTCATGGCAGCCGGAGATCAGGAGGAAACCAACCAGTTGAGGCATTAGCATCGAAAGTAGGAGCAGTTTCGGCGTATTGGTCAGTTGCCCCCAAACTGGAAACCCGTCTGCAAGAGTTGTCCCAATCAGGATGTCGAAAAATCGCTATTTTGCCTCATTTTCTGTTTATTGGAGGGATTACAGACGCGATCTCTCAAACGGTTGCTCAACTGACTGACCAGTTTCCAGACCTAGACCTTGATCTGAGAAGCCCGTTAGAGGTCGGTGATAACCTTGCGCAATTGATTCTAGATTTAATCTGTACTTAACTTAACGCGATGTGCAACTAATTTACCCTCACCCCCAACCCCTCTCCCGCAGGAGAGGGGTGCTAGAATTCTTGTTCCCTCTCCTGCGGGAGAGGGCTAGGGTGAGGGCAGTCTTTGCGGGTGTTTTAGGAAAGTCGCACATCGCGTTAACTTATTCTTCTTTAGTTGGTATCTGATAGTGCAGTATTTGGGCTATTAGATGTCTAGCGTTAATATCGATATTCATCTCGTCCATTTTTTAATTACCTTACCGATGACTCTTAACCCTGATGATGCTAGTGTTCCGAAGTGCCGGGGCAAAGTTTACTTGGTTGGTGCAGGACCGGGAGACCCCGGCTTGCTGACGCTCAAGGGCAAAACCTTGTTGGAGTGTGCAGATGTTGTTGTTTATGACGCTTTAGTCAGTGCGCCGATTTTGGCAATGATCAATCCCAATGCCGAGCAAATCAACGCAGGCAAGCGGCGAGGACGGCACTCAATGGTGCAAGAAGACACCACTCAAATGCTGATTGATAAAGCGCAAACTGCCGCGATCGTGGTGCGCTTAAAAGGGGGCGACCCGTTTATGTTTGGTCGCGGGGGCGAAGAGATGCAAGACCTCGTAAACGCTGGGGTGCCCGTTGAAGTGATTCCGGGTGTGACTTCTGGCATTGCTGCTCCTGCTTATGCTGGAATCCCGCTGACTCACCGGGCTTATAGTTCATCAGTAACGTTTGTAACTGGGCACGAAGAAGCTGGAAAGTATCGCCCTGCGGTAAATTGGCACGCGATCGCCCACGGATCGGAAACGGTCGTGATTTACATGGGTATTCACAATTTACCTTACATCACAGGTCAGCTTCAACAAGCAGGGTTGAGCGCAAATACTCCGATCTCGCTAGTTCGTTGGGGCACTCGACCCGAACAGGAAGAATTGATTGGCACTTTAGAAACGATCGCTGCCCAAGTCGAGGCTAAAGGCTTTGGATCGCCAGCGATCGCGGTCATTGGCAATGTAGTCAATCTACACGAAACTTTATCTGACTGCCGACCAAAATTCTTGGGTACATAGAACTCTAGATTCTGTAAGTTAAAGTGGTTTTGCTGAATGAATCTACGATCTACTGAGGGTCTATCGGAATCACTGTGCAAATGTTCGCTATGAACATTTCACACCGGTCAAGAAGACTCAAAATCATAAGGTACGTTGAATCGTCCTAATTTGGTATTTGACTTGCATCATTCAGTCGATAGACCCGACCATCTTGCACAGTTGGCTGACGCTTAGCCCGGATTTTTGATCCTTTGTCAATGCGTAAGTTCTGTGCCAGTGTGATGGGTTGTTTTTTGTTACTGCGAACCAAAGCTTATTATAGTTGCCGGATTGTGTCAGTTAGCTGGACGATCGCAGCGAGTTTAACGATGGTTTGGTTGGGTCACTCTTAATAGATGAGGCAGCAATCACAGCTATAAGTATCCGCTATTCGCTTTGGCGACGAGAGAAAAACTGAATTCCCGTCAAGGCGACCCCGATTAGTAAAAAAGAAAATGCAGTAGTTAATGTCCCCAATGCGTAGAGCGAGGGAGATGTGACATTTGTAGTCATCCCAAAGATTTCTAGTGGCAACGTATTTTTTTCACCTGATATTAAAGAAGTACGAGTGAATTCATCATAGGACAGTGTAAAACCAAACAACGCAACTCCGATTAAACTTGGAGCAATGAGCGGTAATACAATTTCCCAAAAGGTTTTACCATCTCCGGCTCCTAAATCGCGTGCGGCTTCTTCATAAGAAGGATTAAAGCGATTAAATACACCCAGCATAATTAAGAATGCGAAGGGAATCGTCCAAGTGAGATGTCCAGCTAATGCAGATGAATACCACTGGCTTTGAATTCCTAATAGACTAAACACAATGCCAATCCCTAAAGAAATGAGAATGCTTGGCACAATCAAACTCGAAATCGTTAAATAAAAGATTAGATTAGAACCAAAGAACTTGCGGCGAAATGCCATTCCCGCTGAGACACTAATGACGACCGTAATCGCCATCACAAGCAATCCTAAAAGCAGCGATCGCTGAAAGGCTTCAACAAAACTGCCGACGCGCTGTTGCCCAAAGACCGATGCCAGCCAATAAAAACTAAAGCCGCGCATAGGAAAGGTCAATTGACCTTCGGGTCCCTGAAGCGACAGCAGGAAAATGGCGGAAAACGGTCCGTAAAGAAACAGCACAAACAATCCAAAGAAGGCAGACAGAAAATAGAACGATAAGGGACGTTTATTCATCACAACTCTTTGCGAATGTCAACGACACGTAGAATAGCAAACACCAGCATCAACGTGATGATTAATAAAATTACCGCGTTCGCTGCCGCTAAGGGATATTGCAAGCTGCCGATTTGATTTTTGATTAAGTACCCGATCGACGACGATTGTCCCCCACTCATCAATCGCACGGTGGCAAACTCACCCATCACAAGCGTGACGATAAAAATAGTTCCGATCGCGATCCCAGACGACGACAGCGGCAGAATAATTTCTTTTTGAATCTGAAACGCGGAGGCACCTGCATCTTCGGCAGCAGAAACGAGCATCCGATCGATTCGCATCATGCTGTTAAAAATCGGTCCAATCATAAACAACGCATAGAGATGCACCATTGCCAATACAACCGCAAAATCTGAAAACAAAAACATTTCAACGGGTTTATCAGTAAAGTGCAACGCCATCAAACTTTTATTAATGACTCCTTCACGTCCTAGAAATGGAATCCAGGAGATCATGCGAATAATATTCGAGGTCAAAAATGGAATGGTGCACACCAAAAACAAAATGACTTGCCAGCGCAGTGTCTTGACATGGAACGCTAGAAAGTATGCAACCGGATACGCAATCAGAATAGTAAAAAACCAAACTAATCCAACAAACTTAAACGTGTTGAAATAGGTAGTTAGATAAACTTTAGACGCAAAAATTGCCTGATAATTACTCAACGTAAATCCAGGAGTCATCGAATAGCCGTTGAACTCCCAAAAACTTACCACCACGATCGTCAGGATCGGAATCACCAGAAACAACAGCAGCACGATCGTCTGAGGGGCGACCAGTAGATAAGGTTGTAAAGTTCTCCAGCTTTTCAACATTGCAAAGAGACCCTGATTACGCAGCGATAAACTCGTTCCACTTTTGAATCAAATAAGTTTGTTCTTTCATGACTGAATTCCAGCAAACCACGTTGCCCAGGCGATCCTTAAATGAGCCGCCATCGCGAACCGCGCCTTTAGACTCAATCTTTTTGCCAAACGGATCGATAATGTCGATCGCCGCAGGCTTTCCTTCATACCAAAAATCGGCTTCTTCGGGCTTCATAAACTTCTTGGCATTCTCAGGAATGGCACTGTAATAGCCTTGCCGTCCTAAAAAGCCGCCCACCCAGCCGTCTAGCAGCCAGTTGAGATATTCGTAAGCCGCGTCTAAACCGATGCCCGATAAGTTTTTAGAGATGCCAACTCCGCCACCCCAGCCGCGATAGCCTTCTTTGAGTTGACCATATACGCACTTTAAGCCTTTGGCTTTCACGGCAGTCACCGCAGGCGACCACATCGATTGCAAAATCACTTCACCTGACGACATCAGATTAACTGACTCATCAAACGACTTCCAAAACGCCCGAAACTGACCCTCTTTTTTCTTCTGAATCAGCATCTCGATCACTTTATCGAGTTCTTCTTTGGTCATATTACCTTTGTCGCCGAACTTCATCATGCCAGACGCTTCCAGCACCATTGCGGCATCCATAATCCCGATCGAGGGGATATCTAATAACGCCGTTTTGCCCTTAAATTTGGGATCAAATAGCTCTGCCCACGACTGAATCTTGCTGCCCGTTAAATCAGGACGATATCCCAACGTATCGGCATTGTATTGAAACGGAATCAGCGTTGCCCAATCGGTCGGCGTAGCTGAAAACTCTTTAGAGTCTTTGTCTTTGAGATACATCACCTTGCTAGGTGCAGTGCCCTGAGAGGTGTTGACAGGCGCACCGTCATAAAACTTCCCGGTGGTGAAAAATGGAACAATTTTGCTGAACTCTTTGATGCGTTTAATGTCGATCGCTTGCAGGTTGCCCGACGGAATCACTAGCGGTAAGCTGAAATATTCGCCGTCAAACATATCGTATTGACCGGGCTGCGTAATTGCAATCTGGTTATTTTCCTCGGTGCTGAGAGCACGTAATTGCAGCTTAAAGCCGAGATCTTTTTCTGCCTGCTCTTTAATCTCGTTGATTTGGGCAACACCCGTGCCGATAAATCGCAGTGTGACATCTTTGATTTTATTGGTGATGATCGTCGGACCCGTGCCCGTTGATGCTGTGGGCGTAGAAGTCTGATTGTTAGAACTACAGTTGGTGGTGGCAAGAAATGCACCTGCCGCTAGACCAGTTTGAATGAGTTTACGTCGAGAAATGTTTGTCATTGTTCAGGTACGGGTAGAGAACAAAAAAGTGTGAGAAGCGAACAAGACATCCCGGTATGGGGGAAGGCTGTGAGGAGACGAGTTAACTGAGCAGAAAAACGCACTCTTCAGCCGACCAGCGCAGCGCAATCAGTTGCCCCTCCTGCAACGAGCTGGCTGACCATTCATCAGTGCGGACTTTATAGAGCAACTCCTGCCCCGTTTTTTCCTCCATGAGTGAAACGCGCGTCACAAACCCTGTTAACTCGACTGCCGTAATTCTTGCCTGGATGGAGTTTGGGTAGGGAGACGGCTCTGTCGAAGGAAGTTCTAAGTGCATCAGATCCGCTCGAATTGAACAGGCTCCGATCGTGCCCACTTGAGACGCATGACCCCGACAAAATAGAGAACCGATGCCGTCTACGTCTAGCTCGATCAAGTCGCCGTGATTCGTGTCAGAGGCAATCCGGGCAACCTTGCCTTGAAAGATGTTGTTGTCACCCATAAATTTGGCGACAAACTGTGAGGCAGGCGTGTGAAAAATCGTAGATGGGGTGCCGACTTGCTCAATCTGACCCTGATTCATAATCACAATGCTGTCCGAGAGTGACATTGCCTCATCCATGCCGTGGGTGACTTGAATGAATGTCATGCCAAACTGCTGCTGAATTTTGCGAAGTTCGCCTCGCATTCTCACTCGCAAACTCTCGTCTAGAGCGCTCAATGGCTCATCTAACAGCAACACTTGAGGACGGGTGACAAGCGCTCTCGCCAAAGCAATGCGCTGCTGCTGTCCCCCGCTCAATTGGGTAGGGTTACGATCGCTCAAGTGGCTCAACCCCACCAAGTCCAAAATTTCTCCGACTCGGCTGCGTCGCTCACCCAGCGGAGTCTTTCGCATCTTTAGCCCAAAATCTACATTGTCCCAAACGCTCTTATGCGGAAACAGCGCATAGCTCTGAAACATCATGGCAGTATCGCGCTTGGCAGGAGGCAAGTGGCTGACGCGTCGATCGCCGATCAACACCTCTCCACTCGTCACCTCTTCGTGTCCCGCAATCATTCTCAGGGTGGTGGTTTTGCCGCAGCCACTCGGTCCCACGAGACAGCAATACTTACCTGCTGCGAAGTCAAGAGTCAAGTTTTCGACTGCAACAAATGCGCCGTATTTCTTAGACACTGAGCGGAGTGAAACGCCTTGAGTGCTGCTAAATTCCTTCTTAATCTCAGGGCTTGCTGCGATCGTGTCCAGACTAGGAACTTCTGTGGTCATAGTGCCTCCAGCCAGAGTTGAAATAGACGAGGTATGTTGAGCTTTTCATACAAAACTCAAGAAGAATGTAATAATTCATGCAAAAACAACTGTGAACCATACTACTGATTCAGTTGAATCGCTCAAATCAGCCGGATCCACTATAGGAATGAGCGATGTACACTGTATACAGCGTTCGTTAAGTGATTAATGTATTGCGTTACACTTTTTCTACCGAGGGCGTTTTAGTCTGAGTCATTTTATGCCTGATGAATGTTGCCAATCGTCTACATAGGCTGTTAGAACCGTACAGCGGTTTGCATCCGCTTCAAAGGTAAGGAGTAACACGTTGACCCGACTCTTCCAAAATGCACGCGAGCCAATGGCAGCGATCGAGCGCAGTTTATCGTTACAAGAGCAGACCTATCAAGCGCTGCGGACTGCGATTTTGTCTGGTGAGTTAGCTCCTGGCGAACGCTTGATCGAGACACAGTTGGCTCAACGATTGCAGGTGAGTCGCACCCCGATTCGAGAAGCTATTCGGCAACTTCAGCACTCTAATTTAGCGACGATCGATGCGAGTGGAACGCTGCGAGTCGCGACGTTTTCTAAAGCCGATGCCATCCAACTCTACGACTGCCGAATTGCATTGGAACAGTTGTCGGTCATCAGAGCCTGTGAGCAGATTACAGCCCTCCAGTTAATCGAGCTAGAAACATTCATAACCCAAGCTGAGAAAATAATGCAAACTAAATTTTCTCAACTGACTAATTTTCAACTATTGGACTTAGATTATCGATTTCATCGACTGTTAGCAAAAAGTTCTGATAATCTGTGGCTGATGTCTCTGTTGAATCAGGTCTTTGATCAAATGGCTCTGCTCAGAGTTCAAACCATGCAGCAAAACCCAGAGGTCTTAGAAGTTTGCCGTGAGCATCGGCGCATTTATCAGGCAGTCGTTGATCGAGACATTGCTATAGCAGTGCAAGCAATTCAATCTCATCTGATAGCAAGTAGAGAGCGCGTCGTTCAAGAAGTTGAGCAATTCGTTCGGCACTCTATTAATCACCAGTCTGGATGAGAGGTCTGAAAGGCTCGTGCTGCACAATATTGTTGAGTCAAAAAGGTGATGTCATGACCGAAACGAGTTTAGGAGTGAAACGGGTCTTTATTTGTGGGTCAGCACTCAAGGGGCAACCCGACCACGGAAATCTCCAGTCTGCTAAGTTTATTCGACCTGCTAAAACTCGGGCGCTCTATCGCCTCCACTCAGCAGCAGATGGTTGGCACCCCGCAATTTATCAAGTCGAAGAAAATGGGGTAAGCATCCCTGGTGAGATCTATGAGTTGACGATCGATCAGTATAACTATTTGGTGTCAACTGAGCCGCCGAATATGTATCCGAGCGATGTAATTTTAGACGATGGAGAAGTGGCAACGGCAATGCTCTACCCGCGTGAGCTAGTTGATAAACACGGCTGGTTAGACATCTCCGACCTAGGCGGATGGGCAGCTTACAAAGCAGCTCAGTAAATAGAATTTTGGGCGTTGAATGAAGTCACCACTCAAAGCGATCGAGCATTCCAGCGTAGGGGTTGGCGATCGGAAATCCTAAATATCCAACTTTGCTGGTTCCTTAGAGTGTGTTTGTAAATGAGTATTAAGCCCTCTTTGCTTTCCATCGGGTGTGGTTCTTTGTGAATCGTTTGAGCATTAACCGAATCATCACGACCTAAACCATACCAGCGTGATTTTCGGGTAACCGTTCGTAGTCTCG
>JBBRPT010000112.1:0-16293 GCA_038227635.1 Leptolyngbyales cyanobacterium | reverse complement strand
TCCCCAAGGCATCTTTAGCGGTGACACCCCCAGAGCTACTGCCGCTCGACGGAGGAATAAAATATTTGATGACCGGATAGAGAGCACCAGCAGCCACCAGTGCCTCAGAGCCAAACATCCGAACGTTCATAAATTGACGACGACCCATGCTGGGAACATCATCGGCAGGTCCAGTTAGTTGAGCCATGTCTACACTCTAGAGATATCGGGGATGATTGCGACAAATCACAGCAGATTGACGCTCAGAACTTATCTGAAAGTTCTGGGTTTAGATCTAGTTACATACACCCGCTACGATCGCTGTTTCACAAGGTTTTCTAAAATCAAAAAATGCTAGAAATCCTTTTCAATCAGTCGTTTGTAGCCTTTGTTAGGTGTATTATACAAACTTTAACATTAGCAATCATAGCGAACCGTTAGAGTCTTAAATTTATACGAAATGTTACAAACTCTCATGCGATCGAGATCATGAC
The DNA here is from genome assembly GCA_038227635.1 of Leptolyngbyales cyanobacterium. Taxonomy (GTDB): domain Bacteria; phylum Cyanobacteriota; class Cyanobacteriia; order Leptolyngbyales; family Leptolyngbyaceae; genus Phormidesmis_A. Next base: position 15,820 of record JBBRPT010000112.1, on the reverse strand, counting down.
CGGACAAGACCTACGACAGCTTCTCATGAATAAGTGGGGACGCTCCTACGATATCCAAGTCCGACGGACTCAGGGCAAGATTTTTGTGCAAGTGATGTGGAAGTATTTAGAACAAGCGTCGTTTCCCTTATCAGAAGCTGAATATGCCGCCCATCTTGACCAAGTAGCGGGCTATATCGGAGCTTGGGGTGCCGTTTCGCAAGTGCAAGCCTATATCGAGAAAACCCGTGAACGTCCGCGTTTGGGAAAAGCGGTGAATATCTCGATCGATTTAGGTGAACGCGCTTCGGAGTGGCTTTTGGAAGACTTTTAGCGTCATCGTGTTTTGCGTTCGGTGAGTTCATTTAAGCCTTCCCCAAACAGCGACAGTCCGGTGACCATCAGCGTCATCGCAAACCCTGGAAAGAAGGCTGTCCACCAGATTCCGCCCGTTGAAAGGGCATCGAGTGCCTGACGCAAATCGTGTCCCCATTCTGCAACTTCATCTGGTAATCCGAGTCCCAAAAATCCCAAACCTCCGAGGGTGAGAATTGCGTCTGCGGCGTTGAGGGTAAAGAGGACGGGCACACTTTGAATCACGTTCAGCAATAGATAGCGGGATAAAACTCTCCAGGTTGAAGCGCCCATCGCTTGTGCGGCTTCCACAAACAGTTCGGTTTTGACGCTTACCGTTTGGTTTCGCACGACTCGATAATATTGGGGGATATAGGCAATGCTGAGGGCGATCGCCGCATTAAATACGCCTCGCCCCACCACAAATGCCAATGTCACCGATAGCAGCAGCCCCGGTAACGTGTAGATCGTATCCATAAAGAAGAGGAGGATACGATCGAGCTTGCCGCCCAAATATCCGCTCACCATTCCCAAGGGCACGCCGATGATTAAGCTCAGTGCGGTTGCTAAAATCACGACTTGAATCGCTGCCTGAGTGCCATAGAGCGTTCGTGAAAACACGTCATACCCCAGGCTGGTTGTTCCAAACCAATGAGCAGCCGAGGGCGGTTGATGAGGCAGATTGTCGAGAAACTCGATCGGACTTTGCAGCCAGCCTAATCCCTGAAATGCTGGAGCTAGCAGCGCGATTCCGACAAACACCAACGTCAAAAGCGCCCCAACTCCCATCATTTGTAATGACAGACTAGGACGCTCTGAAAAATTTAACGATCGCAGGCGAGGCAGATTGAGAGACATGAGGGAGGAATTGAGTGAGAAGTCTCAATAGTAGAAGACTTCATCCAAAACTCAAAACTCCTGTTTTGGCTCTCGCGACTAGAGGTTGCTCTCGATCAATTCTCGATATTGACTCTTTTGCTTGACACCTTTGACCTCGGCAACCATGCCTTTGTGTTTAAAGAATTGAATCGTAGGAGTGCCCGTCACCCCTGCTGATTCAGCAATATCAGGGTCTTTGTCGATGTCAATTTCGACGAAGTGAATGCGACCGTCAAACTCATCGACGACTTTGTTAAAAATTGGCTTGAGCGTGTGACAAGGACCGCAGTCAGGCGAGACGTATTTGACGACAATTAAGCGATCGCTCTCGTGATAGAGCTTTCTCAACGCCAGCCCGCCCTGGTGACGGGTGGTGGCGACATCAAACTCAGCGCTGGGCTTAATTTCCTCAATGTGCGTGGGTGTCTCTTCGGCGGTTTCTTGGGCGTGAGTTTTGGCAAACTCTTGCACCAAGCCGTTGAATGATAACCAACGCTCTGCCAACATCGCTGCCATACATCCGGTTCCAGCCGCGCTGATTGCCTGACGAAATTCGTGGTCTTGCACGTCTCCAGCCGCAAATACGCCTTCAACACTGGTTTCGACTGATCCGGGTTTAGGGACAATGTAGCCAACATCATCAAGATCTAGCTGACCTTTGAAGAGGGAGGTGTTGGGCGTGTGTCCGATCGCATAAAACAGCCCTTTGGCATCAATGATGCGTTCTTCTCCGGTTTTAGTATTTTTGACCTTCACCCCAGTCATGTGCTCGTCGTTGCCCACGACATCAACGGGTTCTGTGTTCCAGTGAACGGTGATTCTGGGATTGGACAGAACACGATCTTGCATGGCTTTGCTGGCGCGCATTTTGTCTGTTCTCACGATCATGTGAACGTGATCGCCATATTTGGTCAAATAAATCGATTCTTCTGCGGCAGTGTCGCCGCCACCAATCACGACCAGCGTTGCGCCTCGAAAGAGGGGAGTTGCCCCGTCGCAAATGGCGCAGGCTGAAATGCCTCGGCTCCAAAACTGACGTTCTTCAGGAAGCCCTAGCCGTTTGGCGGTGGCACCTGTGGCAATCACAATGCTGTGGGCGAACACTTCTCGATCGTCAGACTTAATCACAAACGGACGCTGACTCAAATCGACCGAGGTGACATCTTCCATGTGTAGTTCTGCCCCCCAGCGCACGGCTTGCGCCTTCATTCGATCCATGAGTTGAGGACCTGTGATGCCTTCAGGAAAGCCGGGGAAGTTTTCGACTTCGGTGGTGGTCATCAACTGTCCACCTGGCAGCCCTCCCGCTTGAAAGCCTTCAAACATTAAAGGCTTGAGGTTTGCACGACCTGCGTAGATAGCCGCCGTATATCCAGCCGGACCGGAACCGATAATGACTACATTCTCTACGGTTGGGTTTGCCATAGGGTGTAAACAAACTCATAACGACTACGACTAGTATAATGCAAAATGGTGGGTTCTCGTCAAGCAAGAAAATCAGGCGTTGCTGAATCGATCTATGAAGCACAGATTTTACCCTCACTCTAGCCCTCTCCCACAAGGAGAGGGGACAAGAGTTCTGGCTCCCTTCTCCCCAAGGAGAAGGGTTGGCGAGGGCTTCGACCCACTTCGTGAGGCTACCGTGTACACACAAGTCCTCGTAGCTTCGTTTGAGTCAGCTTATGCCCCCTAAATCCCCCAAAATTGGGGGACTTTGAACAAGATAAATGGCTTGACCTCTAAAACCTCGTTTCATCTCAAAGTCCCCCAGAATGGGGGATTTAGGGGGCGAAAGGTTTTGGCAATGACGGATCGGATCAACTTGTGTGTACACGGTAGCTTCGTGAGGAGGGCATTTCATATCTGCATTCAGCAACGCCGAAAATCACCTCTACGATCGCACCCCTAACCATTGATCAGCCGTAAGCTTAAGCTCTGGGAAAGCCAAGGATTTGATGATTTGCTCACCTCTAAATTGACTGACTTGATATTCTTCTTCAACGAGTGTGTAAACCGAGAGAGTGGGCTGTTTGGGAGAGCCAATGTAGCGAGAAGCGCCTAAACCGCGATAGTCTACGATCCAATATTCGGGGATGCCGATCGCTTCATAATCAGCGAGTTTTGTGAGATAGTCATCGCGCCAGTTAGTGCTTACTACTTCAATCGCAAGTTTGGCGGAGGTGTCGATCGAGATCGTGGAATATGTCTCCCAGTAGGGATCAGCCGCGATCGTTTGTTCATCAAGAACGATGATATCTGGCAGATAGCCACTTTCTTCAATTTTGGGTTTGACCAGGCAGTTTTGAGAAACAAAGTAGGGCAGGTCGAGCCGCTCGATTTCTAGGTCAAGTCTGCGCGAGGCGATCGCGGTAACTTTTTCGTGTTCACCGATCGGACGCATTTCTACAATGGCTCCCTTAATGAGTTCATAGCGTCCTCCGTCTTCTGGATATTGCTCAACGAATTGGTCAAAAGTGAGAGATTGGGATACGGTTTGAGCCATGATGCTGCCTCACGGAGTTTTTTGGGGACGATCGGGCGATCTGATGTTAACTGAATCCGTTCTCACCCTAACCCTCTTCCCAAGGCTACTGTGTACACACAAGTCCTCGTCGCTTCGTTTGAGTCGGCTTATGCCCCCTAAATCCCCCAAAATTGGGGGACTTTGAACAAGATAAATGGCTTGACCTCTAAAACCTCGTTTCATCTCAAAGTCCCCCAGAATGGTAGGGCTGATTCTCTTAAAAGATAAAAACTGCTTTAACCCTGCAACCTCCTTAAACGTCAAAGTGTGAGTGACATAACAATGCGTGTTCTAAAGTTTTTCTCTATCTAACGAATCAGCCCTACCCCAGAATGGGGGATTTAGGGGGCGAAAGGTTTTGGCAATGACGGAGCGGATCAACTTGTGTGTACACGGTAGCTTCCCAAGGAGAGGGAACAAGAATTCTAGGGCTGGCGAGGGCTTCGCCCCACTTCGTGAGGGGCAGATCGTCGCCTCTAACTCTTATAAGATCGAGGGTTTCACAGATCAGGAAAGATTTTAAGAGTGAGTGATATGAAAGCTGAAAGAACTGGGCAAGTTAAGTTCAGCGTTAGAAGCTCATCCACCCGCACCTTTAGGAGACACTCTTCCCATGAAATCTGAACTCAAAGCAAAGTTTCTGCAACACCTCGCTGGCAAAAAGAAAGATCAAGGTTTCACCCTGATCGAGCTATTGGTCGTTATCATCATCATCGGCATTCTGTCTGCAATCGCGCTGCCTTCTTTCTTAAACCAGGCAAACAAAGCCAAGCAATCTGAAGCTAAGCAATATGTGGGCACCCTGAACCGTGTTCAACAAGCCTACTACTTGGAAAAGAGTCAGTTTGCATCTGACATGATCCCTTTGGCAAACCCCGTTCCTGCGACAACTCCTAACTACGATTATACGTTCACACCCGTTACTTCTACTTCTACTGCCGTGGTCAACTACGGAACGTCAAAGGTAGCCCCTTTGAAGTCGTATAATGGCATGGTGTCTATCTCAGTTGTGACCGCCAGCAGCGATGCGACCACGACAGCTGTTTTGTGCGAAGCGAAAACTCCTGGGGCGACAAAACTAGCAGACCCAACTGCACCAGCAGCAGGCACAGCTACCAAACCCACTTGCGACACCACCGCAGCCACATTGTAATGGTCTAGCCTGAGCGCTAAATCTCAGAACTTTAAAGATTGAGTGGGTAGATTGCTATCCACTCATTTTTGTGCAAGAAATACATTAAGTTGGGTTCAGGGTTAAGAAGTCATCTACCGCATTCTTTAGGAGAGACTCTTTCCATGAAATCTGAACTCGAAGCAAAGTTTCTGCAACATCTCGCTGGCAAGAAGAAAGATCAAGGCTTCACCCTGATCGAGCTATTAGTCGTCATTATTATCATCGGCATTCTGTCTGCGATCGCGCTGCCCTCTTTTTTAAACCAGGCAAACAAAGCCAAGCAGTCTGAGGCTAAACAATATGTAGGCACCCTGAACCGGGTTCAACAGTCCTACTATTTAGAGAAGAGCGAGTTTGCATCTGAATTGACCAATCTGGCAGATCCAATTCCGGCAGAGACTGATAACTACGCTTACACGCTCTCCCCAGCGACTCCTGCTTCTAATAACGCAATCAGCTACGGCACATCTAAGGCAGCGGCTCTGAAATCCTACAATGGAATGGTAGCCGTTATAGTTGTGACCAACAGCAGCGATGCCACTACGACCGCTATTTTGTGCGAGGCGGATGCTCCTGGAGCTTCTCAACTAGCAAATCCAACTGCACCCGCATCAGGCAAGGCTGACAAACCCAAGTGTGCTGGTGCTGCGATCGCCTTGTAAGGAACGTGGATTGATTAAGGTGCAGTTTTCTGCACTCACCTTAGCCCTCTCACCAAGGAGCTACCGTGTACACATAAGCCTTTCGATCCGTCATTGCTGAGATCGTCGCCCCCTAAATCCCCCAATCTGGGGGACTTCAAGCTAAAATTCCGGCTTCAAAGTCCCCCAATTTTGGGGGATTTAGGGGGCTGAAAGACCTGAAACGCAGCGACACAAACTTGTGTGTACACGGTAGCCCAAGGAGAAGGAACTGGAACTCTTCTCCTTGGGGAGAAGAGTTGGCGAGGGCTTGCCCCACTTCGTGAGGAGGGCGGAAGCCGCCTACAAGTTTTACAGGTTATTTAATTCACGAGCCTAAGGGTCTACCCTGAGCGCTAAACCTCAGATATTGCTGAATTTAGTAACCCCAAACCTCAAGCCTTTGAAGGGATGAGTAGATCAGTCTCTATCTACTCATCACTTTTCGTGTTATGTCTCTTTATCTTGCGTCCATACTAGAGCAACCCCTTCGATCACGCCCCCACGACGATGACTTCTACCAACTCTGCTGAACCGCTCATCTGTTGGCAAGTGCAAGCTAACCAATGGTTAATGCAAGGAAATTATGCTCAGGCTGCCCAACTCTATGAGCAAGCGATCGAGTCCGATCCTGAAGAGCGCTCTTATTATTGGCAGTTAGGATTGCTGCAACTTTTGCAGGGCGAAGAAGCCGAAGCCCAAGCTACCTGGCTGTTTGCCATATCAGAGGGTGAGTCACACCAGATTGAACAATGGGTAGCTGAGTTAGCACAAGTTTTGCAAACCGAGGCAGAGCGGCGCGAAACGTTGGCTGACTACTCAACGGCATGGGCAATTCGTCAACATTTGCGAGAAGTATCTCCTGATCTCATTCACAACGTTCTACAACTTTTGCCACTCTCGATCGAGCTTAATCTTTTCACCGATGACACCTTTGAAGAGTTAGGTTTGCCGCAGGCTCTTCATGAAGCAGAGGTTAATGCTGAGTTTTTGCTGCGCGTTTTAAAGAAGGTTTTATATCACGCAGATCCTACGCCGTCGCTTCTCAAGTTTGCTGAGGGCTGCATTGCGCTAACGTCTGATACCCAAGCCTTAATGCAGGTTTTGTTACCTGCCTCGATCCGATTTGCTTATAGCAAGATGAGTGGCGCGTTTGCAGCCGATCTCGTCGAAGCCTATCTCCGCCTTGACCCTGACAACATCGAACTTTTGGGTCACTTATCGCTCTTCTATCAAAACGCGAAACAGTACGATCGAGCTATCCAAGTTGCCGAACGTCGATATGAACTCACAGACTATCTACCCGAAAAGATTTTTTCTAACCATCTGATCCTACGGGGCTTGCTGGGTGCGGGGGGCTATTGGCAAGAAGCGCTTGAGATTGCCCGACGGCACGAGTCTTTGTTGCAAGCTTTAGTTGAGCAACAGCCTACCGATGTGCATTCGGTTCACATCTCTCGTTTGCTTAACGCTGCTTATTATCTAGTTTACTTCTATGACCAGCCCCAGCGCTGGCGCACGCTTGAGAATCAACTCCTTGAGTTTTGTCAAAAAAATACTCAACTCAACGCTGCTAATCAGGGAAGAAGCTATCAGCACTCAATCCGCGATCGCAGCCCCAAGCGCCTCAAAATCGGTTATCTATCTCACTGTATGGCTACCCATTCGGTTGGCTGGCTTGCTCGGTGTCTGATACAGCATCACGATCGCGATCGCTTTGAACTTTACGGCTATTTTCTTAACTACCGAAGTTTTTATGACCCCTTGCAAGAGTGGTATGTCGATCAATTCGATCACGTTCACAAAATAGAATCCGTTGGTCTAGGTGCAAACCTGGCAGTCGCAACCCAGATTCAGCAAGACGAAATCGATATTCTCATCGACCTTGACAGCATCACCCTTGATCTAAGCTGCCAGATTTTGGCACTCAAGCCCGCTCCTATTCAAGCGACTTGGCTCGGCTGGGATGCATCAGGATTGCCCGCGATCGACTATTTCATCGCTGACCCCTACGTGTTGCCGGACTCTGCCCAAGCCTATTACAGCGAAAAGATTTGGCGACTGCCCCAAACCTATGTTGGAATCGATGGCTTTGAAGTCGGCATTCCCACACTACGACGAGAGGATTTGAATATTCCCAATGACGCGATCGTGTTTCTCAGTGCCCAGCGAGGCTACAAACGACATCGCGACACCGTAAAGCTGCAAATGCGAATCCTCAAGCAAGTGCCCAACAGCTACTTCTTAATTAAAGGACTCTCAGACCAGGAATCGATCAGCAAATTCTTTGCAGAAGTCGCTGAAGAAGAAGGGGTATCGAGCGATCGACTGCGATTTTTGCCCGATGACCCATCGGTTGAAATTCATCGGGCTAACTTAGCGATCGCTGATGTCGTGCTAGATACCTTTCCCTACAATGGCGCAACCACCACCCTCGAAGCCCTTTGGATGGAAATTCCCCTCGTCACCAAAGTCGGAGAACAATTTGCTGCCCGAAACAGCTACACGATGCTGACGAATGTCGGACTGACTGAAGGCATCGCTTGGACAGATGAGGACTATGTAAATTGGGGAGTTCGTTTAGGCACCGATGCGGCACTTCGACAGCAAATCGCCTGGAAGTTGCGGCGATCAAAACAAACCGCCCCCCTTTGGAACGGCAAACAATTTACTCACGAGATGGAAAAGGCTTACGAGCAGATGTGGACAAACTATCTCAACAGCGCTTCACCGAAATCGTCAGCCGAATCGTTGAGCGATCGTACTCCTTCGCTCACCAGTCAAGGAGTGATTAGATCGAGCCGACCTCTCAAGATCTTAGTGATCACCAATCTTTACCCGCCGCAAGTTTTGGGAGGATATGAACGCTCGATCGCAGACTTTGCCCGACTGTTGCAACATCGCGGTCACACCGTTTTAGTGTTGACGAGCGACACGCCCCAGTTTTCTGCATCACACACCAGTCTTCATGCTGACCCTCCTGTCGATCGCTGTTTGTCGCTCATGGGTGAGTGGTCATCTCAAGGCGCACGCTTGTTTGATCATCCGCGTGTAGCTGACGTGATGCAGCAAAATCAAGCGATTCTCAAACACCACTTAGACCACTTTCAGCCCGATGTTTGTCTAGCGGGTAATCTGCGATTTGTGCAGCTAGAAGCCGAGGGCATGGCACTATTGCTCTCTCATCAAGTGCCCGTCGCTCACTATTTGATGAATGCTCAAGCCGATTATGCTCCTCAGCACACGCCGCGATCGCCTCTTTACCGTCTGATCACCTGTAGCGATTGGGTCACGGCAAGTCTTCAGACGTTAGGGTACTCGGCGGCAACCGCACAAACCATTTATCCCGGTGCAGATGTCGATGCCTTTTATCAAGCCGAGCTTCCACCTCACGATCGCCTTCGCATTGCCTACGCTAGTCTAGTAACTCAATATAAAGGCGCTGATGTTCTAGTAGAAGCGCTTTCTCTGCTTCACGCTGCTGGAATTGAGTTTACAGCTACGATCGCTGGAGGCACCTTTCAACCAGAGTTTGTTGAAGCTCTAAAGCAATATGTGGAATCGGAAGGGCTACAAGAATCAATTCAGTTCACAGGTGCGTTGTCTCGTCAAGAACTGATTCAACTCTATAAAACTCACAACGTCCTTGTTTTCCCGTCTCGATTTGACGAGCCATTTGGTATCAGCCAAATTGAGGCAATGGCAGCAGGACTCACTCTAATCACAAGTGGCACCGGAGGAGCCAGAGAACTCATCGCCGAATCTGGAAAAGATGGATTAATCTTTGAGTCTGAAAATCCGTTTGATCTAGCCGATACATTGTCTTCTCTGCCGACAGATCCGGTACGCTGGGAAGCTATTAGCCGAAATGGTCAACAGCGAGCAATGTCTGAATTCAATCAAGTCAAAGCAGTTGAAAAGTTAGAGACGGCTTTCCTGGGGTTGACAGCCTTAAAAGGCATCCAGTCAGAATGAACGATCGTTCCTCCTTAGTCGGTAGCCACGAGTCAACGCAAAATCGTATACTGATCTAGCCTCTTTGCTAGGGATGTGACTTTTGGGAATTGATCTTCGCAGTTACGTGTATCTCGACAACTTGCAGCCTCAGCACGCGGCGTATCTCGGCACCGAGGCACTGGGCTTTTTACCCCTGCCCGGAGATGCCTCCCTCTGGATTGAGATTTCTCCCGGCATCGAAATTAATCGCATCATGGACGTGGCGATGAAATCAGCCGTCGTGCGTCCGGGTGTGCAAATGGTCGAACGCTTGTATGGACTGCTCGAAATTCACGCCAGCAATCAGGGCGAAGTCAAAGCCGCAGGTCGAGCAATTCTTGACGCGATGGGCGTTCGGCAAAACGAAGGTCTGAAGCCGCGTGTGATTTCCAGTCAGATTATTCGCAATATCGATGCCCATCACACCCAACTGATCAACCGCACCCGTCGCGGCAACATGATTTTGGCAGGGCAAACCCTCTACGTCTTTGAAGTCGAACCCGCCGCCTTTGCCGCCCTCGCTGCCAACGAAGCCGAAAAAGCCGCTTTCATCAACATCTTGCAAATCTCGGCAGTGGGCAGCTTTGGGCGACTCTATCTCGGTGGCGCAGAGCGAGACATCATGGCAGCATCTCAGGCAGTTGTAGCAGCGATCGAGAACGTCGCAGGACGAGAGCATCCGATCGAGATGCGAAAGGAATAGGCATGACATCAATGCATCTCAAGCTGTTGCAGCAAGGCGCGGTGGCGTGGATTGAATGGCGATCTCACCATCCGCACAGTCACCCCGACCTCAGCGAAGCTAACTTAAAGGGCGCAAATCTCCGAGGCGCAGATCTCAGTTACGTCAACCTAAAAAACGCTGACCTCTCTTGGACAAAGCTGATTGCCGCTAATCTCAATGGTGCAATTCTCAATCAGGCAACGCTTTTTAAGGCTGAACTAATCGATGCAACGCTACAAAAAGCTGAATTGGTCGATGCTAGTTTAGTTGCTGCCGATTTGAGCGGTGCAGATCTCAGTGATGCCAATTTAATTGGGGCAGACCTGAAAGGAGCCAACTTCGATCGAGCCGATTTAACCAGAGCCAATCTGATCGGCACCGAACTTCGAGGCGCAACCTTTCGAGAAGCAGATTTAAGCAAAGCGGATCTCAGACGAACCGATCTCAGCGAGGCAATGCTGCTCAATGCTAATTTCGCTCATGCAAATCTCAGCAATGCCAATTTCTATGAGGCAGAACTGATGGAGGCGCACCTCTATCATGCTGATTTGCAAAAGGCAAATTTGATCCGATCGCATCTCAGAAATGCCTATTTATTCGCTGCTAATCTTAGCGCTGCCAATTTGTCGAGTGCAGATCTCGCCTGGGCAAACTTGAGTAAAGCCTCCCTCACTGGCGCAGATCTAACCGGAGCCAATCTCAGAGGTGCAAACCTCACCGGAGCAGACTTGACGGGCGCAATCTTGACGACTGCCTGCTTAAGAGGCACAAATTTAACTAGAGCCAATCTTACCGATGCTAATCTCACCGATGCTGATCTTCGGGAGATCAAGCGACACAAAACAATTCTCAGCAGAACTGTTATGCCTGATGGCTCGGTTCAACCCTAAAACTCTCAGGGAGTCATTGATGTAACTGGCAAAAACTTAAAAGGGCGAACGAGGGGACTCGAACCCCCGGATGGTGGTACCACAAACCACTGCCTTAACCACTTGGCTACGCTCGCCATCACAGTTAGTACTATAGCATTCTAGGTGACAAGTCAGCTAGATCTTTAAAGACGAGAACAAAATTTGCCCGATCGCGTCTAAGATTGTGGTTTCCCGTTAGACAATCGGCTGGCTAACGCTTGTGAAGTGGGGATTGACCGCTATGAAGATAGTCAACCTGGCGGCAGGACTGGTGGGAGTGGCTTTATTGGGGATAGCCGTAGTCTTGGCAGTGACTAATCCTAAACAGGAGGCGTTTGAAGCGTTTGCGGTCCAGCGCATTCGAGAAGACGCTTGCAAAAAAGCGCCCTTGGGGTTGGCAAGCCAATGTCCAAAATTTGTAGACGACAATCGAGACGAGATTAAAAAGGTGATTACTCGCAACACCGATCGCCAAGATTATTTCGTGTTTAGCTTTTATCAAACCGACTTATCGGTGAGAGCGATCGTGCCCGATTTAGCGTTTCTGCCCGGAATGCCGACCTATCACTTTGAAACCGTCGGCTTGTTTGGGAAGTTTTATCTATACGAAGCAAAGCAGAAATAATTGGGGTTTATTTTTCAACTGTCGCCAGCACTGCTTCTACTGAATATCATCCTTTAGCTCAGAGAATTTGACCTTTACAATAAAGGGAGATTGTTAAAAAAGGCTATGTTCCAAACCGATCCGCCCCGATCGCCCAAAGACTATTTGCCGACGATGTATGATCTGCCCAGCGAGAACCCGGAGGAACCTGGCTTGCCCGATGAGTTTCATCTGCTCCAGCCTCGCTTGCTTGCAGAAACCTTCCTTCCACCTGACTATCCGAGTGAGGATGTGTTTACGGGCAGTGATCTTAATCTTTACTATGATGTCCGCCATACCAGCTGGTATAAGCGCCCCGATTGGTTTGGGGCTGTAGGAATCTCTCGATTGTATGAACAGCGCGATTTGCGTCTGAGCTATGTCACCTGGCAAGAAGGAGTCAACCCGATCGTGGTGGTCGAGTTGCTTTCACCGGGCACCGAACGGGAAGACTTGGGGCAGACCTTGCGAGACGCTGACCAACCGCCAACTAAATGGGAAGTGTATGAACGGGTTCTTCGGATTCCCTACTACATTGTGTTTAATCGTTACACCGATGAGCTACAGGTGTTTCGTCTCGAAGGAGGAAGCTATCGCGTTCTTGAAGCAACGCCGCTCCGATTTTGGTTTGAAGAACTTCGATTAGGGTTGGGCTTGTGGGAAGGCACTTATCAGGGCATTGAGCGACAGTGGTTGCGCTGGTTTGATGCGTTGGGTAATTGGATTTCGACACCTTTAGAACGGCAAGCCGATCTCGTCGAGCAAGAACGACAGCGGACGGAGCGATTGATTGCTCAGTTACGATCGCTCGGCATCGAACCCAATCTTTAATCGATCGAGAACTCCTTAAGCGTTGGCACTCCCTTTAAAAAAGACCCCATCAGCAGCAAACTCGTTTGGGTGTCGAGGTTTCCGGTTACTTTGACACCCGACGATCGCTGAAACTCCCGCAAGGCTGAGTTGAAATCTTGAGAAGGATAGCCCAAACGCTTGAGATAATCGGCGGCTTGAATATTCGTCAATAAAAGAACTTCATTCGGTCGAAAGATCGGGACATATTGATCTCGCCAGATTTGGGCAAATTCAGTCCGATCAAGCAAATAAATCTTGCCACTTGACGGATCGCCGATCGCTGCTTTGTCTGCATTCATCGCCAACAGTGCCACCGCGTGAGAGAGTTTGCGATCGCCGTCGATTAGCCAAACGCCCAACACACCCGGACGGTTGATTCGACGCATCTGCTCCCAGGTTGGGGAGAGTTCAATGCCGTTGAGATCAAATCCACGGGCTGCTACAACCAGTTGCGGCATACTGGTGCCCATGCGGCTTGTGCCTGCTAGCTTGGCGACACTGGTTTCGGTGGCTTCTTTGATGCCCCAGCGCTGCAAAACGGTTGCTAACGCAGACGGAGCACAGCTACTCATTGAGGTTTGCTTAAAGACTCCATTAGGCTGCAAGTTGTTGAAGAGATCTGGGTGAATCGGAGCCAAAAAATAGGCTTCGGTTGTGGTGAATCCGCCGACTCCAATCACACCTAGCAGCAGCACGATGAAAACTTGTTTACGGGCGGTTTGTGCCACGATCGTCACCGCGACTCCGCAAAACCCGATCAGCATGACGCGCATAATCGTCCAGGTGGTTTGCATCCCATAGACGCGCCAGATCAGAGGAAAGATTTGCATTTGGGGAATGTTGAGCGCCAAAACGAGAAAGCCGACGTAGATGCCGATAAACAGCAGCGCGGCTGCATTATTTTTTCCTTTGAATAGATCGTTTGCCGTTGCCCCTTGGCGCAAAAGCAGTCGCCCGATCGTCGTGCCTCCTCGAAAGCAGAAGATGCCTAACCCCAGAGTGACGATCGCTTCTAGCAGCATTAAAATCTTTCCCAACGTGCTTCTGTTGCTAGTCTACCCATTGCAACAGGCTGGCTAGAGGAGGAAGTTGCTCTAATTTTTGTCAAACTCGTGGTTAGGTCATAACCGCTTGTAACCCAAACAGCGATTCGAGCGAAACGTTCAATTTGAGACGGATCGTCCTCTGAACCCGAAGTTTTCAGCTTTGAACTCGGACGAACACGCAGTGAAGCGAAGCTACCGTGCTTTGAACTTGAAACTTTGACCTCTGAGCTTGGACGATCGTGCTTTGAACTTGAAACTTTGACCTCTGAGCTTGGACGATCGACCTTCAAACTCGAAACTTTGACTTCTGAACTTGGAAGATCGCGTTCTAAACAAGAATTTTGTTGCTTTTTGCTCAAAACTCTATGCTTTGGACTCGAAACTCCAACCTTTGAGTTGCAGGGCGATCGGTGTAAAGACGACTGTCACAAAAGCTTAGCGATCGCTTAAAAACAACTCCTCCTACGCGCACTGAGACACAGGAGAAGTTGTCTACTCGACAGCGCTGACTCGAAACTGCGTTGCCTTAGGGAGCCGGAACCGCTACTCGGTTGCCGGGAACTATCTGTGGCTGATACGAAAACACCTCGCGGCTATAGGGGTTGACCGTCACCTTGACCCACTGCACATCGTTGAGTCCATTCGCGGCGTTATTGCCAAAGGTTTCAACACGAGTGAAGTTCTCGAGCCGTCTGCCTTGAGCGTCTAATAATGGCTTGTCAATGCGGTAGTAGTGCGAGTCGCCGTGCACGTAAGCAACGGGTCTACGGAACGCGATCACTTCATCACGCACTGCGACTAAAAAGTCCTTGTAGCCATCAGGAATCGGTACACCTTTAGCGTCCTTATCATTTTCCACAAGCGTCTTCGGATCACGCGTAGGTGCTCTGGTTGCGTCGCTGTTATCCCACCCTGGGTCGGCTTGAGAGATCAACATGACCGCCGCCGACTTGCGTTTCTTTGCTACTGCAAAGGTCTCTTTCAACCATGCAATATTCGCTGCGTTCCGCGCTGCATATTCCTCTGGGTCAGGCGCAGTGTCGCACAGGTTGTTGCACGAACCCTGGACGTTGAGTGTGGCATAGGTCACATTGCCGACCGTCCAGCGGCGGTTCTCGACGCAGGGCACCAGGTTATTACCAAAGCTAAGGCAGAGCGGTTCCTTCTGCACAGCCTGGACTAGCTTGCGCTGCCCAAGGGAATACTTTGTGCTGAAGAATATCTTGCGTTGAGAATCAAGGCGCTCACGTGAGTTGAATCCACCGTTTGAGGGGCGATCGCAGTCAGTCCAATCGTTGTCGCCCGGTGTGAACATTGCGGGTGCTTCAAGCGCATCAAAGTAGCCGAGCGACTGGGTATATAGGGCATCGCTACAAGTGGTCGGCGTAACCGAACCGTTGACTGAGTTGCCCGCCTTCAGGTCGCCATCATGAACCGTAAAAGCCAGGTTTTGCGCGTTCATGTCAGCAATCAGGTTCGGAACTCCTGTCTGCGCCTGCACGTCGTTGTAGGGCAAATCGCCCCAAAGTCCGATCGCGTATGGCTCATTCCCGCCCTTGTTCTTTTTTTCACTAGCAGTCGCCAAACTAATTGCAGAACTTGTTAAGAACGGCACAGCCAGCGCCAGTAAAGTCATTCTACGTAACAAACGCACAGTGGTAGTGCGTTGAAACACTGAGGAGCCAAGCTTTATCATTGTTGTGTATCCTCGATTATTCTTTATGTCTGGCAGCGCGTCTTGGGCAAATAGCCTTTGCCCACGCTACCCCAGTAGAAATTAGATTACTGGATTATTAATGACAAACAGGTTACGGATAGGTTATGGGTTGGTTACGAGTTCTCTTTTATCGGCGATAACTCCGGATTTAGGTAGGCAGTCTGTTGTCGGGGTAATTAAAGAACGAGATGAAATCGACTCTTAGAGGATGTCTGAGAAGCAGAAAAGCTCTCAAAACGATAGTCTGTCAATAACAATATACGCGACAGCGTTTGAGAGCCATGACACCATCGTATCCGAGTCAGTTGAGTCAAGATCAGTGGGACTTGCTATCGAGTCTC
>JBBRPT010000111.1:0-16342 GCA_038227635.1 Leptolyngbyales cyanobacterium | reverse complement strand
GTCAGTTTGCGTCGTCCGATGATTGAATCTGCTGAAAGAACGATTGGCGTGACTCAAGCGCGAGGCGCATATACCCAAGTTCTGGGGATAAAGCTGCCCCAAAGTGCCTCTGTATGATTTGATATTTACAGCATTTGCACGAAGAGGATTCGGGACCCAATGACAGAAGAATTTCGCCAACGCTCCGATCTCCTTGGAACACAGGTCATCACTCGCACCACAGGCAAACGGCTCGGAGTGATCAGTCAACTGTGGGTCGATGTCGATCGCCAAGAAGTCGTAGCCCTGAGCATCCGCCCGAATCTCTTTTACGGCACTCCTCAACCGATGATGCTATCGAGCATTCGGCAAATCGGCGACGTGATCTTAGTCGATGACGAAAACGCACTCGAAGACGTTGATCTCGATGGCTACAGCAGCCTAATCAACAGTGAAGTGATCACCGAGACGGGCGAATTGCTCGGTAAAGTTCGTGGGTTTCGCCTCAATATTGACAGCGGCAAAGTTGATACGCTGACGATTGCTTCGATCGGGCTACCTCTGATCCCCGATCAGATTGTCAGCACCTATGAGCTTCCGATCGACGAGATTGTGAGCAGTGGACCCGATCGCCTGATCGTTTACGAAGGGGCTGAAGAGCGGATGAGCCAAGTCAGCGTCGGCATCCTAGAGCGTCTCGGCATCGGCAAGCCGCCGTGGGAGCGCGACGAGTCAGAACAATATCTCGCCCCGATCCGCACCGAAAACCAACTGCCCTCCGGCGTTCGGACTCCGATTCAAAATCAAGTCCGTCAGCCCGTCGAAGAAACCTGGAACGAAGACAACTGGGGTGAGCCAGAGCCGCTGCCGTTGCGTCAAGAGGCTCCCCGTCGTCAAGCCGAGATGTATTACGAAAACGAAGAGGAAGATAACTGGAGTGCGGCGACCTCACGCGATAGCTACGAAGAAGAAGACTATGACGAGGACTATGATGATGACGAAGATGATTACGTCACTGAGGCTGAGTTTGAAGAGGTGAGAGAACCTGAAGTCAAATTTGACGACCCAGAAGAAGACCCTTGGAAGGATCAAGACGACGAGCCTTATACGCCCCAAGAACTCAAGATTCCCGAAAAGGTCAAGCAGCCTGAATATGAGGAAGAAGGCTATTAAGGCGCTGCTGATTCAAGGTATGAACTGATCTATTAGAGAGTTGCAAACTCGTTTGGAATTTTGCATACTCATACCGTCGTTTAGCAATGCCCATATTTACTGATACCTTTCTAACCTATGCGATCGCTAAAAAACTACACAATCGTGCTGCGTCCTGATGGTAATGGAGGGTTTGTTGCTTACGTTCCAGCCATTTCAGGATGCCATGCGTGGGGAAAAACGCCAGAAGAGGCGCAATCAGAGCTTAGCTACGTATTCGAGATGATTCGGGATGAGTATCAGGAAGCAGGTCAGGAACTACCTGAAGATGTTGAAGTGGCTGTAACCCATGCCCGCTAAAGCAAAAGAGATTGAGAGAATTGCACGAAAATTCGGGTTTGAGAAGGTTCGACAAAAAGGAAGCCATGCTCGATGGAAACATCCTGATGGAAGGGCAACAACAATCCCGATGCACGGCAATTTAGAGATAGGTGGTTGGTTGTTTCAGGAAATTTTAAAGCAGTTGGGTATCACTGAGGAAGAGTTCAACCAGTTGCGCTAGAAGACTACACATCTAGACGGTTAGTTTTGTAATGGCGATGCTACCCGATAGGCACACGTCAACGTCAGACCCGCGATCGCGCCTCCGATCGGCGTAACTCCCACAGTAGTAAAAGTCGTTACCCTCAAGCCGAAAATCAGAGGGGAGCGGTTGCGTGCAGGGGTTGCAAAAGACGATCGCCGGACTCATTCCCACCTCAAAATAAGGCAAGTTGACGTTCCAAAACGTTCCTGGTTCATAAGATTTCCCCTGCAATTCTGCCAAAACTTTTGCAGTCCAAAGGGCGGATAGATCCCAATCGATCGGGGTTTTGCCCTTCTTATATTGAGAAATCGCCACACCCGGAATTCTGTGAAAAGCGGCTTCTCTAACCGCCGCAACCGTTCCAGAAATATAGACATCTGCGCCCATATTGCCGCCTGAATTGATCCCAGACAGCACAAAACTTGCATCGGGGCAGAGGTGACTTAGGGCAATGCGAACACAATCAGCAGGCGTTCCAGCAATCGAGAACTCAGTGCCTGACCGTGACTCTAACTGAATCGGCTTTGTCGTCGTCACCTGATGCCCACAGCCCGACTGATGATCGCGAGGTGCCACGATCGTACCTTTGCCGTTCACCGCTTTCAGCAACGCCCGGATTCCCGGAGCGTCAATTCCATCATCATTTGTCAAAATCAACGTCATATTCACCAATACTCCGAACAGTTCCTCAATCAGGCTGCGTTTGAGGTCTAACCCACTCAAAATTTTGCCTGTATTGACAATGTGGTGCCGAAAAATGAATCCAGAAGTCTTTTGCAGGCGTATAGACTAGCACAGACACAAATCGCTGAAATTAGGAGAACAATCATGCGCGTTGCTTACTTCGGACTTGCATCCATCTTAGGAGTAGTTGGGGCACTGAGCTTCAGCAGTTCCTCAGGTGCAAACCATCCTCCTTTATTCGCGGTTCTTTCGGGCGGAAATGAGGTAGATATGAAAGGCATGGCTGCTAAAGGTGATCCAGATGCTTACGGTTCAGCCACTATTATTCTGAATCCGACTAAAAACACCCTTTGTTTTGCCCTGACGGTGGACAATATTGATGCTCCTACTGCTGCTCACCTCCACAAAGGAACTGCGGGTATGAACGGACCTGTCGTCGTTCCGCTCACGGCTCCTACGATGTCTCCGGGGGCTTCTAGCGGCTGTGTCAAGATCGAGCCTGCCTTACTCAAAGATATCCAGGATAAGTCAACAGGTTACTATGTCAACCTGCACAATCCCATGTACAAGGATGGTGCGCTGCGAGGTCAGCTTCACTAAAGCACTTTGGGTGCGTGCTGCATAAGCGACTTGAGGTTCCGCAAGCTCACTATCGTTAGCGCGATCGTTCGCAAAAAAAATCCCGCCTTCAGACGAAGCGCGGGATTCTAAAAAATTGGCTATTTCTGATTTAGCTTTGCGCGACAGGCTCTTTCGCCAAAAACTTCTCTAGTTCGGTAATCGCATCGGCATCGACCTTGGTTTGCATTGGGCAAAACTTAGGACCGCACATTGAGCAAAACTCAGCCGTCTTATAGATGTCGGCTGGCAGCGTCTCGTCGTGATATTCCTTCGCCCGTTCGGGGTCAAGTGACAACTCAAATTGCTTGTTCCAGTCAAAGTTATAGCGAGCTTTCGAGAGTTCATCATCGCGATCGCGCGCCCCTGGACGATGCCGCGCAATATCTGCCGCATGAGCCGCAATCTTATAAGCAATCAAACCATTGCGAACGTCTTCAGCGTTAGGTAAGCCGAGGTGCTCTTTGGGCGTGACATAGCAGAGCATCGCTGTGCCATACCAGCCTGCCATTGCTGCCCCGATCGCTGATGTGATGTGGTCATATCCCGGCGCAATATCCGTCACCAACGGACCCAACACATAGAAAGGCGCTTCCGAACACTCTTCCATTTGCTTACGGACGTTAAACTCAATCTGATCCATCGGGACGTGCCCCGGACCTTCAACCATCACCTGAATGTCGTGTTCCCAGGCTTTGCGGGTGAGTTGTCCGAGTGTCTTGAGTTCGGCTAGCTGGGCGGCATCAGAGGCATCGTGCTGACAGCCAGGACGCAGTGAATCGCCCAAGCTAAATGAGACATCATAGCGTTTGAAAATCTCAATGATGTCATTGAAGTGAGTGTAAAGCGGATTTTGCTTGTGGTGCGCTAACATCCAACGAGCTAGAATGCCGCCGCCACGAGACACGATTCCTGTCAG
Source organism: Leptolyngbyales cyanobacterium (assembly GCA_038227635.1). Classification (GTDB taxonomy): domain Bacteria; phylum Cyanobacteriota; class Cyanobacteriia; order Leptolyngbyales; family Leptolyngbyaceae; genus Phormidesmis_A. The sequence continues at coordinate 12,404 of JBBRPT010000111.1, read as the reverse complement.
GCGATTTTTGACGAGGGGAAGATGCTCGATCAAAATTCCGGCGTGAATGGTTTGATAGTCAACGCCCTGTTGCGCGTGCTTTTCAATAATGTGCAGAAAGTCGTCTGGAGTTAGCGTCTCAATGTTGCCGTGGACACTTTCCAACGCTTGATAGATAGGAACAGTGCCGATCGGGACGGGCGACGCTTTAATAATTGCCGTCCGAATTTCGTCAAGATTGCCACCACCTGTGGACAAATCCATAACGGTATCTGCGCCATATTTGACTGCCAGAGTCAGCTTATCGACTTCTTCATCTAAATTTGATGAATTCGGCGACGCGCCAATGTTAGCGTTGACTTTGCATCGGGATGCAATCCCGATCGCCATCGGCTCTAAGTTGGGGTGATTGATGTTGGCAGGAATGATCATCCGACCCCGCGCCACTTCGTCTCGAATTAGCTCGGCTGGGAGGTTTTCCCGTTGAGCTACAAAGTTCATCTCTTCGGTGATGACACTTTGACGAGCGTAGTGCATCTGAGACACGTTTTTGTGTCCGCTTCGCTTCGCGATCCAATCTGTCCGCATATTCGATTCCTCAAGATAAACAGCTTCCCTTCGCTGGCATTATCCAGTCTCAGGTTCTAAGGGTTTGTTCTCAGCCCTATCGGGCACCCCTAGCTCGAACGCTGATCCTACCATCCTCAGCTTGGACTGGGTAGCAGACGCTAAAAATTTGACGCTGCGACGCTGCTTAGGTTGGAGAGATCAGAAGGTCAGGAGAGAGGGTTGAGAAAGATCAGAAAATCTTTAGAAGAAAGTCTCACAGCCCTCTTACAATCGACTCGCAAACTCTGTAAACTTTCTCTAATGTTGATTCGTATTTCCTAATTGATTTTGTAATAAAAGGTGAAATTGTTTGTGTACAAAATCGAACACTTCTTCAGAAATACAAGGCATTAGTGGGGTTGATCCCTAATTCAGTCTTTTCTAACACTACCGCTTTGCCTCAAATCGCCTCGTTTTGAGAGCTTAGGCATCTTGCTTCATCGTCCTAGAGTGATTTAAGAGAGTTAGGGCACCATCCCTAAATATAGGTCGCAAAACCGCAATCAAAACTTATTTTTTTAAGTATTTTCACTTAATCTGTTCCAGCGAATTCTCGTACTACATGTGCAACAGGTGTAGTCATCTTCACTTGTCAAGACGAAATGCCCGCCTTGGCAAATGTTAAATTTTCAAGTAAACCTGACATAGATCCCTCAAAGAGCGAATCGCTCCGAAATCACTCGATCGCCAATCAAATTTGAAATCAAGGCTTCCAAATCTAGTTCGACGTTTAGTAGGAGGTTTGTATGCGGATTGCTCAAGTAGCCCCTCTGTGGGAAAGAGTTCCTCCCCCAGCTTATGGCGGCATTGAACTGGTCGTCAGCCTGTTGACCGATGAACTGGTGCGACGTGGACATGAAGTGACGTTGTTCGCCTCTGGTGACTCGCTGAGTTTAGCGACTCTCGAATCAGTTCATAGTCGTGCTCTGCGCCAAGACCCCACTGTGAAGGAGTATTCGATCTATGAAATGCTTCAACTCAGCCAAGTTTACGATCAAGCCCAAGACTTCGATATCATACACTCCCACATGGGCTGTGCAGCGTTGCCCTACGCAAAATTCGTCAAAACACCGACGATTCATACGCTACATGGCGTATTTACTTCTGATAACGAGAAGATGTTTAGCCGATCGCGGCAACAGTCTTTTGTAAGCATTTCAAACGCCCAGAGAGAACCAAAACTCGGCTTAAACTGCGTCTCTACGGTTTATAACGGCATTGATGTCGATAGCTACAAGTTTTATGCCCAGCCGAGCGAGCCACCCTATTTAGCATTTTTGGGTCGGCTGTCGCCCGAAAAAGGTCCTCATTTGGCGATCGAGATTGCTAAGCGTACAGGCTGGACGTTGAAGATGGCAGGAAAGATTGATATCGTCGATCGTGAGTTTTACGAGCAAGAGCTTGCACCTCACATTGACGGTGAGCAGATCCAATACTTAGGTGAAGCAAACCACGTCCAGAAAAATACATTAATGGGTGGTGCGGTCGCGACTCTATTCCCGATTACCTGGCGAGAACCGTTTGGATTGGTGATGGTAGAGTCAATGGCAGCCGGAACACCTGTGATTGGAATGCGATTAGGCTCGGCTCCTGAAGTGATTGCTCACGGCAAGACGGGTTTCTTGTGTGACACCGTTGATGAGTGCATCGCGGCTCTGAGTCGCATTCATGAGGTCGATCGAGCCACCTGTCGCCAGCATGTCATTAACGAGTTTAGCGTCCAGAAAATGACAGATGGATACGAAGCTGCGTATCTCCAGATTTTGATGGGAAGAGCGACGAGTAGAAACGGTCGTGTGCCTACGCTAACCGCTAATAGCAACATCAACTAAGTGGATCAAGCGGTTCACTTTTTTTGTGTCTGTTGATGAGTCTGAGATCGTGGGTTTGCAGTTGTGGTGGTTAGTTGCCTGATTTAAATAGTCCGTTTTCGATGAGTGAATTTGTCATTGGTCGATTGTGACTAACCACTGATATATGAGGTGAAAATCATGGTGCTTTTAAGCAACAAGCGAAATGCGTCAAGTTCCACTATTCCTGATCCCTTTATTTCAGCACGGTCTAAAGTTCCCAATCGACAAGCGATCGCGCTAATTTCAGATCACGGCGACCCTGCTGCCGATATTGGTCGAGAAGAAGCAGGCGGACAAAATGTGTATGTGCGTCAAGTGGGTGAAGCGCTGGCAAAACTAGGCTGGCAGGTCGATATGTTTACTCGCAAGACGAAAGCCGACGATGCCACGATCGTCCACCATTCTCCTTACTGCCGCACGATTCGCTTAACGGCGGGACCTGAAGAATTCATTCCCCGCGATCGTTTGTTTGAATTCATGCCAGCGTTTGTCGAGGCGTTTCAAAGTTATCAAGCAAAGCATCACTATCCGTTAATCCACACGAACTACTGGATGTCTGCGTGGGTAGGTTTAGAAGTGCAGAAAACCCATAACGTTCAGCTTATCAATACCTATCACTCACTCGGTGCGATTAAATATCAGTCGGTTCCAAACCGTCCGGCGATCGCCAACACTCGTTTAGACGTTGAACGACAGATTTTAGAGCAAGCCAACTGCACGGTTGCGACCAGTCCTCAAGAGCAGGAAGCCCTGCGGACGCTGGTATCCAGTCAGGGACATATTGAGGTGATTCCGTGTGGAACAGACATTGAAAACTTCCATGTGATTCCAAAATCGGAGGCACGATCGCAGCTAGAATTTCGACCCGATGAGAAAATTGTTCTCTATGTCGGACGCTTTGATTCACGTAAGGGAATTGAAACGCTGGTTCGTGCCTGTGCTCAATTAAAAGCCAGTCCTGCTAATGTCCGTTTGGTGATTGTGGGTGGAAGCGATCCCACTCAACCAGATGGCGACGAACGACTCCGAATTGAACGCATCGTGCAAGAGTTGGGATTGTCAAATCGAACGACGTTTGCAGGTCGGGTTGGACACGATCGCCTTCCGCTCTATTACACAGCAGCAGATGTGTGTGTGATTCCTAGTCACTATGAGCCATTTGGATTGGTAGCGATCGAGTCAATGGCGTGCGGAACTCCGGTCGTTGCCTCTGCGGTGGGCGGATTAAAGTTCTCGATCGTGCCTGAAGAAACTGGATTACTAGTTCCGCCCCAAGACGTTGATGCGTTTGCCGAGGCAATCGATCGCATTCTTAGCAATGATTTGTGGGCAACTAAGCTGAAACTTCGGGCATCTGAGCGGGTGCAGCGAAACTTTAGCTGGTCGGGTGTGGCGGCTCAGTTGAGTGATCTCTATCGGCGCGTCTTGGCACAGTCGATCACCAATGAACTGTTAGCACCTGGACAGTTAGATGATTTGTCTGGGGCGATCGTCGTTCCGGCAAAAGCGCTGTCTCAAGTTCCATAACTCTGTCTTCATAGTTTTTGTAGAGGCAGTTTACAGAATCTCTATTCTGAACTGCCTCCATTTTTTGTTTAAATCTCACCTGCAATTTTGCGCCTGACAATTTCAGTAACTTCTTCAGGACTCAAGTCACTGCCGTACCACGGTGCATTTGGATCGCGACGACTAAAAAGCTCTCTGATCGCCTCATCATCCTCTCGATTAGAGAGAACATAAGCTCTCAGTTCTTCTTTGCTCATTGCTTCAAAGTTGGGTTTTGTCATATAAAGTCCCAGAGTCCGTTTTGTTTAATGACAACTTGAATATTTTCTCTGGCAAGGATATAGATATCTCCAGTTAGAGGATCAAATCGAAACAGGTAAATGTCTCGAAACAGATTGGAGAAAGATTGGCAGAGTTCGACGGCTTTGAAAGCCTGTGCAGCAGTAAGAGAAATGGGTCTACCTCATAATTCTGACATATTGTAGATTGCCTCGATCGTCCCTCAACTACAGACGGTGTGAAGTCCTAGATTTTGCTGGGATCGATTCCTAATGTGCGGAGGTGGGCAGCGAGGCGATCGGCACGTTCTTTCCCAGTTGGAATTACTTGACCGCTGGAACTGCACCATCGGAGCCAAATTTCCGACTGCCCTTCAAATTCGCCGTCCCAAAGTGTTAATTCTAAGCCAACGGTTTCTAACCAAAACGGTTGTGATAATTCTCGATATTGACCACCTGTCAGAACAAAAACTTTCAACCGCTCACCATTCATCTGATCGGATGTTTGAATTTGGCTCAACGGGTCAAACACGGCATATTAAGCAATGCCAACACGGGCGTAGTCGTCTTTTTTCTGTCCAAGTTCTTGCCCTTTGCGGTTGGAGACGATTTCAACGGCGACTTCAGGAATTTTGCAAAACTCCCAGACAAAATAGGAGCGATTTTTCTTCTGTGACCAATCGGCAGGCATTTGCACCCGCAGGCTCAACAACGCATCGGGCACTAATGGATCTTCTTTGACGGCATAAAACAAACCGACGTTGGCGGCTGCAATAAACGAAACGTCGGGCGACCATGAACTGTAGAGTGGCTCAACTAATAGGCGTTGTTGCTTTTCACTCTGAAAGTTGTCCACAGGGCTGTCGTCCTCTGTCACCAGATGCGTGATGTCTGGAGTGCTGGAACTTAGCGTTTGCTGTGGTGTCATTGCCGTCTCACAGAAAGCTTTCTCATGCTACTGCAAAAGATTGAACCGCGTGAAAAGCTCGATGTTGCTTGAGTTGCAAGGTAACTGAGCTAAGCTGATTGGTCTTATTGTATCGCTCTATTCACAAATAGTACAAATGTTCCTGACGAGTGGCAGACTGGACGAAGGTATTAGTAGTTGCGTTGAAATTAAAGCTATGTCTGTCAATAACACTGCTCATTCTCCTTCTCAGGTTCCGTTCTCTCAAGGGGCTACTGATTTTGAAATATCGACGGTTGAGGAGGATTTGGCAGATTTAGTCGAAAAGATAGAGTCTGAATGGAACACAAATGCTTGTAAAAATTCCACCGAAAAATCTTCTGAGACGAAAAGCAGGCAAACCTAATTAGCTAGTTGGTTGAAGGGGATTTGGTCTTTCTTTACAAAAGTGAGGAGAATTTCATTCTCTCTTCAATTGATCAAGCCTGCTCTAGTCCTGGAGGCGTGAATAGGTGATTGTAGTAACGCGCCCCCAGCATGTACAACGACGATGCTTCTGATGAAGAAACAACTGTTGAAGAAGATATCGAAAATCTTTTAAGGCGAATAAGCCGGGATATATTGTCCGGAAGGCTTCAGGCTGCCTGTCGTACTCTTAGAGAGTTGAAAGGGAATGGTGAGCAATATCATATAGTTCAGGCAACGCCAAAATTGCGTATAGAGTATGCTCGATTGAGCCGACATTGCCCGTAGACGCTTGAATTGATTTTCAAGATATTAATTCTTGAGCCTACCACTTGTCTAATTTTTGCTCCTTTCTTTATGAGTGAGGAGCAAAATTTTATGTCAGACAAATACCTAAGTTTTTGTGGAATTGTCCATCTCTATACTTCGCTTAATAAGAAAGCGATTCACATAACTTTTCAAAATCTTGAAAGCTTTCTCCGATAAGTCAACATCTATAGAAATTTTATCGTTGCTAATGAGATTGAACGCTTTTACATAAAATTGCGAAGGTAGCACTAGAGCTATCGTTCCTCTAGGTACTTCTTTAGGAGTAGTCCCCCTGCGTAGATGATGTGCAATCCAGAGCAAATAGAAGTCTAGATCGTTACAAAACGTTTGGATTGTTTCTCTACTAACACGTAATCCATCGAACATTTTCGATGTGCCGCTACGTTGAAAAAGATTGCTTCTCGCATAGTCAACTAGAAACTTTCTGTGTGTGTTGAGCCAGTTAGATGCCTCTACGGAAGCCTGATGCTTTACGCTGATAGATTGCAGTGTGTTCTTGTATTCAAGTAACAGATTCTTCTCCTCAAGAAGAGCTAAACGAGACTCTGCACCTTCCGGCATCTTCTCTAGAACTTGATCTAGACCTCTCTCAAGCCTCTCCACTAGAAGCTTAACAGAGCCAAACTTGTTTTGAATGCCAAGAAAATCCTTCTCAATCTGGAGAACTTTGTCTTCCAACCATTGATCACGATAGATAATTTGGGTATTTACAACGTTTTCAGCGAAAGGTGCTGCCTCTATAGTCACCTCCCACCTTATTGTTATCACCGCTAACGTTGTTGCCAGTGAGAGTATCTCGACCCGCAAGATTACTCCCTGATACAGACCCATCAATATTAATATCTGCTACTGAGCCAACGTCAGTGTAAGAAGTTCCAGAATTCAAGTGGTTTGTGTCCAAATCTTGCAGCATCTTGACCAGTTGTTCTAGCTCATTCTTAAACGCTGTATCTCTTGACGCTTCCTCTGTAACTAATGACACTAATCCATCTGGGTTATTTTCAACTTGAGCAAGTTCTTGCTTACCAGCAAATTTGTAGCTGAAGAATCCCTTCAACTTTTCAAGAGCCACTTTGTAAGCATCGCTACCAATAGCTTGAACTGCTCCCTCAGCCATTTTTGGTATCAAGAAATTGACGGCGGTACCAGCAAGTTGAGTAAGTACAACTTCAAGCATAAATTTTTGGGTAGATATACTGACGACACAAGTATGTCATAAGCAATGCCCGATGTCATCACAAAGTAACTAACGGGCAGCAGAAAAATGTCAGTTATCAATCTGCTTACCAGATCAAACGTTCTGTTTTGAATCCCTTGTTGCAAAAGCTTGCCCTGCTATAATCGGCACATCCAAAAACGTTAGAGAAAATAAACGATCGCTCTACTAGATCTAGAAGCTTATTGTTCAGCTTGGTTAGTTTCTTCAAAAGAAACTCCTTCGTAGATTTCGGCGACGGTCATCTCAACCTCGATCGAGCCAAATTTCACAACGTCCTCAGCCGATTCATAGACCTGATACCAAAAGCCATCACCTGATTTGGTATATTGCTGAATCTCTAATTCATATTGATTAATCAACACGTACTCTTGCAGCGTAGGAATCGATCGATAGTATTTCAGCTTGTCTTTTTTGTCATAATCTTCAGTTGATTTAGACGACACTTCGATAATCAATCGAGGATTCTCAACAGTATCGGTACGATTTTGATGAAGTACAGGCTCACCCTGAATCACCATTACATCGGGGTATGTGAACTTGCCATACTTGGAAATCCACAAACGGACATCACTGCTAAACGGTTCGCAGTTTTTGCCACGTAGTGCATAGAGCAAAAAGGCACACACTCGATTGATAATTCTATTGTGATTCAGTGATCCGCCCGTCATCGGAATGATTTCTCCATCGTGATACTCGCTCTTAAACTCAGCTTTTTCTTCAAGAGCGAGATACTCTTCTGGCGTGTAGCGTTTTTTGACTTCTGTGGCTTGCATGGAAATCACCAATGAGCGACTACTTAAATAATAAGCGAGATGCAATTGCTCGCATCTCGCCCAATCAGTTCTATGACTTAAATCCTACGCGCTGAAGTATTTAGCCGCAGGATGGTAGGCGATGATCGCCGTTGTCGATTGTTCCGGATAGAGTTGCTCACTCTCATCCATGTGCAGATTCAAGCGATCGCTGCCCAACAAGTCCAGCAGTTTATATTGGTCGTGAATGTTGGGGCACGCCGGATAGCCAAAGCTGTAGCGAGAACCCTGATAGCGTTGTGCCAAGATGTCACGAATGTTATCGGGGTCTGCGTCACCAAAGCCCAGATCGCGACGGATTTGGGTGTGAACCCATTCAGCCAAAGCTTCTGCCATCGAAACCGCCATTCCGTGGAAGTAGAGATAATCGGTGTAGTTATTCGCTTCAAACAGCGTTTTTGCGAATTCAGTGGCGACCTCGCCCATTGTTACCGCCTGCATCGGGAAGACATCGATTTGCCCCGATTCTTTAGAGGCGAAGAAATCGGCAATGCAATAGCGACGCAGCGATCGCTGACGAGGAAAATTAAAGGTCGCGATCGCAGTCGATGTATCCAGCGTCGTCGGGTCGTACAGATGCAATGAGTTACCCTCTGACTGACAGGGGAGGTAGCCGTAAATCGCTTGAGGATGCAGCAAATTTTCTTCAACGATGCGGTGCTTCCAAGTGTCTAGAATCGGGTAGACTTTTTCGGCGAGAAATTGATCGTAGTCTTCGCGAGACTGCTCTCGTGGTTTGCGGAACTGCCACTGCCCTGCGATCAGTGCCTGTAAGTCTAGGTGCCAGAAGAGTTCATCCCACGGCAGATCGGAGGGTTGGAGGATTTTGGTGCCCCAGAATGGAGGCATAGGACGGGGAATGTTGGGATCGATGGACTGCGATCGAGTCACATCTTCCGGCAGCGATTCAGAAATGGTTTCTGTTTCGGTTGTCTCTACTGTTGAATCTTCTGTAATCTCTTCGACTGAACTGGTTACCAATTCCTCATTTAAGAAACCTTTTAGATCATCCCACTCGCCGTTGTTTTTAGCGGGCATGAACTTATCCATGAAGTGGAGATCAGAGAACGCATCTTTGCCGTAAACGACTCGACCGTTGTATGTTTTTTGACAATCATCATGGACAAATTTAGGCGTTAGTGCTGCCCCTCCTAAAATCACTGGAACCGTGATTCCTTTTTCGTTGAAGGTTGCCAAATTTTCTTTCATGAACGCCGTTGATTTTACGAGTAAGCCACTCATTGCGATGCAATCAACATTGTGTTCCATGTAAGCGTCGATGATCTTATCTACGGACTGTTTAATTCCGAGATTAATCACCTTATAGCCGTTGTTGGTGAGAATGATATCTACCAGGTTTTTACCAATGTCATGAACGTCGCCTTTCACTGTGGCGATTAGCATTACGCCTTTCGAGTGTCCGGCTTCTTTCTTCTCCATTAGTGGCTCTAAGAAAGCGACCGCCGACTTCATCGTTTCGGCAGATTGCAGCACAAATGGCAGTTGCATCTGACCCGACCCGAATAATTCACCGACTGTCTTCATACCGTCTAACAGGTAGACGTTAATAATCTCCAAAGGGGGATACTTTTCGAGAGCAACTTTGAGGGCATCTTCGAGACCGATGCGCTCACCGTCGATGATATGTCGCTTGAGGCGCTCCTCGATCGGAAGCTTTGCATCTTCCCTGCGATCGCGCTTTGTCGTCGCGCCTTCAAACACCGTCGTCAAGTCTCCTAGCGGATCGTAGACGCAGATATCGCCGTCAAATTGACGCTGATCGTAAATCAGTTTACGACAGATTTCTTGATGCTCTGGGGCAATCTTCGCCATCGGCAAAATCTTGGCAGCACTGATAATCGCGCTATCCATTCCAACCTGAGTGGCTTCGTGTAAAAACGTCGAGTTCAACACCTGACGAGCGGCGGCATTTAGACCAAAGGAGATGTTAGAAACGCCGAGGGTAATGTGACATCCCGGCAGGTTCTCGCGAATCATGCGAATAGACTCAATTGTTGCCTTTCCATTCCCACGATCTTCCTCAATCCCGGTTGAGATCGGCAACGCTAATGTATCAAAAAAGATCTCATAAGGGGGAATGCCAAACTCAACGGCTTGACGATAGGCACGCTGCGCGATCGCGAATTTCTTTTCAGCCGTTCGTGCCATGCCGTCTTCGTCGATCGTGCCGATCACGACACCCGCCCCATATTCTTTGGCGAGTTCTAGCACTTTGAGAAAACGTTCTTCGCCATCTTCATAGTTGGTCGAGTTGAGCAGACATTTGCCCCCGGCAACTTTGAGTCCGGCTTCCATCTTTTCCCACTCGGTCGAGTCGAGCATCAGCGGCAGATTCACGTTGGTCACGAGTCGAGAAACTAACTCGTGCATATCTTTTACGCCATCGCGCCCGACATAATCGACGTTGACATCGAGAATGTGCGCGCCTTCTTTGACCTGCATTCGTGCCAACGCTACCAAGCCATCCCAATCTTCTGCATTCAGGAGGTCACGACACTTTTTAGAGCCGCTGGCATTCAGTCGTTCGCCAATAATTAAGAACGAATTATCTTGCTCATAAGGTTGGGCGCTGTAGATCGAAGCTGCTGACGGCACGTAGTTCAACACGGGACGAGCCGCAACTTGCCCATTGCTGCGAACCTGACGCGCTTTGGGTTTTAGCTGAGATGCCACCTCCGCCAATTGATGAATATGATCGGGGCGAGTGCCACAGCAACCCCCAATCACCTGCACTCCTAGGTCTTCAACAAAGTGACCTAATGCCATTCTCAGTTCCATTGGCGTTAGTTTGTAGTGCGCGTGTCCGCCCACGTTCTCAGGTAAGCCAGCGTTAGGAATACACGATATGATGAAGGGCGAATGAGCCGACAGATATTTAATGTGGTCTGCCATGCGATCGGGTCCCGTTGCACAATTTAATCCGAGAATGTCGATCGGGTATGGCTCTAAAATCGACAACACTGCACTAATATCAGAGCCGACCAGCATCGTGCCCTGAATTTCTATTGTCACCGACACCATTAACGGACGACGATCGCCCTTTTTCTTAAACACTTGCTCGATGCCGTTTAATGCCGCTTTAATTTGCAGCACATCTTGACACGTCTCGACCAGAAACAGGTCTACGCCCCCATCATATAAGCCTTCTGCCTGTTCTGCAAAGGCGGCTTTGAGGGTGTCGTAGTCGATGTTGCCCAGGGTGGGAAGTTTGGTGCCCGGTCCGATCGAGCCTGCGACAAAGCGAGGTTTCTCAGGAGTTGAAAACTCATCTGCGATTCGTCTTGCCAATTCGGCGGCGGTTTTGCTGAGAGAGTAGGCTTGATCTGCTAAGTCATATTCAGCCAACACAAAGCTGCTGCTGCCGAAGGTGTCGGTTTCGATCACATCTGCCCCGGCTGCTAGAAAATCTCGATGAACTTTCTCGACTGCTTCTGGCTTAGTGTGTACCAAATATTCGTTACAGCCTTCATAATCGGCTCCGCCAAAGTCGTCGGCGGTGAGATTTTGCACTTGCAGATTGGTGCCCATTGCACCATCAAAGACCAGCACAGGACGATCGGGACTGTGAAGACGAGTGAGAAAAGCACTATTCATAAGACAACTAGCAACTAAGAGAGAACTCGAATCGCGCGCTAACCAAGCCTGGACTCCTTTGTATTGTGAATAAGGAACCTTTGCATTGGAAGCGCCGATCGTGACATTTTACAATTACTACATATTTCCACTTTGACACATCTCTCTCTCAGCCGCAGCTAAGACTACCGTATATACCTATTTGCCTGGTGATCACGAATCAGCCCTGCCAATTTTGGGGATTTAGGGGACGAAGATCGCATCGGTGACGAACCAAACGTGTTGCGTAGGATGGCAACAGAGCAAACTCGCGCTAACGCTTTAGCCACCAGATGAGAAGAACGATCGCTAAGCCAATTAGGAAGTAAACCCAGAAGGGTTGATTGGTAGTTTTGCGAGGTGAAGCGGAACGGGGTGGAGTGGGCAACGATTTGAGATACCAATCAGGAAGGGCAGGTGGCTCTCTTTGGAGGGTTGGCGCATGGATTGGATTGGCGGCGATGATTTGGTTGAGTTGGTAGAGAGTGGTATCGCAATCTTCAACCTCGAAATCAAGGTCTAGAGCTTTATAAATCTGTTTTGCTTGCTCGATCTTTTGTTTGGCTTCCCAAAGTTGATCAAGTTTTGCAAGTGCATTTGCCATGTTGAATAGAGAGATGGCTTCACCTCTGCGATCGCCAATTTCACGTTTGATGTCAAGGTACTGTTGAAGAAACTCGATCGCCCGTTGATATTGCCCTAACGATTGATACGCATTGCCGAGACTGCCGAGAGAGTTGGCTTCACCACCGCGATCGCCAATTTCACGTTTGATGTCAAGGGACTGTTGATGAAACTCGATCGCCCGTTGAT
>JBBRPT010000110.1:0-16451 GCA_038227635.1 Leptolyngbyales cyanobacterium | reverse complement strand
CGTGGTTCTGTTCACACTCTTGGTACAAGGCTTGACCATTCAACCGCTGTTGAAGAAGTTGAACCTGTTGGGTAACCAACCGATTCGTCAGCGCTATGCCGAGGCAGTCGCGCGAGAAACAGCGCTTCGGCGGGTGCTGCAATATTTAGAGACGATTGAAAACCGTCCGGGTCTTGACCCAGAGTTTTATCGCTATCAGATGACATTGGTGCAAGGCGAATTGAGCAGTCTAGACATCGAAATCGAGCAACTGCTGGACGAACATCCTGATCTACAAAATTTTGTTATGGATCAGGTGCGATCGGAACTGCAAGCGATCGAGGCAGAAACCTACGCTGAATTCGTTCGGGCAGGACAGCTTAACCGGGAGCTTTCACCTTTTTTGCAACGGGCGGCAGAAAGTAAAGATTGACAGGCGCTTCGAGGAGAATGGCAATAAGTCAGATACGAGCAATCGCACGAGTAATATGTTTTATCGACAGATAAAACAGTCAGTTGCTTCTTAAAATAGATTCTTGACATTAATAGGAGTTCATTGCTGTTCGATCGCTTTCACAGCAGCTAGATATCGCTCTTTAACATCCTCTTGATCTAGCTCTTCTGAAATTCCTTCGTGACTGCCGCGATCAATCATGTTGGCATGGCGCAACAGAGCGGCTCGGTCTGCTTGGGTACGTGTAAAAGGGGCAATAACGGCGATCGCTTCCAGCAGGCGTATTGTAACTGCTACGCTCGTTTGTCCATACTGACGAATTTGATCAAAAGCGGCATCGATCGCATCGACGAAAGTCGTAGGTTCAGCAATTACACGCAGATTATCTCTGTCATCATAGCGGTAGGCAGAAGGAATTTCTTTTTGTGCGAGATGACAAAGTGCGGCACTCAATTGATCCACACAGCGAACGGCAGTAAACGGATCGTTGATTCCCGGTGACAAAGCGCGTGACGCAATTTCAACCAGTTGATTAATTGAGAACTCGATATCTTGCTGGTCAGTCCGTTGCGAACCTAAAATAAAAGTGTTGTTAATTTGCTCAGCTAGTTTCTTATTAACAGCTCCTGCGGGATAAGCGATCGCGAGCGGGCTGCCTTTGACCACAAAATCTCCAGGACGCTTCTGAATCTGAAGTAAAAGATTTCCTTCTGTTGCAAGCTCTATTAACCGATCGGTGTCAATCGCTTGAACGTAGCTGCTGCTAGTGGCTTGAATAGGGCGGACATCGCGATCGAAATCGGCTGGAATATCGCTGATCGAAGGTTTATTCCGATGCTTTGATGCGCCTTGTCCGATCTGTTTAGGAAAGAGTCGATCGATCACGTCATCTAATTCGCATCCGACTTTGGAGATCACATTATCAACCTGAATCGACGATGCTGAATGGTGAATGAAGTAGATCAAAACGCCGATGCTGGCGATCGCGAGTCCAATGCCACAGGTAACAGCAATATGTGGTACGAACTCGTTTTCGGCAACGCCATTGATCGTTCGCAGCACCAGCAGGCTATAAACGAACGTAGAGATAAAAGTTCCTAAAACAATCTGGTTGCCCGTATCTTGCATGAAGTTTCGCAGCAGACGCGGACCAAACTGCGAAGAGGCTAGCTGAAGGGCAACAATCGTAATGGAAAATGCCGTTGTTGCCACACTGACCATTGAACCTGCAATGGCTGAAAGAATAGCGCGTGAACCGTTTGGACCTAGTGTATAAGTCCAACCCAGGTTGCCAATAATGTCTGTGTCCGCGCTTTGATCAATGTGAATGGTTAAAAACGATAGACCGATCGCCAGCACGACCATTAAGGTTGGGACAAACCAAAAGCTAGAATGCAGTGAATCTAACAGCTTGCTGAACTTAGTTTTCATCTGTTCGCTCCGCTTCTAAAGAGTGCTCTGCGCTATCCCCTTCAGAGCCATTCCGCTGCGCTTTGATTTCAGCAAGTCGTTTGAGTGAACTGCTGATGCTGCGAGATTGGGGTACTTTGCCTTTACCAGCAGGCCAGCCTTCGCGTTGATGAGCACGATCGCCATCGGTTTCTTCAGTCTGGTCATGAAACAAAATTTGCTGAGTCGGGAAGGGCAGATCAATTCCATTTGCCGTCAGCGTGTTCTTGATGTTTGTTAAGACTCGATCTTGAAGGTCTAACACATCGGCACGACGGGGCGGCGCAACCCACCAACGAGCGCGAATGTTGACCGAGCTTCCAGAGAGTTCGACCACGATCGCATCAGGCGCAGGCGTTTCTAGCACTCCGTTTGTTTCACGCATTGCTTCTAAGATTAACTGCCGCGCTTCATCAATATCATCGCTGTAGCCAATGCCGATGTCGTACTGTAGACGGCGGTTTTCAAAGGCGGTATTGACGGTGACAGAATTCGTAAATAGCTCGGAGTTGGGAATAACGATTCGCCGACCATCATAGGTTCTAATGGTAGTTGCTCGTGTTTGAATATTCTCGACCGTACCTTCAAAAGATTTAAGGACAATTTGATCGTCAATTTGAAAGGGTTCAGTTAATAGAATTAAAATCCCTGCCAGGAAATTTTGTAAGATATCTCGAAACGCAAAACCGATCGCCACACCGCTAATCCCAAGAAGCTGCACGAGATCGTTTGCTTTGAGTGAGGGAATGACGATCGAGAGTGCAATGAACAACCCGACTAAAATGGTTGCTCCCTGCGCCAGTCTTCCTAGCACCATGCCCAAGTTGCGAGCTTGACGGCGATCGCGAGTCAAATTTCTTACAGCTCTTTTGATCGATCGAGCAACAAAGAAAAAGATAGCAAAGACAATCAATGCCAGCACCAGATTGGGTAGCAGCGCAATAAAGCTATTTAGCATTGCTTGCATTTTGTCTACAAGAGTTGATATTTCTGCATTCATTGCTCGGCTGTATTAAATTGCACCTGGATTTTAATAGGAACCAGTAAAATCAACTTCTACCTGAAGTTATCAATTGCCCTGCCTCAAGCTTTGAATTTCGTCTCGCAGGGCGACAATTTCGGTTCGCAGGGCATCGATCGATTTTGCTCCGACAATTTCTGCTTCATCATCGTCGGCATCCTGTCCGATAAAGAAGGTGGCTAAAGTTGCCGTTACGTAGCCAAACACTGCGAACGCATACAGAGCCAGCAAAAAGCAGAGAACGCGACCTTCTGGCGTTTTGGGAAAGTAGTCCGATCCCATCGTAGTCATCAGCATTGCTGTCCACCAAAGTGCCGTGCCGTAGCTGTCAAACCCAGGTGAATTGGGAGCTTCTTGTTCAAAAGCATACATTCCCGCAGCACCAGTGAGTGTAATGATTGCAGTCGTCATCACCACATAGCCAAATCCGCGTCGAGCAAAGTTGGCGGTGAGCGATCGCATACTGCGATTGGTTCGGGTTAGAACGCGCAGCAGTCGTAAGCCTCGAACGGCTCGCGTCGTTTGTAGAATTCGCATGATGCGCAAGAACCGGAACACTCTCAAAGCGGGTAAAAGCAGTGAGATTGCCGTCAGCCAGTTGGCTTTAAGATAAGAAACTTTGCGGGATGCAAGCGACGGTCGGAGCACAAATTCTAGGATAAATACACCCCAAATGACAAGGCTAATTGTCTCTAACAGTGGTGTGAGTCTCCAAGTTAGCTCCATCACGAATAGACCGAGCCAAACCAAGCTCAACACCAGCATTGGTAGCTCTAGCCAGTCTTCAAGCTGTTGCAGAATTTGCTGTTGCTCATGTTCGATTGCTTGCTTCTCAGGTCGTTCAAATTGCTGCATTAGGGTTCAATTCTATGATTTAACGTCAGGCGCTTCTAGCACAATGACATCAACGAGCGGTGTTGCATTAAAGTCTTTCAATAGGCGACTTTGAATGGATTGAGTCAGATCAGCCCGGATGCGGTTGTTCTCTACCTTGGCGCGATCGCTAGCGTTGTACCGCCTGCGCTATTTGCTTTGTTAGATTCTCCCTGGAAGGCGATCGAAGTTTTGCTGCTATATTTTTTGATTCAGCAAATCGAAGGCAATCTAATCACGCCCATCATCATGAAACATCAAGTGTCTCTATTACCTGCAACAACCCTTGCTCTGCTCACCGCCTTTGGAACGTTCTTCGGTGTTTTGGGATTATTTTTAGGATTACCAATTTTAATCGTCACGCAAATCTGGCTCAGAGAAGTGTTAGCGAAAGCTATTTTAGATCAATGGACGATTTCTCAAGAAATAGCTTCAAGTTAATCTGCACGGCATGAATGTTAGACAAATTGCAGACTACTTTGGATATCAAAACAAAATCGACATAATTTAGCTACGATCGCCCTGGCATCTTTATCTCAACCGACCTTAGCCAAATTGATTTCAATGGAAGATTCTCTACTAATTACAGTTCTTATTAGCACAACTGTAGTGGTTGGCATTGGTGCTCAGGTTTTAGCCAGATGGCTTCAGATTCCTAGTATTGTCTTACTGCTACTCTTTGGCATTCTTTTAGGCTCCAGCGGTCTAGGCGTGCTGGAGCCTTCGCTTCTAGGTAATGGTTTAGAAGTGATCGTCTCTTTAGCGATCGCTCTGATTTTATTTGAGGGAGGGCTAAATTTACAGATTCGCGACCTGAGTAGCGTTTCGGTGAGCCTCCGCAATCTCGTCACCATCGGAGTGCTGATTACCTTTCTCGGCGGTGTGATCGCCGCCCATTTCTTGAATGAGTTTCCCTGGTCGATCGCCTTTCTCTACGCCTCCTTAGTAGTGGTCACAGGTCCGACGGTGGTGACTCCACTACTGAAGCTGATTGGGGTTGAACAACGGGTCGCAACACTTCTAGAGGGCGAGGGGATTTTGATCGATCCGATTGGTGCGATCGTGGCAGTGATTACCCTCAACATCATTTTGAGTCGTCATGAAGTGCCACTGGTTTTAGTCGGCACGGCAATCCCGTTATTGGTGCTGAAAAGCTTGGGGCTACGGTTAGGAATTGGGGTCGCGATCGGGCTAAGTGCAGGTGGTCTGCTCAGTTTGTTGCTCAAACAGTCTAAAGCGCTGCCGCAAGAATTAAAAAATTTGGTGGTATTAGCAGCAGTGTGGGGTGCTTTTAGTTTGGCACAGGCACTCCGAAGCGAGTCAGGGCTGTTGGTTGCAGTGGTGATGGGCATCATTTTGCGGGCGGCTACCATCCCCGAAGAACGCTTGATCCGTCAGTTTAATGAACAGTTGGGGATTCTGGCAAATTCGATCTTATTTATTTTACTGGCGGCTGATCTGTCGATCTCGAGCGTGTTTGATTTGGGCTGGGGAAGTGTCCTGACCGTTCTGGTGCTGATGCTCGTCGTTCGCCCCATCAATATTCTGCTATCGACCTGGAATCGAGGCTTTAGCTGGAAGCAAAAACTGTTGCTGTCCTGGATTGCACCGCGTGGCATTGTTGCCGCTTCAATGGCATCTTTGTTTGCCATCGCGCTGAAAAAAGAAGGCATCAATGGCGGCGATGTGATCAAAGCGCTCGTTTTTCTCACCATTTTCATGACAGTCTTGATTCAAGGACTCACAGCAGGCTGGATTGCTCGTTGGCTGGGACTGCGTGCGAGCCAGATCAGAACCGTGATTGTTGGAAATAATCCGTTAAGTCAATTACTGGTTCGGTTACTTCAGCAAGCCGGAGAGACGGTTATTTTAATTGACCTTAGCGATCGCGAGCCAACCTCGATCGAGCTAAATGATGTTCCTGTCATCAGTCAGTATTTAGACTTAGCAGAGCTAGAAGCAGAAGGGATCGCGTCACTGAGTACCTTTTTAGCGCTCACCAGCAATCCAGAACTGAACGGAACCTTAGCGCAACGGGCTGTAGAGTTATTTCGCCCTGACACAGTCGCCACATTCTCTCAATCCGCACTGAACGGTGGCGATCGTCCGAGTTTAGCTGCAACAGGAGTTCAGCTTGCTTTTGCACCCCAAGTCTCCCTTGATAGGTGGAGTCAGGCTCTCACTAAGAATGATGTGCAGCTAGTCGAGGTCGTGTTGCAGACGGAGAGTTTTGAAGCACAGCAGATTGAGTTGCAAAGCTGCATCGCAGGAGGTCATCTGCTGCCACTCTTGGTAGAGCGAAATAAACATTTACAGATTCTCCTGCTCGATGAACCCTGGCAAGTGGGCGATCACATCACTTGTTTGCTAGATAAGGCTTCACTCTCTAAAGTACCGACGCTGAGCCAGAGTCATTCCACTATCCTACCGTTGCCAGAGCCTATGCCTCTAGAACCAGCTTTGCTTCAAGCAAATTAACTGTCACCACCCAATAGCTGTCGTCTTGTAAACGAGTCAGCACCCAAACATTAAAGCTATCGACTCAGGCTTGTGCCTCCACTTGCTCAAATAGGCGACGAAACGTTGAGTAGGAAGGCAACAGACGGGTATCGGCAGCTAAGCCCAGTAATTGACGAAGGTGTTGCTGATGTTTTTGACAGACCTTTGCTAGTGGGCGGTAGCCGCTATAGCCGCACAGACTTCCCAGTTGCGAAAGAAATATCACTAGCCGCAGCGAATAACGTTGACCCCTTTGCTTGCGAGGATCTTTGATAGTCTTTAAGAGTTCAATGAAGGTCATGGACTGATACCTTGAAATAACTTCTCAGTCCATCCTCTTTTTCCTCTGCTAGCAATAAAGCCATCCTGCCCCAAACTGGGAGAGGGGGCAAACCCGACGAATCACACGTTAATGAATCCTTGTCCCTTAGTGTATTGATCTGCTGAATTATTCACCACAAGAGCAGTGTGCGATCGACCATGAACCGACGACTGGTAATTTGTCTGCTAGGTTGTTTAAGCTTGACGACAGCAGGGTGGGCAGTCTCTCTAGTAGCCGCCACTTCCGAAGAAGCGCTCCGTCGTCCGTTTTCGTGCCCAGGTCAGGCTAACATTGAGGCGAAAAACTCTCAAGTGTTGACGACTCGCAAATGGTCAAAGGGCATCGTTGCAGTCTATCGAGGAACCTGTACCGCTTTAAACCAACCAGGTTCCGATCTGCCAGTGTTAAGTTATCGGGTGATGAAGCAAAATGGAATGGAATGGCAACTCAGCAGTAGTGGCAGTCACCCAGCTACCGTAGAGAAGTCTAAGCCAGGTTCTCTACTTGATTATGGGATTGGTCATACAAAAGGCAAGGGTAACGATCGCCAAACGATTCTCTATGGTCAAGTGCTTTCGCCTCAAGTCTCAGCCGTAGAAGTCACGTTTAATAATGGTAAGAGTTTACGGGATGAAAGCCCTGACGGGCTGTTTGCTCTGGTGGCTTCGGGGGCGACGGGCATCTGTGACATTCGGGCGTTTGGCTATGACAATCAGATTTTGCAGCGAGACGAGTTAATATCACCTCAAAAATCGGACGCTCACGATGGAAACACCTGCCAGCCAATTTCAGGTCAGTTATAAACCAGTGCAGAGACGTTCTATGAAACGTCTCCGCACGTGAAATCTTAAGGCAAGTTTTTCCTCAGTTGAATTTACGCCTCATCCAATGCTGCGATTCCAGGGAGTTCTTTACCTTCTAGCAGTTCTAGACTTGCACCGCCTCCGGTCGAAATGTGGCTCATCTGGCTGGCAAGACCGACTTTCTCAACGGCTGCTACAGAGTCGCCGCCGCCAATGATTGTCGTCGTGCCTTTAGGAGTCAAATCTGCCAGGGTGTGCGCAATCGCTTCGGTTCCTGCTGCAAACTTATCAAACTCAAACACGCCCATCGGACCATTCCAAATCACGCTCTTGCACTGGTTGAGCGCCTCTTGGAAGACTTTGATCGAGTCGGGTCCGATGTCTAACCCCATCCAGCCATCGGGAATGTTCTCAATGCTGACAGTTTGAGCGTTGGCATCGGGAGAGAAGTTGTCAGCAACGACGACATCGGTCGGCAATAGCAACGAAACACCTCGCTCTTTTGCTTTTGCTTCTAGGGTTTTTGCCAATTCTAGTTTGTCTTCTTCGACGAGAGATTTGCCCACATTGAGACCGCGAGCTTTATAGAAGGTGAAGATCATGCCGCCGCCCATGAGCAAATAATCGACTTTATCTAACAAGGTGTCGATCACGCCGATTTTGCTGGAGACTTTTGAGCCGCCCACGATCGCCGCTAACGGACGCTGAGGATTCTCGATCGCGTTTTGCAAATACTGCAATTCTTTTTCAACCAGCAGTCCTGCGACTGAAGGCTTAAGGTAGTGAGTCACCCCTTCGGTTGAAGCGTGAGCACGGTGAGCGGTGCCAAACGCATCGTTGACGTAAAGATCGGCGATCGAGGCTAACTTTTTGGCAAATTCTGGGTCATTCTTTTCTTCTTCTGGGTAAAATCGGACGTTTTCTAGCAGGATCACGTCGCTGTTGTTCATTGCGCCGACTTTGGCAGTGACTTCATCGCCAATGCAGTCATTGCACTTGACAACAGGCTGACCCAACACTTCAGACAGGCGTTTTGCCACTGGGGTTAGACGCAGTTTCTCATCGACTCCTTTGGGGCGACCAAAGTGACTGCACAAAATCACTTTTGCCCCTTTTGAGGTCAAATTTTGAATCGTTGGCAGTGCGGCTCGAATTCGCGTATCGTCAGTGATATTGCCCTGATCATCGACAGGCACATTAAAATCAGCTCGAACTAAAACGCGCTTTCCTTGTAAATCAGAGGATGATAAATCGTTTACGGTCTTCTTGGACACAGAACCAGTCTCCTGAATAAGTCTTTCTACTCGTTCTTATTTTCCATGAAAGTGTCCTGATGTCGATCGCGAATCCAATCTAATGCGTTAAGTTCAAAATCATGGGGCAAATCGGAAGCGGATAAGGCTTCATCCTTCATTCCTAATCCTTCTTACAGCATGGAGATCTTATGTTTAAAACTGTTCTATTTCCAGTAGATCGAAGTCAAGAGTCGTGGCAGGCGGCTGAAACCGTTGCCACTCTGGTTAAAACTCATCAGAGCCGTTTGATTATTCTGTCGGTCGTCGAGCCTCGTGAAGCCGATGCCCCTGCTGGTGATGCGATGGCATCACCAGAGGCAGTCGCTGAATTGCTGCAAAATGCCAAGAAGATGTTTTCTCAACAGGGCATTGAAGCCGAAGTGATAGAACGTGAAGGCAAACCTGCGTTTACGATCTGCGATGTGGCTGACGATATCGATGCAGATCTGATCATCATGGGCTGTCGAGGATTGGGACTCACCCACGAGGGCACGGACGAAAGCGTCACGAATCGGGTGATTAGCTTATCGCCCTGTCCGGTGCTGGTGGTGCCGTAAAAACAGCGATCGTACAATTTCCACTGTAGGGACGTTTTATGAACTGCCCCTACAGAAGCCTCTTTGCTTACACTCTTGCTTGCTGATTAGAAGGCGGCTCTAAGTTAAACAAGACGGTCAACGTCTGCATTGCTTGACGACGCACTTCAATATCCTGCTGCGCTCTCAATTGCACCATCGGATCGTGCAGAATTTTGTTGACAATTCCGCGAGTCAGCGCTTCGATCACGTCTTTGTGGCGATCGCCAAATTCATTACCCAATCGGGACAGCGCTTTCTCTAATTCTTGAGCGCGAATGGTTTCGACTTTATCTCGCAGACTGCTGATAGTCGAGACGGTTTCGAGCGATCGTAGCCACAATTCAAAGGAGTCGATCTCTTCGTCGAGCAAGAGTTCGGCTTCTATTGCCATTTGACGGCGGCTTTCTTGATTTTGGGCGACGACCGCTTTGAGGTCATCGACATTAAACGCTTGGACGTGGGACAACTCATTCACATTCGAGTCCACGTTGCGCGGAACGGCGATGTCAAAGATCATCAAATGCTGATTAGGCTGCAACACCATTTCTAGTTTGGCACCGTCAAGAATCGGCTCAGTGGCAGACGTGCTGGTGAAAATAATGTCGGAGTCGGCGATCGTGGGCATCATCTCTGACATCAGACCCAAATGAAGCGTCGCGTCAGGGAATAGCTTGGCTAACTCATTGGCGCGCTCGATCGTGCGGTTTAAAACCGTGATGTGAGTGGCACCTTTCGACAGCAAATGCTGAACGAGCAGTCGAGACATCTTGCCTGCACCTAGGATCAAGACGCGACAGGCGGCTAAGTTTTGGGCTTTGATTTGCGCCAGTTCGACGGCTGCCGAGCTAATCGAGACGGCTCCGGTGCCGATGCTGGTTTCAGTGCGAACGCGCTTCCCGGCGGTGATTCCCTGTTTGAAGAGTTGATTGAGAATCCGTCCTACGCCGTTGTGCTGTTGACCGAGTTTATGACACTGTTTCACCTGAGCGAGGATTTGCCCTTCTCCCAAAACTAAACTATCTAACCCGGCTGAGACGCGCATCAAATGCATCACTGCATCTTGGTGCAGCAGCGTGAAGAGATATTGACGCAAATAGATCGCAGGCAGTTTGCTGTGCTCTGAGAGAAACTGAATCACTTCGCGAATGCCCTGCTCGGTGTCAGTGGTGACGATGTAGATTTCTAACCGATTGCAGGTGCTGAGAACGGCAACCTCTTCGAGATGGGGATAGCTGCACAACTCAGCGATCGCTTTGTCATAAACAGGTTCGGGAATGCTCAATTTTTCGCGAACTTCAACCGGGGCGGTTTTATGACTCAGCCCCACGACGGCAATATTCATCTTAAATTCACTCTAAATGACGAAGCTAAACGCAATGAGTTTGAAAATTTAATGGGTGAAAAATAACCGATGGGTAGTGAATAGCAGCGGGTTCTACTATTCACTACGTTCTTAACGCCTAGTGCAGCTGCACCATTTTGGGTTGTCCAGTCATGTGGACAGTATCGACAAATCGAGCTGTCTGAGATTTGTTAGAGATGACCAGAGACTGGGTTCTTGCGCCGCCTTTAAAGAAGCGCACTCCCTGCATCAAGTTGCCCGGTGTGATGCCGCAGCCTGCAAACAGCACGGTGTCACCCGATGCGAGTTCAGTTGCGTCATAGACTTTATCAGGGTCGTTGATGCCCATGCTCTTTAGACGATCGATATTGGCTTCTTTGCTTTCGCCGATCAAACCTGTCTTCACCACTTCTGGATCATAGATCAGTTGTCCTTGAAAGTGCCCGCCCATTGCGCGCATGGCGGCGGCTGAGATCACCCCTTCAGGAGCTGCACCGATGCCCATTAGCGCGTGAATGTTGGTGCCTGCAAAGCCGCAAGAGATGGCAGCGCCCACGTCACCATCACTGATGAGTTGCACTCTAGCACCTGCTTCGCGGATTTCGGCGATTAAATCGTTGTGGCGTTCGCGCTTCATAACGACGATGACGAGTTCTTCGATCGAGCGATCTAAACACTCAGACAAAATCTTCAGGTTCTCAGTGGCAGACTTGTTGATGTCTACTTTGCCTTTGGCAGCCGGAGGAGCCGCGATTTTCTTCATATAGAAGTCGGGAGCCGCGAACAATCCGCCTTTTTCGGAGATTGCCAAGACTGCCATTGAGCCAGGTTGACCATAGGCGCAAAGGTTGGTGCCTTCGCAGGGGTCAACGGCGATGTCAATCTCGACTAGCTCGTCGGGGTTGCAGAAGTTTTTGGCATCGGGCTGGGTGCAAACCCCAACTTCTTCGCCGATATAGAGCATCGGAGCGTCGTCGCGCTCTCCTTCTCCAATCACGATCCGACCACGCATATGGATTTTGTTCATCCGCTCCCGCATGGCTTCAACTGCCACATGGTCAGCCATGTTTTTGTCGCCTTTCCCCATCCAGCGAGCGGAGGCGATCGCAGCCTGCTCTACTACTTCAATAATCTCTAAGCCCAGCGTGTTTTCCACGAAGTAAGTCCTCCAACTGCTGATTTTGCGCCACTTCAAAAGCGCTCTCAGTTTACAAGTCTACCAAAAGGGGGTTATGCCTTCTTGCTTACGCCCGTATTAAGTTTTGCGATGAATGAATCGAGAGGATATCTGTCTGAAGAGGAAACCCGATCGGGCTGGTGAGCGCTAGGTTGGGTCTAATGATTTTAGAGTCCGACTCACATCACCTAATTAATCACTCAACTTTACCCAACAGGAATATAAGCAGATGACTTCAGAAACCAGTATTGATCGTGACCCTCAGCTTCAAGAATTGACGAAACAGGCGCAGGTTGCATGTGCGACCACCGGGGCAGCATCTAGTGAATGCGTGGACGCTTGGACTGCGGTTGAAGCGGCTCAATCAGAGAGTTCTGACCCACAGGACGACAAGCGATCGAGCCTTGATCGCTATTGTGCCAATAGCCCCGATGCGGCTGAATGTCGAATTTATGACGTGTAGATAACCGATAATGAGTCAGCGATCGCCAGAGGTTCGATTTATCTAGACGGGCGATCGCTGACTGAAATGGTGAGTTTATTTCTCTGGTTGGTAGCAGCTTGGGTCGGCGGAACGGCAGCAATTTTAGGAAGCTTGATGACGATCGGATGTCTGCTTCTCTGGCTAGTTCCGAACCGATCTGAAGATTGGCGAAATCGATTAAAGCTGTTGGGATTTTCGGTGGGAGTGGCGATCGTAGGGTTTGTAATCCTGTCGTTTCGTCTTGCCGTTCCCCATATCAATTAAGTTTTTTAGACGGGCTGGATTTGTTCCTGCCGTCTTTTTGTTTTTAAAGTTGTAGTTCGTGCAAGTAGGGAAACCTCCCGAACTGGTTTTTGCTTGTACAATTGCTCAAAATCATTAGAAAATATCTAGAACATTTGTTCTGACTGTGGTATCACTGTAGAAATTGGCTCATTTTCATTCGCAACGCTTTTTTCGAGCTACACTAAACACTCATTTTTTGGTCAGAACAGCCTGTGTACGTCAAGCGCGTCGAACTGACTAACTTCAAATCTTTTGGTGGCACGACTCCGATCCCGTTGTTGCCAGGGTTTACTGTGATTTCGGGTCCTAATGGGTCAGGTAAGTCCAATTTGCTGGACGCATTGCTGTTTTGCTTGGGCTTGGCGGGATCTAAAGGAATGCGAGCAGAACGCCTTCCTGATTTGGTCAATCACACCCAAAGCACACGGGGACGATCGACCGTTGAAGCCTCTGTCACCACTACATTTGATCTCTCCGACGAACTCGATTTGCTGAATACATTAGGCAAACCTGAAGGCGAAGAGTTTGAATTAGAATCCAATCAAAACGAACACACGAATGGAAATGGGAATGGCAACGGTGCCAGCAAGGCTCCTAACACTGAATGGAGCGTAACTCGAAAGCTGCGAGTGACACAGCAAGGCACTTACACCTCCAATTATTTTATTAATGGCGAACCCTGTACTCTGACCGAGTTACACGAGCAGTTAAACCGTCTTCGAGTGTATCCAGAAGGCTATAACGTTGTGCTGCAAGGAGACGTGACGCGAATCATTTCGATGAACGGACGAGAACGGCGAGAAATCATTGATGAATTAGCGGGGGTGGCATCGTTCGATCGCAAGATCAACCAAGCTAAAGACAAGCTTGACGCGGTGAAAGAGCGAGAAGACAAATATCACATCGTCGAAAAAGAATTAATCGATCAGCGCGATCGCCTTGCCCAAGATCGCGTCAAAGCCGAGAAATATCAAAAACTTCGCGCCGAACTGCAAGACAAAGAACAGTGGGAAGTCGTGATTCGCTATCGGCAAGCGGCTCGAAGCGCCGAACAATTACAGGCGCAGATTCAGACGGGTGAAACCGAGATTGTGGAATTGACTACGCAAATTGCCGCGATCGCCACCGAAATCGAGACCACTTCTGTTGAATTAGAAAAGCTCAACGCTCACGTTCGGTCTTTGGGCGAAGAGGAACAAATCGCCATCCAATCCACATTAGCGACTCGCGAGGCGGAACTTCGTCAACTTCAGCGACAGGAAAAAGATCTGCAAGCTGCCAGCAAAAGTTTAGTGGAGAATTTAGCCCGATCGCAGCAAGACCTTCACGAACAAACCCAAACGCTGACATCCATAACCCAAGAACAGCAAACCGTGGAGACTCGCGATCTTGCGTCAATTCGTCATCAGCGTGACGAAGCCAAAGAAACCTTAGAAGCCAGTCGCGAAGCCGCCAATGCGTCTGCTGCTAGTGCCGAAGCCTGGGTGCAAGAACAAACCGATTTGCGTCGTCGCCTCGACACTTTACTGACTAATCTGGAGCCAAAACGCACCGAGCAAGCCCAACTGCAAGAACGTGCCAGTCAACTCGATCGCCAGATTCAAGAACAGACTCGATCGCAGCAAACTCTCCAACAACAACTCACTGACAAGCAAGCCGAACAGACTCAATTCACGACCGCTCTAGAGCAAGCCACCACTCGAATTCAGTCTCTCGCACAAGCGGTGTCTGCCGCCGAGCAAGAAGCCCAAATTCAGAAAGAGACACAAACACGTCTACTCGGTGAGCAGCGAGACAAACAGCGTGCTTTAGACAAGCTAGAGGCACAATCCCAGGCGATTCAGGAGGCTCAGGGCACCCACGCGACGCAAGTCATTCTCAAAATGGGACTGTCAGGCGTACATGGACTCGTCGCCCAACTGGGACGGGTGGAACCGCGCTATCAAGTCGCTTTAGAAACGGCTGCTGGAGGTCGATTAGGGCAACTGGTTGTAGACGATGATGCGATCGCCGCCGCCGCGATCGAGATTCTCAAACAAAAGCGCGCAGGACGAGCCACGTTTCTGCCGCTCAACAAAATCAGAGCCGGAAAAGCTCCTTCAGCTAGCACTCTGCGATCGATGGGTGGCTGTGTGGATTTCGCCATTAATCTAATCGAGTGCGACGATCGCTACTGGGAAGTGTTTTCCTATGTGTTCGGCAGCACCGTTGTCTTTCAGGCGATGAGTGACGCTCGACGCTACATCGGGCAATATCGCATCGTGACCCTCGACGGAGAATTACTTGAGCAGAGCGGAGCCATGACAGGCGGTAGTTCTGGAGGTCGATCGCCGATTCGGTTCGGAACCGTAGACGCAGGCGAGTCTGCCGAAATTACGACCTTAAGAGAGCGGCTGCGAGTCATCGACACGATTCTATTTCGGTGTGAAGATGCGTTGACGAAAGCCACGATCGGACACCAAAAAGCAATGCAGCAACTCACCGAAGCCCGTCAGCAACATCGAGAACTGCAACTCAAATCGGAGCAGATTCAAACCGAAATCCAGCGATTAAACACGCAACATTCCGAAGTCGGTCAACAACTCCAGAAAAGTACTCAAGAACTGACGACGGCTCAAACTCGCTTACACATTCTAGAAACCGAGATTCCCGCTCAAGACACTCAACTAGAGGAATTGCGTCAAACGTTGGCGGACTTAGAGCAATCGCAGACTCATAGTGAGTGGCAGCAGATTCAATTGAGAATCCGATCGCTCGAATCCGATCTCAGCCAAAAAGAATTAGCACTGCGCTCGATCGAACAACGACTGCTCGAATTAGGCAATCAGCGTCAGCGCCTTGAAGAAAAAATTCAGCAAGGTCAAGCGCGAATTCAGGACTATCGCACGCAGCAAACCGGACAACTTCAAGAGCAATCCGCCCTCAGCGCTCAACAATTAGAAGTCAGCAACCAAATCGCCCAACTGCAATCCGCCCTCGCCGAACTCGAAAAAACCTTGGGATCAGAGCGCCAACAGCGCGATCGCGTCGATCGTCAACTGCGAGACCTGCAAAGTCGGCAACAGCAGCTTGATTGGCAGCGCGGCAAAGTTCACGAAACTCAACTGACTCGCCGCACCGAAGTTGCTGCCCTGCAAGAGCAACTTGCTGCCCAACGCGCCGAACTTCCTGATCCGTTGCCAGAGATTCCTGACACGGCGACTCAAGATTTGTCTCAACTTCAGCACGAGCTACGATCGCTGCAAAAACGACTCCAGGCAATGGAGCCTGTGAATATGCTGGCGTTAGAAGAATACGATCGGACGCAAGCCCGACTCGAAGAACTCACCGAAAAGCTAGAAACCCTGCAAGAAGAACGCACCGAGCTACTGCTGCGAATCGAAAACTTCACGACGCTGCGGCAACGGGCATTCAAAGAGGCATACGATGTCGTTGACATCAACTTTCAGTCGATTTTTGCGACCCTTTCTGACGGAGATGGACACCTCCAGCTTGAAGACCCTCAAGACCCGTTTAACGGCGGCTTAAACTTGGTGGCTCACCCCAAAGGTAAGCCTGTTCAGCGATTAGCTTCTATGTCTGGAGGCGAGAAATCCTTGACAGCCCTCAGCTTCATCTTCGCCCTTCAGCGCTATCGCCCCTCGCCGTTTTACGCCTTTGACGAGGTTGATATGTTTCTTGATGGGGCAAACGTAGAGCGATTAGCTAGAATGATCAAACAACAGGCACAAGAGGCGCAATTTATTGTCGTCAGTTTGCGTCGTCCGATGATTGAATCTGCTGAAAGAACGATTGGCGTGACTCAAGCGCGAGGCGCATATACCCAAGTTCTGGGGATAAAGCTGCCCCAAAGTGCCTCTGTATGATTTGATATTTACAGCATTTGCACG
>JBBRPT010000109.1:0-16494 GCA_038227635.1 Leptolyngbyales cyanobacterium | reverse complement strand
GCACCTGCGACCTGTAGGTGTCTGGGAGCGTCATCCGCATCACCCGATTAAGGTAGGTCTGATAGTTTTCGTCCAATCTCGATCGCCTCGCGCTGTAAATCGATGTGTTTAAAAGTCCACCCTTAATCTAACGGCAAAGTGTCGCTTTGCTATGAGGACAGCTCAGAATTTCCGCTCAACCTTCGTGAAGTGGGGATCATTTTTAAAGTCCTTTAAAAATCAAAACCTCTAGACGCTGAACTCTGATCAGTCTACAGTCTAGAGTCCAAGGTCTAAATTGGTGTATGGCAATTTACTTTTATTGGGGAGAAGATAGTTTCGCGATCGCTCAAGCTGTCAAAGCGCTTCAAAAAAAGGTGCTTGACCCAGCTTGGGAGAGTTTTAATTTAGATAAGATTGCTCCTGACGACTCTGATGCGGTGATTCAAGGACTCAACCAGGCAATGACTCCGCCGTTTGGAGCGGGCGATCGCTTTGTGTGGCTGATCGATACAACTCTGGCTCAACGCTGCTCAGAAAGTCTACTGGCAGAGCTAGATCGGTCGCTTCCCTCGATTCTAAAAACCACAACGTTACTATTCACCAGTTCTAGCAAGCCTGATGGACGGCTCAAATCAACAAAACTACTGCAAAAATATGCCTCTATTCAGGAATTTTTACCGATTCTGCCTTGGAAGACTGACTTGTTGATTGGGCAAGTGCAAACGATCGCTCAAGAACTAGGAGTCAAGTTAACTTCAGATAGTGCTGAATTTTTGGCAGAGGCAGTCGGCAACAACACGCGGCAACTCTACAGCGATTTAGAAAAGATTCGGCTGTTGGGCGGAGAGTCAAAAAAGCCATTGACCGTAGACGCGATCGCCCCTCTCATCACCGCTAACACTCAAACCAGCTTGCAGCTAGCTGCCGCAATTCTTGAAGGCAAGACCGATCGAGCGTTGGAACTGGTGACAGACTTGTTACGTCAAAATGAACCTGCCCTCAAAATTCTGGCGACTCTAATCGGACAGTTTCGTCAGCGCTTGTGGATTAAAGTCATGCTGGAGTCGGGAGAACGAGACGATCGAACGATCGCCCAAGCTGCCGAACTCAGCAATCCCAAAAAGCTTTATTTCTTGCAAAAAGAACTTGCTCGAATCTCCATGAACCAGTTGCAGCAGGCGTTGCCTCTTCTTCTGGAGTTAGAATTTAGTCTCAAACGCGGGGCAGACGAACTCTCGACCATGCAGACTAAAGCGATCGAGCTATGTCAACTTTTCAAGATCTAAAGACTCATGACAAAAGTCACTTGACGATTAAATTCAAAACCTCACTGTTTTGTGGAACTTCTTGCCCATAAAATAATTCATGATCATTAACAGTCACCCGTGTGCTAGTTGTTGGAATGTCACACTCCCTATGATGAACCGCGCTTTTCATTTACCTACCCGTTTGAATAAAATGCTAGCTCGATCGTTAGTGCTAGGAACGCTCTCTACGTTAGGTCTACTCTCTGGCTTTACGCCAAACCTATCAGGGCACCCCTCTCATTTGTTTGATTCGGCTGCTTATGCCCAGTCTCAAGAGCCTGTCTTTACCCGATATGTCAGAGCCGCCTATGAGCTTGAAATCACCCGTAGACCCCTTGATGAAGAGGTCAAGCGACTAACGGGCGGCAATGCACCTAGCAATGTTTGCAGCAAAGTTGATCAAGTTCAAGCTAATGTGCGAGACCGAGTCAGAGACATCTGCGCTGGGTTTGCCACTCAGAGAAAAGCGATCGTGTATGACAAATACAAGCTCAGTCAAGACGAGTTTAACGGCTTTCAGCGACAGATGATTGACCCCTCCACTCGCTCTGAAATGGAAGGCAAGGTCAACGCAGAGCTAAAGCGCTTGAGTCTGATTCAATAAGCGATCACCTCCTCACACACCAAAAAGTGTTCGCTAATACTTAATTCGTTCTCTTATTTCTGTAGATCCTTAAGGTAGACACATCGCGTTATAGCCTTAGGAGATCGAGCATGAGTGGACTGGGTGGATTCAACAAATCGCCAGATGGAGTTGTTTTAGGACTCGTGCAGCTTCAGTTGCCGACTGTCGTAACTGCTGATGATCTGGCAGCGCAAACACAGCGTATCTGTGACATGGTCGCGAAAGCTCGACGCAACTCATCCTCAATGGATCTGGTCGTGTTTCCAGAATATTCTCTGCATGGGTTATCGATGGATACTAACCCAGAGATCATGTGTCGCCTCGATGGTGCCGAAGTCGCAGCGTTTAAAGCCGCCTGTCAACAAAACCGCATTTGGGGTTGTTTTTCAATCATGGAATACAACCCCCACGGCAACCCCTAC
This sequence comes from Leptolyngbyales cyanobacterium, assembly GCA_038227635.1. GTDB lineage: Bacteria > Cyanobacteriota > Cyanobacteriia > Leptolyngbyales > Leptolyngbyaceae > Phormidesmis_A. Next base: position 14,158 of record JBBRPT010000109.1, on the reverse strand, counting down.
AACAGTGGGATTATTATCGACGATCGAGGAGATCTCAAGCTCTACTATCGCAAGCTGCATCCCTGGGTGCCCGTTGAACCGTGGGAACCGGGGAATTTAGGCATTCCAGTCTGTGAAGGTCCCAATGGCAGCACCCTGGCATTAATCATCTGTCACGATGGCATGTTTCCTGAAATGGCAAGAGAATGCGCCTACAAGGGAGCCGATATCATGATTCGCACAGCAGGTTACACTGCCCCGATTCGTCACGCGTGGAACATTACGAACCAGGCAAATGCCTTTTGCAATCTAATCTATACGGCTTCGGTTTGCATGTGCGGCAGTGACGGCACCTTTGACTCAATGGGCGAAGGGACGATCGTCAACTTTGACGGCACTCCTCTAGTAACTGGCAGCAGTCGCCCTGACGAAATTATCACCGGGGAGGTGCGCCCAAAGCTGGTGCAAGAAGCCCGTCGCGGGTGGTCGGTTGAGAATAATATCTATCAGTTTGGACATCGTGGCTATGTTGCAGTTAAGGGCGGTGCTCAAGATTGCCCTTATACCTATATGCAAGATATGGTGGAAGGCGGTTACCGCTTGCCTTGGGAAGATGAAGTGGTTCACACCGACGGAACTGCCTGTGGGTTTTCTGAACCGACGCGTTCTTATGAAGGCGCTCCTTTAGCAAGTGCAGTCCAGTCTTAATAGAGGTGAATTATGGGATGTTATGTAGAGGCGGAGCCTTATCCCTACCCCTTTAATGGGGATTTGCGCCCAGAGAATACGGTCATTTTGGTGATCGATATGCAAACCGATTTTTGTGGAGTCGGAGGGTATGTCGATCGCATGGGATATGACTTGTCGCTGACCCGTGCCCCGATCGAGCCGATCAAAACTCTGCTCTCAGTGGCTCGTGCAAAAGGCTTTCACATTATGCACACCCGCGAGGGGCATCGACCTGACTTGGCAGATCTGCCCGAAAATAAACAGTGGCGCAGTCGGCAAATCGGTGCAGGCATTGGCGATCCGGGTCCGTGCGGCAGGATCTTGGTGCGAGGTGAACCGGGTTGGGAGATTATCCCCGATTTGGCACCGCTGCCCGGAGAAGCCGTGATCGACAAACCGGGCAAAGGTTCTTTTTATGCCACCGATCTCGATTTGTTGCTGAAGCGTCAAGGCATTCAAAATATTGTCCTGACAGGCATTACGACCGATGTTTGTGTGCATACGACGATGCGAGATGCCAACGATCGAGGCTATGAATGTCTCTTGCTTTCTGACTGCACAGCCGCGACTGATCACGGCAACCATCTGGCTGCTTTAAACATGGTGAAAATGCAAGGGGGTGTATTTGGTGCGGTTTCTGATTCGGCAGCACTGATCCAGGCAATCAATGCTCATTTCTGAATTTTGGATCACCAAAATATCAAATAAATTCCTATTAAACTTTGAGTTCGTATTAGAAGAAATCTCTAAGTTGAACAAGAGATTGATTGGAGGATATACTGAAAAGCTTTAGTAGCCGACGATACAAGGCATTTTGCAATCAGGTTAGATGAATTAGTGAATTGCGTAGTGATTTCGATCGCTCTGTCAAACGACACGTGGTTAAACTCAGCTTCAAATTTTTTACAGATCCTACTTTTTGTGTTTCAAACGACATCGACACGTTAAAACATCATTAGAGAATCCAGGCGATCTTGGTATCTCCGCTACGAATTGGGTACCAGCAATTCCACAAGCTCCTTGATGGATCGGAGATACACGAATGGATTTTTTGTCTGATACTGTTACGCTGTCGCGAATGCAGTTTGCACTGACTGCGATCTTTCATATTATTTTTCCCATCCTGACAACAGGCATGGGAATCTATCTAGTCATTATTGAAGGACTGTGGCTCAAAACTCGCAATCCTGACTACTATCTTCACGCTCGGTTTTGGTCAAAGTTTTACGTCCTCAACTTCGGAGTCGGAGTCGCTACTGGAATTCCACTAGAATTTCAGTTTGGGACGAATTGGGCACCCTTCTCAGATGCAGTCGGCAACTTTTTTGGCAGCGTCTTAGGATTCGAGGCATCCTGGGCATTCATGCTCGAAGCCGCTTTTTTAGGCATCATGCTGTTTGGCTGGGAGCGTGTCAACCCTGCCATTCACTATCTGTCTACGATTTTGGTTGCAGTCGGCGCAAACCTGTCTGTCGTCTTTATTTTGACCGCAAACTCTTGGATGGTAACTCCAGCGGGAGGCGATCTGGTAGACGGCAAATTTATGGTGACTGACTACTTTCAGGCACTCTTCAATCCATCTGCGGCGACGAGTATCACGCACATGTTTTTCGCCACCTTTGAGACCTCGCTGTTTGTGATTGGAGGCATTAGCGCCTGGTATATCTTGAACGATCGCCACGCCGCATTCTTTGCCAAAACTCTCAAGCTCGTCCTCGCGATTACCTTAATTGTGGCTCCGCTACAAATCTACATGGGTCACGTCAGCGCCGAACTAGTTTATCGCTATCAGCCTGCCAAACTCGCCGCAATGGAAGCTCAGTGGGAAACCTCACCTGCCGGGAAACCTGCCGATTGGACACTTCTCGCCCTTCCTAACAAAAAAACCGAGAAAAACGACTGGGAAATCAGTGTTCCGGGGGCGTTGGGCTACATTCTAGAATTCAAGAAAAATCTGTCTGAACCTGTTCTCGGATTGAAGGAGTGGAAGCCAGAAAACCGTCCTCAAGCGTTGGGACTGATCTACTATTCCTTTCGCATCATGATCGGAATTGGGTTCTTTTTAGCAGCCATGACGTTGCTCACTGCCGTTCAGTGGCTACGCGGCAAACTATCGGATGAAAACATTGCTAAACAGCGCTGGCTAATGCGCGCCTGGATTTTTTCGGCTCCGCTTGGCTATATTGCCGTCGAGACGGGTTGGATTGTGCGCTGCACAGGTCGTCAGCCATGGACGCTCTATAACAAGATTCGCACCGTAGACTCTGCTTCGCTGCTGCCAGCCAGTAACGTGTTAACGTCGCTGCTCTGTTTTGCCGCCGTGTATGCGCTGCTGTTTGTGTCTTATCTCTACTTTGGCAGTCGCATTGTTCGCAAAGGTCCTAATTTTGATTTGCCCATTCCGGGAGTTGATGTGAACCAACCCGCGATCGACACCAACCCCGGCGAGTTTGTGCCCGATGAGCGCCCTGTAGAAGCCCAACAGTAGGAACATAGATGGAAACGCTGAAGTATTTTTTGCCTCAAGTCTGGTTTGGCGTATTGGGTCTGTTTCTCTTTCTCTACGTCATGCTCGACGGCTTTGACTTAGGAGTCGGCATCTTATCATTGACCTCTGATGACGACGATCGACGCGGACTGTTGATGACCAGCCTCAGCAATATTTGGGACGCAAATGAAACCTGGTTGGTGCTGATGGGAGGTGGCTTATTTGGGGCATTTCCTCGCGCCTATGGCACGATTTTAAGTGCCCTCTACATCCCGATTTTTGTCATGGTGTTTGGGTTTATTTTTCGCGGGGTGGCGTTTGAGTTTCGCGAACAGGCAACCCGCAAATTCTTCTGGAATTTTGCCTTTGGTGTAGGGAGTTTTGCGGCGGCTCTCGGTCAAGGGTTTGCGCTCGGTGCTGTTCTCTTTGGCATCAAAGTGGATGCAAAAGGCTACTTTATTGGCGGCACCTGGGATTGGCTCACCTGGCAGTCGGTGCTGGTAGCGTTGACGCTGATTCAGGCTTATGTGTTGATTGGCTCAACCTATCTGATTTGGAAAACCGAAGGAGAGTTGCAGACGACTCATTATCAAAGTGCTAAACTTTCTGCCTGGACAACTTTGATCGGGGCAATTTTCATCACCGTTAGCACGCCGATCTTTTTTGAAAGTGCGCGGACTAAACTGTTTGAGCCACCCTTGCTGTATGTGTTTGCTGTGATTCCCTTTTTAGGGATGTTCTTAATTTGGCGCTTGTTGAAAAGTCTCGATCGTAAACAAGAACGTGCGCCTTTTATCTGGACAATTCTTCTATTTGTCCTGACTTTTGTAGGGTTAGCGTTAGTGGTGTTTCCTTACATCATTCCCACTCAGATCACGATTTATGAGGCATCCGCTGATCCTAGTTCGTTAGTGATCATGATTATTTTTGTGGGCACTCTCATCCCCGTGATGTTGTTTTACAACCTCTATTCCTATATCGTGTTTCGGGGCAAAGTTGCTGGAAATTCGTATGAGTAATAATCCAGAGGGGCAATTGCATAGGACTTGCCCCTCCGAATTCTAGTTTGACTGCAACGTCATGTCTACGTCGGTTTCGGTTCCGATGGTCATTGGGTTAGGCACCCCGGGCATGGCTGATTGCATCTGAGCCGTCGAAGTCATTGAAAGCGTAGCGATCGAGGGAAGCAAACGATCAAAGCGCACCGTCATTTGTCCCTGTCCTATCGTCTTTAGGGATTTCAGCGTTACATCTACTCCTTTCGGCATTCCTGGTAGAGCGATCTTCTGATCTTTTGCCTGTTGTTCAACGCCCACTTTAAGTGTGACAACCCCATCTTTTAAACTCACTAGCTCGTAGGTTCCCGTTTGGTTAAGGTTAATTCCATAGAGCTTGACAGGCATCAACGTCCTCCATTTGGCACCGATTCCAACGGCTGCTTGGGGCAGAGGGGCAGAAAGCTGGTCGAGCGATCGAAATGACTGCTCTAACATCTGGCGAGTCGTCGCATCTACTCCTGCTGGAATCGATAGACTCGTCGATTTTGTGTTTCCCTGATCGTCCATCACAAATGTGCCGCTCAGACCGACTATCTTCTTTATCTGAGCACGCGCTTTGTTCAGCACAGCAGCCGGAACCGAGGCATCGCCTGTTATGTCTGCATCGGTGTAGCGAAATGTATAGTGAATGTCACCGTTAGGGTCAATCTTCGTAACGGTTGTCTCCATCGTCATTTTAGTCGAGGGCAATTTGGTCGATCGAGGTGTGCCTGAGACGCTCGAACTCAAGAATTTCACATTAGTGTTCAAACTGATGGTGCTTGTCTCAGTTTTATTCACCGCAGGTTTAAAGCGTAGAACCTGTTGAGGTTGCGCCCCTGCATATAGCAGTTCGACGTTCGTCTGAGAGACGCGAGCGACAGGAGATGATGTCGGTTTGAGCGCCTGCTTTGCAGAGGTTGGAGACGCGATCGCGCTTAGCCCTAATCCGGCGGTGAGCAGCAGAGAGGCGACAAATAATGGTTTCTTCATAGTTACTTACCTTAAAGGGACGGATTTTCAACGAGGCACGGGGGCAGATACAATTCCGAGTGTCTCCAATTCGGACGCGACGCGCAAAATAAGAGCTTCATTATAAGGAGCCGCGATAATCTGCACCCCTAAAGGCAACTGACCCGGTCGCTGAACGGGCACTGAGATAATCGGTAAACCAATGAACGAAAGCGGTTGCGTGAACATTCCCAAGTTTGGGCGGGTCAGCACCTTGACACCGTTTAAGATTATTTGTTCCTGACCAATGAGCGGCGCAGAGCAGGGCGTAGTCGGAGCCAGAATAATATCGACCTGTTGAAAAATCTCACGGACGCGATCGCGATACCAACTGCGAAATCGTTGTGCCTGAACATACCAAGAACCCGGAATAAGACAGCCTGCTAGAAAGCGATCGCGAGTTGCCGGATCGAAATCTTGAGGTCGAGTCTTGAGATCTGAGAAGTGCAAATTTGCCCCTTCGCACGAGGTAATCACAAACGCTGCTGCCCGAGCGCGGTGAGCCTCTGGAATGATGACTCGCTGATTTGCACCTAGTGCTTTGGCAACCTGTTCGACTGCTTCAAACACTTCAGGTTCTGCCCCTTCTGCAAAATAGCCACCCGCGATCGCGATCCGCAGTCCCTCAGATCCTTTGTGGAGTTCTGAAGTACAAAGCTGAGGCGGGCGTTGAGTGCAAACCGGGTCAGTCGGATCAGTCCCTTGCAGCACATCGAAGACAGTCGCAATATCGCGAGTTGATCGAGCAAACGAACCCAAATGATCAAAACTATTTGAGAACGGATAAGAACCCGATCGAGAAAGTCGTCCGTAAGTTGGCTTTAAGCCAAAAATTCCGCACAGGGCGGACGGCACTCGAATCGAGCCATTGGTATCTGAACCGAGCGAGATCGGCACTAAACCAGCGGCGATCGCGGCTGCCGACCCGCCTGATGATCCGCCAGCGATTCGACTCACATCATGGGGGTTGTGCGATGCCCCATAGTGAGCGTTTTCGGTGGTGAATCCATAGGCATATTCGTCCATGTTGAGGGCACCTACCAACACGGCTCCAGCCTGTTTGAGTCGAGTCACCAACGTCGCATCCCGTGATGCAGGTGGCTGTTCAGCGTTGATTTTAGACCCTGCTAGAGTCGTCACTCCTTGGATGTCGAACAGATCTTTGACCGCAAACGGCACTCCTGCTAATGCACCGGGATCTTGACCAGCCGCGATCGCTTGATCAATTCGATCGGCATCTGTTAACGCTGAGTCAGCCAGAACCGTGGTGAAACAGTTATAAGTCGGGTCTTGTTCGGCGATTTGAGCTAGGGTTGCTGCAACCCCCGATCGAGCCGTCACCTCTTGTCCTCGAATGGTTTCTGCAATCTGAGTTGCATCGGGGTAAGACTGGTTCATGGCTCAAACACAGGCGCGGCTTCGATTGTTTCAGGGAGGGGAAACTCCATCACAAGTTGCGCGATTGCTTGAATTTGCTTGAAGTTTGTCACCACTCCCGGACGATGCTCATGGCTGATCGGCAAGCCGATGAGTGCAGCGATTTGATCGACGCATTCAGCCGAATCTATTGGGTCTGTCATTCTGACTCCTCAACACTAAAAGCACTGTCTCGACTATTAATCTTTTGCGATTTCGCGAATGTACGATCGCCAGCCACCAAATTGAGTAATCTCTCGCTTCCCTTCGCAGAGAAAGGGTTCTCCCAATACGCCCAAAACCTCTTTCCCATCTGATAAGCGAACCTTGCCGATGCACAGCCCAGCGGGTTCTAGCATCAACAAAGCGCTGACTCCACTAGCCGGAACTTCCCAGACTTCGACGGAGATCGCGGCTCCTCCCTCCGTTACTTTTAGCATAGCGGGATGACGATCGTCGATCGACCACAACCGATATGCCGCTTCGGTCGTCGTTTCTCGAATCAACGTCGCCTCAATTGAAAGCAGGTTTTTATTTAACGCTAGCCCCTGCATTAAAGTGCCATTGACGGCTAGATGAACCGATTTTTCCATTAAAAAAGACGCTGCATCGAACGCCTCTACAGAGTAATGATTTAGTATCTACTGTTAAGACTGTCTGAGATAACTTACCAGTGCATGTAGCCCTAATCGGTAGCTCTCACTACCAAACCCGCTGATCTGCCCAATCGACACTGGAGCAATATAAGAATGGTGACGAAATTCTTCGCGGCGATAAATGTTGCTGAGATGAACCTCAACGGTTGGAAGATTGACCGCAGCGATCGCGTCTCGCAGCGCCACGCTTGTGTGCGTATAAGCTCCAGCGTTAATTAAGATCCCCTGATGGCGATCTAGCGCACTGTGGATCGCATCCACCAAAACACCCTCATGGTTAGATTGTAGTGCAGCAGATTTGACCTGCAGCACTTGAGCTTCTCGCTCTAACATCTGATTTATTTCATCCAGCGTGACAACTCCATAAACCCCAGGCTCTCGTTTGCCCAGAAGGTTAAGGTTCGGTCCGTGGAGAACCAAAATGCTTTGCAATCGACTATGAGCCAAAGAAATTAACGACGACGCTGGGGGTCATTCACGGGCACCGGGATCGGTTCTGCTTCGGGTTGAACCTCTGGACCTAGCAGCGCTTCAATGAGTCTGCGTGTCCACTCTTTTAGCTTTTCCAGCACCTTTTCAATGTAATCCATTGAACAGACGGCTCCTTGAATATCACTTGGACGGCTTGCTGATTTAATTAAGCTTGACTTAACTAAACCAAAACTTCACGAAAACCTGATCTGATATTAACAGGGTGCAACCGGAAAACCAACTGTCACTCTGATCATTTTTTCGTCACTCCCAAATGATAGCGAATCTCGCGCTGGGATCAAGGGGTTCACTCATGTATTAAGGGATCGCTGAGAAGTTTTCGCCGCAGATGGTCGATCGCGCTACAGGCGCTAACGTGTCTGACCCACTCACGATCTCGCGACCCAAACTGATGAACAAAACTCGTGACTTGCTCATCGGGACCCGCCAACCCGATATAGACTAGCCCGACTGGCTTTTCCTCAGTGCCACCGTCAGGACCTGCAACACCTGTGATGCTAATTCCCCAAGTGGTATTAAGACGCGATCGCACCCCAACCGCCATTTGCTGCGCCACGATATCGCTGACGGCTCCATGCTGAGCTAAAGCTGCGGGATCGACTCCTAACAGATCTTGTTTGACAGAATTGTCATAGGAAATCACGCCACCCCAAAAATAGCGAGAGCTGCCAGAAACACTCGTCAACATCTGTCCTAATCCTCCCCCCGTGCAGGATTCGGCGACACTGAGCGTCGTTTGAGTAATCGTGAGCAGTTCACCAACGACGGACGCGATCGTGTCTTCGTCACTGCCGTAGCAATCCAATCCCCCAATCTGTCGAAGCTGCTCTTCAACGGGTGCAATCATTTGATAAGCCGCTTCTTCAGACGGAGCTTTTGCAGAGATGCGGAGTTTGACTTCCCCAAAATTGGCGTAGGGAGCAACGGTAGGATTTTGTAGATCAAAAAAGTCTGCTACTTTTTCTGCCAGACTCGACTCTGCCAAACCCCAAAACCTCAGGATTCGACTGACAATGATTTCCTGACCCCACCCCTGACTTTTGAGGTAGGGCACTGCGGTTTGTCGCCACATTTCTTTCATCTCAGTCGGCACCCCCGGAAATGTGAGAATCGTCACGCCCGATCGAGGTTGCCATATTATCCCCGGTGCGCTGCCCACCGGATTGTAGAGAATCTCTGCCCCTTGAGGAATCAACGCCTGTTTGAGATTGTTATCGGTCATTTCTCGCCCGCGTTGAGCAAACTTTTGGGTAATGTCAGCGACGACTTCTGAGTTTTCGAGCAGAGGCGCATTGAAAAAATCAGCGATCGTTTCGGTCGTTAAATCGTCAGGTGTTGGACCTAACCCACCTGTGAAGATCAGAATTTGAGACCGCTCAGAGGCAATCGCGATCGCGTGTTTGAGGCGCTCTGAGTTATCGCCTACCACCGTTTGATAATAGTGAGGAATGCCCAACTGAGCGAGTTGCTGCGCGATAAACTGAGCATTTGAGTTGAGAATATTGCCCAGCAGTAACTCAGTGCCAACGCTGATGATCTCTGCACCTGAACTCATGAAGAATAAAACTGAAGGACTAAGAGTTCCATCATCGTGCAGTTCGCCACACTTGCCAACTTGTGAAACTGAGCAAAGCGGTCGCCCCGATCGCGTAGGCTAAACCACTCGGCATTCCAGACACCGCGAGGGCTAAACTGCCGACCCACAGCGTCAGCGAGTAGATGAACAGAACGGCTAACCGATGGGAGAGTCCGGCTTTGAGTAGACGGTGATGGAGGTGACGCTTGTCCGCGATAAAGGGAGACTTGCCGTGACGGAGCCGATCAAGAATCACCGCTGACATATCAATAATGGGAACTGCCAAAATCACATAGGGCAATAAGACTGCGACAGTGGTAACACTTTTCACTAGCCCGATTACGCCCACACCCGCGAGAGTGAACCCAATAAAATAGGCTCCTCCATCCCCCATAAAAATCTGAGCAGGGTTGAAGTTATAGCGCAAAAATCCTAGAGTTCCACCTGCCAGAGCCGCCGCAATCAGAGCCGCCGCAGGCTGTTGCATAAACAGACAGGTAATCAGCATCACGATCGCAGCAATGCCAGAAACGCCTGCCGCTAAACCATCCAAGCCGTCGATCCAGTTAACGGCGTTTGCCATTCCTACAAGCCAGATGACGGTGATTGGGAGGCTAATCCAATCTGCAAGGGGAAACAAACCAGAGAGGGGATTGGTCAGAAACTCAATCTGCACTCCGGCTTTCCAAGCAAGACTAGCGACGATGACTTGTAAGATCAATCGTGTCTTCGGAGATAAATTAAATAAATCGTCTGCGAGTCCGATTAAGAAAAAGGCGAGACCCCCGATCGTCACTCCCCAGACCTCATATTCTTTGCCAGGAGGCAAGATGCCGAATCCGCCTGTCCACCAAACGACGAGCAGGGCGGCAACGACTCCTAAAAAGATTGACACGCCTCCGAGCCGCACCATCGGGCGATTATGGACTTTGCGACCTCCAGGGAGATCGACCCGTCCACTTTTGAGCGCAATCTTCTTGACGAGCGGGGTGCTCCAGAAAACGACCAGCACAGAAACTATGAATGCAATGAAGTGATACAGATGAAAGGGCATCTGAAATATCAATAAGGAGGACAGTAAGTTGTCAGGCAGAGTTTACTACATCTCAGACGATACTCAGCAAAGAATTATTAAGGTCAACCACGTTGGTAGAATTGCAGAAGAGTCGCACGAAGATTCCAGTCTGGGTTGCCACCCTGCCAAACTCAGCACGTCTCTGACGACACGATGTAGAGCACCCCTGACGGAATGCCCTACTGCCTATACTTCTTCCATTTTTACTGAGTGCCCGGACAAATCCTCAACTTTCAGATCTTTGCACTTAAACCAGAGCAGGAATGGATTGAGAAAGATGAGGATATAGAGGGAACCGTCCGCATAGGGACGCAACTCGACGACGACAATCTTGACCAACGGTCTCATTGTCAGGGCTGAGAAGACGATCGGCGATAATGTTTGCAATCTCAGCAAACTCAGCCGTGCCCATGCCGCGAGTCGTCATCGCCGGAGAACCCAATCTCAAACCACTCGTCACAAACGGTGAAGCTGGATCGAACGGCACCGTATTTTTGTTTGCCGTGATGTTGACTCCGCTCACTAACTGGTCAGCGAGTTTGCCTGTCATGCCGATCGATCGCAGATCCACCAGCATTAAATGATTGTCGGTGCCACCCGAAACGATTTTAAACTGACGTTGCTGTAACTGTGCTGCTAGGGCTTTTGCGTTTTCGATCACATGACCGCAGTAGGTTTTAAATTCTGGCTTGAGTGCCTCCCCAAACGCGACGGCTTTGCCTGCAATGACGTGTTCTAACGGTCCACCTTGCGAACCGGGGAACACGGCTTTATCAAACTGCTTGCCTAAGTCAGCATCGCGAGTCAGAATCAATCCGCCTCTGGGTCCACGCAAAGTTTTGTGAGTGGTGGTCGTCACGACATCACAATAAGGCACCGGATTGGGGTGAAGTCCGGTGGCGACGAGTCCGGCAATGTGGGCGATGTCGGCTAAGAGATAAGCACCGATTTCATCGGCGATCGCGCGAAACTTATCAAACTGAATCACTCGTGGATAGGCAGAATATCCACAAATCAGCATTTTGGGGCGGTGCTTAAGCGCCAAATCACGAATCTGATCGTAGTCAAGCTGCTCGGTCTCTTGACTCACGCCATAGTCATGAACGTTGAACCATTTTCCCGACACGTTGACGGGAGAGCCATGAGTCAGGTGTCCGCCGTGGGACAAATCCATGCCCATGATTGTGTCACCCGGCTTGAGCAGAGCCAGAAAAACCGCAAAGTTAGCCTGTGCTCCAGAGTGAGGCTGCACGTTGGCGTGAGCGGCTCCAAATAACTCTTTGGCGCGATCGATGGCGAGTTGCTCAACGTGATCGACAAACTCACACCCTCCGTAATAACGCTTGCCGGGTAGCCCTTCTGCGTATTTGTTGGTCAGCACTGAGCCTTGTGCCGCCATCACCGCAGGAGATGTGAAATTTTCGCTTGCAATTAGTTCGAGGTGATCCTGCTGACGATGTAGCTCCTGCTGAATCAGGTTTGCGATCGCGGGATCAGCGCTTGCCAGGAAGTCTGAATGAGTCTGAGTCACTGAGCAAAGTCCTAAATTTAGAGGGTGAGAATAGATCGAAGAAATCGATCATAGCGTCGTTTGTTCAAGACTTAATGAGGCGATCGTGAAGTTCGTAGAAAATTCTCATCAGGCAATTTGAAGCGTTTGTCCAAACCTTTTTGGCTCTGGTAATGGCTCACCTGATTTAAGAGCTGACTCTACTAGGAGTTCTAAAACTTCTTGAGCATTCTTAAGCGCCTCATCGTAAGTGTCTCCATGAGTGACAGGCTGCATAACATCGGTGAATTCAGGCAATAGAACGACAAAGCACTGATCTTCGTCTGACCACTGAATTACGATCGTGTACTTCATTCTCAATTAATGTTGCGGGTGTTCATATTCTGGATGGAAACAATGCCCAGACGCAAGGTATACTCCGTTGGAGTAAATAGACTGAGAGAACATGGTAGCGGTAGCAATCTTGGCGGCTGGGCGAGGAACGCGCATGAAATCGGACTTGCCAAAAGTCCTGCACTGCCTGGGAAGCCGATCGTTGGTTGAGCGAGTCCTCGACGGAGCGACTGCGATCAATCCTGTGCGGCGGTTGGTGATTGTCGGCTATCGAGGAGACCTCGTCAAAGAGGCGATGAGCAGTCAGGGCGATCGCTATGCCGATGTAGAGTTTGTTGAACAGACCGAGCAGTTGGGCACCGGACACGCCGTTCAACAACTGCTGCCGCATCTAAAAGGATTTGAAGGAAGTTTGCTGGTTCTGAATGGTGACGTTCCCTTGTTACGACCTGCCACGCTGCAACGATTGCTACACACGCATCGAGAACACAATAACGCGGCGACCATTCTGACGGCTCAAATCCCCAACCCTAAAGGATATGGGCGAGTGTTTTGCGATGGCGATAACATTCTGACTCAGATTGTGGAAGATCGCGATTGCAGTCCTGCTCAAAAGCAAAATCGGCGCGTGAACGCCGGGATTTATTGCTTCCGATGGCAAGATTTAGAGACCGTGTTGCCAAATCTGACCAGCAATAATGATCAGCAAGAATATTATCTGACTGATGCCGTGAATTATCTGAGTCCAGTCATGACGGTGGACGTTGACGATTATCAAGAGATTTTGGGCATCAACGATCGCAAGCAGCTCGCGACCGCTTACGGGATTTTGCAAACCCGCATTAAAGATGATTGGATGGCAAAAGGGGTGACGCTGACTGACCCAGACAGCATCACGATCGAAGACACTGTAATTTTGGAAGCGGATGTCGTGATTGAGCCGCAGACTCATCTCCGGGGCAATACGCGAATTCAAACCAAGAGCCAAATTGGACCGGGCAGCTTGATTGAAAACAGTCAAATCGGGGAGAATGTCACGGTTCTCTTCTCAGTCGTGACCGATAGCATTGTCAAGTCTGGCTCTCGCATTGGACCTTATGCCCATCTGCGGGGTCATGCCGAAGTCGGTGCAGGTTGTCGAATTGGTAACTTTGTCGAGTTGAAAAATTCGACCTTGGGCGATCGCACCAATGCGTCTCACTTGTCTTATTTGGGAGATGCCACGATCGGAACTCAAGTCAACGTCGGTGGCGGCACGATCACCGCCAATTACGACGGCGTGAAGAAGCATCGCACCACGATCGGCGATCGCAGCAAAACCGGAGTCAATAATGCGTTAATTGCACCGCTCACTATTGGCGAAGATGTGACGATCGCCGCAGGTTCGACGATTAGCGAAGATGTGCCCAATGATTGTTTGGCGATCGCTCGTGCGCGTCAGGTAGTGAAGCATGGATGGCGAATGAAGGCGCGATCGGCTGAGACGGAAATCTAGCTGAACTTTGTACAGCTTAGTTCAAGTCTAAGCATGGAAAGTCATGTAAAATCTCCAGTCTTTTGGAGGCGATCGCTAGATCCTCCTGGGACATCTCATCTAGGACAACTACTGAAGTGTAGAGAATGAGTGCATTTCGAGCAGTTTAACGGCAAAGTTGTGCGGCGGCAGACAACCTCGAATTCTCACCGATAACCTCTGTACCGTCCGCACCAACGCAGTGTGTACGCCCAGCATGGGCGTGATCTGATGGGGTGAAAGTCCCCTGTGGTGGAACCAGCGTCCAAATGAACCTAAAAGTTCCGAGTGACGATAACCACTAGCTTAAGGCAAGGGCGTTCTCGCGAGGGAAGGTCTGGAG
>JBBRPT010000108.1:0-16553 GCA_038227635.1 Leptolyngbyales cyanobacterium | reverse complement strand
TTGAGCCAGGAGGAATCATAAAGACTTATGGCAACTAAATTCCCAAAATTTAGCCAAGACCTTGCCCAAGATCCCACAACTCGTCGGATTTGGTATGGAATCGCTACGGCTCACGACTTTGAAAGTCATGACGGAATGACGGAAGAGAAGCTTTATCAAAGGCTTTTCGCGACTCACTTCGGTCACCTGGCAATCATCTTCTTGTGGGCATCGGGCAGCCAATTCCATGTGGCTTGGCAAGGCAACTTTCCTCAGTGGATCAAAGATCCTCTGAACGTCCGTCCCATTGCTCACGCGATTTGGGACCCTCAATTCGGTAAGCCTGCGGTAGAAGCGTTTACTCAAGGTGGCGCAAACTATCCGGTAGACATCTCTTATTCAGGTCTGTATCACTGGTGGTACACGATCGGACTGCGAACCAATGGTGACCTTTACACGGGTGCTATTGGCTTGCTCCTCCTAGCCGCAGTTATGCTGTTTGCAGGTTGGCTGCACCTTCAGCCCAAGTTTCGTCCGAGCTTGGCTTGGTTTAAGAATGCTGAGTCACGCCTAAACCACCACTTAGCGGGTTTGTTTGGCGTTAGCTCACTGGCTTGGACGGGTCACTTAGTTCACGTTGCCATTCCTGAATCGCGCGGTCAGCACGTCGGTTGGGACAACTTCCTAACTACGCTGCCTCACCCTGCTGGGCTGGCTCCCTTTTTCACCGGAAACTGGGGTGTCTATGCTGATAACCCTGACACTGCGAACCACATCTTCGGAACGGCTCAAGGTTCAGGAACAGCCATTCTCACCTTCTTAGGTGGCTTCCATCCGCAAACCGAGTCTCTCTGGTTGACGGACATGGCGCATCACCATTTAGCGATCGCGGTGTTGTTCATCATCGCGGGTCACATGTACCGCACCAACTTCGGCATTGGTCACAGCATCAAAGACATGCTGGACAGCAAGAAGGGTCTTGTGGGCGGTAGATCAGAGGGTCAGTTCAATCTGCCTCACCAAGGGTTGTACGACACCGTTAACAACTCCTTGCACTTCCAACTGTCTCTAGCGCTGGCTGCGTTAGGTGTGATCACCTCCTTGGTGGCACAGCACATGTACGCCTTGCCTCCTTACGCTTTTATGGCGAAGGATTTCACAACTCAAGCAGCGTTGTATACCCATCACCAGTACATTGCTGGATTCTTGATGGTCGGCGCGTTTGCTCACGCGGCAATCTTCTGGATTCGGGATTACGATCCTGATGCCAACAAGGGCAACGTGCTCGATCGAGTTCTTCAGCACAAAGAAGCGATCATCTCGCACTTAAGCTGGGTATCTCTGTTCCTGGGCTTCCACACCCTCGGTTTGTATGTCCACAACGACGTAGTAGTTGCGTTTGGAACCCCTGAAAAGCAGATTCTGATTGAGCCTGTGTTTGCACAGTTCGTTCAGGCTGCTTCGGGCAAGGCGCTTTATGGCATGAGCACGTTGCTCTCAGACCCTACCAGCATTGCCTCGACCGCTTGGCCCAACTTCGGCAACGTCTGGCTTCCGGGCTGGCTCGAAGCGATCAACAGTGGCACTAACTCCCTGTTCCTAACTATTGGACCTGGCGACTTCTTGGTTCACCACGCGATCGCGTTGGGTCTGCACACCACCACCTTGGTTTTGGTCAAGGGTGCGTTGGATGCTCGCGGCTCTAAGCTGATGCCCGACAAGAAAGACTTTGGCTATAGCTTTCCTTGCGATGGTCCGGGTCGTGGCGGCACATGCGACATCTCTGCCTGGGATGCCTTCTATCTGGCAATGTTCTGGATGCTTAACACCATTGGTTGGGTGACCTTCTACTGGCACTGGAAGCATCTGGCAATCTGGTCAGGAAACGTGGCTCAGTTTAACGAAAGCTCGACCTATCTAATGGGTTGGCTACGTGACTACCTGTGGCAGTATTCGGCTCCATTGATCAACGGCTACAACCCTTATGGGATGAATAATCTGGCTGTCTGGTCATGGATGTTCCTCTTCGGTCACTTGGTCTGGGCAACTGGATTCATGTTCTTGATCTCCTGGAGAGGCTACTGGCAAGAGCTGATCGAAACGCTAGTTTGGGCACATGAGCGCACTCCTCTTGCGAACCTGATTCGCTGGAAGGATAAGCCCGTTGCTCTCTCGATCGTGCAGGCTCGTTTGGTAGGTCTAGCTCACTTTACGGTTGGCTATGTCCTTACTTACGCAGCCTTCGTGATTGCGTCTACAGCAGGCAAGTTCGGTTAAGTCTGAACTGACGCGATAAAGATCTAAGAGAAATCCCCTGCCATCATGGTGGGGGATTTTTGTCAGTCGATTTACTGAGATTTAGCTATCTGTCAAATTAAATACATCGGTAATATATTCACATTTGTGAAGAGCAAATCAAATTTCACGGACTTGCTTCGGTTGAGGAAACTTTTACATCGAGATTAATTCCTGATTAAAGGAGTCGTCAGTATAAACACTCGACCAATCAGGGGATGCAGATGAAACTACTGAAATACTTTGACCTTAATCGACGGGCAATTAAAGCTAAGAAACTCGATCATTCAGACACCGAAACTAGAAGCCGCTTTATTCAGCAATGGCTATCTCCTACTTCTGAAGTCACTGTGAAATCTCATCAGAATGTCTTCACATCACTTTGGATGGCGTTTACTCAACGCCAGGAGGGGCAGCTGTCATTCGCTGATCAACTGCTGATGTATCTAGGCGTACTGCTGGGCGTTTACTTCAGTAGCGTGATTCGTGATCAAAGTTCCAAACCGACCCTGATTCTCGCTGCCTTTATCGCATTCTCAATCGTGCCCATCGCTTTTGAGAAGTTGAGCATTAACCCCAAAGCTCCCCTATTAGTGAGATTTGGATTATTTGTGCAAAATGGCGTGTTTTGGGATGTCATGTTTCAAGCGATCGGGACACGCCGCTAAGCGATTTGTATTAGAGCCGCGACTTGATCGATCAGTCGCTCAAGTAGGTCGATCGACTTTACCTAACAATCACTTGCTCCTGCTGCCCGATAATGAGCTTTTTCTTCCTGAGAGTCGTCTGTCAGCAGCGCTAAAATCTTAATCTCTTGCGTCGCTAGGTCTCCTTGCAGAGTGCGAATGATCTGGTAACTATCCATTCCAGATTGTTGAACAAAAAGAGAAATTTCTGCCTTAGAAATGCCAATGCCCGTGTCTTCAACTCGCAGAATTGCCGTCTCTTCACTCACCCAGACTTTTAGTGTCACACAACCATTTGCAGGCGTAAATTTGATGGCATTGCTGAGGAGGTTGGTCAAAATTTGCTTGACTCGCTGTGGGTCAGCTTTGAAGCGATCGCGGAGGAAGTCCTCTTCAAAATCTTTGCATTGAGCCGATCCCTTAAACAAGTCTGCTCCCAGATTCAGGTTGAGCCGAAGATCTACTTTTTTTAAGTCGGCTTTTTATTGCAGAGAGTTTAGGGTCTGTCGTGCCAGTTGAAAGAGAGAAAACTCACGGATATCTAATATCCTTCTTCCAGTTTCAACTTGCGATAAGTCCAGAATATCGTTGATTAGCGCCAGCAGATGTTCACCACGGTTCTGAATTGTCTGCAGATATTCTTGCTGTTTTTGCAGCGTCAACGCCCCTTTTGCATCAGGTTGAATCAGTTGATGACGGAGTAGCGTTGCTGCCATGCCGACAACCGTCGTTAGAGGTGACCGCAACTCGTGGCTCATCGTGGATAAGAACTCGGTTTTGGCTTTCCATCACAGAATTTTTACGTCTCTCCTACAATTTGCGTCATGCAGTCATGAACGCTCAGACGATTAAAGGTAGCTCAGGCAGATTTCGGGAAAGAGGTGGAGTTCTTTAGATAGAAAGCGATCGCACTCGATCCACCGGGCGACAAACGGCGCGTGTGAGTCGGTTACGATCATCTCGTCTAGTTGACAAAACTTAGAATCAACAAAGTCAGCTTGATAAATCTGAATCCATTCATGTCCAGGGTTACCCTCATACATAAATAAATTCTCGCTAAATCCCAAGTATTGGATATTGCATAACTCTGCCTGGAGTTCTTCTTGAAATTCTCGTTTGAGGGCATCTAAACTCGTCTCCCCAAAGTCAACTCCACCCCCCAAACAGCGATAGAAAAAGCTTTGTTTAACCGAGTCATAGCCTTCTCCAACTAAAATGCGATCGCCATCGCGAATCAACCCCAAAACCAGTGCGCGAACCCGTGGAGGTTTATTCATTTGGTGCAAGACCCTAAGAATTATCTCTGACGACTTCAAGAACTCACCGACAGTTTCCTGAAAAGTGTCTAGTACTATAAAGCAAGGGATGAGAAGGGTGAGCGATGAGTAGACATTCAAAAATCGAGTTTGGAACAGATGGCTGGCGAGGCATTATTGCTGATGACTTCACATTTGCTAACGTTTGCAGAGTGACACGGGCGATTGCCCGTTATCTAGAGGTGACTTACTCAAAGGCTCGTCCGGTTCTGATTGGCTACGATACTCGGTTTTTGGCAGATCAGTTCGCTCATACGGCAGCCGCAGTTCTCGCAGATCTCGGTTGGAGAGTGCAAATCGTCGATCGAGACTGCCCGACTCCGGTGATTGCCTACAGCGCTCGTCATCTCAACTCGGCGGGAGCGTTAATGTTTACCGCGAGTCATAACCCCGCTCCTTACTGTGGAATTAAATACATTCCTGATTATGCAGGTCCGGCGACGACTCAAATCACCGATGTTATTGTCGCTAACCTCGATCGCGTATCAGATGCCCCTCCGAGCGGTAACTCATCGGCAATGATTTCGACATTTGACCCTAAACCCGCTTACCTAAAATTTCTTTACAGCATTTTGGATGTCGAGCGAATTCGCACTGCCAAACTCAAGGTTAAATATGACGCGCTTTACTCAACCTCTCGTGGCTACCTCGATACTGTTCTCAATGACTGCGGTTGCGAAATCGAGAGCTTTCACACCTACCGCGATGTCTTATTTGGTGGGGGAATGCCCGAGCCAAAAGGAGAGCAGCTTACAGGTCTTGTAGATGCTGTGAAGACCGATCAGGCAGATTTGGGACTCGCAACCGATGGAGATAGTGATCGCTTCGGCGTTGTCGATGAACAGGGCACGATTCTCACCCCTAATACGATTCTGTTATTGTTGGCGCGGCATTTAATCAAAAACAAAGGCAAGCGAGGGGCGATCGTTCGCACGGTTGCGACCACTCGGCTCCTAGATAACTTCGCTGCCATCTATGGGTTAGAACTCTATGAAACTGCTGTCGGCTTTAAGCATATCGGTGAAAAAATGCGGCAGACTTCAGTGCTGATCGGAGGTGAAGAATCTGGCGGATTGAGTATCATCGGACATATTCCTGAAAAAGACGGCATCTTAGCAGATATGCTGGTCGCTGAAGCGATCGCCTACGAGGGCAAGCCTCTTAGCCAACTCGTTCAAGAAGTGATCGCTGAGGCAGACGGTCCGCTCTACAATCATCGCATTGACTTGCGGCTGACTGATTCTCACAAAAAGGCTGTTTTAGACTCCTTTATTCAAAATCCGCCGACCCATATAGCAGGGCTTGCTATTAAAGAAGTCGGTCGCAAAGACGGCATCAAGCTCTATCTAGATGAAGGAAGCTGGATTTTGCTGCGTCCGTCTGGCACAGAACCCCTGATCCGAGTCTATCTAGAGACAGACTCACCCGAAAAAGTGAATCAAATCGCTGAAGCAATGGAGCGATCGATCCGTCAACTCGAACCCGTCAAATTCTAAATTTTATGAAATCATTTGCAACGCTGATTACGTCACTAATTATCGCGATCTGGATCGGAGCGATCGCCCTTATATCCGTTCAAAACGCCACCCCTGTCTCGCTGCGGTTTCTTAGCTTTCAGCTTGTCGAGATGCCGTTCGGATTAATTCTCGCCTTTAGTGCCGGGTTAGGCATAACAGGAGCAGCGATCGCGCAGCCTCTGTTAGGCTTCTCCAGTTCTCAGCGCGACAATGATGATGATGACGACGACGATGACTTCTAGAAAGCCACTGTCACCACGTATAAACCTGTCCATCAATCAGCAGCCGAGTAATGCCTTTCGCCTGCAGATGAGGCGCAGCTTTCTGCAAGACACGACTATCGGGAATCTTGATCACGCGCTGAGTCCGAATATTAGAAAACCGTTTAGCAACGCGGTGATTGTCAAACACAGGCAGCGTCTTCTCCTGAATTTCTTCAGATGGAATCTGCCCCAACTCCCCAAACTCTCTAAGCGGACGGGCAACCAGTTCAGCAGACCGATCAACGACTAAATAACACGTTCTAGGAATCGATGCTTCAGCCAGAGGCAACACCCGAACAAACGCCGCTGGATTGAGTTGAAGAGGCGGCAACAGGGAGTCGCTCTCTTCATCATCAAGGTCATCGTCGTCATCGTCGTCGAGTCCCTCCTCTAAATCATCATCCAGATCATCAAGGTCGTCGTCATCCTCGTCATCGTCAAAGGTCTGAGATGCCGTAGAGTCTCCCAAAGTAGGGTCGGTCAACTTTATAACTTTTTTCACAGCAGGTGCGGTAGCTAACTCCTCAACCACCTCAGAAATTTCCTCGATCGGAGCGTCTACCTCAACCGCAACCTCAGTCGATGGTCGTTGGCGCGATCGTCGAATTGGAGCAGGCACCGCTCGTTCAGAAGTCGAATTTAAAGTAACCGAAGCTGCCAGAGGCAGTGGCTCAGGTTCAGAAACCTCTTCCACCATCGTTGGAACAGGCATCTCAAGAATGCTGCCCTGCACAAGCATCTCATCTGACTCGCGAGGAGACACCTCAGAATTGCGCGAGGCAAACCGCTTTTGCTGAATCAAGCCTTCATATTCTTCGGGGGGCAAACTGCTTTTGAGAATCCGGCTGATGGTGGTATTGCTCACCCCATATTGATTTGCCAGCGTGAGTGTAGTTTCTCTGGGCTGACGATATAGCTCAACAATGTGGTGTTTGTCAGAATCAGACAGTTTGCGAGGAGTCATGCCATAGTCCATAAAGGCGTTGCAGCGATCGCTAACCCAAAAGCCAACGGCTTTCCTAGCTAGCACCTTCTATTCTAAGTCTAAGCGTCAGCAAAAAGAGTGAAAGACATGTCGCCTTTCACCCCATCTGACTTGCCCTTGCTCTAAGCTCGTCTTCGTCCTCCTGTGCGGCGAGAGCGACTGAGGTCATATTCCAAGGCTGCACCAATTCCAAACAGCACCCCGCTCAGCACCCAGAATATCTCCAGCAAGCCACCGCTCTGATAATTTGCGAGTCGTGCGGTTGCGTATTTAAACCACATATCAGCGATATACAGCGAGAACGCTGCCGCCGCAATCATCCGCCATGACTGTGAAAAGCGACCGCCCCAAAACGCGAGCAGCAGCGTCGTCGCCACAATCAAAATAAAGACATCTGCCATGACATAGAAATAATCTAAAAACAGTTTGAGCGGGGCTAACGCATCTTCAACCCCAGATACCCAGGCAGGAGGTGCTTTTTGCTCAGCTTCTAGTTTGGTAGGCTCTGCCTTCACCACTGGAACGGAAGGCACAGGTTGAGGAGTTACGATCGCCTTAGGCGCAGTTTGAGAAGACTGCACTTTAAGCGGTTGAGGGTTCACACTCGGAGTGGCTTTGATTGGTTTGACAGTGGGTTTTGGCGGAACTGCTTGGGCAGCTACTGGCTCGATTCCAAACACATCAGCATTTGCGGTCTTTGTAGGAGAAACCGTCAACCAGGTCGCAAAGGCGATGCTAATTGCTGCAATTCCGGCAACAATGCCCCATTGCCAGATTTCTAGATTGAGACGACGATCAGCAAACGCCATCACCATCCCCCAACCCAAAAACAGATAGGTCGGGACGTAAAAGAAATCGCCCGGTGACACGGCAGCATCTCGCCCCAAAAAGGTTTCCCAAAAGGTAAATAGCACGCCGCCCAGGAAGTAACACAGCATCCCCATGCCGATGCCAAACCAGACTTTGCGACCACTCACAATCTGCGGGCTGCGCCAATTTCTAAAACACAAAAGAGCAGCAACCAAATAGGCGAGCAGTTCAAAAACAGAGGTGCCGTAAGAATACCAAAGCGGGCGTTCTTGCCCCGGCTCAGCCACACTAAACAGCAGAAAAAATAACAGTGCCAAAACTGCCCAGATAATCTCCGTGAAGACGATCGCTTGTACAGAAAGAGACTTGGCGGCAGACTTGTCGATCGAGGTGCTCATATCACAAAGAGGTACAATTAAGGAAAAAGAGGCAGGCGGAGGCAATGGTGTATGGTACTGCACTCACAGGCACTGAATGCCAAAGATTTTTGAAGCTAGCGCCACAAGTTGCCAACTGGAGATCGAGTCATCCACGCTAAAAAGCGGCTGCGCTCACCCGAAGGCAAGTCTTGCAGTGCTTCAAGCGTTCGGGGAATGAAGGGAGATTTACCAAAGTAGGTTTTGCCGATGCGGTGCAGATCTCGCAAAAGAAGCGTCAGATGAGCTTCTTGCCAAGCAGGGGTTTGCAGGCTGTCAAGCGGGTTGATGGTCAAAAGTTGCTTGATGGCATCAGGCGACTCAGTTTGTGGAAACTGCCCTTGTCGAAACACATCGGCAATATCTTTCTGAAAAGTGACTGCCTGTTTGACACCCATCAAGTCTTCAATGTCGATGTACATCGCTTGCAGCATCAGCAAACAAGCCTGAGTAAGCATCGGAGTCGTCGAGCCAGCCGCTTCACTCTCCTGAGTTTCGTGGGCTAACTGATCAAGCCGCACTTTGCCCCAAATGCTATAGCGATCGGGTTCTTCCAATAAAACGCAAGCTTTGCCCTGATTGTCGGTCAAATCGCGCCACAATGCCCGTGCCTCTTCTTCTTGAGTGGCATTAAACACGCTGATCAGGCGAAAAGTGAGTCCCTGATAGGTGAGAATCGGAATTTTTTGATCTCGTTTGGGGTGTTGGATGCTGGAGATTTCCACATCCTGCCGTTTCAGAATAAACATAAAACAGCTAGCTATCTCCTATCGAGGGTGGGGGCGGCGGGTTTGAGACATTTAGATGGGTGCAAGCTTTGACTCAAAGCAAAATCTCTCCTGGAGCCTGAAGATAAAAGGCTATCTAAAGATATGACCTCAAAAAAATCCTGTCTAGAATTTTTTATTGTCACCACACCTCCTTTGAATTCCCTTTTTCTGGCTTTCAGTGTACACACAAGTTAGAGAAAATCTGGCTTATTTATGATATTGAGACATTAATTTGTTATTTTGCCACTCTATAAAATCAGAACAAATCTGTCAGGAAGCTCGCGCAAACTCGTTAGGATTGTATAATATTTACTCAGTTAGAGACGAAAGTCTTGATTCATGTGAAACAGGGGCTCTTAGCTCAGTGGATAGAGCAACCGCCTTCTAAGCGGTCGGTCACTGGTTCGAGCCCAGTAGAGCCCGTTTGTAAGTAAGTTATTCATCAAACTCCTGAAAAGATCTATTTATCAAGCTTTCAGGGTACAGCCCGCCCCAACCTCAGAGAAAGAATCGAACAAGACTGTTAAAAAAATTAATAGCAAACACCCTGGAAGCTTATCATTTCGCTATGTAGAGGTAAAAAGCCCTTCATCTGCGAAAGGAGATTAGGCAATGGTCGAATGGATTACCACCACGATGAATACATTGGGCTACTGGGGTATTGGTTTATTGATGTTTTTAGAGAACCTTTTCCCCCCCATCCCGTCAGAGTTGATCATGCCCTTGGCAGGATTTGCCGTAGCTAAGGGTGAAATGAACTTCCAATATGCGGTTTTGGCAGGCGTGCTGGGAACCGTTTCAGGAGCGTTGCCCTGGTATTATGCGGGCAAACTGGTGAGCGAAGAACGGCTAAAATCCCTTGCCGATCGCTTCGGTCATTGGGCTGGCATTTCGGGTGCAGACATCGACAAAGCCAATCGCTGGTTTTATCGTCACGGCAACAAAGCGGTGCTGCTTTGTCGGCTGGTACCTGGTGTTAGAACGCTAATTTCTCTGCCAGCAGGAATCAGTGAAATGCGGTTATCGCCTTTTTTGGTTTACTCTACGATCGGCACCGCGCTCTGGGTGACACTATTGACCTATGCCGGATATCTGTTGGGAGAGCACTACGATCGAGTCGATGTCTATTTAGCTCCAGTCTCAAAAATTGTTTTGGGCGGCTTGATTATAGGATTCGTGATCTGGGTGGTCAAACGGAAACAAACGCAGCGTGTGAAGTGAGGAACAAATGAATTTTGATGCGACTCACCTGGGTCAGTGGTTTAAGGAGATTGGTCCGATCTCGGCTCATCTCATAATTTGGGCAATCGTCTTTGCAGAATCTGGGTTATTAATCGGGTTTTTCTTGCCGGGAGACAGTTTGTTATTTACGGCAGGTTTTTTAGCCTCACAAAACATTCTCAGCATTCAATATCTAACGCTGGGCTGTTTTGTGGCTGCTGTCTTGGGAGATAGCGTTGGCTATATGACCGGGAATCGATTTGGACGAAAGTTATTTCAGCGAGAAAATTCCTGGCTCTTCAACAAAAAGCATCTTGTCTCTGCCCAGGGGTTTTATGAAAAATATGGTAAGAAGGCGATCGTGCTAGCGCGATTTGTGCCGATCGTGCGCACGTTTGCCCCCATCGTGGCGGGAATCGGAGCCATGCACTATCGCACGTTTCTGTCTTATAACGTCATCGGAGGATTCATCTGGACGTTTGGCGTGACGCTGTTGGGCTATTCTTTAGGAGCAGTGATCCCGGATGTTGATAAATATCTGTTGCCGATTATTCTAATCATTATCCTCGTTTCACTTCTGCCTTCTATCTTTCACATCTATCAAGAACGCAAGTCCAGCCGCCATTGAAAAACCGTTCTAATTACTGGAAACTCTCTACCTATCTTCGCCCTCAGTGGAAGATCATTGCTCAGGCAATGGTTTGCACATTGGTGTTTACTGCGACATGGCCTATTTTGGCGTGGCTGGCTGGGCGAATGGCAGAATTGATTGGCGCGGGAAAGGTGGGTGCTATCGCCGAGCTAACGAGCTTTGCGGCAGTAGTTTGGATCGGACAAAAGCTAGTGCAGTATGGGCAAGACCTCCTGATGGCAAAAGCGGCGCTGTCGATCGCGCTCCAACTGCGTCAAAAAGCCTATGCCCATTTGCAACATCTCAGCCTCAGCTATTTTGAGACCGTGCAAACCGGAGATCTAGCCTATCGACTCACTGAGGATGTTGATCGTATTGGCGAGGTAATTAACAAGCTATTTCATGAGTTTGTGCCCAATGTGCTGCGGCTGATTGCCGTGCTGGGCTATATGATTTGGGTCAACTGGCAGCTCACCCTGGCAACTCTGATTATCGCCCCGCTATTGGCGGTGATCATTGGCTGGTTTGGAGGACGCTTGCGAAAGCTATCCCATCGCAGTCAAAGTCGGGTGTCTGATCTGTCAGGGTTGATTATTGAAATGTTGAGCGGCATTCGCCTAGTGCAGGCATTTGCGGCAGAAGAATATATCATCGATCGATTCAGGTGTGAAGCAGAGCGAAACCGCCAAGCCCGCTATGCACTGGAGCGACTCAAAGCCTCTCAATACCCAGTAGTGGGATCACTAGAAGCCCTAAGTATGCTGTCATTGCTGCTGTTAGGCGGCTGGCAGATTTCAAAAGGGCAGTTGACCGGAAGTGGGTTTATTAGCTATGTCACTGCCGTTGCGCTGCTGTTTGAGCCGATCGCCTCGATTACTAGCAGCTATAACGAGTTTAAGCAGGGAGAGGCATCAGTCGATCGAATTTTTGAGCTGCTGCGGTTGCAGCCCACGATCGTTGAGAAGCCCAATGCGCCGACGCTTGCCCCAGTCATGGGAAAAGTAGAATTCGGTAACGTCACCTTTTCCTATCAGCCCGATCGTCCCGTTTTGCAAGACTTGAATCTGTTAGTTTTGCCTGGAGAAATGATCGCTCTCGTGGGAGCATCAGGAGCCGGAAAAACGACCCTGGTGAATCTGATTCCTCGATTTTATGATCCCCAGATAGGAGATATTTGGGTCGATGGCACCAATGTGCGCGATGTCTCTCTTCGCAGCCTGCGACGACAGATTGGGATCGTGCCTCAAGAGACGACGTTGTTCTCGGGGACGATCGCTCAAAATATTGCTTTTGGTCAACTCGACTTTGATTTGAACGCAGTCAAAGAAGCCGCCCAAATTGCCAACGCGCACCAGTTCATCAGTCAGCTTCCCGAAGGGTTTGACACTTGGGTCGGTGAGCGCGGCGTAAATTTGTCTGGCGGACAGCGGCAGCGACTCGCGATCGCGCGTGCCGTGTTGCTCAATCCCCGAATTCTGATTCTCGACGAAGCGACATCCGCCCTAGATTCTGAATCAGAGTCACTTGTTCAAGAAGCCTTGGAGCGCATCATGCAAGGGCGCACAGTGTTTATTATTGCTCACCGACTAGCTACCGTGCGGCGTGTCGATCGTATTTTGATTTTAGAAAAAGGTCGAGTCGTAGAATCCGGCACTCATTCTGAACTGATTGCTGAAGGGGGGCGCTATGCTCGATTCTATGCCCAGCAGTTTAGCTAGTGGCTATCCCCTTGATGGCTTCTCTATGCAATACTCCATTCACGCGCCCAACCCATTTATTTGCAAAAACTTGTCTCGCCTGTTGCCCGATTGGTCATCTCCTGTGCGATCGGTGCTGGTCGTTTTGCAGCCATTTCCAGTAGAGTTGGC
Source organism: Leptolyngbyales cyanobacterium (assembly GCA_038227635.1). Classification (GTDB taxonomy): domain Bacteria; phylum Cyanobacteriota; class Cyanobacteriia; order Leptolyngbyales; family Leptolyngbyaceae; genus Phormidesmis_A. The sequence continues at coordinate 3,796 of JBBRPT010000108.1, read as the reverse complement.
GCAATTTACGCCAGAAACAGATGCTCAAAAACAAAAGCTGCGACAACGGTTTTTAGACTTTGGGCTGACGATCGTCCACGCGCTGCGTCGAGCCGGACACTTAGCAGACTTATTTGATCCCCGAACGGGACATCCTCTCTTATCCCAAGCAGGAACGCTGCGCTTAGATGATGTGGCAGTCGTGCGATCGACCTTGGGCTACTCGACGACCCAATTTGGCAACTGTTGTGTCATCTTGCATCCCCAGTGGGGAAACGCTGTCTATCCCTCGATTTTGATTTCTTCGGCAGACTCTAGCCAAGTCGAATCTGCGATCTGTGAAGTAGATGGCTTGCTAGAAACCCACCATTCTTTAAGTGGCTGTGGCAGCTTAACCGAATAGAGCGTGATCACCAGCGGTTCCTGCATCGCTTGCCCAATAATTTCGACACTATAAGACGGGCTGTTTCTCGTTGCCAGATCTGCAATTAGCCGTTTGCCGATGCGCCGCCAACTGGGTTCTTTGCTGTGCCACTCAAGGCGACAGCAGGGATAAGGAAGAGTTTCTCGATCGAATAATCGACAGCAAGCACCGATAACTCGATAGCTAAAATGAGCACCCGGGCTAAAAAAGACCTGTCCATGTTTTAACGGGTGGGACATCAGAGACCGTTGCCCTAAGCCTCGATCGTCACGGCTTTTACTTTCTTGATTGGGGAGATTCACAACTGACCCAAGTGAAAACGTTAACCCAGTGTTGGGCAGAGAGACTTCACGCGTGAAGTCTCTCCGATCTCTACGATCCTAAAGCATGGCTTTCAAATTGGGGCTGCCTCCAAACATGAAAAGCCCTCACTCGATCGAACTGCCTTTAAAGTTATCCACTCCCTCGATCGTCCAATTTATGTCAAGTCGAGGTAAGTAAACTGCCAGTCCGATCGTAGTTTCATCACTATTCATCAACCAGATGGCGTTCTGTCCGGTGCGATAATTACGCCAGAGTAAATCTAACGTTCCATCGCCGTTATAGTCTCGCAAGTCTTCGATGTGCCAACTCAGTTCAGTAACTTTGGGTAAATAGAGAACCTTCTCAAACTTCATGCCGTTGAGTTGCCAAATGGCGTTCTCGCCTGTGCTGTAGTTGCGCCAAACGATATCCGGTTTGCCATCGCCGTTAAAATCTCCAACCCCTTGAATTTGCCAGTTTGAATCTGGAACACTGGGCAGATAATTGCCCGCCACAAGACTAGTGCCCTTCATCTTCCAGAAAGCAACCTGTCCGGCTTGACTCCGCCACAAGATGTCTACGTTGCCATCTTGATCAAAGTCTTTGATCGCCTGCACTTGCCAGTTAGCACCTGGATTGTGTAGAAAGATGCCCTCTGCCAGACTCATGCCATTGAGCCTCCAGATAGCCGTTTGACCTGTGTTGTGGTTATGCCAGAAGAGGTCTAAAAAGCCATCACGATCGAAATCAGCGACCCCTTCAATCTTCCAGGCAGAATCAGTAACAGACGGTAAGAAGACACCCGCTGTCAGTATGGCACCATTCATCTGCCAAAAACCAACGGAGCCATCTCGATAATTGCGCCAGAGAATGTCTATAGAGCCATCTCGATTAAAGTCACCCGTTGCCTGAACTTGCCATCCTAAATCTGTGATTTTAGCTAGGGAAGTCTCGCCACTATAAGGACTGCTATTCAGCTTCCAGATGTCAGTTTCACCCGATCGGGGGTTATGCCAGAGTAGATCAAGACTACCATCACCGCTGAAGTCTCCAATGTCAGAGATGACCCAGTTGCGATCCGATCGAGATGGCAGTGCCACGCTCGTAGCATACGTTGTACCGTTCAAATACCAGAGCTTGTTCTCACCTGACTGAGCGTTACGCCAGAGAATATCGAGGTTGCCATCCTGATTGAAATCACCAATTTTTTGAACTTGCCAGGTGGAATCTAAGCTCGTGGAGAAAAGTGAACCCGTGACATAGGTTGTGCGATTGAGTTCCCAGGTGCCGATCGCATTGGTCGTTTTGTTGCGCCACAGCAGATCGAGGCTTCCATCTTTGTTAAAGTCCCCAATGCCTTCAATCTGCCACTGTAGATCAGTGACAGTCGGAAGATAAACAGCGCTTGCTAATTTCTCTCCATCGAGCAGCCAAAGTGCATTCTCGCCTGTGAGGTCATTGCGCCAGATTAGATCAACTTTACGATCGCCATCAAAGTCGCCAATGCCTCTAATTTGCCAACCGAGACTCGACACCGTAGGCAGGTAACTGCCAGACAAGATACGAGTTCCATCCATCAACCAAACTGCAACTGCCCCAGACTGATAGTTACGCCAGAGCAAGTCAACTTTACCATCGCGGTTAAAGTCTGCAACTCCTTCAACTTTCCAACTCAGGTCTGGCAGATTGGGAATGTTGGGAGCAAAAACTGAGGCGAGATAATCGGTTCCGTTCAGCAACCAAATTGCCATATCTCCGGTTTGATTATTGCGCCAAACAATGTCTAGGCTACCGTCGCCATTAAAATCTCCTTTGGCTGCAACTTGCCAGGTAGGTGACTGAGTCGGCAATTGGCTACTTCCAGCAAAAGTGGTGCTATTGAGTTGCCACAACAGCGTTTCACCTGTCTGCTGATTGCGCCAGAAGAGACCCGAGTCGCTAATGATGCTTAAATCTTTGTCATCGTTAGCGATCGTGGCTGTGGCACTGATCGCAGTAGTCAAGGTTGCATTCATTGGGCTGGTGAGGTTGAGTTGGAAGGTTTCGTCTTTCTCAAAGCGGGTGTCACCAATGGCGTTGACCGTAAGATTTTGACTCGTCTCACCAGGATTAAATGTGAGCTTACCAGAAACAGCCGTGTAGTCGTTTCCTACGGCAGTCGCGGTGCCATCTGCGGTGCTGTAGCTGACGGTAATCGTTTCACTGCTCGCTTCAGACAGTGCAACGGTGAAGACGTAGGGAGTAGAGCCACTATTGCCTTCTGGCTGGCTGAGCGTGTTGGGGGTCAAGCTGATGGTGGGGCGTATATCGTCATTGACGATCGTCGCAACAACATTGCCATTTGAAGCCGAAATTGTGCTGCCGATCGCGGCGTTACTTAGACTAACGGCAAAGGTTTCATTAGTTTCATATTTCGTATCTCCGTTAGCAAGCACCGTAAAGGTTTTGCTGGTTTCGGTCGGGGCAAATGTTAACTTTCCAGCCGTTTGCAGATAATCGTTATCCGTGAGGGTAGCTGTGCCGTCTGTGGTGCCATAATCAACCGTAATCGGCTGACTGCTGGAACCTGATAGCGTCGCTGTAAATACATAGGGCGTAATGCCGTTTTTCCCTTCGGGCTGACTGGCGTTAGAGGCGCTGAGGCTGATAGTCGGAACAGAATCATCATTGACGATCGTGCCGATGCTCGTGCCTGTTGGAATAGTGGCGTTCGTCGCGTTGCTTAGATTGAGGTTAAAGGTTTCGTTGCTCTCATACTTCGTGTCGCCAATCGCAGCAACGGTAATTGTTTTGCTCGTCTCACTGGGAGCAAAGGTTAGAGTTCCAGTGGCGCGCACATAATCGTTATCTGCAAGGGTCGCAGTGCCATCGCTCGTATCGTAATTCACCGTCACGGTCTGAGTGGTGGGAGCCGAAAGCGTCACTACAAACTGATTGGGAGTCCCGTTTTCGGGCTGACTCGCATTGGCGTGACTCAGACTTATAGTTGGAACAGGATCATCATTGACGATCGTACCGATGCTCGTGCCTGTTGGAATAGTGGCGTTGGTCGCGTTGCTCAGATTGAGGTTGAAGGTTTCGTTGCTCTCA
>JBBRPT010000107.1:0-16755 GCA_038227635.1 Leptolyngbyales cyanobacterium | reverse complement strand
TTGTTTGGTCAACCCTCGCCTGACCTGTTTGAATGGCTCGTTCACCAAATGCCGAATCTGCCGCAAGCTCGACGACGGAAACTACCTCTCAAGTCGCAACCCTTTACCTTGCCTACTGTCCCGCCTTAAATTGGTAGCCGTGTTCCTGATGGGTGGCAGAGTTATGCTCAGTATGCCTGTGACCATGCCTTGTGCAATGCTCACCATTTGCGAGAACTCGAATTTATCGCAGAGCGCTATGGGCACCGCTGGGCAGACGCGATGGGCAGCTTGTTACGCAATCTCAAGCAGCAGGTCGATGCTGCAAAAGCCCAGGGAGCATCCACCCTCAGTCCAGACCTCGTGCAGTGGTTTGAGCGCCGCTACGAGTGGTTGGTCGCAGTGGGACTCGCCGCCAATCCCACCCCTGAAGCGTCACCCGATGCCGCAAAATCACGGGGTCGTCCCAAACAATCACCGGCAAAAAACTTACTTGACCGTCTAGCGCAGCACCAATCGCAGGTGCTGGCATTCATGCACGATTTCCGCGTTCCCTTTGATAACAATCAGGCGGAGCGGGACTTGCGGATGATGAAATTGAAGCAGAAGATATCAGGGGGATTTCGCTCAGTCGAAGGGGCACAAATGTTTGGTCGGATTCGGGGCTACATTTCCACGCTCAAAAAGCAGGGATTGAATGTGTTGGATGCACTCAAGCAAGTGTTCTTGGGTAATCCAACTATCCCTCAACCTGAGTAGTTACGAAAGTTTTTTAACAGTCCGATGTCATAATTAGCAAGTTTTAGATACAAGTAGCTTAAAAAGCGATCGCTTCTTCACTGACATCGGGCAATCGCTTTTGAGAAAGCGATTGTTAATCAGTTGATTGGTCAATCGAAGGTAACGCTGGTTTTTTTTGCTTGAGGCTTAAGTAAATAACCAGGCTTACAATTATAGAAAGAAAAAGCATACTAGTACCAACCGTACCCCAACCAAAGCCACCATTTGTAGCTAGTTGGGATAGTAAATCGCCTATAGATGCTCCAAGCGGACGGGTTAAAACATAAGCTAGCCAAAATGCCAAAACTGCATTCAGCCTAAAGTAATAGTAGCCGCATGTAATTGCTGCAATTGAAGCACCAAATACTAACGCTGATTGGGCATAACCCAACTTTAAAGTCTCTGCCAGGAGATCTCCTGTGGCAGTGCCCAAAGCAAACGTAAGTAAAATAACCATCCAGTAGAAAAGCTCTCTTTTAGCTGTATTGATAGAGTGCATCGCTAATGTCTTTTCATTTAAGTACCAAAGTGCAAAAACCGCCAAAAGAACAACACTAAAAACTATCGTAGTTGTCACTAAACTAACTCCAAGAGCATCTATCAACCTATCTGTAATCAGCGTTCCAGTAATACTTATCAAAACAACTACAATCCAGTAACTTGCTGGAACATACCGTTTAACCCTAAATTGATTCAGAAGCGCAAGCAGCAACACCCCACTCATGATATATGATGTAATACCCAAACCAAAAGTCAGCGTTACTGACAGAAAATCTGCCGCAGTTTCACCTACCGTAGTTGCCAGAACCTTAATAATCCAGAAGTAAATTGTAATTTCTGGAACCCGGCTTAATGGAATCTTCTTCATGGTATTTCTCCCTGTTGATTTTTAGAGCAATTACCGACAACGTCCATCAGCAAAACAGCAATAACTGTTCTTTAAATGGGTGAACTCCTTAGCTGATGGCAGAGCAAATAGGTGATCAAAATAGCTCCTCAGCAAAACTGATTGACGGAATGTTGAGGCGCGTAGTCACTGCGGAGCCTTTAGCCTGTTAACTTGATCATCCTCATTGGTTTCACCGTCGCCATCATCGCTAAGGGGCGGCTTCAGTCACTTGAACGCTGTTGCGGGGGTAGAAATCCTCAGTCTTTTTGTCTTTGTGATTGACCGCCTCGGTGTAGAGAACTTTGCCACTTCCAGCATCAACTTTTGCTTCCTTCTGATCAATCTCAACGGCATCGACCAAGCCGCAGTCCTCATTCTCTAGCTTCACGCGACTGGCTTTACCACCCAGCGCCGCTTCAGCCGACTGTTGCGCTTGGTGTGGTGTGATTTTAGCAAGTGATTGCAGTTTGGCAGTCTCTTGTTGCTTTGCTCTGTCATCGTTGGTCTCATTATCCCGATCGTTGACTTGAACAGGTTGATGATTAGCACGATGTTGAGGGGTAACAACAAACTGCCAGGAACCTGACTGAGTAGCAGATACAACGTTCTCAAAGCCAATCAGAAGGACACTTATCATTGCAGCTACTAGTGCAGTCTTGGTTGAGTGATTCACGGTGAGAATCCTTTGCCGATAAGTTTACGGTTTAACTCTAGGGAACAAAAGTCAAGATCTCGACAAGATTTCAACGCTTCTGAAAAACTACCTACAACCAAGGTAGTGAACAGGGATTGTCCTAAACCTTTTGGCGTTGCTGAATGTAAGTATGATTTCCCTCATCCCCAGCCCTTCTCCCCAAGGAGAAGGGAGCCGGAATCTAATTCCCTCGTCTGTTGCGAGAGGGTAAGGGTGAGGGCAAATTTGACAATTCATACCTCTGTTCAGCAACACCTCATAAACATTTTTTAGGCAAAGATAGCCAGCGTAAAGCAACAGTGTCATCACCACCGACGGATGTTACGAAAATGAGACATATCTGACAACAGAGTGTCATAGGCACTCTCTAGAGTCAATTGAGTCATTTCATTCATCTCATCCTTACTTACCAGCGATGGATACACAGAGCAATCTTGCCACTTATAAAGGAGGTTCCCGTTATGAAACCAACCACAAAATTTATTTTGATTCTTGGTTTGATTGGATCGCTGAGTTTAAGCAAACCTGCCCATGCTGCCCATGTTGCTCAGAGTCCACCGGAAGATCCAATTGTTGAAGCTCATGATAGGAATGAGGATATCAACATCACTGCTTATGCATCGGGATGGAGTCGCGATCGCACCAGGAATAAACTCAGTTAAGACTTGTTACTGATGAGCTTAATAGTCCAATTCATTGTTAGAAACCCTGCCCGCTACTAATCTTTTCTGCTTTAGAGTCGTAAATAGAATACAGACTCCCAGGATTGATGCAAGGACTATTGATGAGCCAATCGTGCCATAACCAAGTCCACCTTTATCATGTGGTTTTGTCAAAAAATCTCCCAGCGTTGCACCAAAGGGTCGGGTTAGGACAAATGCAATCCAGAACAATAAGACTCCAGAAATCTGAGTGTAATAATGGGCTGCTAATACCAGAGCAAGCAAGCTCGCAATTAGAAACGCTCCTCCTGCAAATCCAAGTCCAGAACTATCAGCTAAGAAATCGCCCAAGGCAGTCCCCAACGTATTTGAAAATAAAATAGCAGTCCAATAAAGCAGCTCAACTTTAGGCGATCTGATATTAGTAACGGATAAAGACCCAACGCTAAATCGCCAGAACGCCAAAATAGCCAAGAGGAGGGTGATTAAAATCATCGCCCCTGTAGCATAGCCAAGCCCTAGGGTACGGTCTATGTAATCTGATATGGTTGTGCCCGCTGTGCTGGTTGAAAGGATAACAGTCCAATAGAGCAATGGGTTGTAGCTTTTCCATGTCAATTGAGTTACAAGAGTAGCTAAAAACACTCCAATCAATATCATCGAGCTAACTGCATAACCCACATTTATCGTCATTGATAAAAGGTCTCCTGCCGTTTCTCCCAGGGTGGTTGCACAGATCTTCATGATCCAAAAGAACGCAGTGATTTGTGGAAGTTTGCTCATGATTTCTCCTACTTGTTGTCGCGCTGCCAAATATATCTGAACTCACGGCTTCATCGTAGAGAGAAAGAGTCAAGAACTTGGAAAGATTTGGCTAGGAATGAAAGCCCTACCATTTATCGCAATAACTAAAAAATCTCAGCTTTTAGCTTTAGTGAGCTAGATTTGTTGAGCTTAAGATTCAGTCTTGTCTAAACGTCTTTTAGAACGATGTTTACTCTGTAGCCACAAGGATACACCGCTGATTAACAAGGTCAGCAAACCTAGAGCGTTCAAAAATGGGTAGATGAATTCTAGGTTTAAAGCACCAAAATGTCCTTTGTGAAGATTCAGCATCCACCCAAAAGCATCTCCTTTTCCAGCCAGATCCACAAACTGATAAAGGCAACCTGTAATCAGCGTCAGGAGTAGGGGAAGTGCCATTAGTGGAGCAAGGGCACGGTGAAGGCGACGGATGCGAATGTTAGAAGCAGTCATCTGATTATCCTCATGGAGAAAAAATATTGTCAACTTATTTCTGATAGCTTAGCAGAGCCTTGTTTGGTCAATTTGTCTATGACAAATTGACCAATGAGAGATTAAAAAGAAGCTGCAGATACTTGAAAAAAGCGGAATTGTTGAGTTCACCATCTCAATCAATTCCGCTCAGATAAAGCACGAGAAGCCTACCGAGACTAATTAATCAGCATCGCATTCCATGATGAAACCAGGAAAAATTGGTTTGACACTGATGTATCAATCCTTTATCAACCATCATCATTAGTTTCTCCATCCCCATCTCCATTAGACTGAGTAACCTGAATGCTGCTGCGGGCACGCACACCCTCATTCTGCTCGTTGCCTACTTTGTTGGTGTAGAGAACCTTACCGTTGCCAGCATCGATTTTCATCTCTTGCTGTCCAATGGTGACAGCATAAACCAAGTTGCCGTCCTCGTTTTCCAGCTTCACAGTGCTCGCTTTACCACCCCCGACTTGCTCAGCGGCTTGTTGAGCCTGCTGCGGTGTGATCTTAGCAAGTGGCTGGAGTTTGGCAGACTCCTGCTGATCTTTCACATCATCGTTGGTTTCTCCGTCTCCATCACTGGCTTCAGACCCTTGTGCGCGCACAGGTGTCTTGGCTAACAATTGAGAGGACTGGGTTGATACTGAGGCTTCAGTCGCATCATTCGCCTCACCATCCCCATCGCTTGCTTCAGACATTTTCATGCCAGTCTGTTGAGGCATAATAGCAACCTGCTGAGGTTGCGATTGAGCAGCAGAGACAATTTTCGCCAATCCACCTAATCCAATAATGCCAATAGCGGCAGCAGCAAGAGTAATCTTTGTTGAGTTATTCATGGTGGAAAATTCCTTGAATCTGAGTTTGCTATTTCACTGTAAGCAACGAAGGTCAAGAAGTTGGAAAGATGGACTTGATTTCAAAAATCGACTTGTACAAGCGCAATTACTCTGTTTATAAAAAAGCTCTTAGTTGCTATACACCTCTGAGGGCTTTTTCCAATGTGATGAGTGAGCAATCCTTCATTCACGAATTAGCTGTAACTGATAAAGGTCAAGAACTTGAAAAGATTCAATCTCAAAGATCGACGGCTGTCTTTCCAAGTTCTTGACAATCACTTTGTATGTTGTAGATCTAAGTACAGGACAAAAAACGTAGAGCATCCAAGAACTCATCCATTTTCTGGTCTAAGTTGAGGACAATGGTGCGGAGATGGTCAAACCCGTGGCGAAAAATACTCTTGGCTCTGCGTCCATGATTTTTAATGCTCAGAGGTTTAAGTTGCTGTAGCCACTCCCCTATGAGTACCGCCCAACACAACGCTAATGACAGCAGGGCGAGGAGCTTACTCAAGCGTTCCGCATCCGTGAGGTGGGTTGATTCCAGACAAAACCCACGAGTTTTGAAGACGCCGAATAAGGTTTCGATGCCCCATCGTTGGGCATAATCTGCGATTGCTGATTTGGGAGTGGTTTGAGTGGCAATCACCAACAGGGAACCGTTGTCTAACCGCAAGGCGGCAATGTAGAGCCAATGTCCCCAGAGGTGCCGCTTGTGACGGAGGACTTTGTGCGCGCCCACCTGTAAATCCTGAAACAGTACCCGGACGCTGAGACGGTGACGACTGTGACGGAGCGTGTGGTTCTCACAAATCCAGATGCGAAACGGAGTATCGGGGTCTTCTAGCAAATAGCCGAACCACTCCTTGCCCACGAACTCGCGGTCTGCGGTGAGGCAAGCAATTGGGCGCTCTCCAAACCGCTCCATCAACTGATTGAACAGACTCATGCGCTCATCGCTGTTGGAATTGCCTTGCTTGTCGAGCACGCACCAGACCAGCGGAAAGGCAACGCCCTCATGCACCACACCCAACATTGAGATGTTGAAGATGCACTCGCCAAACTGCCATTCGGTACGGTCGATTGACAGAACCCACGGTTCTGGAATCGCCATCAGCGTGACCACGGCTTGAGCTATCTCTGCGTAGTCCAACTCATAGTGGCGAAAAAAGCGTTGCAGACGCTTGTAGTGAGAATCCATTTGAGCCTTACCACTAAAGCCCGTGGCGAGTTCGCTGAAGTTGACGGTTTTCACCCGCAACAGAGCGATGAGAAAGGCGGCTAAAAAGCTTAATCGGGCACCGTGCCACGCTAGGTGAGGTCGCAAGGCATCTCGCAGTAGAGTAATCTGATTTACAAGGGTTTCGTGGTTAAAGAATGTGGTAATTCTCATGAAACCCTTTCCTGCTCTCTAATAGCAAGTTTTGTCCTGTACTTAGGTGATTAACTCAAGCAATCGCTTTCCTGAATGAATTGGCAAAGGCTGGATGCAAGAACGAACCCAGGACTAACCCTGCTTGCTTAATGCTGGATCTTTGGATACGGTATTTGTTTTGTTGCCGCCCAAGTTGCCGCAATGTTCATTAGCAGGCACAGCTTCCATAATCTTCTTTGGGTTCGGCAGATTTAAATTCGCCATGAATTCAATGAATTGCGCTCGATCGCGCCCAACAAATCGAGGATTGTAGTGTTTCTCTTCTCCGATCGTGGAAACAGTCTGCCCCCTGTAATCATGGGCTGGATACACCAGTGTTGCGTCTGGCAGCGTAAATAAATGCTGGGTAACTGAATCGAACAAAACTCCAGCATCACCACTTTGAAAGTCGGTGCGACCACAACCACGAATCAGTAAAGCATCCAGTAAAAATCCGGTCTCTGTTCACTCGATAGGTCATATGGCTATCGGTATGACCAGGTGTGGCAATGGCTTCAATGCCAATGCTATCGAGTTGTAACGTTTCCCCATTCGTAATAAAGCGATCGGCGCAACTGGCTTGAGCGTGTTCTGGTACTACACCAAGGCAACCAGTTGCTTGACGGATTTTAGCGGTGCCAGTAATGTGGTCTGCATAAATGTGCGTCTCCAAACAACACTGTAAACTTAACCCTAACTCATCCAATAACTTCAAATCCCGTTCCACTTGCTCTAGCACTGGGTCAATGAGTAGGGCTGTTTTTGTGTTTGAGTCCGCAATGAGGTACGTATAGGTACTCGACCCAGGGTCAAATAATTGACGAAATAACATCTTTGCTCCACCGTAATAAGCTTTTGGTTGCCGCTAGGTAATGATTAAGCCGAAGCCGTTGTCTGTTCTTACTAGAGTTGTTGTACCGGAAGCCCCGCAGTTTTCCAGGCAATCCAAGAGCCGGGGATATTGATCACGTTCTCAAACCCGTGCTTCTTCAACACGCTGGCAGCAATTGAAGCGCGGTAGCCACTGCCACAATAAGTGACGATCACCTGGTTTTTATCCAACTGATCGAGATGCTCTTCTAGGTGAGCCACAAAGAGATGCTTAGCTCCAGGGACAAATCCCTTTTGATATTCATCATCACCGCGTACATCAAGCACCGTGACATTGGAGTCATCTTTGTGTTGATTCAGTTCCTGCACTGTCCACTCGACTAGGTGCTTTAGTGGCAACCCAGCATTCTGCCAGCTTGTCATCCCATCATGCAAATAGCCTGCCAAATTATCGTAGCCGAGGCGGAAAAGTTGCTCTGCAACCAACTTCACATCCCGTTCGCTTTCTACAACGACCAATAGTGACTGCTCAGGGTTAATCATCCAACCTACCCAGCTTGGAAACTCTGGACGCAAGGCAATGTTCATTGCACCCGGAATATGTCCACCACCAAATGCCAGAATTGATCGCGCATCAATGATCACCGTATTTTCGTCTTGCATCTTCTGCTGAAATTCGCTGGGTGTCAGCGGTTGCAGCGTGAGAGGACAGCCTATAATTGGTGCGCCTTTGGCATTGACCTGTTTGAGCCGAGCATAATGACGCGGTGGTTCCGGCATCTCACTCATAATCCACTCAACAAACTCTTCCTCCGAACGCTCTTTAAGCGCGGGGTTAAAAATGCGCTCGTTGCCGATCGTGCTTTGTCTGCGATCTCCAATGGACTTACCACAGGAAGAACCCGCACCATGACAGGGGTAAACCTCCATGCGATCGCCCAACGGCAACATCTTGTCAACCAAACTGTGATAGAGCTGCGCTGCTAGCCGTTGCTCGGTGCCGCCGCCCAGCAAGTCAGGACGACCAACATCCAGGTTAAACAGCGTATCGCCTGTAAACAGACCAAACGGCTCTTTGCCCTGTTTCGAGTCATAAATCAGCAGTGAAATGTGTTCAGGGGTATGTCCTGGCGTGTGAAGAGCACGCAGCGTTACACTGCCAATCTTTAACTCATCACCCTCCTGAAGCTGATGCAATGCAAACTGATAATCGTCAGTTTTGCCACCGTAGATCGGAACATTCATCCGGGCTTTCAGTTCGTGAGAACCGGACACAAAATCAGCGTGAATGTGTGTTTCGACACTGGCAATCAATCTCACGCCCAGTTCTCTGGCTCGTTGTAAGTAAACATCGATATCTCGACGTGGATCGATGATAGCTGCTACGCCTGCCTTATCATCACCCACGATGTAGGATAACTGCGCCAGTCCTTCAACATTGATTTGTTCTAAAACTAGTGCCATAATGCCTCTTCTTGATTCAAACGATTAACATGGCTCGAAAGCACAAGTAAGACTTTATAAGTTGTTGAACTTGGTCTGCACGAACGGTTGCATTCTCAGACTCTGGTTGCAACGAGTTAAAGTCTCCTCGCAGTGCTTTTAACGCAAATTTCTCCTGATCAATTTTGCTGCGAGTCCGAACCCCAAATCGTCGAAACACAAGAAGCGGTGGACACCAGCCTTGAAGGGAATGCTGGAACAAAAACACTGACACTACCCCTGTTAGTCACAGCCAGCGCTGATCCACTGTCAAGCTCAGCATGACTCCGATAACCGCCAAGGAGAATGCATTCAACTCTAAAACCCGTTCAATATCCCACTCATATTTCAGTGCCTTAATGCGTTCAGAGATAGCCACTTTGGACTGATTAGCATAGTGATATCACCGCTCTGCGAGTTGAGCATCGATCTTTTGATTAAAGCTTGCGGGTGTGATTACGAACTCGATCTGTACTATCGGTAGTAGAGGAATTGTTGTGGATTACTTCGTTTACCATTTGTGTATGTCTCCTGATTGAAACTGTAATGTCATTGAGCCGCAGTTCAGCTAAAACCTCAACTGGCTTTAGCGTGTTCCGAAACGTAATGCTCAAAGAACTGCTTCATTTGGGGGTTGGAATCACAATCAAATCCGTTTTGCTTCCCCATTATCATTGCTTCATCAGCAGTCATTCCTTGCTGAGTAGCAACGTACATTAACGTCATTGCGCCAGAACGCATTCCACTTTTACAATGAATAAGAGCAGGTTTGGGTAATTGGTCAATTTCCTGGAGTACTTGATCCGCTAGTTCATCACTCATGCCATCTGGCTCAACCGGAACATTGACGTATTTGAGTCCTGCATTTTCTGCCTGTTGCTGCTCGTCACTCAAAAAACCCTCTTCATTGGGCGATCTCAAGTTCAGCACCGACTTATAGCCCTCTTGGGCTGCCTGCTGCAATTCCTCTGGTGTCACTTGACCCATTGCAACCGCTAATTGGTCATTGATTCTCTTGATGTTTTCCATCGTTCTCCTGGCAATAGACTTACTACCACATTACTATCTGGTAATATAAAAGCATCTAACTTTAGTAGTAGCTTCTTCTCAAATCAGTATGATTGACCCTACACCTCAAGTGCTCTCGCCTGTTGCTGATTATTTCAAAGTGTTATCAGAAGTGAGTCGCCTACAAGTGTTGTGTTGTCTCAAGACGGGTGCTAAAAACGTAACGGAAATTATCCAAGCAACTGGCTTAGGTCAGGCAAATGTCTCTAAGCACCTGAAAGTTTTGGTGCAAGCAGGCATGGTAACTCGCCGCCCAGAGGGAATTAATGTGTACTATCAGATCTCAGATCCCATGATCTTTGAACTCTGCGAACTGGTGTGCGATCGCCTAGCTATTCGACTACACGAGCAAACTGAACAATTAGAGCAACTCAAATCACTGCGTCAGTCTTAACCTCGGCTTCAGAGGTTCTGTCGCAAGAACTATTGAAGCACAGACAATTGACCTATTCTAGACTCGATTAAGCACCAAGGTCGAAGACTTGAGACACGAATTCTATCTGTGCTCGCACATCGCCTTTTTCAACCCCCTGAACTTGTCCTTTGCGAATCATGTTCATCGCTTCAATCCCCTTCAAGGTGCGTTTGGCGGTGTTGAAAGACTTGAAACCTATCATCGGTTTGACGATTCGCTTAATATTCCTGTGATCCTGTTCAATGATGTTGTTCAAGTACTTGCTTTGCCGTAACTCGGTTGTTTCAAGCAGCGTCTCATCTGCCTTTAAGGCTGCCATTGCCACCGGATAAGCCGCGTTTTTGTCCACGTTGATGACACGCGGCATTTGAGTGTGCTGAGCCTGAGCCTTGAGCACTTCACGAAGGAATCGTGTGGCTGCCTTGCCATCCCGCTTTGCACTCAACAGGAAATCCAGGGTATTGCCATCTGAATCCACCGCGCGATACAGATATTTCCAGACCCCTTTGACTTCGATGTAATTTTCGTCCACCCGCCAGGAATCATTGGTGGGCTTGAGATGGGGACGAAGGCGTTGGTCGAGTTCTGGGGCATACTTCAACACCCACCGGTTGATAGTTGAGTAATCCACTTGCACCCCTCGCTCTTGCATCATCTCCTCTAAGTCTCGATAACTAAGGGAGTAACAGCAATACCACCGGACGTTGAGCAGGATGATCTCTGGCGAAAAATGCCGCCATTTGAACAGAGAGGCTATGGACACGACGGAGCAAGCTTCCAGAATTCAGGCGTTCTCACTTTACCATCACCCTATTTTGCGACACAGCCCTCAATTCTTGACCGCCGCCAATTAAGCATCGCGCATTTCCTCCTTATTTCTGTTTAATATCAGTATATTCACCTGTAGTTTTAAGGCTAATGGTAATTGCGTTAGATGTCCGATTTCTCCAAAACCAACCATGTGAACCATCAAAGGCTGCTTCAATGATCCCTTGTTCGCTTTGCGAAGATCCCTTGGTGTACTGATGGTAATTGATTCCTAATGTTTGAGAATCGGCATGCACATCAAAATTGGCTTTGCCGCCATCTGTAGACCAGGTGTATTGCACTTTATTGCCTTTACTCATGTCAAGCTTGATCTCCTTACCCTCGTCCGGGGCAAGCGTAACCTGCATTTCATGGTTTAAAGTAGCTGCACCAGCAGTTGTGGGCTTAGGTGTTGTTACAGCGGCAGTATTGATCCCGCCCTGTTTACCCTCGGTATTGGCAACTAAATTCTTGGCTTGATCTGCCGCCTCTTCCTTCGCCAGCGAAACTCTAATCTCGCCCATTTTTTTCAAGCCGATGACATTGCCGATTCCGGTGGGGTCGATGCCGTATTCGGCGGGCATGACGACGGTTATCAGCAATACTCCTGCTGTCGCTGCCGCCAAAATAGTTGATTTGATAAGCTGGTTTGTTGACGGAAGCTCTCTATCCGTGGGTATATTTGACTTTCTCATGACACTCATAACAACTATATTCTCCGTTGGATTTTAAGATACGAAATAGCCTGTGATCTGGAATCCCATCAGCAGAAATCCCAGCATCATCAAAAAAACATTTGCGGCGTAGGCATGGCGCATGAAGCTCTTTGATTTTCGCCAATAAGTGATGGCAATCAGGATGACTCCCAGTGCCAAAACCTGCCCGATCTCAACGCCGATATTGAAGAAGATGAGATTGAAAAACAACCCATCGGGTGAAAGCTCGTAATCGAGTATTTTGGTTGCAAGACCGAAACCATGAAACAAGCCAAATATCAGCGTCGCCATTTTCGGATTCGGTTGGAACCCAAACCAGCGCTTGAATGCACCCATATTATCGAGTGCCTTGTAAACAATCGAGAACCCAATAATGGCATCAATAATATAAGCATTGATACCGATTTTGAACAACACGCCAGATAACAGTGTAATCACATGACCGATTGCGAACAGGGTCACATAGGTTGTCACATCCTTACGGCGATATAAATAAAAGATGACACCCAATAAAAACAGCAGATGATCGTAGCCCGTCATCATGTGTTTTGCACCCAAATAGATAAAGGGTATCGGTAGCACGCCTGTGCTTTCCTGGATGTAGCCTTTATCGCCAGAAGTCACACCATGTGCGATCGCATCGGGAATTATCCCAAAACTTGCAGCCAGAACTATTGCAACACCCATAAGGGCAAGGAAACGTTCCTTGTCTTTCAATGGTTGTATAAATTTAATCATCTTCAGTTAAACAAAAACCCTCCACAGCTTGCCAAAGGACAGATGAAATCCAGGTGAAACGGCAACAGTTTCGGTAAAATCAAGCTCGTGATTGATTTCCATAGGCGATGCGAATTTTACTGGTGGAAGATGAAGCGGATTTGGGACTGGCAATCAAGCAAGTGCTGATCGGCGAAAAATATGTGGTGGACTGGGTCACCGATGGTGCTCAGGCATGGCACTGCCTGGAAAACCAGTGGACAGACTACACGGTGGCGATCGTCGATTGGCTGCTTCCCGAACTGTCTGGACTAGCGCTATGCCAGCGGCTCAGATCGCACCAAAATCCTCTGCCAGTGCTGATGCTC
Source organism: Leptolyngbyales cyanobacterium (assembly GCA_038227635.1). Classification (GTDB taxonomy): domain Bacteria; phylum Cyanobacteriota; class Cyanobacteriia; order Leptolyngbyales; family Leptolyngbyaceae; genus Phormidesmis_A. The sequence goes on along the minus strand of JBBRPT010000107.1, from coordinate 3,813 downwards.
ACGGCTCTGGGTCAGCCTGAAAATCGCGTGGCAGGGCTAGATGCCGGAGCCGATGATTATTTAGTCAAACCGTTTGTGATGGAAGAATTGTTGGCGCGATTGCGAGCACTTCAGCGGCGATCGCCTCAACTACAAGCCCCGGCACTAACCGTTGCTGGGTTTACCCTTGATGCTGCAAACAATGCACTAGAGGTGAATTCAGACCCTGATGCCCCCCAGATTATTCCGTTAACCAACAAAGAATTTCAGCTTCTCATGTACCTCATGCAGAACCCCGATCGCATTATTCCCGGTAGCAAATTGCGCCATCAGCTTTGGGACATCGACGAAGAACCCATTAGCAATGTGGTTGCCGCCCAAATGCGCCTCCTCCGACGGAAGTTAGAAAATTACGGGTGTTCCTGTCCGATTGAAACGGTTCCTGGCACAGGCTATCGTTTTAACTCTCAGCCTCCTTATCAACCATGAACGGCTACTCTCTTTTTCGGCGCAGTCGTCTACGGTTAGCCTTCTGGTATGCCGGAGTGATGGGCGTGATTTTGAGTGTTTTGGGCTTTGGCATCTATCGAGCCATGATGCAGTCAAACTGGGCAGCAATGGAGCGCGAAATTGAATCGATCGCAGGCACTCTGCACGATAGCGTCGAACCGCTGTTGCCTGTGGCTGAGGCACCGACGACTGTGCTGCGACAGATTTTTCCCGATCTTTGTTTGAGTGAGCAACCCTGCAATGCTACACCAACGCTAATTCAACGGCATACGATCGGCATCAGCGATCGCAGCACCTACTATATTCGGCTGTTCAATCACCAAGGACACCTCCTGGCTTTTTCACCCAACCAACCGCTAGCGCTGCCCAACACGCTCAACCGCGTTCCCTGGCAAACGTTTCGCACCGCCAACGGAGTTCGCTATCACCAATTCACCACGATTTTGCATAGTGCCGAGGCTCATCATCAGACAAATGAACCCCACGTCCATCTATCCTGGGGGTATTTGCAGATTGGGCGCACCTTAGAACCGTTTGATGCTGAACTCAGGCGCATTCAATGGATTCTGGCGATCGGCTTTCCCGTTGCCCTGCTCTTGGTCGCTGTTTCTAGCTGGTGGCTCTCAGGCTTGGCGATGCAACCGATTTACCAGTCCTATCAGCAGCAGCAACAGTTCACCGCCAATGCCGCCCACGAATTGCGATCGCCCCTTGCCAGCCTTCTAGCAACCGTGGAAGCGATCCTACGCTTACCACAAGCTAACCAGCAGGATATCCCAATGATGCTCCAGACAGTGGAGCGGCAGGGAAGACGGCTGAGTCATTTGATTGCAGATCTCTTGTTTTTGAGCAGCCTTGAGCAACATACACTAAAGCAACATTCAGGGGCAAAACCATTGCAGTCCTGTTGCTTAAACGATTTGGTGAGCGATTTGACCGAAGAATTTTTAGAGCTTGCGACGGCGGCTGACATTCACCTAACGAGCCAAATTTCTCACAGCGAGATTTATGTTCTGGCGCATGAATCACAACTCTATCGTCTAGTTTCTAATTTGATTGCGAATGCGATTCAGTATACGCCTGCTGGAGGAAACGTGATGGTGAGCTTAGAATTCCATGATCGCACGGCATCCGTGACAGTGAAAGATACAGGCATTGGCATTGCGCCCAGCGAACAAACCCGCATTTTCGATCGCTTCTATCGAGTTGAAAGCGATCGTTCTCGCAAAACGGGAGGCACAGGGTTAGGGCTGGCGATCGCTCGGGCGATCGCTCACGTTCATCAAGGCAGTATCCATGTTCAAAGCGAACTTGGTCAAGGTACTTCACTAACGCTTCGATTACCCCTAGTGCCCGAATTTGAGATACGGTAGCTAACCCAACGTGAGTTCGGGTGAAACAGCGGCAGGTAAAGCAGGGTGGAACTCAAGCGAGGGCTTTTTCAGTTAGCGGCAGTAGGCAACTAAGCTACACAAGAGATTGACTAGGAAGTTGACCGGAGAGCGATGACGGGAATGCTCGATCTGCGAAATCTTCTTGAACTGATCAATCACCGATCCGATATGGTGCCTTTACGAAGCAGTAAGCAGTCAACCAATGGCATCAAGCGATTTTTCATAATGTTTTTCTTAGGCGCTCTAAGTTTCTCGATTGCCGCAATTTTAATCGTCACACTACCAGGTCAACTCAGCATGGAGAAAACGACACCTTTCCACGATGGGCAACACCAGCACAGCCATCATTCAGGCACCTTAGTCAGTGAACCTCATAGCGGCATTGATTCGTCGGGTAGAGAAGACTCCTGCCAATGTTTAGGCTTGCTTTGTATTCCCCGTTGCTCTCACCTTTCGGAACACGAGAGTGTCACAAGATTCAGCCATGCACAGTCAGGAGCTTCACCCCCACAGAAGCCTACCTGCGGTTTTCCCGCACAAGCCTCTTCATTGAGTCATTCACCAGACAATTAAGAGACACCAAGCGACCTGGTTTAGGCAGCGGATGTCGAGCTTGATAGCGACAGAAACTCCCCCAAGTGAAACTGCGACGCTGGCTGCGTCGATTGAGCCACTTCAGGAGCAGGACATGCACCGCCCGTTCAAAGCGGTAGAGCGCTCGGATGTTATCGGTGACCCCAAAGTAATTGAAATGTCCGCGTAGCTTTCGCCCGATGGCTTGCCAGATCTCAGGCAGCTTACGAGCGTTGCGTTCTTGGCGGAGCCACTGATTGAGGGACACCAAGGCACGGCGATATCGCTTCTTCGAGGTCTTACGTTTCATTCGAGCTTTCCCGGTTCGGCTTCTTCCCCAACAATGGGTCAAACCCAGAAAGTCAAAGGTGGGAAGTCGCTCTCCACCCTTCAATGACTGCCAAACTTGGGGCTTGCCAAACGCTAGCAGTTGGGTTTTCGCGTCATTGAGTCGCAGTCCGAATTTCTCCAGTCGCTTCGGGAGGACGTGCATAAATCGCCGGGCATCGTTCTCAAACTCAAACAAGCCAATGTGCTTGACATTTAATACTGGTGGGCATGATGCTGGTGAAGCCGACGGGCTGGCTGGTGCTTGATCCGATCATTGCCCTGATTGTGGCGGTCAATATTGTCTGGGCAGGCTTCAAGCTCTTGCACGAAACGGGAACAGGACTTCTCGATGCGTCTTTGCCAGAAGACGAACAACATCTGATTACTGAAATCTTTCTCCCTTATCAAGCGCAAGGCATTCAGTTTCATGCGCTGAGAACGCGAGTTGCAGGAACTCATCGATTCATCAACTTTCACATCCTGGTGCCGGGAGAATGGACGGTGCAACAGGGACACGATCTCTGCGAAGAAATTGAACTCAGCATCATTCGGGCGCTGCCAGGATCTTCTATTTTCACCCACTTGGAGCCAGCAGAAGACCCAGTATCCTGGCACGATCGTGGCTTAGACCGCAAAACAGAATCGCCTATTTAACATAGTGCCATCAATGTCAGGGAAGCAGCATTCTCCAACAACTTTAACTTGTGGAAGATGAACGATCGTGAGTCGATTTATAGATAAGTTTGGCAAGAATCAAGCAATGGCTAAGTTGCTATTGACTTGACTTTTGAACTTGTTGAATAAAGTTAACCGTTTGCTGATAGCTCTCTTGATCACCCTGCTGGTTAAACAGTTGCGCCGCTTTCTGTAAGTCAGCTAGAGCCGTAGCTTTGTTCCCAGTTTGAGCGTAAAGCAATCCGCGATTGCCATATGCCTCAGCTAAACTTGGATTGAGGCTAACCGCTCGTGTGAAGTCAGCGATCGCGCCTTTGACATCTCCGGTGGCTGTCCGTGCTTTCCCTCGGTT
>JBBRPT010000106.1:0-16905 GCA_038227635.1 Leptolyngbyales cyanobacterium | reverse complement strand
TGCGACTTTCTTGAAACACCCGCTAAGACTGCCCTCACCCTAGCCCTCTCCCAGCAGGAGAGGGAATAGAAACGTCCGAAAGTCCTTCTCCTTGGGGAGAAGGGTTGGGATGAGGGCAAATTAGTTGCACATCGCGTAATGCTCACTAAATCATCAGGTCATTAAAAAAGCTGCTGTTCTCGCTAGAAAACAGCAGCAATGAGAGCAAAGTTTAAAGAGTTAGGCAAGTTGATATCGTGCGTTTTGACGACTTTGAACGCTGTATGGCGTTTCAACAATCTAGATACAAATTGGCACAGTCTACTGAAACGTGATCTCGTAATTTTACTAAGCTTGCAGAAGCTTTCAGTAATCTGACGGCACAAATACTGAGAAAAACTCACCTCTTACTTGGGCTTGTCAGAGTTTTTGCTGGATCAGGCTCGATCGAAGATTGACCAACCATGAAGCGCACAATCACCTGGGGACTTAAAATAAAGAGAGTTGCGTTTGGCGAGTGGCATTTATCGAGACTGTCTACGGAAATCTTCAAGGCTTAAAGACCAGTCAACTTAAACAGTTGCAGCGCTTATATCATCAGCGCTTACCGGGCGATCGCATCACGACTCCAGAGTTTGCCCAACGACTGGCAGCAATCAGCACCGAGATCGCTCAACCCGTTTGTGCGTATATCAATCGGCGCGGTCAAGTATTGCGAGTCGGGGTTGGAAACCCGCGCCAGACTCAGATTCCCCCGGCAGAGTTGCCGCGTTATGGAGCAGAGCGGCTGTGTGGCATTCGGTGTGTGGCAACGCAGCTTAAGCAAGATCCTCCGGGCGAGTCGGCACTGACGGCAATGGCAATGCAGCGATTGGATGCGCTCGTGACCTTGACTCTTACAGGAGGCGGATTTGAGCGGCGAGGTGGGGGCGCGACGGGCTACATCAAAGGGACGTATCTGGCGCATTTAGTTCCCCACCCAGAAGCCAATTGGACAGTTTCGCCCATTCTGAACTTAGATGAAATCGTTGAGCAAGATTTAATTGAGTTGGTCGAAGGGCTAGAAGCTGAGTTTCGACGCGAATATACGGCTCAACAGGTCGATCGAGATCATGATCAGGTGCTAGTGGTCGGGCTGCAGACAGACAATCGATCGCAGCAATCCTTTCGAGATGGGCTGGCAGAGTTAGGGCGGCTCGTCGAGACGGCGGGAGGAGAAGTCTGGCAAACGCTGAATCAAAAACGTCCGCGTCCCCATCCTCAAACCGTCGTCGGTGAAGGCAAAGTGCAGGAAATTGCGCTGACAGCCCAGACGATCGGGGCAAGTTTGGTCGTGTTTGATCGGGATTTGTCTCCTACTCAAGTCCGCAATTTGGAGGCGTTGATTGGGGTGCGGGTGGTCGATCGTACCGAGGTGATTCTGGACATTTTTGCTCAACGCGCTCAGTCAGGTGCAGGCAAACTGCAAGTCGAGCTGGCGCAGCTTGAATATCGTCTGCCTCGGCTATCAGGGCGAGGGCAAGCGATGTCTCGATTGGGCGGCGGAATTGGAACACGCGGTCCGGGTGAAACGAAATTAGAGACTGAGCGGCGATCGATTCAGCGTCGAATTAATCGATTGCAGCAAGAAGTGACCCAACTTCAGGCGCACCGTGCTCGAATGCGACAGCGCAGACAGCACGAAGAAGTGCCCTCGATCGCGGTGGTTGGCTACACCAATGCTGGAAAATCCACGTTGCTGAATGCTCTCACCAATGCCGAAGTCTATACGGCTGACCAGCTATTTGCGACGCTTGATCCGACGACTCGGCGACTCAAGGTGATTGATTCGATGAGTCAGGAATCGATTTCACTGCTGCTGACCGATACGGTGGGGTTCATTCACGAGTTGCCGCCATCGCTGGTCGATGCGTTTCGCGCCACGTTAGAGGAAGTCACCGAAGCCGATGCGCTGCTTCACGTGGTGGATTTGTCGCATCCAGCTTGGCAAAATCAGATTCGATCGGTGATGAAAATCTTGTCAGAAATGCCGATCGCGCCCGGTCCAGTTCTGTTGGTGTTTAACAAAATCGATCAAGTAGACGGTGAAAATCTGAGTCTGGCGCAAGAAGAGTTTCCGCAAGCGGCATTTATTTCTGCCAGCGATCGTCTGGGGTTAGAAACGCTGCGACAGAGGCTGTGTCAGTTGGTGAAATATGCGGGAGTCGTGCGGTAGCGATGCAGAAGATCCGGCACACAACCCACAATTCCGTAGAGACGTTTCGGTGAAACGTCTCCTCCATATTCGGCGGAACGCCCGATCGATTAGACCTCAAGGATCAATCGATTAGACCTCAACGATCGATTCAAAGATTAAGTCGGTGTCTATAACCCGATCATGTAGAGACGTTTCGTTTGCCCGATGACGTGGAGACGTTTCGTTTGCCCGATCATGTAGAGACGTTTCGTTTGCCCGATGACGTAGAGACGTTTCGTTTGCCCGACCATGTAGAGACGTTTCGTTTGCCCGACCATGTAGAGACGTTTCGTTTGCCCGATGACGTGGAGACGTTTCACCGAAACGTCTCTACATGGGTTTGGGAATGGTGGGCTTAAGACTTGGGACGATGGAAAATGAAATCGAAACCTTCTCATTTCAAATAGGAATCGCCGCTCTCAAGACCGCAAGCCTGCTCCTAAAAATCCCTCTCAGGTACTTAAAACTTAACGTTTCTCTCTATCCTTGTCTTCTTGCTGCCTTATCCACCCGTTCATCCCCATCAGATCATCAAATTTTGGGAATGGATAAAGTCGTAACAATTCTGTAAATGAAAGCCTCTACAATGAATTGGATTTAAACTCAACGGCTTTAACTTCACCATGCCTCGTCGCCAAGACCTCCACAAAATTATGCTCATCGGCTCCGGTCCTATCGTGATTGGGCAAGCCTGCGAATTCGACTATTCCGGTACCCAAGCCTGCAAAGCCTTGCGAGATGAAGGATATGAAGTGGTTCTGGTCAACTCAAACCCAGCGACCATCATGACCGACCCAGAAACCGCCGATCGTACCTACATTGAGCCACTGACTCCTGAATTAGTCGCCCTGATCATCGAACGAGAACGACCCGATGCGCTCTTGCCAACAATGGGCGGACAAACGGCACTCAATCTTGCTGTCGCGCTGTCCAAAAATGGCACCCTCGATAAGTACAACGTCGAACTGATCGGCGCAAAACTCCCGGCGATCGAGATGGCTGAAGATCGCAAGCTTTTTAAGGAGGCAATGGGGCGAATTGGGGTCGCTGTGTGTCCGTCTGGTCTCGCAGAAACGCTAGAAGAATCTCGTGTAATCGGGCAGCAGATTGGCAGTTATCCCCTAATTATTCGTCCCGGTTTCACAATGGGCGGAACTGGAGGCGGCATCGCCTATAACCAGAAAGAATTTGAGGAAATCGCCCAATCTGGTCTAGATGCCAGTCCGACTTCTCAGATTTTGATTGAGAAATCTCTCCTCGGCTGGAAGGAGTATGAGCTAGAAGTGATGCGCGACCTCGCTGATAACGTCGTGATCATCTGCTCGATCGAAAACATTGATCCGATGGGCATTCACACGGGCGACTCGATTACGGTGGCTCCGGCGCAAACGCTGACTGATAAGGAATATCAACGGCTGCGAGATGCGTCGATCAAAATCATTCGCGAAATTGGGGTCGAGACGGGCGGCTCGAATATCCAGTTTGCGATCAATCCGGTGACGGGTGAGCTAGTCGTGATCGAGATGAATCCGCGAGTGTCGCGCAGTTCGGCGTTGGCATCCAAAGCAACGGGATTTCCGATCGCCAAAATGGCAGCAAAACTCGCCGTTGGCTACACGCTCGACGAAATTCCCAATGACATTACTAAAAAGACTCCTGCCAGCTTTGAGCCGACGATCGATTATGTCGTCACCAAGATTCCCCGCTTTGCCTTCGAGAAATTTAGCGGCTCCTCCCAAGTTCTCACCACCCAAATGAAGTCTGTGGGTGAAGCGATGGCGATCGGGCGCACCTTTCAAGAGTCGTTTCAAAAAGCACTTCGCTCGTTAGAAACCGGACGGGCTGGCTGGGGCTGCGATCGCCCAGAAAAGCTTCCCAGTCTCGAACAAATTCGAGCGGGACTTCGCACCCCAAACCCAGATCGCATCTTCACCGTGCGCCACGCTATGCAGATGGGCATGACCGTTGACGAAATTTATGAGCTAACCAACATCGATCCCTGGTTTTTAGACAAGATGCAAGACTTGCTAGAGACTGAAAAGCTGCTCAAACGCACGACCCTAAAGAGCCTCGATAAAGCCACGATGTATCACATCAAACGGCAAGGGTTTAGCGATCGTCAACTTGCCTTTGCCACTAAAACTCATGAGAATGAAGTCCGGGCTTATCGCAAATCTCTCGGCGTAATTCCCGTCTATAAAACTGTAGACACCTGTGCGGCTGAATTTGAAGCACTCACTCCCTACTATTACTCCGCTTACGAAGAAGAAACTGAGGTGCTGCCGTCCGACAGGCGCAAAGTCATGATTTTAGGCGGCGGACCGAACCGAATTGGGCAGGGCATCGAGTTTGATTATTGCTGCTGTCATGCGTCGTTCTCGCTCCGTGCCGATGGATTTGAGACCATCATGGTCAACTCAAACCCCGAAACCGTTTCGACTGACTATGACACCAGCGATCGGCTCTATTTTGAGCCATTAACTCAAGAAGATGTTCTCAACATCATCGAAGCTGAGAACCCTGAAGGCGTGATCATCCAATTTGGCGGACAGACTCCGCTCAAACTGGCGGTTCCCCTTCAAGAAGCACTGAAGTCTCAAACCCAAACCAAAATCTGGGGCACTTCGCCCGACTCGATCGACACCGCCGAAGACCGAGAGCGGTTTGAAAAGATTCTCCGCAAACTCAACATTCAACAGCCTCCTAACGGACTTGCGCGCAACTATGAAACTGCACGAGAAGTCGCCCAAAAAATCCAATATCCCGTCGTGGTGCGCCCTAGCTATGTGCTGGGCGGTCGAGCCATGGAGATTGTCTACTCTGACTCGGAGCTAGAGCGCTATATGAGCTATGCCGTTCAGATCGAACCCGATCACCCGATTCTAATCGATCACTTTTTAGAGAACGCGATCGAGGTCGATGTAGACGCAATCGCCGACATGACCGGGCACGTCGTGATCGGTGGCATCATGGAGCACATTGAACAGGCGGGCATTCACTCTGGAGACTCGGCTTGCTCGATTCCATCGATTACCCTATCTGAGCCAGTCCTTAATCAGATTCGTACCTGGACGATCGAGCTTGCTAAAGCCTTGAACGTGATTGGCTTGATGAATATCCAGTTTGCTGTCCAGGGCGATCAGGTGTTTATTTTAGAAGCGAATCCTCGTGCGTCGCGCACCGTCCCCTTTGTGTCGAAAGCGATCGGACATCCCCTCGCTCAGATTGCCGCCCGTGTCATGTCTGGCAAAACTCTAAAAGAGTTGAACTTCACTGAAGAAATCATTCCCAAACACATTTCCGTCAAAGAAGCCGTTTTGCCGTTCGACAAGTTTCCCGGCACCGACACCATTCTCGGACCTGAGATGCGATCGACCGGAGAAGTCATGGGTATTGATACCGACTTTGGCAAAGCCTATGCCAAAGCAGAACTCGCCGCAAGCCAGCGCTTACCGCTCAAGGGCACCGTGTTTGTCTCCATGAGCGATCGAGAAAAATCAGCCGTCGTGCCAGTCGTCAAAGATTTGATTGACTTGGGCTTCAAGGTCATCGCGACCGAAGGCACTCGCAAAGTTCTCGTTGAGAATGGCTGTGCTGTTGATCTTGTCCTCAAAGTTCATGAGGGCAGACCCCATGTGATCGATTCGATCAAAAATGAGCTGATCCAACTCATTATCAATACCCCGTTGGGCAAAGAAGCGCTGAATGACGATCGCCAGATTCGTCGCACCGCCTTGAGCTACAAGATTCCGGTCATCACCACGATCGCGGGGGCAAAAGCCACGGCTGCTGCAATCCGCTCATTACAATCCCAGCCGCTCACCGTCCGATCGCTGCAAGAATACCTTCAAAAAATCGGCTAGACCCCCGTCCAGCAAGCCTCGACTCTTAAGCGCTCCCTGATTCGATTCGGGGAGACATTTCAGCTTCTCTTTCTCTTCCTATTCATTCTGTGGTGTGGAAGCTACACTGAGATACCGTCTTCTACCACCAGGCAGATGCAATTTTTTGCTCGATCGGAGTATCTCTATAGAACGAATTGTCTGACGTAGCTCAAGCGTCAACCCACGCCAGCCTAACAAAAACTTAAGGTATTCTAATAAGTCGTTAAGAATTTGAAACTAATCTCAATGGAGATCAGGGTTAGAGGCATTCTGTCTCGAATGATGCACTCGCAGAATTGGTTTCTAGGTAGGCTGTTAGTGCGTTAGAGACTCTAAGACAAACCGATAGATTCCTCAGCCTTTCACCATTAAGCTGAATTATGTCTCTCAGGATCTTTACTTTTGTTAACAAATTCAGACATAATCTTAATACAGGTCTTTCACCTTTTAGAGAACGTTGTAGAGCTGCGCCTCATCGGGCATCCACAAAGGCGGCGGACAGCTCTCTATCCCGCTAATGGCAACTCCATCCTTAGCTGGTTTTAAGGCAAATGATCTAGCTCTCTCCCAACTCCTCTACATCTGCCTTCTATCAAGACTACCGTCGCATCCAAATCTCTACGAATACTTTTAATCCGTCAGTTATATCCCATCCAGCGTTATGAAGACAGCCCAAACTCCAACTGATTCCGTTCGTGCTTATCTGCGTGAAATTGGTCGTGTTCCCCTTCTCTCCCATGAGCAGGAAATTCTTTATGGAAAGCAGGTTCAGCGACTTTCGTTGATCAACCGCGTCAAAGAAGAGATGGCGCTGACGCTTGATCGAGAACCTAGTTTATCGGAATGGCTACAGCAAACAGGGTTGTCTGAAGACGAGATTCAACAGACGATCGCCGATGGTGAAACTGCTAAGCGTCGCATGGTAGAAGCCAACCTGCGTCTCGTCGTCTCTGTCGCCAAAAAATATACCAAGCGCAACGTAGACCTGATGGATTTGATCCAGGAAGGCACGATCGGGATGCAGCGCGGCGTTGAGAAATTTGATCCCACAAAAGGATATCGGTTCTCAACCTATGCCTATTGGTGGATTCGTCAAGCGATCACCCGCGCGATCGCTGAGAAAGGTCGTACTATTCGCCTCCCGATTCACATCACCGAGAAGCTCAACAAAATTAAGAAAGCCCAGCGAGCGCTGACCCAAAAACTAGGGCGGGCTGCTACGGCTGCGGAACTGGCGATCGAACTTGAGTTAACTCCTCGACAAGTGCGGGAATATTTAGAGCGAGCGCGATCGCCTCTATCTCTAGATCTACGAGTTGGAGACAACCAAGATACTGAACTCGGTGAACTCCTCGAAGACACCGGACCTTCTCCGGAAGATTTTGCCGCTCAAACCGCGCTCCGCAATGATCTTGAGACGCTCATGGCAGATCTCACCCCTCAACAGAGAGAAGTTTTGGCACTTCGCTTTGGTCTAGAAGATGGAAAAGCTCTGACTTTGGCGAAGATTGGGGATCAACTCAACATCAGTCGTGAGCGAGTTCGTCAAATCGAGCGCGAAGCCCTCACTAAGCTCCGCAAGCGCAAAGGGGATATGGGAGAATATCTGGCAAGTTAAAGTCGTAGCATCCCCCCTTCATTTGGTTCGGTTCCACCTACTTCCATTGTTCATTTCTGTTGTTAAAGTAGGTTTAACAAAAGTTGATTCCGTCCTCTAAGCGAGGTTGATAAACGTGAACGATACATCCAATCAAGTTCCAGAATTCATCAAAAGCGGCGAGTCTGGCTTGCTGTGGCAATACGTCCAGTCTCTCAGCCCTGAAACGATCGCTCAACTTTCAAAGCCGTCTTCTGCTGACGTGTTTCAAGTCGTTGAACGCAACATCATTGGCTTATTGGGTGGTCTGCCTTCTGACAACTTTGACGTCACCATTACCACAAGCCGCGAACATCTAGGTCGGCTCTTAGCATCTGCGATGATGAGTGGTTATTTTCTCCGCAATGCCGAACAACGCATGACCTTTGAGGCAGCTTTTCAAGTCGCTGAGTCCAGCACCGCTGACAGTCAGTAATGGGTTTCGCTTTTGATGACCGACGTGCCCTTGTTTCGTGATTCTCACTGTGAAATTTAATCGAGTGGCGGCAGATCTCCCTGAGGATCTGCCGTCTTTTGATGTTTTAGAGTTACGCACCTCTCTTCTCGCTTGGTATTCTCAATCGGGACGTGACCTGCCTTGGAGACAAACCCGCAATCCCTATGCAATCTGGGTCTCCGAAATCATGCTCCAGCAGACGCAGGTGAAAACGGTGCTGCCCTACTTCGATCGCTGGATGTCGCAACTCACCACTGTGCAGGCTTTGGCGGCGGCAGATCTGCAACAGGTTCTCAAAGCCTGGGAAGGATTGGGATATTATGCTCGTGCCCGAAATTTGCATCAAGCTGCCCAAGTCATTGTGCAGCAGCATAACGGGACGTTTCCCACTCAGTTGGGCGCAGTGATGGCTCTGCCTGGAATTGGGCGCACTACGGCTGGAGGCATTCTCAGTGCAGCGTTTAATCAGCCTTTGGCAATTTTAGATGGAAACGTCAAGCGAGTCTTGGCGCGGCTGATCGCGTTGGACGTTCCGATCGCCAAAGCGTTGCCGAGACTGTGGACGCTTTCTCAAGGGTTGGTCGATCCCCATAATGGGCGAGATTTTAATCAGGCGTTTATGGATTTGGGCGCGACAGTTTGCACGCCTCACAACCCTGCTTGTTTAGTTTGTCCGTGGCGAAGTCACTGTCAGGCTTACAATTTAGGCATTCAATCGCAGATACCAATGTCAGAAACTCGTGCCCCCGTGCCCCATAAACAGATTGGCGTTGCCGTGATCTGGAACGACCAGGGACAAATTTTAATCGATCGCCGCAAACCAGATGGCTTGCTCGGCGGGTTGTGGGAGTTTCCAGGTGGAAAAGTTGAAGATGGGGAAACGATCGCAGCCTGTATTCAGCGTGAGATTCAAGAAGAGTTGGGCATTGAGATCACAGTCGGAGATCGTCTGGTCGTCGTCGATCATGCTTATAGTCACTTTCGGGTGACGCTAACTGTTCATCACTGCCGCCATCTGAGCGGAGCACCCCAGACGATCGAGTGTGATGAGATTCGCTGGGTGACATTGGCAGAACTTGACCAGTTTCCCTTTCCTAAGGCAAACCTGCAAATTATTGAGGCTCTCCGTCAAAGTAACGTGCAATTTTCCTGCCCTCCTCTAGAATGAAGAAATGTTGCTAACGCGTGAGAAATTATGGCTGCCAATGTTGAGGTCTACATCTGGACTACCTGCCCTTTTTGCATTCGTGCCAAAGCGCTGCTAGACCGCAAAGGCGTTGACTACACCGAATACAATCTCGACGGAGATGAACCTGGACGGGCAAAGATGGCTCAACGCTCTAATGGCAAGCGATCAGTGCCTCAAATTTTCATCAACGACCAGCACATCGGCGGCTGTGACGACATTCATGCCCTCGATCGTCAAGGAAAATTAGACCCGTTACTGCAAGCTAGCTAGACCAATTTAACGCCGCCTAAGGACATTAATTGTGAAATTTGCATTCATTATCGATCCCATTCATCGGCTCGACCCCACTCACGACACCAGCGTCGCTTTAATGGAAGCCGCACAAGAGTTGGGACACGACGTTTGGATAACTCAGGCAAATCGGTTAAGCGTGGTAGACGGCAAGGCGTGGGCAATGCTGGAGCAGGTGCACCTAACCCCTGTGAAATTGGTTGACGGTCGCTGGGTGACGATCGAGTCTTGGTTCTCTCTCGATCCGCCAGCCTTTCGTCCGCTCGAAGAGATGGATGCAGTATTCATGCGAATTGATCCGCCTGTGGATACGGCTTATCTCTATGCAACTTATATTCTGGACTACATCGATCCGGCTAAGACGCGAGTGCTGAATTCGCCGAGTGGGATTCGAGCCGCCAATGAGAAAATGTATGCGCTGCAATTCACCCAAGCGATTCCTGAAACGATCGTCAGCCAAGATAAGCTAGTGATTCGGCAGTTTCTAGAGAAAAAAGGAGCAGCCGTTCTCAAACCCCTGGGCGGAAAAGCTGGAGAAGGCATTCTCTTTTTAGAACCGGGCGATCGCAACTTTAACTCGCTGATTGAGATCAGCACCCTTCAGGGAAACCTGCCCGTGATGGTGCAAACTTATCTACCCGCAGCAAAAGAGGGCGACAAGCGAATTATTCTCCTCAACGGTAGCCTGATCGGAGCCGTAAACCGCATTCCGACGGGAACTGACTTTCGGGGCAATATGGCAGTTGGTGGACGCGTTGCGTCCGTCGAAATCACTGAGCGCGACCAGGAGATTTGCGCTGAACTCGCTCCTACCCTGCAGCGAGACGGATTGGTATTTGTCGGCATTGACGTGATCGGGGGCTATTTAACAGAGGTGAACGTCACCAGCCCAACTGGAATTCGCGAAGTCGATCGCCTCAATGATGCACGCCTCGGTTACCAAGTTATCAAATGGCTTGCAGAGCCTAATGAGAGCCATTGATTTTTGAGTCATCAGACCTAACGCTAAAATTCTTGAGCAGGAAACAGGGTGTGAAGGAGGACAAGTCAGGCAATTTGTGATCAGAACACTCAAATTGTGGAAGTATCCCAACAACAGGCTTTTTAAAGTCAGCAGATGGTGGAGTCCAAAAAACAGCGAAAACAGATTTGGACACGGCTCGTTCAAGCGGTTTGGGAAGGCAGACGAGTTTGGATCACCGCTTCGGGAGTTGCAGGTTGTGTGATTGCGTTGCGTCTAACGGGACTGCTACAACCCTTTGAGCTAGGGGCATTAGATGAGTTTTTTCGATTGCGCCCCCTGGAGCCTGTAGACGATCGCATCGTCATTGTGGGACTGAATGAATCGGATGTAAAACGCTTTAACTGGCCTATCTCAGACATCACGCTGACGCAACTGCTGAGAAAGATTGAGGCAGCCAAGCCGCGAACGATCGGACTCGACTTTTATCGAGATTTGCCCAGTAGATCGAGCCAATCAGACTTGACTCAGACGTTTCGTGACATTCCGCATCTGATTGGAATCGAGCAGATCAAAGACCGCGAGAGTGATGGGGTCGCCCCTCCCCCAGTGTTAGCTGAGCTTGGACAAGTGGGCTTTAATAACGTTATTTTTGACCCCGATCGCAGAGTTCGCCGAGCGTTTCTCTATTGGACAAAGAAGCCAGACGGTAACCTCTATCAGAGTTTCTCTTTAAAACTGGCGCTAACTTATCTCAAAGCAAATGGCACTGAGGAGCAAGCCGCTGCTGAAAATCCTCGCTATCTGCGCCTAGATCGAGCTGTATTTCCTCAGTTTCACTCTAACGATGGCGTTTATGCTCAAGCAGACGATGGGGCATATCAAGTTCTAGTCAATTTCCGCGGTCCGACCCATCGCTTTCGCACCGTTTCGGTAGCAGACGTTTTAGATGGGCGAGTCCCAGCCGAGAGGTTGCGCGATCGTATTGTTTTAGTCGGCTCAACCGCAACGAGTCTCAAAGACACGATTCCGACTCCTTATAGCAGTTCTTGGACAAAAGCCCCAGAGCCGATGGCAGGAGTTGAGCTACAAGCAAACTTTGTTAGTCAGATTATCAGCGCCGTGCTGGATGGACGAACCCTGCTCAAAGTTTGGGTCGAGCCTGGAGAATGGCTCTGGATATGGGCTTGGGCGCTTGCAGGAACCTACTTGAGCTGGCGACTCCGATCGCCCTTACTGAGCGTCTGCGCGATCGGAATGATGAGTCTTGGACTAACCATCGGCTGCTATCTAGCGTTTTTGCTGGGTTGGATCGTGCCTGTAGTGCCTCCTCTAGTAGCGCTAGCGGCATCAGCGATCGCCATTATCAGCTATCTTGCTCACTCCGAAGAAGAGCTTCAGCGATCAAAAGATTTTTTGCATCACATTATCAATACCATTCCTGATCCCATTTTTGTCAAAGACCAAAACCATCGTTGGATTGTCTTAAATGAGGCATATTCAAAGTTTTTAGGAAAACCGATCAAGGAGTTAGTGAACAAATCTGATTATGATGTGTTTCCTAGCCACGAAGCAGATGTTTTTAGACAGCAGGATGAACTCATTTTTAAGGATGAAAATGAGATTGAGCACGAAGAAGAATTCACTAGTTTAAATGGCATCACTCATCAGATTGCGACTAAGCGATCGCTGCACAAAGATGCTGCTGGAAATCTATTTTTAGTAGGCGTTATTCGAGACATTACTCACCGCAAAACGGTTGAAGAAGAGCTGCGTCGCACCACAGCAGAGTTATCACAATTAAATACAGAACTACGACTCTCGCAAGACCGCTTGAATCATTTAGCAAATCATGATGCTTTGACTGGGCTGCCCAATCGCAACCTTTTTTATGAGCGTCTGACTGAGTGCATAGCATGGGCAAACATCAACACTCAAGTAATGGCATTAATGTTTCTCGATCTGGATGGGTTTAAAAAAATTAATGACACTCATGGTCACGGAGTTGGAGATGCGCTGTTGCAAGCAGTGGCGAAACGGTTGAATGGCTGCTTAAGAACAAGTGACTTAGTTGCCCGCCTCGGTGGAGACGAGTTTGTGATCATTTTACCTGCGATTCCAAATGTGCAAGATGCGACACGAGTGGCTGAAAAAATTTTGGCTACCCTCTCTCAAGCATTTTCTATTTCAGGGCAGACGATTTTCGTGACTACGAGCATTGGAATTAGTATCTACCCTCACGATAGTGAAGAGATTGAGGAACTCATTCAGCAAGCTGATGAAGCGATGTATCAGGCAAAAGAGCTAGGCAAAAATCAATCAATATTTGCATCAAAAAACCGCAAAATCGAGTAAAGATGTTTCGGTAGAAGGTCTCTACGGCATCGGGTAACCGCCTGATGTTTGAATGCGCTTCATCGTCGGTCATGGCGAAATCGGCGAGACGTTCTACTGAAACGCCTCTACAGCATCGGGTAAAGGCGCGATCGGTCGCAGTCGGGGTGAAATCTCACCCTAAGCTGTCGTTCGAGTTAGCAGCACCGGACAGGTTGCATAAACCCGAACATAATCCGAAAGAGAGGTTCCTAACAATCGATCGAGGTCAGGCAATCCCTTAGCGATCGAGGGGCGACGATCTGGAGATCCAAGCATTAGCAAATCTGCTTTATTGTCTTCTGCAAGACGACACAGCGCTTCCCCAGCTTTTCCTGGCGCTAAAATGCTGCGATAGGCAACTCCTGCCTTCTTAGCTTCAGACACTGCTGCTGCCAAACTCGGCTCTTTTTCTGCATCGGCTCCTGTCTTCTCAGTTCCTTTGGCATTGGAATCGACGTGCACCAGCAGCAACTGCCCACCTTTGATATCCCGAACTAGCGATAATGCCAACTTTAAGGACTGCTTAGAAGACTCAGACCTGTCGATCGCCACCATCACCTTGTTAATTTTGCGGACATAAATATCGTCTTTGACCAGCAACATCGGGCTTGGCGATAGCTGAAACACATATTGACTCACTGAGTTTTCTAAGATTGAAACGAGTCGCTTTAAGCCACGAGACCCCATAATAATCAGGTCAGTATTCAGTTCTTCGGCAACCTTGCACACCACATCTTTGGGTTCTCCTTGTCGTAAGATGGCAGCGACATGATCAGAGTCTAGATTGAGCGACTGAATCGCTTTTGCCAGCACTTTGCCGCCTTCCTCCCATTTTTCTGTCATGGCATCCGCCGAGACTTGAGCCGGAACTACATGTAGCACCGTCACAAATGCTCGTTGAATGGCAGGAATCTCCATGAGTGCTTTGAGCATTGCTTCAGATTGCCCGGTTCCTGAGTCAGCCAGCAAAATTTTTTCGATCATGAGTTTGCCTCACTAGTGATTCACTTAATTGCTCTGATCGTATTTAAGATCGCGCCCTTGACCGATTTTGCAAAACGTTGCAATGGTTCACAATTGTCGCCTAGACGGTGACAAGCTTAAGATACTAGGGGTGATTTTTAGGAGAGTGGCTGACGTGTCAGAACAACCGCAACTATCAACAACCAACATCGTTCAGCCTGCATTGAAAGTGGCTGCGATCGATTGGTTTGACTACCCGGTGAGAACGTTTCCTCATCACACAGACTATGCAGGCGTGGTGTGGCACGGCACCTATGTAGCATGGCTAGAAGAAGCACGGGTTGAATGTCTGCGATCGATGGGGGTTGACTTTGCTGAACTGGTTGCTTTGGGCTGCGATTTGCCTGTGATGGAATTATCGATTCGCTATCATCAAGCCATTCGGATGGGGAAGGATGCAATCGTCAGAACTCGCATCGCAGATATGGAGGGCGTTCGGATTAACTGCGACTCTCAAATTCAATCGTTGGAGGGCGATGTTCTCTATGCAACAGCGCGAGTGACGCTCGTTGCGGTTGATCTCGCAAAGGGGAAGATCATGCGCCAGTTACCTTCGTCGGTGAAAGATGCTCTGATGAAAAGATGACGCTATCGCTTAACGATCATCTGCCACAGATATTGCCCAAACTCCCAGACTTGCTGAAGCAGTTTGTCTGCTCCAATGCCGAAGACAAATTGCATCACCAGCACGATCGCGGCGATCACTAGGGCGGTGCCAACCGTTGCCTTCACGACTTTAATCAGCCAGGTGAAGACTAGGACGGAAATGACGATCGCGGCGGCAACAAGAATCAGGTTCATAGGCTAAATCACTGACTGTATTGCTGACTCTACATCAAATTTGATGAAAGTTTCGGGTGGTTTGAGAAAAATCTGTGTGATGGAGTTCAGCGTCATCAAAGTGGGCGTTGAGTAGATTTGCACCTTTAAAGGAGGTGGTCGAGAGGAGTTGAAGCGATCGCAGAATCTGTTTGAGCGAGGTTAGAGTTAACCAAACAAAAATGAGAGACGCGATCGTAGCCATTGTTCCGACCCCAATCTGCTGAGCGCTGAGATGAATACTCGCTGTCGCACCGAGTAAAAAGGCAGCGCCGTATGTGGTGACGGTTATGATAGTTGCGATCGTGAGTTTAACCCACCCTTGAGAAAGAAAGAAACTAGCAAAAACCATCAGTAGACCTGCGGCAATCGCTCCAGCGATCGCGAGGGTAGAATTGTTTCCTGACGCACTTCCGGCGTAAAAAAAACCTAGCAATGCACCTGACAAAACCGCTGAGAGCGTTCTCGCAACGTTGCGAATGATTAGAGGAACGCGTTTTAATGAACTGATGCCAGAACTCACTGCCGCTGCGCTGAGAAATCCATATAAGATCAGCACGAATGACCACGCAGAGCTTCCGGGGATTTGTCCTAATGCACTGAAAATTAGGCGAGACAGGGCATCTCCAACTAGAAACGCGATCGCACTCATAGCTGCGCTCAACCGCACGAATTTTTGAGGCGAGAGTCCGGCTTTGACTCGCTCAAAGTTTGCCTCGACTAATTGAGCGTTTCTAAAATTGCAGCCGCGAATGTCAGACCCGCTAAAGTCAGCACCGTTGAGAATTTGCCCTTGAAACGATCGGCTCTGAAGATTTTGGTTATTGAAGGAAGCCATAGAAGATATTAAGACACATGAATTAAATCATGTCGGATTTTTGCATAGACATAGCAAAGCCTCTTCAAAACCAGTCACCAGCCTTGGGCTTTAGATGCGCTTGCTGATTTCTTTGCATGAGCTTAATCCCAATAGGTCTAGCGAATTCTATAACGTTTGCCGTCTGCTGTGGTGCTCCTATAAAGTACAGTTGCTAACTTTAAAGCGATCGTGACTTCCACTCAAGCGGACGTTAGTTTTGCTGAAGTAGTCGTGACTTCTGTTCAAGCGGAAGTTAGTTTCACTGAAGCGGAAGTGAGTTTTGCTTAAGCAGTTGTGACTTCTGTTTGAGCGATCGTGATTTGCGTTTAAGCGGAAGTTAGGGTGCTCAAGGCTTTGCTGCTTCTGTTAAAGTCTTGCACCAATGGTAATGCCCTGTCTTCAATTGGGTTGTTCTTTCACGACGATCGCCACTCACCCTCGCCAAACTGCAATCAGGGAGCCGCACGTCCTAAACGAGGTGATCAACGACTCCCGGACTTTTTACAAGACCTCCTGCACGAATAGTTTGCCCTCACCATAGCCCTCTCCCGAAGGAGAGGGAACCAGAGGTTCTAGCTCCTTTTTCCTTGGGGAGACGGGTTGGCGAGGGCTTCGCCCCACTTCGTGAGGAGGGTTGTCTAGATTTACGCAGGAGATCTACAGTTGAATGGTGGTTTTGTCGTGTAGTTCCTCCACTTGAATCAGTGAACCACTGCCCAGGACAATGTTGAACTTCACGAACGATCGTTCAACTTGATACCCCGGCAACACTCGAACCATCTGATACTCTGTCGTTAAATCACTCGTGCCATCCCATTTGAGCAAGGCGAGTTGATTAGACACAATCTCACTCAGTTGTGAAACAAAGTCTTCAATTGCATCGCTAATGTTTGGAATAACACCAGATGACATGAAGATATAACGCTCTTGCAAATCCAACGTAACGCTAACTCGATAACGTTTTTCTGTCGAGCAACGCAACTCAACGGTGAACGAAATCGAGCTAGGCACGATCGTCCTAACTCCCATAGTTTTGTCCTCTCGATTAATTCAAAGAGGACAAGAACATTGAGTTCTCAGATATTCGGTAGAGGTAAAGACTGGTTGCAGGATCTTGATTCCAGCCTTTCAAGATCACATAGCAAAGCTGACGGTGTACAATCATGAACGCCTCCTGAGTTAACGCAAGTAACTA
>JBBRPT010000105.1:0-17396 GCA_038227635.1 Leptolyngbyales cyanobacterium | reverse complement strand
TCGACCACTAATATTTTTTCTTTATGATTTTCCAACTTCTCTAACGCTCCCTAGGTCAAATCTCTGATCGTTAATTTTTTGTACTTTATCATTAAGATAGTAACTCACTTCATGATTTTCAGTTCGTCAAAGCCTCACCGTCACTCATTTTCAGAGTTTCTTAACGATTGCTGACTTTGTAAAGGAATATAACAGCTAATTCTTGATGATGCCAAAACTGCGATCGCACTTTGTTTGTAACCAATGTGGGGCAGAATCTCCCCAATATTTTGGTCGTTGCCCTTCCTGTGCAGCTTGGAATTCTCTAGAAGAACAGGTGACCCGATCAACGACTTCATCGACTGCAATTGGTCAAATGACTCAACGGAGAACCAATGGCAAAAGCGGCACCTCAACCCGTAATGCCACAGCACAGGCAGTTTCGTCTCTGACCTTACCTCAAATCACTGACCATCCTCAATCTCGGTTGTCATCTGGATACATCGAACTCGATCGAGTCCTCGGCGGCGGAATTGTGCCGGGTTCGCTGGTCTTAATTGGGGGCGACCCAGGGATTGGCAAATCGACGCTGCTGCTGCAAACTGCCAATCGACTCGCCACCCGATACCGGACTCTCTATGTGTGCGCTGAGGAATCGGGGCAACAAGTCAAATTGAGAGCACAGCGCTTGGGCATTGGCAAACAAGCCGTCGCCGATGATGCTGATGAAGAACCACTAGAATCTGCGTCGCCCAAACACTCGATCGCCACCGATGCCGATCTCTATCTGCTGCCCGAAACCGATCTGGATACGATTCTCGTTGAGTTGGAATCGTTAAAGCCTACGGTTGCCGTGATTGATAGTATTCAGGCGCTTTACTACAGTTCGCTGACTTCGGCTCCGGGTTCGGTAGCGCAGGTTCGCGAGTGTACCTCGGTGCTAATGCAAGTTGCCAAACGGCAAAACATCAGCCTATTCATCGTCGGGCACGTCACCAAAGAAGGCGCGATCGCCGGACCTAAAGTACTTGAGCACCTCGTTGACACCGTGCTGTATTTTGAGGGCGATCGCTTCGCAAGTCACCGTTTGTTACGTTCTGTCAAGAATCGTTTCGGTGCGACCCATGAAATCGGCGTGTTTGAAATGGTCGATCAGGGGTTGCAAGAAGTTCTCAATCCGTCAGAGCTATTTTTGGGCAACCGAGATGAAGCCACACCAGGGACGGCAACCATTGTCGCCTGTGAAGGAACCCGCCCGATCGTAGTGGAACTGCAAGCGCTCGTGAGTGCGACGAGCTATAGTTCGCCCCGTCGATCGACCACGGGCATCGAATACAATCGGCTGCTACAAATCTTGGCAGTGCTCGAAAAACGAGTCGGCATTCCGCTCTCAAAATTAGATGCTTACGTCGCGTCTTCGGGCGGCTTGAGTGTGGGTGAGCCTGCGGCAGATCTGGGCATTGCAGTCGCAGTCGCGGCGAGTTTTCGCGATCGCTCGATCGATCCTCAAACAGTCGTGATCGGAGAAGTCGGCTTAGGCGGACAAGTCCGATCGGTGTCTCAAATGGAATTACGACTCAAAGAAGCGGCAAAACTGGGGTTCAAACGTGCGATCGTGCCTAAAGGTTCATATTCAGATGTGCCGGGAATGGAGGTGATTCCAGTGTCGCGGGTTGTGGATGCAATGGCGATCGCGCTAGCGGGAAGCAAGTCGCGTCAACAGACTGAGAGTGTTGACAAGGAGTAATTGAAGTGAGCGATCGTCTCTCTGGTGGGGGGACGATCGCTATACATCTAATCATCTAAACAAACTCTTGCCACAATAATTAACTTTAGTCATACTATGTTTTTTCGATTAGGCTACACAATTCGAGATTTGATCGTTTCTAGAGAGCAACCTTTCAATTTTACATTCAAGGGACAGGGACAGCGTCCTGTCAACATCTTGATTAGGGAACCAGATGATGGAGAGCAAGCCAGGGGTCATTCAGATGCTTTTTGTGAGGTGACTGCTGAGTTTAAGGTATCTGAGAAGAACGAGAAGATATTTGCTCAAATCGAAAGAAATGAGGTACTTAAAGAAGGTGAGCGCTGGCAATGGCAGTATAAGGGAGCAGACGGTTTAAATATCAATCTTCCCTCTCTAACGTTCTTCCCAAACTATCTTCAAGACTTTATTCGACAAATTCATAATGAACTTGCAATAGCCGCAAGAGCATCGCAAGCGTACTGCGTTGGCGGTGTAATCAGTCCGGATCGCACAATCCTATTAGTAGTCGTGGATTAAAATGGTCTCGGAACTCTACTTTTTGGCATCGAGTTCCAGAGGAGATTCATGTCATCGTGATAGATATTAGCGAAACTTTATTCTTAAAAGACGAAACTCAGGCTCAGATACTACACTTGACGAATAAGTTCAAAAATGAGCCAATCTATCATGGACTCTTTCGTGAAGCTTGGGGACAACGCACAACTAATCCACGAAGTTCGATCGTAACGGGAATGTCTGCTGCTGAAGTTGGAATCAAGCAATGCATTGGAGTATTAGTACCTGACGCTCAATGGCTGGCAGATAACGTTCCTTCTCCACGGCTTAAAAAGCTTCTAACTGCATACCTTCCAACACTGCCAGCCGTTAACAAAATCAATGGAAATGTTGTTGCTCCATCCAAAAACGTGATGGAGGCGCTTGAGAAAGGAGTAACCCTCCGTAACGAAATTGTACACCTTGGGAAGCAATCGCCTCAGCTCGAAAGTGTTGAGTCGATATTACTCGCAATTCGTGATCTTTTATGGCTCATTGACTATTACTGTGGACACGAGTGGGCGTTAAATTACATAAGAGAGGAAACTCTTGCCGAAATGAAAGTTGAAACATAGCTTAAAACCATTGATAGCAGTCTAAAAAGCCCGTTTAAGCAGTACGTTCTACACGATCGGACATTCGATTCGTCAGAATTTAATTCTTCGTTAGTTGAAGCTCAGACAAAAAATGCTAACTCTACAGAATGTTTTGAGGGCGAGTCATTCGAGTCATTAGTAATGTTCATACCGATTGGAGTGAACGTACTCGGATTATCTCTACAAGAAAGGCAACGGGCGCATCCCACTTGTGCAATAAGTACTATTACTCAGACTTGTAGCCCTTGAGAAAACGGGCTTTCAAGACACGTTCTCAAATTGAGACTTACAAGACTTGGATGCGCCCAAAGGCAACTAACTATGAGCAACGAACCTACCTCGAGGAACTCTCAGACTGATTGGCAACGATTAGACGCTATGACCGATGAGGACATCGACTTGTCAGATTGTCCAGAAGTAACGCCTGAGCGATTTGCGAAGGCAGTTGTTCATCGGGGCTTACCTGCTACCGAGAACAAAGCGCAGGTCACATTACAGATTGATAACGATGTCATGGAGTGGTTTAGGTCGCAAGGAGAGGGTTATCAAATTCAAATCAATACCCTACTGAGAGCCTATATGGAAGCTCGCAGATAAACGGAATTGGTGTGTAGTTGCGATGGCATTTAGACCAATTTATAATTTGAGGATTTGACGATCGCAGCCCAAACAACAGAAGCAGTTAAGCGAAAGCCAGCCAATCTCAACTCCAAGGATAGGTGCCAACGTTCAATTGTTTGAGTCTGGTGCATCCAAATCGGTTTCAAACAACTCGACTAAGTTGCAGTTTTGGAGGAGAGTGGCACTTTCTGGTATCAGCAAATCTTGCAGCTTATAAACCTGCTGAAGAATTGCCAGTTCGCGCCCATATTCGCGTTGAATCGTGACAACGTTGCTATCAAACTGGGTCGCGATCGGGGTAGTTTTTAATAGATGCAGCGCCATGTTGATGTTAGACAGTGGATTGCGTAGCTCTTGATAGAAATGGTTAAGCAATCCATCGCGAGAAGAGGAATAGTTAGCTTCTGTTGGTTGCTGAGAAGAGTCAGGACAAGCAGTCTCGGGAGATTGGCTCTGAGGTCTTGTCGGTTTGTTATATCGCTCTAAAAGCGCCGCCTGCTTGGCAAGCCGACCTGAAATCGCACCGAGCAGCTCTGTAGCAGTGCAGGGCTTAGTGAGGTAATCATCTGCGCCTAACTCCATTCCATAGCGGATATCTGCCTTCGTTCCTCTAGCAGTCAGAAAAATGAAGGGAATATCTGCGGTGTCAGTTGCTTGGCGGAGGTTAGTCAAGACTGAGTAGCCATCTAAATCAGGCATTTGCACATCGCACAGAATCAAATCAGGGTGTTTTTCGCGGGCGAGTTGCAGCCCAACATTACCATTTTCGCCCCCCAGACCGCTAAAGCCTTCTGCTTCTAGCAGATCTAAAATTGATTCTCGAACCGTTTGTTCGTCTTCAATGACTAAGATTTTCTTCATAAGATGACTGGCAGTGCCTTAACGGAATCGTGACGATAAAGATCGTTCCTGTCTCGACTTCACTGATTACTTCAATCGTGCCACCGTGTAAATCAACACACTGTTTAACAATAGATAGTCCTAGCCCTGTTCCAGGAATAGTTTTAACATTGCTGGCGCGATAAAAGGATTCAAACAAACGCGATTGGTCGTTAATTGGAATCCCAATGCCGTAATCTTGAATGTGAAAAACAACATTTTCATCAGTATAATTTAATGTAAAATCAATATTTTTACCCTGTGGAGAATACTTAATTGCATTCGATAGAAGATTCGTCAAAATGTGCCGTAGAAGCTTTTCGTCTAAGTACAGAAGAGATGGGTCTTCTAACGATGAGAAGGCGGTGTAGTTGTGAGAAAACTGGATAGGGCAACGCAGCGATTGATTTATTTGCAGATCGTCAATCGTGTCTCTACAAAACTGAAGAAGGTTGAGCGGGTGTGGATCAAACGGTAGGTGGTCTGACTCAGTTTCCCCGATCGTGAGCACATCATTCAATAATTGATTCATCCGCCGCACTGACACTTGAATGCGCTGCAAATATCCATGCTTGCGCTCTGCGGTTAACTCAGCGTCATAGCGCTCTAAAAGCTCAGTAGAGAACAGGATCGCATTCAGAGGATTGCGGAACTCATGGGACACTACAGAGATAAATCGTGATTTGAGTTGATTGAGTTCTTTCTCTTTTTCAAGCGCTAACTGAATGGCAACTTCGGCTTTGTGGCGAGAAAGGGCAATCTCGATCGTGGTGATCAACTCCCGATCTTCAAAGGGTTTGAGAATATAGCCAAATGGTTCACTAATCTTTGCGCGCTGTAAGGTGTTTTCGTCCGCATGTGCTGTCAAATAAACAACGGGAAGATTGAACTCTCGGCGGATCTTCTCGGCAGTGTCTACGCCATC
Organism: Leptolyngbyales cyanobacterium; assembly: GCA_038227635.1. GTDB lineage: Bacteria > Cyanobacteriota > Cyanobacteriia > Leptolyngbyales > Leptolyngbyaceae > Phormidesmis_A. The sequence goes on along the minus strand of JBBRPT010000105.1, from coordinate 12,091 downwards.
CATCTCACCCCGCAGGCGAATATCCATCAGCACTAAATCAGGCATCAGTTGAGCGGCGAGATTGAGTGCCTCCTCTGCACACGTTGCCAGTGCAGCTACGGCATATCCTGCATTGAGTAGACTGTTTTGAATATCTAAAGCAATAATGCTTTCATCTTCAACAATGAGAATATTAGCAGTTGACATCTAACCCTTCTGTTTTTGCTCGGCAAACGTGATCTTGAATTCAACTCCTCGATCGCAGTCTAAATTAATGGTGCCATGTAGTTGCTTAGTGAGACTGCAAACTAGCTGTAAGCCCAAAGATTTTGTGTTGCGGAAATTCAACTCTGTTGGAAACCCTGAGCCGTTGTCTTGAACGATGAGCGTATAGCAATCCTCAGCTTCAGACAAGAGATGAATATTAATTTCCCCGGCTTGCCCTGCTGAGAACGCATATTTCAGCGAATTTGAGATTAGCTCGTTGATAATCAGCCCACAGGGAATGGCGGTATCGATGCTGAGGCGGACATCTTCGACGTTTAGATTGAGCTTGATCACCCGTGAGTTAACTGAGTAGGAGCGGAACAAATCACTTGCCAAACTACGGATATATTCTGCAAAATTAGTTTTGGCTAAGTCATCCGATTGATAGAGTTTTTCGTGAATAAGCGCCATCGCCCGCACGCGGTTTTGACTTTCTTTAAACACTTCTAAAATGCGCTCGTCCCTAATATACCCAGCTTGCAGTTTGAGCAAACTAGAGATGACCTGAAGATTATTTTTGACTCGATGGTGAATTTCCTTGAGCAGCACCTCTTTTTCTTCGAGGGACGCGTGAATCTGCTCTTCTGCCCACTTACGATCGGTGATATCCACCACTGACCCAATAATCTCGACGGGTTGCCCCTGGCGATCGCGCAAAAGTTTCATGCCGTCTCGCAGCCAGCGGTAGGAGCCATCTCTGTGGAGAAATCGATATTCACAGGTGAGTTGCTCGACCTCAAAGAGTTGAGAGACGTGCTCTAGCACCACGCTTAAATCATCTGGATGAATCCGCTCTGACCAGAAGTGGGAGTCCTTTAAGTATTGCCAAACTTCATAGCCTAATTGCTGATTAACATTTTCGCTGACAAAGGTGCAAGAGCGGTTGCGGTTGGGATGGCAGGTGTAGATAACCGATGGATTAGATAAGAGCAGATATTTTAGACGTGCCTGAGTCGCAATTAGCGCTTTTTCTGACCATTTACGCTCAGTGATATCTCGCTGCAACGCGACATAGTGAGTTAAAGTTCCGCGATCATCCATGATGGGCACCAGATTGAGATCGACCCAGAACTCAGAGCCATCTTTGCGGTAGTTAATGAGCTCTGTATGAATCGATTTGTGAGCAAGCATCGCCTGACGAATTTTGTTGAGTTGAGCACGCGCAGTTTTCGGTCCTTGCAAAAGGCGAAGAGTTTTGCTGATAACTTCTTCTGGTGCGTAGCCTGTTGACTCGGTAAAGGCAGCATTAACATAGGTGATTTGAGGATCTTCAGGGTCACCATTGGTAATGATCACGGCATCATGCCCGTTGATGACGACCGACTCAAATAGACGGAGACGCTCTTCGGCGCGCTGACGTTCATGCTGGGCTTGCGCTTCTTGAAGCACGATTGAGAGATAATCAGCGATTTCGGTGAGCGTCGAAATTTCGTAATCACTCCATTGGCGTGGCTCAGATGAGTTGAAGCTGAGTAACCCAGTTTGCTGGGCTGAATGCTGAACGCGAACCGCAAGCAAGGCGTGAGTTCCTCTTAAAAGCATTCCGTCTACAAGGGGCGCTAGAAAGTCAGCTTGAGTCACATCGGCGACCACGATCGAGTGACGACGCTCAATGAGTTCCAAATACTCAGGGGATTGCTTCACGTCTAAAACCGCCCCTTCTAGCTTCATCATCGTTTCGGGTTGAGTAGAGTGAACCGCTGTGATGACTCCATCGACAATCACGCTATAGAGAATTCGGAGGGTTTTAAAGTGTTGCCCGATTTGTTGAACCGTCGAGGCGATGACTTGCTCAACAGACACACCAGCCGTAATGCCTCTAGAAATGTTATTGAGCAACTGTAGACAGACTTGGCTTTCTCGCAAGCTTTGCTCAACTTGAGTTCGCTGGGCGATTTCTAGCTGAAGTTTTTGATTAGTATGGCGAAGTTCTAAGGTGCGTTCTTCGACTCGAACTTCTAAGTCTTTTTTGGCATCGCGGATCGCTTCTTCTGCCTGTTTGCGCGCAGTCACGTCCGTTGCGACTCCAATCATTCCTACCACGCCGCCCTGCTGATCGAGAAGCGGAGTGAGGCGATTGTCATAGATGACCCCGTCTACGTTCGAGATTAGATTGCTTTCTGCCCCATTAAGAACCTGATGAACCGCTTGAAGGAGATCGGGATGTTCTTTGTGTAAGTCAAAGACTGACCGTCCGACGACTTCACCTGATTTAAGGTTCATGGCTTCTAGCCCTTTGCCTTCTGAGAGGGTAAAGATGCCATCTCGATCGAGGGCATATAAAATCGTTGGAGTGTTGGTGACGACGGTTCGCAGTAGTTGTTCTCGCTCGGCAAGAACAACTTCAGCCCGTTTGGTGTCGGTGATATCGCGACAACTGATGACTCTGCCAATTGTTTGATCGCCCAGTTTTTGCGGTTTAGAATGCCGCTCAAAAAAACGTCCGTCGTGCAGTTCTACCAGCCCATAGGTTTCGAGATTCGGCTGATCTAACTCGACTTGCAGCTGATTTAGAAAAGAGGCTGGATCTTTAAGCAGTTCGACCGTGGCAGCCAGTAACTCTTGATCGTCTGACATAGCTAGGGCAGAATCAGGCAAATTCCACTGAGTCAGGAATTGACGATTCATCGTCAGAATGTTGCCAAAGATATCGATCGCTAAAATGCCGTCTACGGTCGATTCTAAAGTGGTTTGCAGCAGACACAGAGATTGCTCTAAGTTTGCCCGTGTGCGTCTGCGCTCAGTGATGTCAGTAATCATCGCCAAAATGCCCGTCTGGTCACCTTGGGCATTTAAAATTGGGGTTGCCGAAACGATCGCCCACAAGTCTGTCTCATTTTTGCAGCGAAATTTACAGTCGTGCGGTTCTTGCCTACCTTGGCGTAGTTGCTCTAGACAGTGGAGCATAATTTCTCGCCCTTCACTGTCGAGAAAGTCAAACAATGATCTGCTCTGCATCTCTTCGACTCTGTAGCCCAGCATTTGAGCCAAGCGCCCGTTGGTGAATTCGGTATTTTCGTCTGCGTCTAAGACCCAAATTCCCTCAGTTGCGGTTTCAATAATGCGACGATAGCGGGCTTCGCTATCTCGAAGGGCGGCTTCGGTGCGTTGATACTCTAAGATGGCTGATTGGTCAATCGCTTGCGTCATTCGTTCAAGAAAGCGAACTTCGGCTTCGGCTCGCTGACGCTGTTCTCGCTCCCACGTTAGCTGCTTGTGGAACTGGGCGATCGTGGCATTGATATCGGATACGCACGATCGTAGCTGTGCTGCCAACTCAGGGCTGTGAGCGGGAGCGGTCTTGATCAACTGCTCGATCGTCTGTTGAAGTGTGACCAATGAAAATGGTGATTCGGTGAGTTGCATCGCTAATGATTTTTAGATAACCGCAATCGGGAGGAGCAATGGCACCCTATAATCGAGACCTTAGAAGTGATTGAGCATAGACCGAGTTCTCACAGAGCCGTTGGTGAGCGCAAGGGTATTATTCCCTATTTGCTTGAAGATCCAACGGTCAGCTTCCGCCAAATCAGTGAATTTTTCTCTCATTAGCATATATGGTTAATCTGTTTTCTCACCCTTTGCAGTGAACTGTGTCACACATGAAAGCCATTGCCCAAGTTTTAGAAAGCATTGTCGGAGTCGCAGGCGTTTGTGCGTGGGACACATTGGCTGAGGCTCAGCGATCGCCCATTTTAAGAGCCACAATGCCCGGTAGCCAAATCTCACATTTGGTTTACCCCAACACGCCAGAAGAGTTAGCGGCAGTTATCCTCTACGCTGGGCAAAAAAGGTTAAGAATGTTGCCGTGTGGTAAAGGAAGCAAACTGCACTGGGGCGGACTGGTTGAGGGTGTCAGTTTGGTCATTAGCACTGAGCGACTCAATCAAGTGGTAGATCACGCGATCGGTGACTTAACGGTTACGACTGAAGCTGGAATAAAGTTCTCTGATCTCCAAGAATTGTTGAGAAAGTCGGGACAGTTTTTGGCGATTGATCCGCATTACCCCGACCAAGCGACGTTGGGCGGCATCATCTCAACGGCAGATACTGGAGCGTTGCGACATCGCTACAACAGTGTGCGCGACATGATTTTAGGCATTTCATTCGTTCGTAGTGATGGGCAGTTAGTCAAGGCAGGCGGACGGGTTGTGAAAAACGTCGCCGGATATGACTTGATGAAATTATTGACCGGAGCCTATGGAACCCTCGGCATCATTACGCAAGTGACATTACGGGTCTATCCGATTCCTCATGCTTCTCAGACCGTGGTGATGAGTGGGCACCAAGACGAACTGGCTCAAGCCGCCCAAACGCTGTTAAGTTCTGCGCTGACCCCGACCGCGATCGAAGTTCTCTCTGCTCAAACCATGTCTGATCTAGAGTTAGGCAAAGAGATGGGACTGTTGATTCGGTTTCAAGCCATTGTTGAAAGTGTGAAAGAACAGGCGGCGCGATCGCTCGAAGTCGGTGCCGCATTTGGACTCTCATCACAACTCTATCCAGCAACCGATGAGGCGGATCTGTGGCGACGCTTGGGCGAAAAGATGGTGGGTGAACCGGACTCGATCGTGTGCAAAATCGGAGTCAAACCGTCAGAGGCGATCACCATTCTCACCCAGCTTGAGCAGTTGTCTCAAAATGCTGGAGCCACGATTCATCTCGGAAGTGGAGTGGGTCAGTTAGTTCTGAGCAGTGAAACTCGGACGTTTATGATTCAGGAACTGCGATCTCTCTGCCAAGCAACCGGTGGCTATCTTTCGGTTCTGCAAGCTCCGATTCCTTTTAAGCAACAAATTAATGTTTGGGGCTACGCTGGAAATGCACTGGATCTGATGCAGAAGATTAAAACTCAGTTTGATCCCAATTCTCTGTTGAGTCCTCATCGCTTTGTCGGTGGAATTTAAATATGCAAACGTCAGAAAATCCGGTCACTCCTGCTGAGTCGGCTGCCCGACAATTTCTCGGATTTGATCCCAATCATCCGCCTGACCCCAAACTGATTGATTCGTGCGTTCACTGTGGATTTTGTTTATCTACGTGCCCTAGCTATCGGGTGATTGGCAAAGAAACCGATTCGCCCAGAGGTCGGATTTATCTAATGGATGGCGTGAATGAGGGTGAGATTCCGCTCTCTCCGGCAACCGTGCAGCACTTTGATTCGTGTTTGGGGTGTCTTGCCTGTGTGACAGCTTGCCCCTCTGGAGTGCAATATGACAAGCTGATCGCGGCAACTCGTCCACAAATTGAGCGCAATCATTCTCGTCCTTTGCCTGAGAAACTGCTGAGACAATTAATTTTCTCGGTGTTTCCTTACCCAAATCGGATGCGCGTGCTGCTGCGTCCTTTGGGGCTTTATCAAAAATCAGGCTTGCAACGATTGGTACGATCGCTGGGCTTTCTCAAGCAAGTGTCACCTCAGATTGCCGCGATGGAGTCGGTGCTGCCCAAGATTCCGGCGGAGGCATTTCACGATACGATTCCCGCTCTGATCCCCGCAGAAGGACAAAAACGCTATCGCGTCGGCATGATTTTGGGCTGTGTACAGCGATTGTTTAATCCGGCGGTGAATGATGCAACGGTGCGTGTGCTGACAGCAAATGGCTGCGAGATTGTGGTGCCTCAAATTCAAGGTTGCTGTGGGGCACTTTCTCACCATCAAGGGCAAGAAGAACAGACCAAAACCTTTGCCCGTCAAATGATTGATGCCTTTGCAGATAGCGATGTGGATGCCATTTTGATCAATGCGTCGGGCTGCGGTCATACGCTCAAAGAATACGCGCACATTCTGCAAGATGACCCGCACTATCACCCAAAAGCAAAGGAATTTGTCAATAAAGTCAAAGACGTGCAGGAATTTTTAGCGGCGGTTGGGCTGACTGCGCCCCTTTCGCCCTTGCAAGATCAGCCTTTGGTCATGGTCTATCAGGATGCTTGCCACATGCTGCACGGACAGAAGATTAGCGTTCAGCCTCGTCAACTGTTAAAGCAGATTCCGGGTGTGCAGTTGCGAGAACCGATCGACGCGGCTCTGTGCTGTGGAAGTGCCGGAGTTTATAACATCTTGCACCCTCATATCGCCGATGAGTTAGGACAACAAAAGGTCGAAAATTTGACCAACACAGGAGCGCAACTAATTGCATCGGCGAATATTGGCTGCTTTGTGCAGATTTCTAAACATCTACAGCTTCAGGGTAAGTCTGTTCCGGTGCTGCACCCCATGCAGTTGTTAGATTACTCAATTCAAGGAATCAAGCTGCAAACTGGATTGGATAATATGCTGATTGGCTGACAACAGTTTGAGGGACGATCGCTACACTAAACGGATATTAGCGCATCGGATTATTTCCTATGTCAATCCGTTTTTGGCAACGCACCATTCCCACGATCGTCTCGCTTGCCGTCTTAATTCCGTTGAGCCAGCCATTAAAGGCGTTATCTAAACGGGTTGCTCAATCGAATCTGCAACCGTCTGCAAAGCTGATTAAAAATTTGACGATCGGGCATCAGTTCGACAGTGCCTCCAGCTTTTCAGAAGGGTTTGCTTTAGTGCGAATTGGCGATCAGTTTAGATACATCGATCGGACGGGCAATGTCGTCGTTACGCCTCAAGTCGAGTTTGAGAGCTATTCGCCGTTTTCAGAAGGGTTAGCGATCGCCAAAGTGGGCAGCAATTACGGCTACATTGACAAAACGGGAAACATAGCAATCAATCCTCGATTTGCAGGCGCTTCGCAATTTCTAGAAGGGTTAGCTGCCATCAAAATTGGGAATCACTACGGCTTCATTAATCCACAAGGAAAGATAGTCATCAACCCAGAGTTTAAGTTAGCGTCAAGCTTTTCTCAAGGATTAGCAGCCGTTAAAATCGGTCAAAAATATGGATACGTCGATCGCACAGGTCGAATCGCGATTAAACCAACGTTTGACGACTCCTGGAAGTTTTCTGAAAACCTTGCCCCTGTCAAAATTAACAATCGCTGGGGTTATATCAATAAAACGGGCAAGCTGGTCGTAAAACCTCAGTTTGATGGTGCGTTTAACTTTTCTCAAGCGATCGGGCGCGTCCGAGTTGGTGACAAGTGGGGCTATATTAATTCAACCGGAGCCGCGATCGTGCCTCCTAAATTTGACTTTGCCTCTGATTTTTCTGACGGGTTTGCACTTGTTCAAATCGGGAATCAGTGGGGATATGTCGATAAAACTGGAAAGGTGGCGATCGCTGCCAAATTTGATTTTGCATCCGATTTCTCAGAAGGATTTGCACCCGTCAAAATTGGCAATCAATGGGGATACATCGATAAGACTGGACGGGTTGCGATCGCGCCTCAATTTGAGGATGCTGGCTCCTTTAGCGGAGGATTAGCGCGAGTGCTGATTGACGGCAAATGGGGCTACATTCGTAAACCATAGAAATCATCGTAAATCTATCAGAGGATGAATGAGCGCTAGCAGGGGGACGTTCTAGAGTTGAAAGCTCACTCACGCGCTGAATTTGCTTGTGGATATTTACATTCTCGATCTGTTGGTCATCGGTCTGTTGCTGCTCACCATCACATTAGGGTCAGGCTGGATTTCTCGCCTCCCGCTCTCCTATGCTCTGATTTATCTCATCGTCGGCATCATCCTCAGCCCTTATGGGTTTAACCTGATTCAAATCCGCCCTGGCACTGAGCTTTTAGAACGAGTCTCAGAGTTTGTGGTGCTGATATCACTCTTTAGCTGTGGATTGAAGATGACTCGTCCACCGCGACTTTGGGCATGGAACTCCACCATTCGGTTGATTGGATTGTTGATGCCAATCTCAATCTTTGCGATCGCCGCCATCGGACACTGGATTCTAAACCTAAACTGGGGAACGTCAATTTTGCTCGGCGCAATCTTGGCACCGACTGACCCGGTTCTCGCATCTGAAGTGCAACTCTATGACCCCAGCGATCGCGACGAATTGCGATTTGGACTCACCTCAGAAGGTGGACTCAACGATGCCCTCGCCTTTCCATTTGTCTATTTTGGGCTGCGATCGCTTGAACAGCCAAACTGGCAAGAGTGGGTTAAAGAATGGGTTGCTGTTGATTTGCTGTGGGCAATTTTTGCAGGCATGGTGATGGGGTATGCCGTTGCCAAAACCGTGAGATGGATCGACTACAGACTGCAACTCCATCGCCCCGCTGATGGTCTGATCGAAGATTTCGTCGCCTTGAGCACGGTTTTGATCACCTATTCACTCACAGAATTGGTGAATGGATATGGCTTTTTGGCAGTGTTTATTGCAGGCGTGACGATGAAACGCCGCCGCAATCAAGACAAAGCCTTGTCACAACTTCACTTCATTGAGCGACTTGGAAAGCTCTCTGAAATCGGCGCAATTCTGCTGTTAGGGTCGCTGCTGCGACACGAGCCAATCCTACGCTTTGGTGGAAATGCGTTAACCGTAGCAATCCCCTTGCTGTTTCTGATTCGTCCTCTCGGTGCGTGGGTGAGCACGATCGGACTGCCCGTTCACCCCACTACTCGCTGGCTTTATGGCTGGTTTGGGATTCGGGGCGTTGGCTCGGTCTACTATCTGGCTTACGCGCTGGGCAAGGGGTTAAAAGGGGATGTTGGAGAACAAATTGCCTGGATCACGTTTGTAACGATCGTGCTGTCTGTAATTTTGCACGGCATCTCATCGACACCCTTGATGGCTTGGTATGAGCACCACATTGAGAAAAACGCGACGATCGAGAATGAGCCTTCTCAACAAACCGAGGAAGCTGAGGCAGGTTAGACGATTAGCTCGCTGCCTTTTAGAGAACGTTCACCCAGGCTATTAGCATTCTTTAATGGCATCCCGGCGATGAATCAGGTGGGCGATTCCAATAAAGATTGCACCAACCACACAAAACCCGATAAAGAGCATCGCCACATTGAGCAACACGTATGAATAACCGAGCTTGTTAACCTCTAGAAACGGGTAAGGATACCAGTTGAAGATTGCACCACGGATCAGAGCAACCACCAAATACACCAAGGGATAGATCAACCAAGTTAACAGATCACGCCATCGCAAGGTTCCTTTAGGAACGAATGCGAACCAGAACACGACATACACGATCGGAGTAAAGTCATGCAGCATTCTGTCAGCCAGAAGTTGCCAGCCTTGCGGGTTCCAAATGTTTCTGAGCAGCAGCGAGTAGGCAATGCCCACGATCGTGATATAAACTGCCGTCGCAGTCCTGACACTGGGTTGAGAAAAAAATTGTCCCCAACGACTTCTCGATCGCAGTAACGGTACCGTTAGCGTCAGCGCTACCAAAATGTTGGTCAAGATCGTAAAGAAGCCAAAATATCTAGCAATGCCGATCCAGAACCCTAGACCATTGCCAATCGCCAAGGCTGTTGATAAATAAAGCTGTAACCCTAACGTCAACCAAACCAAGATTCCGGCGATCGCTGCGTAGCTGCGCATGGTTAAAGTAGACTTTGTTGTCATCCGGCGAGCATCTGTTTTCATAACTTACGAGTTTCGGTCTTTGGGACGGGCAAGTGAAGACACACCACAACGAAGAAACTGCCCACGTCCCGATTTTGCCTTGACCTGCTGACCCTGCTGCCAGACAATTTCACCCCTTGAAATCGTGGTTTCTGGATAGCCTTTAAGCGTCATTCCTTCATAGGGCGTATAGTCTACGTCGTGATGCAGCAGTGTGTTCGAGAGGGTAACGACTTGGTGCGGGTTCCAAATTACGAGATCTGCATCAGAGCCGATAGCGATCGTCCCTTTACGCGGATACAATCCGTACAACTTAGCTGGATTTGTTGCCGTAAGTGCCACAAACTGATGGATATCAATTCTGCCTTTTTGCACTCCTTCAGAAAACAGCAAGGGTAACCGAGTTTCAATACCAGGAACTCCATTCGGGATAGAGCGAAATGAAGCATCGGTTCCACCTATCTGTTTTCCATGAGCATCGTTGTAGCGAAACGGCGCATGATCTGAGGAAAAGACCTGGAAGGTGCCGTTACACAATGCCTGCCAGATGATTTGTTGATTTGCCTTGTCTCTAGGCGGTGGGCTACAAACACATTTCGCGCCTTCAAATCCGTGACCTAAGTCTTCTTCTGTGAGAAATAAATACTGCGGACAGGTTTCAGCATACAGCCGGAGTCCTCGATTTTGTGCCCAGCGAATTTGCTCAACCGCTTCTCGACCCGAAACATGGACAATCAGAATAGGCACATCAATAAACTCAGAAAGTGAAATTGCTCGATGGGTGGCTTCGCGTTCCACCACCATTGGGCGCGAAGTAGCATGATAGCGCGGTGCAAAGTTTCCAGCGGTTTCGAGCTGCACAATCATCCAGGCAATACAATCTGTGTTCTCGGCATGAATCATAGTCAACGCCCCTTCTTGCCGCGCTAATGACAACACGGATAACAACTGATAATCATTCAGTTTGAGATCGTCATAAGTCATATAAATTTTGAGCGACGTGTAACCCGATCGAATCAAGCTGGGTAACTCGTGCTCTAACACATCAGGGGTCGGATCAGAAATGATTAAATGAAACGCATAATCAATGACGGCTTTATCTTGAGCGCGTTGATGGTAATCTTCAACTGCGGCTTTGACGGAACCGCCCTTGGGTTGCCGCGCAAAGGGAATGACCGTTGTGGTGCCGCCACAGGCAGCGGAGAGCGTTCCAGTATAGAAGTCATCTGCCATGACGACATCGCCGCCCATCGGTTCATCTAAATGACAATGGGCATCAACGCCACCGGGCAATACGAGCTTATCGGTTGCATCAATTTCGATCGCGACGGTCGGCAATTGAGCAGCCAGTGCAGTAATTTTCCCATTTTGGATGCCGATATCGCATTGCATCTGATCTGATGCGGTCGCGATCGCAGCGTTACGAATGACCAAATCAAACATCATTTTCTCCTAACGGCAGCTATAGTTTGCAGTAGAGCGAATCAAATTTTAGAGTATCAATCCAAATCTTGTAGTATTACTTGATATCTCTCTTCTGCGATTAGAGAATGAAATCTCCCTAGAGCGAGCTTTAAACGTCCTAGAATAGTGGCTTTAACGAGGAATTTGAGGGGTTCGGCTCCCTCATCTTTAAGGAGGATCAAAGGGTTTAAACCACACCCCAATTCCCCTCAAAATAACCTCTCCTACAAGAGAGATGTTTAACTTTATGCCTCCTCTTCAAGAGGGATTTAGAAAAACTGAAACCTCTGAGGTTATAAAAATTACGTTTCAAACATTCTCCTAGAATCGTTGCAAAATAAGCGTAGAAACGCTTGCAAGCCAATCATAGAGTCGTTTTAGGCAAGTATCGAAAGACCTCTAGAGGTTAAGCAGCGCAAGGCTTCAGGGATATTAAGCGTTATTTAATAACTAATAGAAATAGAAGCCTTTGTTGATCATCTAACGGCTCATCACATCTCACTCATAACTCACCTTTACGTGTAGCTACTTCTTTTGAGGCGGCTGCACTAACAGAGTCATCCCACTGCCGCCGATTGTTGGAGGAATGCCGCTTCCGTCCCACTTGTCGATCGCTTCCTTCATTAGCGTCTGAGCAGTGATCGCACCTTGCAAAGCGATCAATCGCTCCGCTTCTTTCTTTGCAATCTCAACCTCAGTTGATTTTTGAGCAAGTCTCTGGTTAGCAATTTGCTTGCTCTCGATCGCTTTCTGCACTTCAGGGTCTAAGAGGATGTTTTAAAAGTCGGTGTGGCAGTAAAAAAGCTCTCTGGTGTACGCTGCAAATACTAAGTACAGCACCGAGAGAGCCACATGAGCAAAGCATATCCTAGCAACCTGACTCAAGCGCAATTTGACTTGCTCAAC
>JBBRPT010000104.1:0-17542 GCA_038227635.1 Leptolyngbyales cyanobacterium | reverse complement strand
GGGCGCAGCAATTCGGTCGCATTCGCGGCTATATCTCGACCCTCAAGAAGCAAGGGTTGAATGTCCTTGATGCTCTTCAGCAAGTTTTCTTGGGCAATCCTACTCTGCCCACTATCTTTCAACCTGAGTAGTTACAAAATTTCTCTAATTCTACCAAACGGAGGCTGCGACCCCGTGCTGTCAGCGATCGCACCCGCCAAGAAATCGAAGACGATCTGCTGTTACCCATTGCTGAACTCAAGCGCCGACTGCCAGACCAGTATTCATAACTGACAGCTTAATAGGCTGTCGAAAGCATGAGTCTATCGTCTGTCACTCTTGGCATCTCGCGATCGCTAATAACCCACTTCCAGCGATCGTCAACTCAAGAAGGCTACAGCTTAAGTCAATTCCGCAAAAGCGTTCTTTAGAAATGCGAAAGCGTAAGTCGATTCCGTAAAAGCGTTCTTTAGAAATGCAAAAGCTTAAGTCGATTCGCAAAAGCGTTCCTTACAAATGTGAAAGCTTAAGTCGATTCCGCAAAAGCGTTCCTTACAAATGTGAAAGCTTAAGTAATTAACCAAGCATTTCAATCGTCTCATTGCCTTGACATTTTTACGGTTGCGATCGCTGAGCCAACAAGCAATCTTCAAACCTGAACGACTCTTCATCTAGAAAAGGCGCGATCGCCGTTTTTACGTTGAGACGGGTGCGATCACTTTATAATCAATCGCATGGCATACAGTGATTTTAGTTTGCGACAAGTGAAACAAGCTTTCAACTTGACATTGGTTGAAGGCGGAAGTTTTTTACCTGTGATCGAGCCTCTCACCCCCAGTTCACTCCTTTTAGAACAACTAGAAGATGGAGTTCCCCTCGCCCTTGCCACCGGATCAGAAAAAGCGCGATCGGAACTAATTATTAGTCCGGTATTGATGGAAGTTCGCAGACGGCTCGATCGACAAATCAGCTTATTTTCAGGTGAAGATTTCACCGTAGCGCCAGAACTAGGATTGAGCGGAACATGCGACTTTCTGCTCAGTCGATCGCCCGAACAAATGTTAATTGAAGCCCCTGCTGTGATTATTGTTGAGGCGAAAAAAGCAGACCTCAAAACAGGCATGGGACAATGTTTAGCTGAAATGATTGCCGCGCAAAAGTTTAATGACAATAACGGAACGCCTCTCTCCACCATTTATGGCTGCGTCACCAATGGCGGCGTGTGGAAATTTCTGCAGTTGCAAGGTCAGACCGTCACCTTTGACTTAATGGAATACGCTATTCCGCCCGTCGATCGCGTGTTAGGAATGTTAGTGTGGATGATTAAAAATTGAGGGAAAGTTTGCTCAAACTAAGCGTGAAATTCCGCTCTCCGCAGAGAACTCCTTAACATTAAATGCGTAATTTTCTGGGTCAGCTATGACTCCAAAAGAACCAGCAAATTGAATTAATTCATCGATCACTATAGAAGACTTCTTCGAGTTTTCATCCTATTCTCGACGCAACTCTTCTGGGATACCGATCGGAGAGATCCCCGCGATCGCTCTTAAGTTTTGACCTCTCAACAACTCAATAAAACTGAGCGGACGTTTTTCAAATTGAGCGACCGATTCGATCGCAGACAGCAAATATTCAGCCGCATCGGTTTCAGAATAGCCGCGTCGTTGAGCGACTTGAAGCGCGCGCTCATCGGCATCCAACTCAATGCTAGTGCTGTGGTTGTTGCGCCAAATTTGAGTTGCGGCGATCACACTCAGCGCACTGGCGACGGCAACGCCCACAAAATCTTGCTGCATCAGTTCTACACCTGTGCCTAACAAGCCTGCGGCAACGAGTCCAAAGTTGAGGTTGGGCTGAAACCATTTGACCGCACCCAACCAACTGACCGTTCGTAAAATGAGCAAATCTCGCTGCGATCGAGACAGACGACTCCAAAAATCAAAATTAATGTAGATGGGACGATCGCGCATCCACGGCAGTGGAAAAGGAGCATCAATCACTAGTCGTTGCTCAGGTTTGCTGATCAGTTTGGTCATCATTCGTCCAGAGGCTGGCATCACATCCAGCAGGCGACGAATTTCTGGCTCTGGGTTCATCATCCCCTGATTTTAAAGCAACTGGGAATCGATCGAGGGTAATCAGGCTGACCCTTTTGACTAAACATCATTGAGAAGTCTCAATTGCCCTCGATCGTCCTATGCTCACTGACCCAAAAACAGCAGGTCGGGGGAAACCGAGTTAATCAAAATAAACACGGTGAGCACAAGACTGGTAAACAGCACTGCTAACGTGGGGGCGTTAGACAAATATTTTAAGAGCGCAGATGGCATGTTGAAATCTCCTAGAAAAAGTAGTTCACGCATTCTGAATTTTGAGTCAATAGTCTAGCTGAGAACGCCATCAAATGACTCAAGTATCGACTTCTTAGCGAGGCGAAACCGTGATCTTGGAATCGTCTTCTTGAAGTTCACCCGTAAGAATCTGCTTGACAAAGGTCAAAGGCCAAAACAGAGCGGCAATGAAGCTTTGAATCGCAACAGGCACATCGATTTGAATCTCTTTAGACTCATCGTTGCCATTTTTATGCACGGTTTGCAGATAGTTGCGACCTGCCCAACCCAGCCAACCAGCCAGATATAAAAACAGCACGCCCGGAATAATAAACTCGCCTGCATGATCAAGACGACCATCAACAATCAGATGAGGTAATCCATCTTTGCCGCACAACAAGCCCGCATCTGCATATTTTTGAAACCGCTCTGCTGCCGTTGCGCTAACAGAATCTTTAGCGCGTTGAGCAAATGCCGCAGAATCACGACAGGGCACAAGTAACCCAGACACGTCTGAATCAGCCGAGGCAGAAGGAGCAACCCCAATCCAAAGGGCAAAGACCAACATTAAAGCAAACAACTGTCGCATGGAATTGTTTCCCCTTTATTAAGAAGAGTGAACGACGTAAAAAGATAGGACTTTTTGCAGAACTGAATTCTCTAAACTGTGCAGTGTTCTAATGGTGATTAGACCTGCTCAGACAGAGTTTAAGCTACTGTTGAATAGCCCATTCCTTCAAAAAATTAGCAGCAAATGGCAACGGTTTTAGCAATTGAAACAAGTTGTGACGAAACAGCCGTAGCGATCGTTAAAAATCGTCACGTCATGAGCAGCATTGTGTCGTCTCAGATTGCCATTCATCGTCAATATGGCGGCGTGGTGCCAGAGGTGGCTTCGCGTCAGCACGTTGAAACTGTCAATCAAGCGATCGCACAATCCCTAACCGACGCAGGGATCGATTGGTCGGATGTGGACGCGATCGCTGCCACTTGCGCTCCCGGATTAGTTGGGGCGCTCTTGGTCGGGTTGACCGCCGCAAAGACGCTGGCACTCGTTCATCAAAAGCCTCTAGTTGGCGTTCATCATCTGGAGGGGCACATCTACGCCTCTTATTTGACTGACCCGATGTTAGAGCCGCCGTTTCTCTGTTTGCTGGTGTCGGGCGGACACACCAGTCTGATTTACGTTAAAAACTGTGGTGTATACGAGATTTTGGGACAAACCCGCGATGATGCGGCGGGAGAAGCCTTCGATAAAGTAGCTCGATTGCTGAATCTGGGCTATCCGGGAGGTCCCATTCTCGATCGTCTCGCAGCCGAAGGCAACCCCAAGGCATTCCCACTACCAGAAGGAAAGGTGTCGCTTCCAGAAGGCGGATTTCATCGCTATGACTCTAGTTTCAGTGGCTTAAAGACGGCTGTGCTGAGACTGACTCAAACGCTTCAGCAAGACGGTCAACCGCTACCTGTGAATGATATTGCCGCTAGTTTTCAGGCAACGGTCGCTAAGGCGTTAACTAAACGAGCGATCACCTGTGCCTTGGATTATGGATTGAGCACGATCGTAGTGGGCGGTGGCGTAGCGGCAAACAGCGGACTCCGGCAACACCTGCAAGCAGCGGCAAGTCAGCACAATTTGCGAGTGCTGTTTCCTCCGATGAAATTTTGCACCGATAATGCAGCAATGATTGGCTGTGCAGCAGCAGACCATTTTGAGAAAGGACACACCTCACCCCTGACGTTAGGAGCGCAGTCGCGATTGCCCGTCTCGGATGTGATGACGCTTTATCGCTCTAGCGACAACTCCCACTCTGCTGACTGACCGTTCCAAGTGGGTTGAGCCGTTTCTCCTACCACATAGGGACCCCAATAGCGCTGAGAACCGTCTTGAGCAAAGGCGACTACCACATCCCCTTTTTTCAGCGTCACGGTGCGGTTTGGCAGAGATACCAACAAGCCTTTTTCGCTGCCTTCGTTGGGTGAAAAATCCCAGTGAGAGGGGGAGTCAAAGCCAGCAGGCATCACTTCTCCAGATTTGGCATTTGTGCTTTTAGGTTGACGACTCAGTAAAGCCACCCGCAAAGGATGCTCCGATCGATTGCTCACGCGTAAGGTGCCCTGACGCGCTGCCGCCATGGCGGGATCAACTTTGTCGATCGGGGAAGCCGTGCTCGAAGCCTGTCCATCATTCTTGGGAGGTTTTGGCTCACCTATTTGAGACGGATCGGTTTTAATCATCGGAATCGAGTCGGGGGCTGTCACGGCGACTTCAATCTGAAATCGTCTCAGCACAAACCAGCCTCCAATCAGCAGCACTGCTGTAAATAATCCAATTTTGATCGCAGGGTTTCCGTTTACTTTCATTTCTTCCACCGACCCCGCATCTTCTTATACTTTAGTAATAGCAATCCCTGGAGCGATCGGGGAAAAATCTTTTAGCAATTGAGTCTTCACCCTCTGTATGCAAAATACTCGCCTAAATGACTTGGTAGGAGTTGTGACGGGTCAAGTCAGTCAGTTGTTTCAAAATCCGTGGCGGCGAGTGTCGCTGCTGGCGATCAGTTTGCTTTTTGGCTTTTATCTGGGCACCGCAATCTCAACTACAACGGGGCAACAAGCCCAATTGGATATTGTCGTCGCAACCATTTTAGTAGCCATCACCGAAGTCATTAGTCGGGTTATTTATGGAGGCAGCGATCGAGTTCGGCGATCTCTCCCCGCAGAAGTCATCAACATGCTCAAAATCGGCGTGACCTATAGCCTATTTACTGATGCCTTAAAGTTAGGCAGTTAGGGAAGTGCTGTAGACTTTTTGAACTGATAGGATTCTGTTTTTGCGCCCCAAACTTGCTTGCCATCAGCCCCATAGCCGCGATCCCAAGTATCCATGCCCGATGGGTGAAGGGTGATTTGATTGGTGATTCTCACCGCTCCTCTAACGTTGGCAGGGCAACCATCGATCGGAGTTCTTCCGGCGTAGTCATTGCCCGATCGTTTGAGAAAGACGCTGCAAACAGGCTTTCCTAAATCTTTGAGTTCGACGATACGAGAAGCTTCTGGCTGATTGCATAACCCAATCCATACCTTTGAGTTAGCAGGACGGAAGGAGAGCGATCGCACCGTCTGGCTGTAGGGTCTTGGGGAAATTTGCAAAAACCGTTGACGATAGGGGCTAGTCAGCTTAGATGAGAGCGCTTGTTCTTGATAGAGATAGACTGTATTAGCTTCTGATGGGGCATCTCTCAAAGCAATTTTGCAAGTCGTCATTCTTACGTTTACAGCCCTCGGATTGGCATCAGCTTGAGCCGACGTATCCATCACACCCGTTAGTCGGGTCACAACGTCGTCGATCTGTTGAGCAACAGAAATTTGCCCTTGCTCTGCCGCCTGAACTGGCAGCGTGAAGAGAATTAGAAAGGCACTAAAGAATAGTTTAAGATTTAACATTTGAGGGGATCAGCTCTCATGTACATACGCTTTCTTAGTAAACTAGAGATCCCCACCTCAGTTGACAAGCGTTTAAGATAATTAATGGGCACATTCTCGGCTACACCGTAGCAAGAGATGGTCTAGTTATGATTAGCTAAGCGTTGAGAAGCGGAGACGAGATCATGGAGATAAACTGCGCTGAAGCCTGCAAAAATGGGTGTGTTTTAGGCGATGATTGCCCCAATACTGAATATAGAGACCAAACAGCCAAGTTTATTCAAGAAACTTCGCTTGACCAGATGATTGCAATGGCAGAAGAAGCTGCTCGCAAGAAGCGAACGGCTCCCCCTCAATGGGTCTTGCCCGAAGACTAATTCCATTTGAATTCACGGTTTAGATCCCCGACTTTATTGACAGTAGGGAAGTCGGGGATTTTTGTGCGTTGCCTCAGCGAGCAGCCGCGATCGGTACTCCCCGAAAAGCAACGGTCTCAGGAATCTGTAAGTCGATGCGCTTCAGATCTGGGGGAACACGTAGCATGACTGTCACATCAACCGACTTACCCGGACGCAGACTATAAAGCGACAAAGCGTTTCCGTTAGGATTTCGGAAATCGAGAGTTGGGTAACGAATATTAGTCCGGGAGTTGATGGCAAACGTTTTGGCGAGATTGATGTCACCGATCCCTTGCACTTGCTCACCGATCCGCCGAACCCGCATCTTTAAGTTCACCACATTTGAGTTATTTGTCCCACTAACCCGATCGGCGGACAACAGTTCAATCTGTCCAGTTCCCCCATAGACAGGCTCGACAAACCGAGTTGGCTGAACGCTTTGTGCGATCGGAGGCAGATTACCTGGCAGCCCAAACGGTCGTGTGAGGGGTTGAGGGGTTGAGCTAGTGGTTGATTCGACAATTGGACGGTTCATCGCCTGCTGCATCGCCTGCACTTCTCGGCGTGCCCTGACTCCCTCAACTACTGCCACACCACTAAGGAAAAATGACACGATCGAGAGCAACAAAGCTAACCCGGTTGCTGTATCAGTGATTAAGTTGCCTGCGCCTTCTTTAACTCCACCAACACTCGGGCGACTCGAACGTCGATCGATGTCCCGCTCCTGAAATTTGGGACGCTCAAGGTTTCGTTCTTGCACCATGACAATTACCCCGAAGTGTTGTTTAGTTCAACTCTATGGGAAATGTCAGATTTTTTGCTCTCCCTTAAGGAGAGATTTCACAACAGCTTTCCCTATATCTGTAGCAACGAATATAAGCAACTCAGTAGATAGTGTGTCGAAGCGATCGCGTCATTAGAAACTCACTTTTAACTCTAGAGGTAGACATTTTTATTGGTGAAAGCTGAAGCAGTATAAGGGAAAGCTGATGCCTTTTTTGAAATAACTTATCGGTGGAGGACTGCATAACATTCAGTTTTTTCGACCTATTTTGGGTCTTTTTTATCGTTTCTTCATTACAACCCTTGTGGCAACGATGACGAATCGAATTTCGGCGAGTGCAATCCCTTAAACTAAAAAAGGGCGCAATCATAGCGCCCCTTCAGAATGTTGTAGCGTTTTTACACCGATGCTTGCTGACGCTGATAGAGCGACCAATATAGACCCTTCGATCGCAGCAATTCGTCATGAGTGCCTTTTTCAGCAATCACGCCTTTCTCCATCACGAGAATGAGATCAGCACGTTTGAGCGGCGCAAATCGGTGAGCGATCAGAAACACGGTTTTGCTTTCCGCTAGCTTTTGCAGATTTTGCAGCACTTGCTGCTCAGTTTCACTATCTAGGGCACTCGTCGCTTCGTCTAAAATGAGCATCGGAGCGTCTGAAAGAAACAGTCGAGCTAGCGCAACTCGTTGCCGTTGTCCGCCCGACAGCGCGGTGCCTCGTTCCCCCACACTCGTTTCATAGCCATGGGGAAGTTCGCTGATAAAGTCGTGAGCAACTGCCAAACGCGCCGCTTCGACCACCTGCTCTGCACTTACGTCAGGACGACCCAGACTAATATTTTCTAAAACGCTGCCATTAAAGAGAAAATCTTCTTGCAGCACGACCGCCATTTGACTGCGAAGGGAATGCAGATCGGCGCTCTTGATGTCAAACCCGTCTACAAGAATGCGTCCTGATTCAGGTTGATAAAGTCGCTGCAAAAGCTTAGACAAGGTACTTTTACCCGAGCCACTTCGTCCGACGACACCAATTAACATTCCTGGCTCAGAGGTGAAGGAGATACCTTTCAGCACAGGTTCCTGCTCAGGGTTGTAGCGGAAGAAGACTTTATCAAACGTGGTTTGACCCTTGAGGGGAGGCAACACCAAGCCTGATCCCGGTTCTGCTTCAGGGGCAACGTTGAGAATATCTCCAATGCGATCGACCGACAGCAACACCTGCTGCAAGTTTTGCCAAAGCTGCACGAGGCGAAGCAGAGGACCCGTCACCCGTCCCGATAGCATTTGAAATGCAACTAACTGACCGACGGTTAATTCTTGCTTGATCACTAAATGGGCACCGACCCACAAA
Organism: Leptolyngbyales cyanobacterium; assembly: GCA_038227635.1. Lineage (GTDB taxonomy): Bacteria > Cyanobacteriota > Cyanobacteriia > Leptolyngbyales > Leptolyngbyaceae > Phormidesmis_A. The sequence continues at coordinate 9,272 of JBBRPT010000104.1, read as the reverse complement.
ATCAGCAGATAGGAAAAGTTGGTAAGAAAATCACCCAGGTTATTGCTGATGTTAGACGTTGTGGACGCTTTGAAGCTGGTGCGAATGTAGCGCGCAAACAGCCCTTCCCAACGATCGCGCGATGCCTTTTCTGCTGAATGTGCCTTGACTGAGTGAATTCCTGTAATCGTCTCGACCAAGAAAGACTGACTGTCGGCACTGCGGTTAAAGGTCTCGTTGAGCCAGTTTCGCAAAATCGGAGTCGTGGTCAAGGTCAACGCCGCATATAACGGCAACACGGCTAGTGCAACTGCTGTGAGCGGAATGCTGTAGAAAAACATCAATGCTAGATAAACCACTGCAAAGAAGCTATCTAGAATCACTGTTAGAGCTGTTCCGGTCAAGAATTGGCGAATGTTTTCCAATTCCTGTACGCGTGCAACGGTGTCGCCAACTCGCCGAGCCTCAAAATAAGCGAGCGGCAACCGCATCAAGTGACGAAAGAGTTGAGCCGATAGACTCAGATCTAATCGTCGTGCTGTATGAGTAAAGATAAATAGTCGCAGAATCCCTAAAACGGCTTCAAAGACTGCTATCGATAGCAGCGCGATTGCCATCACATCCAAGGTAGGAATGCTGCCCTGCACCATCACCCGATCGATGACCACCTGAGTGATCAGAGGCGTTCCTAATCCCAAAAGCTGTAGGGTAAAGGACGCAAACAGCACCTCACCCAGTAACCCTTTATATCGCCAGATCGCCGGAAGAAACCAGCTTAAGTTAAACCGTTCCTGCTTTTGAATCGGCTCAATTTGCCAGAGTTGCCCATCCCAGCGCTGCTGAACGGTTGATCGATGAATCGCCTCACAGTTCATCGTCGGATTGATTGGATCAGCGACAATTAAGCGATCGCCGCGAACTCCATACACCACCACCCAATGGGGTTCAACTTGAAGCGATGTCCCCTGCCTGCTGTCGCCCGACTCTTGACTCTTGCCCCATAGGATCATCGCCGGAAAATTGAGCAGCCGCAAACTCTGCCAATTCGTTTCAATCCGGCGGAGTTGTAGCCCTAGTTTCTCAGCCCCATCGACTACATTCGTTGGACGCTGACCACGAAGTTGTCGTTGCACCCAATCGATCTGAGCCGGATTTTGCAAATGGTTAGACACCATTGTCAAACATGCAGCGGCAGTATTCATTCCCGCTACAAATGGAAAGCCCTCGACAGGGCGAGCCGAGTTGTCGCTCTCTGGCTGATAGCGAGTGCGCTGAATTGCCCAAAAGCGATCGATATTGGATGAAGACAGCGATGACCAGTGACTTGCCGTCCACTGTACGATTTGCACATCATTGCTGGCGGCTCGTGCCTTCCAGCCCGGAAGCTCTAATAAATCGCCCACCCACTCACCGGGTTGCAGCAGCAGCGATCGTCCGTCGTCGGCAACGAGTCGCACCTTGCCTACCAGCACAATAATCTGCACATCGGGCGTTTCATCTGACCAGAGCAACTCTCCAAGCTTGCAGCGACGGATTTCAGCTTTGGTCTTAAATTGAATCTGCTGTTCTGGGCTAAGGAACGACAGGGGCGGTGACTCCCAGGGCAGATTGGCAGCAATGTCATTGGTAATCATGGGGTCTTTGCATCAATACTGGAGGGGGACTAAATGGGGAAACTCGAACGTTAGAACCTACTCTACCTGAAGCTTGACAGTCATCTTTTGAATCTTTTCTGCTAACCAGCGCTCAAAGAGTTCGTTTTGCAATGTTTGCCGCAGCTGTTGATTATCCAATGTTGCTGGAATCACTTGCTCGACTCTAAATAATGCCCATCGTTTTTCAACTTCGATCGGTCCAACCAAATCACCCGGTTCAACAGAATCGATCGCCGCCCTGATTGTATCGGGCATCGTACCACGACTCACTGGACCCATCATGCCGTTTGAAATACGATCATCGGCGATCGAGTGCTCTTGAGCCAGTTCTTCAAAACTCGTCCCTTCTTGAATCTGGATTTTGAGTTCATCGGCGAGTTCTTGATTCTCAACGATGATGCGAGAGAGGACGACGCGATCGAGAAACACTTTACGATCAATAAAATATTCTTGCAGCTTGGCATCTGCAATCACACTCTTGAGTTTTTCAACCTTAAAATTTGAGTTGATTTGGCTATGAAAGATCGAGTAGTCTGACCCATTCCCCTTCAGCCAGTCTTGAAATACCTTTGGGTCGGTTAATTGCTGCTGGAGTCGAAAATCGATCACTGCCTGCTCAATCACTGCGGGGTTGATATCAAGATCTTCTCGCGTCGCAATTTCTTGCTCTAATACATACTGACGTAGAATATCGCCCAAAAACCCCTGAAGTTTTCCAGCAGTTTGAAGATATTTCAGACATTCCCTTAACGTAATTGATTGTTCGTCAACGGTGAGAAAAGCTTTAACGTCCATGAGTTTATTTGATTACCCGATATCCAAGTTTGATGTTAGCGTGCCCAAGCTTACGGTGTTCTTGACGACCTCTTTACGAAACGTCTCAGAGATTCAACGGAAGCTATCGTGATTAAACTTGAAAATTGGATGTTATTGACTCCGCAATTTCAACTAAATAGCCTATGGTTTAGCTGGATCCTGCGGAGGCTTCTTGGCAAATTTGCTGAGCTTGAGATGAGAGTCTAGATTTCGATTCGTAACGCTTTGACTAAAATCGTAAATAGATCTAAACTCCGACCGGGAAACCGGGGGTTTGTGGCATGATCTTTAAGTAACTATCTGCGATCAATAGGAAAACTGGTTATGGCTCTCCGACTAGGCGACACAGTTCCCAACTTCACTCAAGAATCTTCTGAAGGCACTATCAACTTCTATGATTGGGCTGGCGATAGTTGGGTCATTTTGTTCTCACACCCTAAAGATTTTACGCCTGTCTGCACGACTGAATTAGGCACTGTTGCAAAACTCAAGCCTGAGTTTGACAAGCGTCATGTCAAAGCTCTCGCTCTCAGCGTCGATGATGTCACGTCGCACATGGGCTGGATCGGTGATATTGAAGAAACCCAAAGCACTAAGCTCAACTATCCAATTTTGGCTGATCCAGACCGGAAGGTATCAGATCTATATGACATGATCCACCCCAACGCCAATAACACCCTGACGGTGCGATCGGTGTTTGTGATCGATCCCCAGAAAAAACTGCGTCTCACGTTGACTTACCCTGCTAGCACTGGGCGCAATTTTGACGAGATTTTGCGTGTGGTTGACTCGCTGCAACTGACCGATGATCACAGTGTTGCAACACCTGCAAACTGGACAGATGGGGGTGACTGCGTTGTAGTACCTTCTATCTCCACAGAAGATGCCAAGCAAAAATTCCCCAAGGGCGTGACCGAACTCAAGCCTTATCTGCGGATGACTCCTCAACCTAACAAATAAGGTTGTCAGACATTACTCATTAACTGATGAGGGCAGGCTGGAGCTTGCCCTTATTCCCTAAGCGATTTCATCGGGGTTGACACCGAGCGATCGTAATCGCTCTTTCAGTTGCTCAACTTGCTGTTCTGCTTGTTGTCGAGCTTGAGTCTCTTCTCGCAGCGCGTGGGCAAGTTCGCTAGGAATCAATAACTTCTCACCTGTGTCTTCTCGATAAAAGGCAATCAGATGTCCGTCGATTTCTAATCGAAGCTTTAAAGGCTCACTGCGTCCATCTGTAATGGGATCGTATTGATCTCGATGAAGCCGATAGCCTTTAAGTTTTTCTTCAATCCATTCACCTTTTGGGTCAAATAACCAATATTCAGTTACACCTAGCTGCTCGTATAGGGTGCGCTTAAACTCCTGATCTTGGTTTTTGGTTCCGGCTGAGGTCATCTCAAAAATCACAGATGGCACTTGTCCTTCTTCCCAGGTTTTATAGTTATCTCGTCCGCCTGGGGCAACGTTGAAAATCACCATGACATCAGGAGCCACCCGCAATCGTGGATAGCCTTGAGAATAGTAGAGAAACTGATTGCTTAAAACAGTTGCCTGCTGACCTGCTAGATATTGAGTAAGCACTTCTAGCGTTACTAAGATGGCGTATAGGTGAAGATATGATTCTGCCAAAGGCTCACCGTCTGAGCTGGGATAAAAAATGTCAGTCTTTTGAGGGGTCGAAGAGAGACTGGTCATGGCGGGAGACTGTGAAAGGGCATCTATTTTACTGTGACTCGATCGTTCTGTTTGTAGTGCCTAGGCATCCATAATAGTAAAAAACAAACTGCGGATATCCCTAAATTAAAACGCAGAACTCTAATCGCCGCTTTGAGCCAAAATCGTTATAGGGAAACACGCAGGAAATTGAAAATGGATATCAAACCTGGATTTGTGGGCAGCGTTGGCAACACGCCATTGATTCGGATCAATAGCTTTAGTGATGAAACGGGCTGCGAGATTTTGGGGAAAGCAGAATTTCTAAACCCTGGTGGGTCAGTGAAAGATCGAGCCGCGCTCTACATTGTTGAAGATGCCGAAAAGAAAGGCTTGCTCAAACCAGGCGGAACGGTTGTAGAGGGCACCGCAGGCAACACAGGAATCGGACTTGCCCACATCTGCAACGCGAAAGGCTACAAATGCCTGATCATCATTCCTGAAACGCAATCACAAGAAAAAATTGATCTACTGCGAACGCTGGGAGCCGAAGTGCGAACTGTTCCGGCGGTTCCCTACAAAGATCCTAATAATTACGTCAAGCTGTCGGGTAGAGTTGCCGCAGAGATGGAGAACGCAATCTGGGCAAACCAGTTTGAGAATTTGGCAAACCGCATTGCTCATTACGAAACTACTGGACCTGAAATTTGGGCACAAACTGATGGCAAGGTTGATGTATGGGTGACATCAACCGGGACGGGAGGCACCTATGCTGGGGTCTCAATGTTTCTAAAGGAAAAAAATCCAGCGATCAAGTGCATTTTGGCAGACCCAATGGGCAGCGGATTGTATAGCTATGTCAAAACTGGCGAGATTCATTCAGAAGGCAGCTCGATCACAGAAGGCATTGGTAACAGTCGTGTCACTGGAAATATGGAAGGCGCTCCAGCCGATGATGCGATTCGGGTAGACGATAAAGAAGCCGTTCGCGTGGTCTATCAACTGCTAGAAAAAGATGGGCTGTTTATGGGCGGCTCGGTCGGAATTAATGTGGGGGCTGCGATCGCACTCGCCAAGCAAATGGGACCAGGACATACGATCGTGACTATTCTCTGTGACGGCGGTAGCCGCTACCAGTCCAAATTATTCAACCGCGACTGGTTAGCCACTAAAGGACTCTTACCCAATTCTTAAATCGGATTTGTCAGAATAGAACGATGGAACTCACAACCCCATCCTCTGATATAGAATCTGTCCCCATAAAATGTGTGCAAGTCTGTCAAGGTAAGTCGTGTCGCAAGTTAGGAGCTTCTAAAGTCTTAGCGGCTTTTCAATCACAACCGATCGCTGATGTAGAGGTAATGGGTTGCAGTTGTCTGGGGCAGTGTGGAAACGGTCCGATCGTAGTCGTTTTACCTGACCAGATTTGGTATTGCAGAGTTCGATCGGATGAAGTTGAAGCGATTATTGCTCGCCACCTCAAAAATGGGCTGCCCATCAAAGCGATGCTCTATCCTAAATTTCATCCTGCCCCTCACTGATTAGGATTGCTTTTCGCGAGTCAAAAATGGCAGATCCAGCAATTCGGTCTGATTGCTGCCAATCTGCACCGACAACCCTGCACCGCCTGCTTTTGTTCGCACATAGGCAAGTCCGATCGCCCCCGTCTCTGTTTCCAAAACACTCGTGAGTTTTCCGACTTTCTCCTCTTCGACTGTGACGATCGTGCCTAACTCTACAGGAGTCTTTAGTCTGACACCCCAGAGTTGCTGTTTAACTCCGTTATAAGTGTCTAGACGCGCGATCGTTTCTTGTCCGATATAGCAGCCTTTGTTAAATGAGATTGTGTTCCATAACCCTGCTTCTAAGGGATTGTAATCCTCCGTCAGCTCATGACCAGGCATCGGGTAACCTTGCTCAATCCGAAGCTGCTCCCAGGCACGATCGCTCATCGTTACTGCTCCGGCTTCAAGCAAAGACTTTTGGAGGGCAGATGAATGATCGACTTGCGTAATTAAGGTGTAACCTTCTGTAGCTAACCCACTGCCAACCGCAACGCGCACGTCTTGCCCTACTAGATTTAGCAAACGATGGCTCCCATAAGGCTGACCAATTATCTCTGCGGCACCTAGCTTTTCTAACAACCCATGACTCCCGGAGCCAATTAAGCTAAACGTAGCGGTTTGGAGGGTTATATCTGCCAACTTTACGTGGTCGGCAAAAAAAATGTAGCGGTCAAGAAATGTTACTAATTTTTCAGTCAAATTTGGCGACACTAACAGCAGAACCGAATCGTTTAGCAGATAAGCGGTTGCAAGGTCGATCGTTCGTGCGGTCGAGGTGACAAATACCGTGTCACATCCTTCTCCAGGCTTGCGAATCTTGAAATCATTGGTGCTTTGGTTGTGTAGAAATCGAATCCGATCGGTGTCAGAGACTTCGATGCGTCCCCAATGAGAGCGATCGTAGAGCGCCACACCTGACTTTGCGGCTTCTAAGGCTGTGGTGTCATTCTCGAAGTTCATTCTGATTTACTCGGCAGGGTTGCAAATATCTGTCCGACTCGCTGTTTCGTCTTATCATCGAGCTGATTCCAGTCTACATCGCCTGTTTCATCAATCAGATTCATATCAACTTCCACAGGTCGCAACTCGTCGTCTTGCTGGCTAAAACAGATTTTGTAGCACAGTTCCCACAGATCAACCACGACTTGCTGATTGCCTTGCTCTAAGCACAGTTCATAGCCTAGGTGAGGAGACGGCAAATAAGACAAGGTTTGCTGAATTTCGACAGCTTGGTCAGGCGGTGCGGTTTTAAGCTGTTCTTGCAGTCGCGTCACGGTTACTTTAACGTCTTCTGGAGTATCGTCAGACCAGATGAACACCTCGCGATAGGTGCCCTTCCATACAGATTGATCTAGCTGCTTACGCAGATTATCCACCACTCGGATAAACGTAGGCTGCATCAACAGTTCTGCTTGCTGCCATGACGCAATAGTGGCAAATTTAGGCTTCATTATGCTGCGTTCTCCTATCTTTGCATTTGAGGTCCTGCCCAAACGCTACTGGTTACCTGTCCATAAGTTCGTGGTTGATCGTTCACCGCTTCTAGGGTCTCACTTTCCATATCGACTGTCCAAAGCTTCCAAGGAGTCTCGCCTAAGTTACCTGCTTGAAAGAGAACTCGATCGACACGATTTTCACTCCAACCCAGCAAAATTGCATTGGTATATTCGATTCCAGTGGGTGCAACAGTGCTTGAACGATTTGATGTGCGATCCCAAATTAGCGCATAGTCTGAAGCAATGTCAGAACAGAAAATAGACTCAAATTCTCGCGCGAGCAGACGATCTCCCGTAGCTGACCATGAAATAGGAATCACGATCGAGATCGTTCCCGCTAAATCAGCGCTATTGCCAATAAACGGATTCTCTGCAAATGGTGAGGTTGCCGCGATCGCTTGTAAGTCTCCTGTTTGTAGGTTTTCTAAAAACAAAACGCTGCTAACGCGGCTTTGATGAAACTCCGACTCCACCTGCACCTGCACTCGACTATAGGCTTTATAGCCACCATCAGGTGAAGTTAGTGCATGGCTGCGATAGTAATGCTTGCTCGGTGTGCTATCTGCTAAAGTCGCCATTATCCAACTCCACGGAATCGGATGAGAACTATTTAGAGGATCGAGTTGAACCGATTGAGATGTCATATAAACTACCCTACTTCTAGAAGCGATGGGTGACGAATAACCTCACATTATGGCTGTAAATACCGTCTCAGCAAGGTCGATTTACAAGAATTCTTGAGACAGTTTTGTTGAGCCAGCAAGCCACTTCAACTCCAGCAGAACGCAAACTGTCTCGTGACAGATTTTGGCTACAATACCCCTACTACCAATAGGGACAGACTTCGACAGCAACCTCATGAAAATTGTCTTCTTTGGAACTCCTCGCTTCGCTGTCCCGACTCTGGAGGCTTTATTTGCAAATCCAGAGTTTGAGGTGATGGCAGTTGTGACTCAGCCCGACAAACGGCGAGGACGCGGCAAGGAATTGTCTCCGTCTCCAGTGAAATTAATGGCGGTAGCCCACCAAATTCCAGTTTGGCAACCTAAAAGTGTCAAGAAGGATGCCGAGACGTTGGAGAAACTCAAAGCGGCAGAGGCAGATGTATTTATAGTGGTTGCTTATGGGCAAATTCTCTCTCAGGCAATTCTAGATATACCAAAACTTGGCTGTGTAAATGTTCACGGCTCGTTATTGCCTCACTATCGTGGGGCGGCCCCGATCCAGTGGTGCCTCTATCATGGCGAGACTGAGACAGGTATCACAACCATGCTGATGGATGCGGGAATGGACACGGGAGCGATGTTGCTGAAGTCAGCGCTGCCGATCTCTCTCTTTGACAATGCCCACGACTTATCAGCAAAACTATCGCCTCTAGGTGCAACTCTGCTGATCCAAACTCTTTCAAGACTTGCAGATCAAGCCATTCAGCCGATCTCTCAAGATTATAGTCAAGCTACTTATGCGCCTCTAATTAAAAAAGAGGACTACGAGTTGGACTGGTCACGAGGAGCGATCGCGCTTCACAATCAAATTCGTGGCTTCTATCCCAACTGCACTACGTCTTTTAGAGAAACCACTCTCAAAATCATGGCGGCTGTCCCCATTACTTCTGCCATTGAGCTTCCCTCAGAACTTGCTGCTCTAGGGTCAATTGCATCAGAAATATCTAGTCATCCCTACGGAGAAGTGGTAGCAATTGTCAAAAACCTAGGAGCTGTGATTCAAACAGGTAACGGGTTACTATGTTTACGCGCGGTCCAGCTATCAGGTAAACGCTCTCAACCGGGCTGGGACTTTGCCAACGGCTGTCGGCTAGAGGTTGGGGAAATGCTGGGTAGAGGTGAAGTGTGATCAGAGGGTATGGTTAACTGCGTAAGTAAATTGCGATTAATGCTTGGCGATCTCTTGAAAAGTACCTACAGACAAGCTTTTCACCTTCCCGCAAATTTTTCTCAGTAAAACGCTTGACACCTATCTTTTTGCAGTGTTATATTCATTAAGCGGTGAAGGGGGAGGCGAGCGAAAGCGAAGCGAACTCGACCCGCTGTTGAACCAAGACAATTGCATAGTTTAGAAGTCATAATAGCACTTAACCTCGTCAAAGT
>JBBRPT010000103.1:0-17982 GCA_038227635.1 Leptolyngbyales cyanobacterium | reverse complement strand
TCTTGTCAGAGCGATACCGGAATCGGCGAAAGCGATTTGGCTTACGCTTCAACTTGATTGCAGGGGTGTACAACTATGAATTAGCACTCAAGAACAAATCGGCTCTAGAACTAGCTCCGTGACTTTTGCAAGAAGTCTAATAACCGCTTTCTGTAAAATTACGAGAAATTGTTTGCTGAATGCTTCGCCATTAATGTGACTAGATCGTAATAATCTACTTATTTTTCGCCGATGGCATAAGCACTTTATCGATCACGTGAATGACCCCGTTGCTAGCTTTGATGTCTGCTTTGACAACCTTTGCGTTGTTGACCATGACACCCATAGCACTTACCTTGACTTTCACAGAGCTACCTTCAACCGTCTTGACCTTTCCGGTTTTGAGATCGGTAGACAAGACATCACCCGCAACTACATGGTAGGTCAAGATTTTGACTAACGTGGCTTTATTTTGGGGCAGCAGAAGCTTCTCGACGGTGCCTTTGGGCAGTGCTGCAAACGCTGCATCAGTCGGAGCAAACACGGTGAAGGGTCCAGGACTGGAGAGTGTTTCGGTCAGACCTGCCGCTTTGAGAGCCGCTGTCAGTGTCTTGAATGACCCGTTTGTGGCTGCAATTTGGACGATCGTTTTCTCAGTCGCCATCATCGAACCCGGAGCAGCCATCGGAGCGGGGCTAGAGACCGGATTGAGAGGACGAGCAGGCTTAGTCATCGGAGTCATCGGAGTCATCGGAGCCATCGGCATATCAGCAGACTTAGTGACAGCCGGAAAGCTGACTAACGCACCTAAACTCAATCCAACGAGACTTAACGTCTTCACCAAAGCAGAAGTTTTCAGGTTCATAATATAGCTACCAGGTTACAAAATGTGAATTCTTGTATTGCCTGGTAAAGCCTATAACGAAAGGTTACAAAACACAATAGTAGTTGAAGGTATCAGAGAATCTGTGAGAGAAACTTTTGGGTGCGTTCTTCTTTAGGGTGTTGAAAAAACTCGATCGGGCTTGCCGCTTCAACCAATAATCCTTCGTCCATCAAAATGATGCGATCGGCAACTTCTCGCGCGAACCCGACTTCGTGAGTGACCACAATCATCGTCATGCCCGATTCAGCAAGTGAGCGCATGACATCCAGCACTTCGCGCACCATTTCGGGGTCGAGGGCAGAAGTCGGTTCATCAAACAGCATGATTTTGGGCTGCATTGCTAGAGCACGCGCGATCGCAACTCGCTGCTGTTGCCCACCCGATAATTGACCAGGAAATTTTTGCGCCTGTTCCAGAATGCCAACTCGCTCTAATAGTTGTAACGCCACTTCTTCAGCCTTCGCCTTACTCCACTTGCGAACCCAGGTTGGGGCAAGAGTAACGTTTTGCAGCACGGTCAAATGCGGAAACAAATTAAACTGCTGAAACACCATGCCGACTTCTTGCCGAATCTTGTCAATGTTTCGCAGATCGTCTGACAGCTCGGTGCCGTCGATGATAATGCGTCCTTGCTGATAGTCTTCAAGCGCATTAAACGTGCGAATAAAGGTCGATTTCCCAGAGCCAGACGGACCCATAATCACGACGACTTCGCCAGGACTGACGGTTAAGCTCACGCCCCGCAACACTTGAAATTTGCCGTACCATTTGTGAACATTTTCAGCAATCAGCATTGACATAGTGATTTAGGAAAAAAGAGGAACTTTGGCGATCGAGTGTCCATTACTAGAATAACTGTGTTCCACGAAAGCCGCAGGTTAGATGCTTTTTCGCTCTAGTTTACGGCTCATCTGCGACATGGTGTAACAAAACACCCAATAGATTAACCCAATAAATAAATAGACTTCTGCATAACGACCCAGAAACTCAGGCTGCGCGAGAATGGAACGAGTAATGCCCGTCAACTCGACCAGTGCAAACAATGAGAGCAGTGACGTATCTTTGAATAGTGAAATAAATTGACCAACAATCGCCGGAATCGCCGTTCTTAACGCCTGCGGCAACGCAACTAACAATAGAGATAATGGCGTGTTTAATCCCAATGCTTTCGCAGCTTCGACTTGTCCGCGTGGAATCGACTGCAACCCACCGCGCACATTTTCTGCTAAATAAGCAGCGTTAAAGAGCACCAATCCGGCGATCGCTCTTACCACGCGATCGAGCTGAATTTGACCCGGCAACACCAACGGCAGCATCACTTGCGCCATGAACAAAATTCCAATCAGAGGCAATCCACGAATTAATTCAACATAAATTGTGCAAACGCCTCTTAAAATCGGCAGCGAACTTTTTCGTCCCAACGCTAACAAGATTCCTAATGGAAATGCCAAAACAATGCTAATACTCGCAGCTATCAACGTCAGGAGCAATCCATTCCATAAATTAGTCCCAACGGTCGTGAGAAAAAATCCGCCTCCGATCAACCATAGAATTGATACAACACAAATCGGAATCAGAATTAACGAGAATCGTCTGTGTTTTCGGTTCAGAATTCCATTTGCGATCGTACCCACCACGATCGCCACCACTAACCACAGCCGCCAAACCAGATCGGCAGGATATCGTCCGACAAAAAATAGCGGCAAGTTTGACGTGACGACTTCCCACTGGGCTTTATTAAATGCCCAATTGATGACCGCGTAAGCAACCCAACTCAAGAGAGCGAAACACACGATCGTCAACAAACTGTTATACCAAGTGTTAAACAGATTTTTTTGAAGCCACGCGATCGGCGTTTGAGTCTCAGATTTTAAGTTCATCGTTCTACCAACTGGACTGAGCGGTTATACACATTCATCAACAGGGAAATCACAAGGCTAATCGTCAGATAAGTCGCACAGATCAGAATCATGACTTCGACAGCGCGACCTGTTTGATTGAACGTTGTAGACGCGATCGCATACAGGTCAGGATAACCAACTGCGATCGCTAAACTCGAATTTTTCGCCAAGTTCAAATATTGATTGGATAACGGTGGAATGATTGCCCGTAGCGCTTGCGGAAATATCACCAATCGCATCAGCAATCCGGGTTTGAGTCCGAGCGATCGCGCCGCCTCCCACTGTCCTTGAGGAACCGATTGAATGCCGCCCCGCACTATCTCCGCGATAAACGTTCCAGTGTAAATCGTTAACCCTGCCAACAATGCCGAAAATTCCGGTGAAAGCTGCAACCCTAGTAGCCCGATTCCCCGATTGCTAAAGTTGATGAACCCGAACGAGATAGCATTTTCTGGACTTGGAAAACTCAAAAACACTGCAAAATACCAAAAGAAAAGCTGCAATAGCAACGGCGTATTTCGCAACCCCTCGACATAGACGATCGCTAATTTTCTCAGCAGCCAATTATCTGAAAGCCGCGCAATGCCTGCTGCGACTCCGATCGCCGTTGCCAGAATAATTCCTACACTAATCACCCGCAGCGAGTTGAGCAACCCCACCAGCAAAGCCAGATTATAGCTATCAGACGGTTTGTAGGCAAAAGGAATATCTCCGATCGTGAACCCAGCTTGTGACTTGAGAAAATTAAATCCAAATTGAATGCCCAATTGTCTTAAATTGCGGGTGAGATTGTTGCCCAAAAATCCGAGAGCCGCAATGATTAGGACGACCGCGATCGCTTGTCCTGCAAACCGCCAAAACCGAGTATTTCGCCAAAGAGGAGCCATCGCTAACACTGTTGTAGAAAAACTATCCAGCCAGATTATGACTCACCCTGAGCTAAATCGTTTCGCTGCTCAAAAATGTTTATCGACACGCATTATTAAAGAGAGGTGGTTCAAACTTCAGACAGACGGTTGTCTCTAAAGAAAATCACTACTTTTTGTCAAAGTAAATCTTTAACTAAACAAATGAAACGCGAGTCATCACAGGAGTCTATAGTCAGTCTTCTATTGCCCCTGGCATTGATCATTGGTTTGGTGCTCCTGCTCAATCTCAACGGTGGTCAGGGTAGCGGAGCAGTTCCAGCAAGCACCCCTTTAGAAGATTGGCTGAAATTAATCGTCGGTTATTTAGCCGTCGGCACAGAAATCGCGGCAGCGTTTGTGATCGGAGCCGCTGTGACTCGCGGAGTTTTCACCTACATTCGGCAACTCTTTTTGCGAAGACAGCACATTGACTCTGCCGAAGTGATTCGCTTGCAGTTGGGACGATCGTTGGCGTTGGGGCTAGAATTCACCGTCGCCAGTGACATTCTTCGCACCGCTGTTGCACCGACTCGTCAAGATATTGTAAATTTGGGCGCGATTGTGCTGCTCAGAACGCTTCTAAACTACTTTTTAGAACGGGAAATCAAACAGGGAGAACAGAGCCGCTCCGAGCAAACCACTTTGCAGAGGTAGTCATAAGTTATGTCGCGAATGCTTTGCTAAAAAGGTTGATCGAATGCCTGTATCTTAAAAGAGCATTATTCGTCGTGCCCGTTCATGCCTACACTTAGTTTCTGCATCATTGTTAAAAATGAAGAGGCAGCATTGCCAAAGTGTCTCAACAGCGTGCGCGACATCGTTGATGAACTGGTTATCTTAGACACTGGATCGACAGATAACACGATCGCGATCGCTCGATCGTTCAACGCCCGTGTCTACTCGTTTGACTGGTGCAACGATTTCTCAGCCGCCCGAAATGAATCTCTCAAGTATGTGCAGGGTGACTGGGTTCTAGTATTGGATGCTGACGAAGTGTTAGTGCCCGAAATCATTCCCTCGCTTCAGCAGGCGATTTGCAGTCCGCAACAGCTTGTAATCAACCTCGTGCGTCAAGAAGTCGGAGCCACGCAGTCGCCTTACTCAATGGTGTCTCGGCTGTTTCGTCGTCATCGCGATATTCACTTCACTCGCCCCTATCACGCGATGATAGATGATAGCGTTGAGGCACTTTTGCACCGCGAACCCGACTGGCAAATTGGATATTTGCCTGATGTCGCGATTTTGCATGATGGCTATCAGGCAAGCACGATCGCTGCCCGTGACAAATTCGCCAAAGCCCGCACCATTATGGAAGGCTTCTTAGCAGATCATCCCACCGACCCCTATGTGTGCAGTAAGTTAGGCGCGCTATATGTTGAAATGGGAGCAACCACACAAGGGTTACAGTTATTAGAACGGGGACTGCAATCGATTCAGAATCATTCTCAAATCGATGCACCCATTCTCTATGAACTACATTATCATCTGGGTTGTGTTTATAGCGAACAGAATCCTACACAGGCAGAGCAACACTATCAATCAGCACTTCAGCAATCTATTTTGCCTAAACTTAAATTAGGTGCCATCAATAATTTAGGGAACTTGCTCAAAGAAAAAGGCGATCTGATCGGTGCAAAAACCTTGTATGAGCAGGCATTAGCCATTGATCCAACATTGGCGATCGCTCACAATAATCTTGGCATCACCTTAAAAGCCCTCGGACAGTTTGGAGACGCGATCGAGCATTATCAAACTGCTATCAACCTGCAACCTAACTACGCCGAAGCTCATCAAAATCTGGGCGTAGTTCTCTTAAAAGTGGGCAGTGTTAGCGAAAGTTTAGCGGCATTTGGACGGGCAATCGAGCTTCACGAAAAAGCCGGATCACCAGAGGGCGATCGACTCAAACAAGGGCTGCGAGACATGGGATTTCAGATCTGAACGTTACTCGGTTGCCATCAGTGCCCTAAACTCTTCAACTTCCCGCAAAGGGTCAAAAGCTGAATCGATCAGGGCAGACTCGCGTAGCTCAGCACTAAGCTCGATCGCTCGTCTTAAATTCGCCAATGCTTGCTCAAAGTGGTCTTGCAGAGCATAACAGGTTGCCAACCCGTAATAAACCTCGGCAGCAACAGGAGCAAGTTCTACGGCGCGATTGTAGCTAGCGATCGCGTCTTCATAACGCTGCACTTTGCTCAAAATCCGACCTTGCAACATCCAACTACGCCAAGCATCTGGGAAGATATCAGCGATCGCTTCAGCATTGCTTAATGCCTTCTCATAGTTCTCTCGCCGCTCAAAAAACAGCAGTTCCTCTTCCCATGCTATGAATGAGTCTGTGTCGCTCTCAACAGCTTCGGCATACGACTTTTCAGCATCGTCATATCGCTCCAGCTTTTCAAGCAGCTTGGCTCGATTGATCCAAACGATCGTTGAATCTCCTAAATTCAGCGCTCGATCTAAATCAGATAGAGCATCTTCATATCGCTCTAGTTTTTCGAGCGCCACGCTTCGAGCCATCAAATACATCGGATTTGGAGTTAGCTCGATCGCTCGGTTCAACGACTCAACGGCTTCCTCATAGCGCTGCCGACGCACCAGATACATCCCTCGAAAAAATCGGATGCCAGCATCATTAGGGATTGCCTTCAGTGCTTCGTCATAGCAAGCGATCACTTCATCCTGACGATCGAGTTCTTCCAGCGCAATCGCTTTAAAGAACCAGCCTTCTAAATCCTGTGACTTGAGCTTAGTCACTTTATTGAATGCAGCGATCGAGCCTTCAAAATCTTCCAAATCCATCAAGACTTTGCCCTTGCCTATCCACGCTTCCACACAATTAGGCTTGAGCTTGGTGGCTTTGTCATAAGCCGCGATCGCTTGTTTAAACTGTTTCCACTCAGCAAATGTTTCGGCTTTTTTTAACCAACCGACGTGCTGTCCTGAAGTCGCCATAATTTTGATTGATAAAGAACACGTTTGCCTAGTTTACAAACCTGCGAAACGGCTGTAAAACTCTGATGAAAAACTTTTCTTTTTGGTATGACGGCAATTTGATTGAGGGCAGAAATTTAGAACTGGCGATCGACGATCCCGGTTTAATTTATGGAGCCACGGTTTTTACAACGCTGCGCGTCTATGGCTCGCTCGATCATCCACTCACTCATTGGACAGAGCACCAAACTCGACTGCAATCCAGTTTAGAGACATTCGACTGGTTGCAGCCAAACTGGGAGCAAGTTCGTCATGGGGCAACCTTATTAGCCGCCCAATTTCCCGTTCTCAGAATCGTCATCTTTGCCGATGGGCGAGAATGGATCACCGGACGGTTTTTGCCACCCGACCTAGCTCAACGCCAGCAAAACGGCATCATCGCCTGGGTTGCAGAATCTCAATGGCAGCGATCGCTCCCCAACCACAAAACCGGAAACTATCTCGCGTCGTGGCTGGCACTCCAGCAAGCACAGCGATCGGGCGCACAGGAAGCCATTCTCACCGATGACGCAGGCAACTGGCTCGAAACCAGCACCGGAAATCTTTGGGGTTGGCGCGACGGTTGGCACACCCCTCCCCTAAAAGCAGGAATTCTCCCCGGAATTTTGAGAAACCAACTCATCTACAAACTGAAGTGGCAGAATGAAGAAGTGATCGAAAAACCCTGGAATGCTGAATTAATTGAGACGTTTGCGGCGATCGCTTACACCAATTGCGTGATGGAAGTGATTCCAATTCACACAATTCTGAGAGATGCCGACTCACGACTCTATGACCCAGCTCACCAGAGTTTTCAGAGATTGAGGGGGCTTTTCTTTACCTAATGCCTCAGAAGATTCTCAGCGTGAGTTAATATTAATTAACATAACAAAACTGAGACTATCCTCATCCCCAACGCTAGGAGGAATAACGCTGGTGAACAAACGCTGGAGAAACGCAGGACTGTACGCGCTCCTGGCAATCGTTGTCATTGCATTGGCAACCGCATTTTTTGACAAACAGCCTGCTCCAGGAACCACCTGGCGCTACAGCCAGTTTGTCCAAGAAGTTCAAAGTAATAAAGTCGAGAAAGTCAGCATCAGTGCCGATCGCAGCATCGCACGGGCACAGCTTCAAGATGGCTCTTATGTTCGGGTTAATCTCCCCAGTGACCCCGACCTAATTAATATCTTGATTAAGAATAATGTTGATATTTCAGTGCTGCCTCAACAAGATGAGAGCTTTTGGCTGAGAGCGCTGAGTAGCCTATTCTTCCCCGTTTTGCTGCTAGTGGGGTTATTCTTCCTACTGCGTCGCGCTCAAAATGGTCCGGGCAACCAGGCAATGAACTTTGGCAAATCAAAAGCCAGAGTGCAAATGGAGCCACAAACTCAGGTCACATTCGGCGACGTCGCTGGTATTGACCAGGCAAAGCTAGAGCTTAATGAAGTTGTGGACTTTTTGAAGAACGCCGATCGCTTTACGGCAGTCGGTGCCAAGATTCCCAAAGGCGTTTTGCTCGTCGGGCCTCCTGGAACGGGTAAAACCCTTCTAGCTAGAGCTGTCGCTGGTGAAGCAGGCGTTCCCTTCTTCTCGATCTCCGGTTCTGAGTTTGTCGAAATGTTTGTCGGCGTAGGCGCATCCCGCGTTCGTGACTTGTTTGAGCAAGCTAAGGTCAATGCACCTTGCATCGTCTTTATTGATGAAATCGATGCAGTCGGTCGTCAACGGGGCGCTGGTCTGGGCGGCGGCAACGATGAGCGCGAACAAACCCTCAACCAGTTGCTGACTGAGATGGATGGTTTCGAGGGCAACACCGGAATCATCATCATCGCGGCGACTAACCGTCCCGATGTGCTAGATGCGGCGCTGCTTCGTCCCGGTCGTTTTGACCGTCAAGTGGTCGTCGATCGCCCCGACTATGCAGGTCGCCTCGAAATTCTCAACGTTCACTCTCGCGGCAAAACGCTGTCAAAAGACGTTGACCTTGAGAAAATTGCCCGTCGAACTCCTGGCTTTACAGGTGCCGATTTGTCTAACCTGCTAAACGAAGCCGCTATTCTTGCCGCTCGTCGCAACCTGACCGAAGTCTCAATGGATGAAGTCAACGACGCGATCGATCGCGTTTTGGCGGGTCCTGAGAAGAAAGATCGCGTCATGAGCGAGAAGCGCAAAGAGTTAGTCGCTTATCACGAAGCAGGTCACGCCCTAGTGGGTGCCTTGATGCCCGATTACGATCCGGTGCAAAAAATCAGCATTATTCCTCGCGGTCGTGCCGGAGGCTTGACCTGGTTTACGCCCAGCGAAGATCGGATGGATTCTGGCTTATACTCTCGCTCTTATCTGCAAAACCAGATGGCAGTGGCTCTGGGCGGTCGGTTAGCTGAAGAACTCGTCTATGGCGAAGAAGAAGTGACGACTGGCGCGTCTAATGATCTTCAGCAAGTGGCGCGGGTTGCCCGTCAAATGGTGACTCGGTTTGGTATGAGCGATCGGCTCGGTCCTGTCGCGTTGGGTCGTCAGCAAGGCAATATGTTCATGGGTCGCGATATCGCCTCTGAGCGTGACTTTTCTGATGAAACGGCTGCCACGATCGACGACGAAGTGCGGAGTTTAGTCGAGCAGGCTTATCGTCGCTGTAAGCAAGTTCTTATCGAAAACCGTCACGTTTTGAATCAGTTAGCAGAACTGCTGATTGAGAAAGAAACAGTAGACGCAGAAGAACTGCAAGAACTGTTGGCAAATAACGATGTGAAGATGGCGTCGATCGCCTAATCGTAGTCCTTTTTTAGAGCAACCCTGAATGTTAATTTGGGGTTGCTTTTTTGTTGGCTTAATTGGGGTTTTCGTTTTGGGTTGTGGCAAAAATATGGAAGACGTTCCAGCGGAACGTCTCTACAGCATCGGGTGAATCCGTTGTCGATCGTTAATTTAATATCGAACGACCATGCCATCACCCAACCCCCCGTAGAGACGTTCCGCTGGAATGTCTCCTCCGTCCGACGATTAAAACAAAGCCCTAGCCAACGCCAAATCAAAATATTCAGCACCCCCCACATCACCCGACACAACGTTAAAGGGCGCATCCGGTTCGCCCAACTGATCCACGACTAAATTAGCATCAGCAAAATTGTGGTCGCGGGTGTAGTCGTTCAGCGTGATCACCGTCTTTAGTCCCGAATCTAATGAGGACTTTAAGCCCTGCTGCGAGTCTTCAAACGCCAGACATTCCTCAGGCTGCAAATTTAGGGCTTTTAAGACGTGAAGATAAATGTCAGGTGCAGGCTTTTTGTGAGGAACAATATCACCCGCCCCGATCGTTTCAAACCAGTCACAGCCATCGGGGGCAAGTGACGCTTCGAGCAGCGTCGAGACGTTTTCGGGCGTAGTCGTGGTGGCGATCGCAAGGCGCATTCCGGCGGCTCTCGCCTCTTCGAGCAGTCGCTTCACCCCCGGACGCAGAGGAATCACGCCCTCTTTTAATAATTGATTGTAGTGGCGAGTCTTAGCCGCGTGCAGGCTGGCAATCCATGACTTTAAGTCAGCAGGGTGATCGAAGGTCGGCTGATAGGTCTCGATATAAAAAAGCATCCGCTCTTTGCCACCAGTCACTTCTAACAATTTGCCGTAAAGCTCGATCGACCAATCCCACTCTAGCCCTGCTTCTGCAAAGGCACGATTAAATGCCACGCGATGCCCGTCTCGCTCAGTGTCAGCGAGAGTGCCATCGACATCAAAGATCAGCGCATGAAGTTGAGACATAAGAATTGATCACGTAATGGGACAGTTAAGAAAATGGACGATTGTCAGGCTCAATTTCCTGATTTAGAGAGGCGGCGGCTGTAGAAAGAAACGGTGCCTTTCAGTAGTCACTGTGTAAATGGCAACTCAGCAAGCATCTCACTACCACTCTATAAGTTTACGGAATCAGGGGCGCGAGGAAGCAATGAACAACGCAAAATGGCTAGACATTACAGAATATGCGCTGTGGGCAGGCTCTGGCATAGGTTCTGTCGCCTCGATCGCGTCACAACAGCTTGCCTTTACTGCTGCACCGCTCTCCTTTCTACTGTTGCTGAACTTGGTCAATCGTCGTCGTCTTGATCAACAAGTTCAGGAATCTGCCCAAGCCAGTCTTGAGCAACTTGATCAGCGTCTCTCTGAAAACATTCATTCTCTCGATCAGCAAGTGCAGGCGTTGCCCAGCTTCTCAGATCTCGCGAATCTGAGAAAGACCGTTTCGCACGCCAACGAAATTGCGATCGGGCAAGTTCAGCAAACTCTATCTCAGCGTCTCGCCTCGATCGAAGCTCATGATCTCAGTCAAATGCAGCAGGAGTTAGCTCAGCTTCGCAGCAAGTCATCGCAGCTTGCCGAATCAGTGGCATCAGTTACCAAACAGCTAACGCGAGTGACCAATAGTTATCGAGTCGAGAGTGTCGAAGCGACGATCGTAGAACTCCAAACTGAGATTGCTCATCTAAAAACAAAATTCAACGAGTTGCCCAAAACGGCAGGGCAGGGCATTCCCAGAGCGCTACAAGACCAAATCAATCATTTCAATCGTCGTTTGAATGCGTTGCCGCAGCCCTTCGACGCGACTGCCCTACGACAAGATGTAGACGGATTGATCAAAGTCATGAGCGATCTGGTGTCTCGGCGCGAGATGGCGCGCCTAATGGCAGATGTCGAGAAGATTCGTCAGCAAGGTCAGACTCTAGAGCAGACCGTCGCCCCAATCAGGACGATGAACGTAATCATGCGAAAGCAGATGGACACATTATCCTCTTGGTTGAGCTTAAAACACGAGCAAAGCGAGCCGCTGCCCAGCGTTGCCAGAGTTCCTGAAGCCGTCTTGAACGAGATGAGAAACACGATCGCGACCCTAGAAAAACGGCTCAGTGGGCTACCCAGTGGCGAAGATTTGACCAAACTGCATGTTGAAATGCAGAAAATGGTAACCCGTCAGTTAGGAAAGCTTCAGCAGCAGTTTTCGACCGTGCAGCAGTTTACGCAGAGTCTCGATCGCCAGCAAAAAGACTTAGGTGATTGGATCAATCGGTTGCCTCACATTCTAGACACAAGCGCTTTGCAGGGTCAGATAAAGTATTTAACCACCCGACTAGAGTGGACAGAAACCACCCTGGCAAATCTCCAGACTCAGGTCGAAGCAGTGGTTGAAGGTCAAGAGCCTGCTCCTCAACCGGGTGCTGAATATGAGCTAGTGTTTAATCTCAAGAGCGCTTATGATCGAGCCGATAAGCAGCCTAGCAGCCGTGCGTTAGACGATGCTCTCAAAACGGCACGATCGCGGCTGATTGTGGTATTTCCTTACCCTGACCCTGCTATATTCGATGCGGCTTTAATAGGGCAGTTTAAGGCGTTTCTCGATCGAGGTGGACGGCTCGATATCGGATGGGGACACCTGGGCACTCTGCATGACAGCCATTCTCCTCATTATATTCACGATCGAACTGCTACAAAATCCGTCGAGAAAGGCTTTTTGCAAACGATTCTCAGTCAGTTGACTCGACTCAAACATCAATACCCCAGTCAGTTTCGGTTTAAAGTGTTGGGCACTGATGAAAACTTTCTCGTGTGTTTTTCAGACGGAACAAACGATATCTCTCACGCTTATGGCATTCTGGGCGTTCATTCTGTCGCTACGGCAAGCGCTGCGTTTCCTGAAATGGCGGTTGGGCTGCGTACCACAAATTCAGATGTCATTTGGGGATTGATCGAGCGCTTTGACAACCCTGTTTTGGGGACACACGATTTGGTGTCTTATTACAATCGGGCAGTCACTCGCTATGAGTTAGGTGATAAATTGGGCGCGATCGCAGACTATGGCGAAGTAGTGCGAATCGATCCGACTCATGCCATTGCCTATAATAATCGGGCATTGGTGCACGAAGAGCTGGGCAATAAAAAAGGCGCAATTTTTGATTTAAATCGTGCACTGTTGCTCAATCCTCACAGTTGCGTCACCTACTGCAATCGAGGCGTAATTCGCTCAGAGCAGGGGGATAAAGTCGGCGCGATCGAGGATTTCACCTACGCGATTCAGATGGAGAGAGATTGCACGATCGCGTATCGACAGCGAGGGTTAACTCGACTCAAATTGGGCAACAAAATGGGAGCCATTGAAGACTTTAGTGCCTTGATTGAGCACGATGCTCAAGACGCGATCGCTTACTTCCATCGAGGCAATGCTCTGGCAGGGTTGGGCGATAAAGCAGGTGCCATTCGAGACTTTCAAGAAGCCGGGTGGTTATTTTCTGCTCAGGGCAATCAGACTAACCATCAACAGTCGATCAAGGCAGCCAACAAACTCCGAAACCAATTGGTTTCATCGGGACGGGTAGCTGAAGTTTCGGCGGAGAGTTTGCATTGACCGAAGCTGGGTTACGCTTGAGCGTTGACCTGCAACAATTTTGACTGAACTGCTGTCAAAGTGAGTGAACTTCCTTTCGCTTAGAACCCCCGATCGCATGAAATCAACCTGTTCTCGCGCTACGCTAACCGTTTTTTTAGCAACCGCTAGTTTGTTCTCACACGTTCCTTCAGGGAGTGCTAAAAGTCCAACAAGAGTGGCGCAAGCAGCAGGAACGCTTTGTCCGGCTCAGTTAGAAACTCCGATTAATCGAGTGCTCGATCGCGTCTCAGGCGCGCGCTGGAGCGTGTTGGTGCAAACCCAAGGATCGGGCACGTCTCGTCAAACTCTATTCGCTCGAAACCCCAGCACTCTGTTGATTCCAGCTTCTAATAATAAAGTGTTTACGACCGCCGCCGCTTTGAGAAAGTTGGGCGCTCAATATCGCATTCGCACCGCTGTCTACGGCAGTGGCAGCAGTCCTAATCTTGCCACATTGAGAATTGTGGGTCATGGCGATCCGAGTTTGACGACAACGCAACTGGGAACGATCGCCCAACAACTCAATCGACGCGGCATTCGACAAATTACTCAACTGATCGGAGACGATACCTATTTTAAAGGTGCGCTGACCAGTCCGTTTTGGGATGCCGAAGATGCGGGACAAGCGTATGCTGCGCCGATCAACAGCCTGATGCTCAATCAAAATATAATTGGATTAACGGCATTTTCTCGACAAGTTGGGCAATCGCTTCAGGTGCAGTGGGATGACCCAACCGATGCTAGAGACTGGACGCTAACCAACCAAGGCGTGACTGTTTCAGCCAGTGGTGGAGAATTCTTGGAGGTCGATCGCATTGGCTCCACCATCCGCGTCACGGGTCAACTTCGCGCTGGCTCCGAGTCGGAATCGATCGGAACTGCCATCCCCAATCCCGGCAATTATTTAGTAAAGAAGTTTCGTGATGTCTTGACTAGCAACAATATCGGAGTCACCAATTCGACGCTAGTCAAACTCACGCCCATTCGCCCTAACGAAATTGAGTTAGCCGCCGTTGAGTCTCCGCCGCTCTCAGGTCTGCTGTTTGAAACCAATCAAGAAAGCAACAACACCTACGCCGAAGCCTTGCTCAAGACGTTAGGACAGCAGCAAAATCCAGCAAGCTTAGATATGACTCAGAGTGGGACGATCGCCGTTCAATCCATTTTGTCTGAGCTGGGAGTCAGCCCCGATCGCTACCGCATGGTCGATGGATCAGGACTTGCCGATCGCAATCGCGCCAGTGCTGAGGCATTAGTGCAAACCCTACAAGCCATGACACAGATTCCCGAAGCGGATGTGTTTCGACGATCGTTGGCGGTTTCTGGTGTGAGCGGCACGCTAAAGAACCGCTTTCGCAATACTTCCGCCCAGGGCATCGTCTCTGCGAAAACGGGCACCATCACAGGCGTAGTTGCCCTCTCAGGCTATGTGACTCCGCCGAACGCTTCGCCATTGGTGTTTAGCTTGATTGCCAACTCTGGCGCTTCAGCAGGAACGGTACGATCGGCAGTTGATGACGTGGTAGTGCTGCTGACTCGACTACGGAGTTGCGGCTAGTACGGTATCGCTTCGTTTCAGTCGGCTTCTGCCCCCTAAATCCCCCAAATTGGGGGACTTTGAAGTGTACACAGTAGCTCTCTTTGGGGAGAGGGCTAGGTGGTGTTTTAAAACCCTTCGATCCTCCCTAGCCCTCCTTAAAAAGGAGGGAACCGAACCGTTCAAAGTCCCCCTTTTTAAGGGGGATTTAGGGGGATCACCAGAGGCAAATTCATAACCCTAAGGTTTTAAAGCAAGCCCTAGAAGTTGTACCTTAATCCACTCATGTTTCTTAGCAAAAGCTTTGACATTGATAACAATCGCTTTGACATTAATAACAATCGCTTTGACATTGATAACAATCGCTTTGATGCTGGTAACAAAGGCTTTGATTGTAGTAACAATCCCTTTGACGTTGGCAACAAAGGCTTTGATTGTAGTAACAATCCCTTTGAGGGTGTGAAGAAAACATCAAATTGTTAAAGCGTCCTTGTATTTGTACATAAAGATAGAATTCTGCGCTACAAGGAGAGTGCTGTTTTTTACATCCATAGATTATGTCAGATCCAATTACTGCTGCAACGATCGCCACTCTTCTGCTGATGAAGTTTACTGAGGGAACGGCGGGGGAGACAGGCAAGAAGTTGGTGACGAGTTTGTGGGATACAATCGCGGCTCGGTTTCAAGGCAATAAGCAGGTAGAACGAACCCTGGCAACGATCGAGACAGAGAAAACTCCGGAATCGGCTCAACCATTAGTGACTTATTTAGGGGAGGAAATGAACTATGCGCCGGACTTTGCAGAAGAGATTCGGCAACTTGCGATCGCGCTTCAAAACTCAAAATCAGTTGGGAGCCAGGAAATGGCAACAGATTTGGAACTAAAGGGTGGTTTGAAGGCGGAGAAGATGTCGCAGAAATCGGAGTCTGGAGAAGCGATCGAGCAGACAATGCTAAAGAATATTAAGGCTGAGAGTCTTGATTTGGGCAACCTGAGCCAAGAGCAGTAATTGCTTGACCGTCTCATTTCTTTGCGACTCTTCACTTTTCTATTCTCATGACTGACACACCTAATTTTGAGCAATCTGCGTTTTCTGATGTCACCGCGCAGACGATTACGGTGGGCAACATTACCCAAACGATCAATTATCAGCAGAGATCGAAGGCACTCAGCACGACGATCGATAGTGGATTGCCGTTTGTGATTGAAGAACGATGGCAGACGAGAGCGCAGGAAGCCGTTTTGCAAAATTATTTTGCAGATGCTCAGGTGCGGTTGGTGGAGTTGTGTGCAGCAGGGGGCTATGGCAAGTCGGCGCTGGCGGCGCGGGTCTATCGGCAAGCGACGGGGTTTGAGAAAAAGCTGTGGGCAAACTTTCAGGAGCCTGCTAGTTTTGACACTTTTGCGCGGTGGGTGATTCAGCAGATGATCGGGGAAGAGAAGTATGCGCTGGTGCGGGAGACCTATGAACGGGATTTGGCGGAAGAGTTGGTGATTAAGTCGCTGAATCTTTTGCGGGGAACGCGCTGTCTGTTGGTGCTAGATAATCTGGAGACGTTGTTTCAGTCGTCTCAGTTGTGGAAACACTATGGCGAGTTTTTGGCGGGGTGGTTGGCTTCGGGAGAGGGCGGCACGATTTTGCTGACGAGTCAGTATCGATTGGAGTTGCCGACGGGGGCTTGGCGATGGGAAACGGTGAAGGGACTGACCAATCTGCAAGGAATGGCGCTGCTGAAGGCGCAAAACGTTGAGGGATCGGAGGAGGATTTGGCAGCGTTTGTCGAGGCGACGGGTGGGCATCCATTAATGTTGCAGTTGGCGGCGAGTTGGTTGCGGCGATCGCAGGTCGCAGATTATGAACCAGCGGCAATTTATCGGGTGCAGCAGGATGATGTGTCGTTGTTATATAAGCTGAAGGAGTCGCATCGGGGAGACCCGGAAGCTTGTGTGGGGGAGATTCTCGATCGGAGTTTTGCTCAGATTGATCCGGCGTGGTTGCAGCAGGTGTTGTTGAGATCGAGCGTGTTGCGGCGACGGTTTGGGCTGGATGTAGCGCAGGCAATGGTGGATGAGACGGTGACGCTGGCGGAAATGCGAAAGCTGGCGCAATGGTCGTTTTTGCAGGAGGAGCGAGTCGGTGATGACTGGTGGTTTGAGTTTTTGCCGTTGATTCAACGCTATTTGCAGCAGAGCGCACGAAAGGAGGGAGAGTCAGAGATCGGGCATGAACGATCGATTACTTATTTTTGGAGTCGCCGCCGACCTTGGACAGGAGCGTTTGAGGATTGCCGCGCGGAATTAGAAACGTTTTATCATCACTGCGAACTGAAGCAATATGCTGAGGCGCAACGAGTGATGGAGACTTGTGTAGAGATTTTGAAGCGGCAGGGATATTATACGAATCTTACGCCAATCTATGAGCAGTTAACGCAGGAATGGCAACCAAACAATGAGGAGGAAGTCAGAAATGTAGGAGCCGCATGGATACGACTGGGCAACCTCTACCGATCATTGGGTCAATATGGAGCAGCGATCGCGGCTCATGAGAAAGCTCAAGCGTTATTTCGGGAGATTAGCGATCGCGGCGGTGAAGCTGCCTCCCTCGGCAATCTCGGCATTGCGTATCGATCGTTAGGGCAATATCAACGGGCGATCGAGTTTCATCAACAGCACGGTGACATCGCTCGTGAAATTGGTGATCGCGGTGGTGAAGCCAACTCCCTCGGCAATCTCGGCAATGCGTATGATTCGTTAGGGCAGTATCAACGCGCGATCGAGTTCCATCAACAGCACGGTGACATCGCTCGCGAAATTGGTAATCGCGGCGGTGAAGCCAACTCCCTCGGCAATCTCGGCAATGCGTATCAATCGTTAGGGCAATATCAACGGGCGATCGAGTTTCATCAACAGTCCCTTGACATTGAGCGCGAAATTGGTAATCGCGGCGGTGAAGCCATCTCTCTCGGCAGTCTCGGTAATGCGTATCAATCGTTAGGGCAGTATCAACGGGCGATCGAGTTTCATCAACAGTCCCTTGACATCAAACGTGAAATTGGTGATCGCGGTGGTGAAGCCGCCTCCCTCGGCAACCTCGGCAATGCGTATCAATCGTTAGGGCAATATCAACGGGCGATCGAGTTTCATCAACAGTCCCTTGACATCAAACGTGAAATTGGTGATCGCGGTGGTGAAGCCGCCTCCCTCGGCAATCTCGGCAATGCGTATCAATCGTTAGGGCAATATCAACGGGCGATCGAGTTTCATCAACAGTCCCTTGACATCAAACGTGAAATTGGCGATCGCGGTGGTGAAGCCAACTCTCTCGGCAGTCTCGGCAATGCGTATCAATCGTTAGGGCAATATCAACGGGCGATCGAGTTTC
>JBBRPT010000102.1:0-18097 GCA_038227635.1 Leptolyngbyales cyanobacterium | reverse complement strand
GGACTTGTATCTTGAGAGAGTGTGGTAGACCGATTGGGACTAGGTTGTAAAAACCGTGCAGAAGCCCGGGTCGCCACATCCTCTAACTGCTTAACTCGAACAATCGCCTGGAACCTCGATTCCGCATCGTGCAAGTCTGAGTCTTCAGCTAGAGTTGTCGTCTCCCTAGAAAACGAATGAATCAACCACCCTATTGGATTGGCATCGATGTCGCCAAAGCTCATTTGGATGTTCATGTCCGACCGACTGCTGAACTGTTTCAAGTCCCGAATACGACTGAGGGAATCGCCCAGTTAGTGCAACGACTCGAACCGTTGCAGCCGAGGTTAGTCATTTTGGAAGCGACTGGGGGATTAGAATTCCCAGCCGCCGTCGCGTTAAATCAGGCTCAACTGCCCGTTGCGATCGTCAATCCGCGTCAAGTGCGAGACTTTGCGAAAGCGACGGGGAAACGCGCCAAAACCGATGCCCTTGATGCGGCAGTGCTGGCTCATTTTGCCGAAGCGATTCAACCGCCCGTCAGTTCAATCGCCGATGAGGACTCTCAGCGCATGGCTGAGTTGGTCGCCCGTCGTCGCCAAATTGTAGAAATGCTGACAGCCGAGAAGAATCGCTTAGGGACGGTGCGCGGTTCTGTGCGGCAAGACATCGAAGCCCACCTGGAGTGGTTAGAAAATCGACTCGCAGAGCTAGAATCTCAACTTCAGCAAGCGATTCGGCAAAGTCCTTTGTGGCTCGAACGGGTCAATCTGCTGAGAAGTGTGCCGGGAGTGGGAGACGTTACATCGACTACCCTCCTAGTAAACCTGCCAGAGTTGGGCAGTCTAAGCCACAAGCAAATTAGTTGCTTAGTCGGGCTAGCTCCGCTCAATCACGACAGTGGCAAACATCGAGGCAAACAGGTGATTTGGGGCGGACGTGCTCAGGTCCGAGCCGTGTTGTATATGGCAACCCTAGTGGCAACCCGGTGCAATCCAGTCATTAAGACGTTCTATGAGCGCCTCTGTCAGAAAGGCAAGCCAAAGAAGGTGGCATTGACCGCCTGTATGCATAAGCTCTTGATCATTCTCAACGCGATGGTTAAAAGTGCTACCCCCTGGCAACCCAATCTCGTTGAACAGGCTTGACATTTCAGACAATCGCTTCTGCCCAGTGATGCAGCGTGTCAACTCAACCTGAGATCAAGTCACGAGTGCCGAGTTAAGTGGTCTGAGTGCGTGAAATTGCAGCTTGTTTCCGAAAACTCTCGGCTTGCATCTCGATAATGGTCGCGTGATGGATTAAGCGATCTATGGCAGCGACCGTCATCATGGAGTCGGTAAAGATGCTATCCCATTGGCTAAAAGGCTGATTCGCCGTGATCAGCAAACTGCGACGCTCGTACCGATGAGCAATCAGTTCAAACAGCACCGAGGTTTCTGCTTCTGACTTTTTGACATACCCTAAATCATCAATGATAAAAGGTCATAGCGATCTAGCTTGACCAGCATTGCAGGTAATTGCAATTGCAGCTTTGCCTGCTGGAGCTGCTGAACCAAGGTTGTCGCTGGCACGAACTTGACCCACTTGCCAAGTTCTATCATTGAGCGCCCCAATGCAGAACTGATATGCGTTTTTCCAGTGCCGCTCGGTTCAAAGACCAAAAGGTTGGAGGCGCTCTGCAACCAGGTCGTCGATTCCGCAAACTGCATGACGGCCGCAGGATTCAGGCTCGACACATGGGAGAACTCAAAGTTAGACCAAGATTTTCCGTAGGGCAATTGCGCTTCTGACAGCGCGCGGGCAATCCGCGCTTGGTCGCGACGGCTCGCTTCCCCGTCTGCTAGTGCCAACAGAAATTGAGCATAGCTCCAGTTCTCTTGAGTGGCTCGGTGTTCTATCGCTTGCCAATCGGACAGGAAGTGATGGAGTTTGAGGCGCTTGAGGACCGTGGTTAGGGTCTGGTACGGACTCGCTTGCGGGGGTGGGCTTGAGGAGTTGGTCATAGCTCGATAGGTCATGCTGCACGGAGGCAACGTCTGGGATAGGGGAGGTGGACATCAGTTTGAATTGCTGTTGGAGACGAGGGAGCGTGAACGTGCCTGCTGCAAGCTCCGTTTTCAGGTAGTCAGCCACGGCTGCCTCTTGGTCTTGAGTCGCAGCAAGGTACAACGCCTCAACGATCCAACGCGCCGCCGTATCGGGGTCAGTGCAGTCTTTCATCTGCTGCCAAAGATCGCGCCAGTCTGAATCCGGTAGCAAGTCTTCTTGCCACTGGCAATATAAGAAGGCTCGGGGCTTGTGGCGCAGACTTTCAACGACATGGCGATAGTTGATCCAGCGCGCCCGCCTTATCGGGGCACCTCCATGCACATGCAGTCGCGGCAGTGCGACCACTTCGGTGGTGCCGACAAAGCCGACGATCTGGTCATGGTAGAGATGCAAGGTGAGTTGCTGTCCAATCAGGCGAGACGGCACACTGTAGAGGATGCAGCGCACACTGATGGTACTGTGGGCACTGACTCGACTGCTGAGAATTTCATAATCGGCAGTGCGATATCGTGGCAACGCTTGCAGGATGGGCTGTTCCAGTGCAAATTTCTGAGCGCATTTGGCATTGAGTTTAGCAACCACTGATTCGATGAATGCCTGATACTGAGCCACGGTCTCGAAATCCATGCTGCCTCGACGATACAAGGCTTGACACAAGCGACGTTTGAAGTAGCCATGAGAGGACTCTATCGCGCCGTTCTCATGGGCGACTCCGGGGTTGTTGCGCGTCGGGTGCACTCGGTAATGGTCACAGATCGCGGCATACATCTGCCTCAATTGCGGATTGCGTCCTCCCGTATTGCGATACGCGGCACTGAGACTATCGGTGCGATGCTGGTGCGGCACACCCCCACAGGCAAACAAGGCATTCTGCAAGCCTTGGGACAAGCCGACAAAGCTCTCACCCCCCTGAATCACCTGAACAAATTGCCATCCGCTGTATGCCAGTCGGTAGTGATACAAAATGTGCTGGAAGGGCTGTCCTTTGACCGTCACACTGACTCCTTTGAGATGCGTGAAGTCTGATAATCCCAAGGCTCCAGGCTCATGCTGGATTTTGAACATCACGTCTTTGGGTTTGCCGTGCTGGGCTTTCCAGAGTTCGACTCGCCGTTGCACCGTTCTGAGTTTGTCATCGTACTGACCTGGACATAACTCTTGCAACGTCTCAAACAGCGTAGTTGGTTCCAAGCGCGGTTCCCGTTCCAACATCGGCAGCAGGTCTGCTTCCCAATGTCCATCGAGTGGGTCTGCCCGTGTCTTCCAGTCTCTCGGTCGTCCCCGTTTCGGTCGATGGCTGCCGCTCTCAATCCGTCGTGCCGTGCGGTCTGATATCCCGGCTTTCGCAGCCGAGGTTTGCTGAGTCTGACCCGAATTCTTGGTGTTCATGTAGAGTTGGATTTGTTGGTATTTAATCGAAGCAGGCACTAGGACTCTCTCATCGTCTGAGTGAACAAGTCCTAGTGTCTTTTCTTTGAGTATTACGTTCAAGTTGAACGTTGCGTTGATTTCTGGTTCGCGAACCCTTTGTGCCGCGAAGCTCACTGATCTCACTAACGATTGAGATCGCGATCTCAAAGCAGTGAATTTAGAAGTGGACTATGTAGTTGTCATTCGGTCTAATTAATTGTCGCGCCATACCCAATTTTGATGAGAGCCGATTCCGTCAATTTGAAGTTCAGTTTTGTATCGAAAAGAAGGAGAAAATTGATGCAATAAATTGGACTATGTAGTTGACACGAGACACTGCTCCACCTGCTCCGGATAAGAAAACTCCAGCGTGCGATAGGTGTCAAACGTATCCAGCGCATGGCGGTTGCCATCCCACAGATTCAACCGACAGGTCAGCACGATTCGCGTCTGCGACAGCAATCCCCCCAGCCGCACCTGCCGCTCCATCTCACTTAAAGGATTGCCCGACGACACCGGCATTTCATCCACCCCATCCAGCAAAAGCCACACTCGCCCCAGTTGCACCTGCGCTACAAACGCATCCTTTACCTGGGTTGAAGCTTCTGCCTGTCCTCGCTGCTGCACCACTGCCTGCAACCACTGCTCCAGCAAGTAGTCCTCCAGAGATCGCCCCTGCAAATCAGCCAGCGACACCCAAATTGCAATCGCCCCCTCAATATTTTCCGACACCCAGCGAGCAATCTGCTGCAACAGCGTCGTCTTTCCTGCTCCCGGTTCCCCAATCACCGCAATTCGTCGCCCCCCACTCCGAGGACTTCGCCCCCGACGCAACACCTGCTCCAGAAACGCCCCATGCTCAAATTTCTGCGTAATTTCTGTCTCCTCATAGAGCAGCGAACCCTGCTCTGGCGGCACATCCTCCTGGCGGCGAGATTGCCGCTTGCGCTCCACCAAACCCAGCGGCACATACACCTGCTCAGTCCGATAGCTGATGCCCTCTGCATGGGTCAGTGGGTTGGTCGTCAGGCGTTGGATTTGCTCATCGAGCAGCGATCGACTCACCTGCTGCCAGTTAATATCTGGCTGTAGCGACGGAAGTTGGGCACGCAGCAGCTCTCGAATCTCTAGCAGAACATCGGTATCTAGCCCACTCAGGCGATCGCCGATCGTATTGCCCGTCCCCGTGCCCATGTTGACGTTGTACTCGCCCCGTTGCTCAACAAACTGAATCACCAGCGATCGACCATCGTCGGTCTTGCTCCAATTCAGCAATTCAGCCAGCAATTCATCACGATTCATCATCAGCTTACTGACAACATAAGTATCCCTACAAGGGTAAGCCCTCCATTTGGTACCAGTTAGAGCGCAATGGAGAAGCTATATTGGTTCAGCTTATCCGAGATCTTGCACCAATCTCAAGGGCATTGTCAACTTAACCGGGACTGTTCACAGGGCAAACGCATCATGTCAACGAGCAGTCATTTTGCCTACCTTATTGAGATAATTCGCAATAGTTGGAGTTTATTGAGAATGGCTTTGGATACAGATAGCGACGTTTATTACCCAGAACGCTACTACTATTCTCTAAGCAATTTAGATGCGTCTGCCCTGGGACTGTTCAAAATTAACCACGATCATTCCTGAGTCGGCAGGGGCGCTCAGACTATGCGGCAGAATTCAGCCCAGCAACCTCTCGCCAATCTTGAAAGCGCTGGCGCAGGTGTTCGCGGTATCGTTTCACAGTGAGTTGATGTTGTTTCGGATGAAAGTGGTCTCGAATCGGTCCAAAAGCTGAGAGAAATCGTTGCGCTTGCCCTGGAGATTTGAATCGTCGCATTCGCCGGTCTCGCACTCGTGGCGGCTGATGGGAACTCTCGGCTCGTGTTCAATCCCTTGTGCTGTCGATGCTCCACCCTCGGCATCACCGGTTTCTTCGCTGCTTCGTAA
Source organism: Leptolyngbyales cyanobacterium (assembly GCA_038227635.1). Lineage (GTDB taxonomy): Bacteria > Cyanobacteriota > Cyanobacteriia > Leptolyngbyales > Leptolyngbyaceae > Phormidesmis_A. The sequence goes on along the minus strand of JBBRPT010000102.1, from coordinate 12,706 downwards.
CTCTTCAACTTATCGGTGCCGAGCACCCGTGGCACAAAGCCTTGTTGCTTCAACAGCTTGCGGAAGAATCGCTTGGCTGCGTTCGTGTCTCGCCGCCGTTGGAGCAACACCTCCAGCACGTTTCCCTCCGAGTCCACCGCTCGCCATAGATAGTATTGCTGCTTCTTGATTCTGACCACTGCTTCATCTAAATGCCATTTATCCGCAATATAAGGACGTTTGCGCCGAAGCTGATTCGCATACTGCTGCCCGAATTTCTGACACCACTCCCGAATCGTCTCGTAAGTCACCTCAATCCCCCGATACAGCATCATTTTCTCAATGTCGCGATGGCTCAAGGGGAAGGTGTAATAGAGCCAGACACAGTAACTGATGATTTCGCTGGGAAAGCGGTGACGGGAGTACATGGGCAAGCAGTCGCGAATGGAGTGGGATCAGTTCGATTATTCTACTTTCTGGTTAAGTTGACAATGCCAACGCAGCTTCTCCCACCAAGGTCTCAACGTCATATCTCTCATCCAGCAAGCATCGTAGCTTCTTTGTTACCCGCTAAAGGAAAATCGCAGAGCTTCTTATTGTCCTCACTCAGGCTTGGATTATTTTTCAAGTACTCATGGGCAATGTCGCAATTGTGCTTCAGAAGATCTTTTAAATCAAGACTTAAAAATGTAAATCGATTATCGCCTCGTAGGATTAGAGCCTTGGCATCAGAACTAAAATCAGCAGAGTCAGCCGAGCCAGGAGGCAGCTTAAAGGATGCAACTTCTTGCTCTGTTTCAAAGTTCAGCAGTTTTAATTCGTGAAAATCTAGAACATAAAGCAAATGACGATCGCGATCAAACTGAATATGCTGTACATTCTCCAAGGCAGGTCTCATCGTTTTGATTAATTGACGAGTTGAGAGCTTCCAAACTTGAATCGTGTTATCCATTTTAAGAATTGCCAGTTCGTCACTATCAGAAATAAAGGAAATATCTTTAACGCCGGCGGGGATTTCAGAAAATTGAATGGCTTTTCCAGTCGAGACTTCCCACAGTTCTAGATTGGCACCTTTTTCCAAAGCGTTCTCTCCACTCAATGCGGCTACAATCTTGCCATCTGAACTGAAGTGAAGTTCATGCCTGCGCCAATCTGAGTTGTCTTGTTCAGCTTGACTCGCATATTCTTGGAGTACGTTGGTCTCCTGACTCGTGGTTGCATCCCAAATTCTCACCGTCTTATCCGACATGGATGCTGCTATCTTTCGACCGTCTGGGCTAAACTCAAGCGCGGATGCAAATTTGTGAAACGGAAGGTCTATAGACTTGAGAATTTGACCCGTTGCTAGTTCCCGCTCTTGGAGTTTGCCATACCAGTTCACTGTTGCAATGGTCCTATTATCATCACTGATATGAGCAGCACTTTTTAGTACAGAATCCCATCGCTCAAGGGTAATTTCTTGACCCGTCGAGAGATCTCGCTGCCGCAATGAACCATCTGTTTTGAGGACTGTCGCCCTTTTACCATCTTTCGACAGGATTGGAGGACGATCTAGGTCGCGAACCTGACTGACATCCGGCAGATGCATCTCTCGTCCTGTTGAACTATCGAAAAACATAGCAATGCCACTGCTGCTAATCGCAGCTATCATCCGTCCATCTGGACTAAATCGAGTCGATAACCCGAGTGAAATTCCTACTGAACTGAATAAGATCGGTTTATCAGAGAGTGTTTGGAGCACTTTACCCGTTGAGACATCCCACAATTTGAGTAGGGTGTGCCAACCGTTCGCTGTGACACCCGCGCTATCGATCGCAATTCTGCGACCATCCGGGCTAAAGGTGATTCCAAGCTCTCCTAGCTGCTCTAAGGTGCTAAGTTTTGCTCCATCTCGGCTCCAAAGGCTGACTTTTCCATTATATCTATGGTCAGGACCAAATCGTGAACCGTGTTGATCGTAGGTGTAAATTGCAATCAACGAGCTATCAGGACTAAAACTAACTTTCTCAGGAGTGCCAGGAAGATTGCTCAGTGTCTTGACTCTGTTACCCGTTGCAGTGTCCCAAAGTGAAACGACATGCTTCGTGAACTCAGTAAATGGTTCTCGATCGCTGTCATAGTCGATGACTGCGATTACTTTTCCATCCGGGCTGAAAAAGGGTTTGCCAGGGACGGGAATGCTTCTAAGTTCTCTGTTTTCTGTAATACTCCAGAATCGCACAGTTTGGTTTTTGAGGTCACCCATCAAATAGGCGAGGGTTTGGCTATCCGAACTGAACTGAATGTCAACAGCGCGATTAGATAGCTGAAAGGTTTTGAGTTCCTTTCCGGTTGCAACTTCCCATAGTTTCATCGTGCTAGTTCTACCCTGAGATGCAAGGAACTGACCATTTGGACTGAAAAGAATATCCTCAACCTCAGAAGACTCTAGATTTGAATGTCCTGGCAGTGTGTAGACTTCTCTTCCAGTTGCCACTTCCCAAATGGTGATAGTGCCATCATAATTCGCCGCTGCGATTTTTTGACCATCTGGGCTGAAGCGGAGCTGGTTGACCTGGCTGAGATGTCCATTGAGCGATCGCATTTCTTTTCCAGTGGCTCGATCCCACAGTTTTACAGTGCCATTTACTGTTCCGGATGCCACCAGTTTTCCATCTGGGCTGAATTGAACATCATCAACCCACTCCGAATCGCCCCGAAACACATTCGTTTTTTTTCCTGTTTGACCGTCCCACAGTCTTACAGTGCCATCGTAGCTCACACACGCGATCGTCTTGCGATCGGAAGTCCAAGCTATTGAATAAGGACCTCGCTTGAGAAGCTCACACTCGGCAAGGGTGAATGTAGTTGGTTCTACTTTTGTCTCAATAATCTGCCGCAATGCTTCTAAAACTTGCAATCGGACTCCCGGTTCGACTCCCCTTGCCTGCTGCAATTCTCGACCAGCTTTGATCGCTTTGATCGCTGCTGCTTGGAACAAGGGTTCTCCTTTCTTAGCATATTCTTCCAGTTGTTCCCGTTGTTTTTTCTGATCGGAGTCTTCAGATAGAGTGGAGTGTATGCTTCTAGGTTTTGCCATTGATAAAGTGAACAGCGATCGTGACTCTGCCACCAGTGCCTTTAGCCGATCGTTCGTTGCCGCAGTGCTAGCTCGCCACCACCCAACTCCAGCGATCGCGGCAAGGAGCAAAGCACCTGCCAAACTACCCGTTAGTATCCCGATTGTTCGACGACGCTGCCGGGTTCGCTGCTGTTGTTCCCGGTTTCGCAGTGCCAAACTCGCTGTGATCAATTCCTGCTCTGCTGTTAATTCTTCAGGGCGATTCTGCAACCAGTCTTCCGCATCCGCAAGCGGTTTTCCTCGTAACAATGCCCCTTCGTCTCGATCGCTGGCTTTCCATTGTTGCAGTGATGCCCGTAAGCCCTGCTGCCAAAAGCGAAAATCGCGGTCTTGGTCAATCCACTGCTGCAAGCGAGTCCATTCCCGAATCAGTGCTTCATGAACAATTTCAACGGTTTCTGTCCCTGTAATGTGATCCTGTCCAGTCACGACTAAACGATCGGACGCAAGGCGTGTAACTAACTCCCAACGTTTCTCTCCGATTTCCCCACGAGTTGCGAGTCGGCGAGTTTCTTCTGTTCCTTGACCTAGATGCACTAATTGCAGAAGAATTTTTTGCGCCTGAGCTTTTTCTGATTCATTAAGCTGGTGGTAAACCCGTTCTGCATATCGTGCGACCGCAGCTTCAACCCCCCCAATCTCGTCGTAGGCTGAGTGAGTTAATTGTGCGTCTCGACATTTTGTCCAGAGTTCTTGCAGTGCAAATTCCAGTACGGGCAGATCTGAAGCAGAATGACCTACAGCCTGGATGATTCGATCCGTTAATCCTTCTTCAAGCTTGACTTCTAATTGTTCCGCTGGAGATTCGATCGCGGCTTGCAACTCAGCGCGATTCATCGAACCCAGTAGAAAATTTCCTTGCTGCAAGGCATCCGCAAAAGAGGGATTGGCTAACACCTGTCCTAGAAAGTCTGATCGAAGCGTGATGATGATCGCACAGCTATCAAGTTGAGAGAACTCTAGCAATCGTTCTAAGAAAAGCGTTTGCGATCGCGGATTTTGGCAGTGTGTATAAAGTTCTTCAAACTGATCTATAACCAACAGCAGCTTTTGCTCGGTGCTAATGGTCATGACCGCTTCTAGTACATCATGTAGCGCAACATCTTCTGTCTGCAAAAGATTAGTGAGTTGCGGGATGGAGCAAGATGAATGAGTTAAATCGGTAGCAATGAGTGCCGCAGCCAAGGAGCGGAGTGGATTGTTTCCTGGGCGAAATGAAGCAATTTGCCAACTTTGTTGCTGGCGAACTATCGGAAGCAGACCTGCGAAAACAACAGACGATTTCCCACTTCCAGAGGCACCAATGACCGCAATTAGAGAATGATGTGCGATCTCGGCGACCAAGGTTTGTGCGAAGGCTTCTCGACCATAGAAAAACGGTGCATCTGCCTCTTGAAAGGCAAATAATCCCCTGTAGGGGCAGTATTGCGTTGAGCGACGACCGAGTTGTTGCCAGGATGGAGGAACGGTAGCGGGATTCTGCACCAGCACAGGGAGCCAACTCGCCCCTGGAAACTCATTCTCTAATCCCTGTAGCCGTAACCGAGCTTCTCGTTCTGCCAAATAGAGAGACTGACCTTTAGCAAAGGCTGGAAGAAAGTAAGTCAGAAATGTTTGAGCAACCCGATCTGGAACAGGTTCCCGCATGACGATCGTTTGAGGAATGTGCAGTTGTTGAAGTTCAAACGCTAGTCTCATACCATCGCAGGAGTTGAAGATGGCTAGTTTTAATCCTTGGTCTACTGCATTCCTCAATGCATATCGCAGTTCTGAGATCGTCAAGCTATCGGTCGAATTGATATAAATACGCCCACGATCGCGTTCTGTTTTGCTATGACCTGCAAAGAAAAGAATGTCCCAATCTTGCTCCCATAGCTGATCGTTAATCTCTCGGCGCTGGGGTTCAAATAGAACAGTAGTATTTGCATCAGCGAGAGTTGCAAGTAGTTGTCGATCGTATTGAATATTAATTCCAGTGCTATCGCCTAGAATGGCTAGAATTTTGACTTTTTCTCGCAAGGTCGGCGTTTTTGCTTGAGCGATCGCTTCCGTATCGAGCGTACTTAATGCGACTTCTGCTTGTGCATTTTGCTCAATCAAATCCCATAGCTGCCAGGGGAGTTTTAACAACGAAGAACTGGCTGACCGAATCAGAACTCGGACTTCCCCTTGCATAAATTGCTCAAGCCATTTATCTCGGATGGGACGGAAAGATTCTGACAGAAGCCAGGTGTTAATCTGTGATCGCAGTTCTTGCTCAAATTGCTGACACACTAATCGAGATTGTTTGAGCGAAGCATCATAAGTAATTTTATTGGGCTTGATGCGGGTTGTCCCGACGAGACTGCGATAGTTCGAGCGCCATTGTTCAAGCGCGTTTCCCAAGCTTAGATTAGGCGGTAAGTTACCGTTTACTTCGTGGCGACTGCGATCGCGCTCCTCGATTGTTAGAACAACTCGAATGCCCTGTTCTAAACTTCCGTCTAAGCTGAGATTTGCGAGTTTGTCCATAATTCAGACCTACAAGTAAGATGTAGACGTAGACACAGAATAGATTCAGACGACAAACTCTTCCACTGCGCTGATGTCTCGTAGGGTCAGTTGCACGCTGAAGCGTTCACCGGTTTCGGCATCAAAATCGAACTGGAGATTCTGATTGCTACTCCCCGCGATCGCTTTCATAACATTCGTTCCATCCTGCTCAAGGATACTCACTTGCAGCGCTTCGGGCAGGTAATGTTCACTACTGACTGGATGGACTTCAACCAAAATTTTGATGCTATTGTCTACCTGTGGGTTGAGCTTCACGATCAGAATTACAGTTTGTTGAGTGACTTGAGCCGCCAATCGAATCACTTTTCCGCGTTGAGCGAAGAATTGCGCTGACTCTTTTGTTCTGTAGGCTGGCATTAGTTCTTCTGGACGTAAAAGCGCTTCAACCTCTTGCCAACCTGTTTCAAACAGATTCTCTAGCCATTGACCTAGATGAACTAAAAGTTGAGCAGGCTTAGCCGATTGCCGCAGAGTGTTTAAGTATTCTGGAAAGTCTGCAAGCGATCGTAGTTGATCGAGAGATAATTCAGGTGTAGCAGTGAGTGCAAATCCTAACACTGTTGCTTGTTTGAGAGACCGATCCAGTTGAACAGCCACAAACCCAACTCGATCGAACTGGGCTTCAGGCGAAACTTGCAGGGTCGTGGCTTCAGGTAAAATCGGAACGCATTCTAGCCTCCCGATCGATTTCACCCACAGGTCAGCAATCTCCATGAACTTGAGATGGACAGAATTAATGCTATCGCTTTCTTCAAGATCGGTTTCAAAGCCTAAGCAGCGGAGATAAACATCAACTGCATTTACTGCAAGTGCTTTCAGATAGACTTGTTTCGCTTTTTGAACATTAGTTTGCTGCTGCTGAAATTGCCGAGCGATCGCATGGGCTTCAAACGAAAGCGGGACAGTAAAAGTTAACGGTTCACTCATCTTATTCATAGGTTAGCTCTCTAAATGGTGACTGAACTAGGACTGCAAGTGCTTGTGAAAATAGGGCTTTAATTTCCGCAAACATCGATTAAAAAAACTGCACAAGGTTTGCACCGAAATTCCCAGGCAATCGGAGATGTCTGCCCAAGTTTGGTCTTCGACAACCTTGGCTAAGGCTACTGACTGAAACGTAATCTCTGGACGCTCTCTGAGACGCTCTGCTTTGAGCAAACCTTCGGGATCTTCTTCGAGAAATTGGCGTAGTAATTGATGCTCCGACTCTGTTTCTGAAGAAGGAACATAGCGATCGAGATCTTCCAAGGATGGAAGCACAGTAGTCGCGTTCCACTCTGCTCTTGGTAGGTAAGTGATTCCTGCTTTCTTGCGATCATTCACGACGTTAATAAACTGGTACTTCAACGTAAAATTGACCCACGCCATCACTGGATAGGCGGGATTGTAATTGTTAATTTTTTGGCAGATGTCTAACAATGTTCGTTGCAGTGCTTCGTGATACAGGTCTTCGTAGAGATTGGCTGCCCACGCTCCTCTCTGAGGATGACCTAAATGAGGTGATCGCAACACACCTTGCACTAAGCGATTCAATGCAACCTGTCGTTCAGAAGTTTGAACAGGATGCCGTTGAGCGTCCTGAGCGAACTGTTCTAGATCTGGAGCAGAAATGCCTTCTTGAACGTCTTTATTCATCATTTCACTCTTGCTACTGAACTCAAACAGCTTGATAAATCGTCCAGAAGCTAACTGGTGATGTTGCAAGAAAAGCGATCGTTGCCGAGTTGGGCTGATTCATTGGACTTGTTCGATAGTTGTACTGAATATTCGAGCGGAGTCTCCACGTTTTAGGCAATGTGTTACAAAACTTCATTTCTTAGAAAACTGCGTAAAACGATCGCACTTCTTCTCAATGATCAATAGAAGACAAACAGTGGGAGGTTTATGATGTCAAAACTTAAGTTGTTGAAAACTAATCTATTCTGGCTCAGAGTTCTCGAAGGCGCGGCTGGTTAAGGACTGTTGAATAAGCTGATCCAGTGAAGAGGAGACTCAACAATGCCCCGCCAACTTTCTCCCAAGATTACCGTTAAACAAAAAATAAGCGAAAGGCTAGAGATAGAGGTTTGTAGCTCCTTACAACCTAAAAAAGTAAATTGTTGGATTGCTGCTGGACTTTATTGCGTCTTCACTCTGCTCTCTAGCGGTTTTGGTATGGTTTTTTTTGGTCTAGGTCAATGCCTAGCGATCTACATTTTGGCTTCTTTAGAAGAAAGAATAGAAACATACTCTATTCAGTTCGATACCTGGAGTGGTGACTTTTCTGTGCTTAGAAAAGGACGTGTATTTAGAGAAACAACCGGAAAAATCGCAGATATTCAATCCATTTCAATTTATCCTGTTAAAAGAGTTTATCAGGGTGGCGCTGCACCTAGCTATGTTGGAGTATACTCCCATTCTGTCTATGGTCTTGTCATTCAAACTGAAAGGAAATATCAGTTGAAATGGAAGCTATCTTTGGAAGAAGGTCTCCGTTTGGCGAATGAAATTCAGAGCTGGTTTGACTCTGCTAAAAGCACAATGCAATGACGTACGATGTGTTCTTTCTTACCCGCCCGATGATTCCGGCACAAATCTGCCAAAGCTTCCTGATTGATTGCGCCGAAATTCCGACCCTGCAAAAAACCTAATCCATAATTCTGTTAACCAGTTTATTTTGGGCAACCTCAGCGATCGCAGTTGAACCGTGTCGGATACCACCGTTTCCTGAAGTTCGATCCCTGCTTTCTCCCAGGTTCGGAGGACATAAGCTAAATCGCGTTCTAGTTCCTGCACATGCTGATGCACCAAAATGACCTGCTGAATTCCTTGCGTTGTTAGAAAGTTTGCTGAGGGGAAATCTGTGACGAATACAACCGATCGATTATCAAACAATCCTTCACTCACGGGTCGAGTGGGTTGCTGACGCAGCGCATCCATCAAGAACGCGGGCGGAGCATCATCTGGCAAGCGCACCTGATGCAAACGATCGCATCCCTCTACCAACGCCGTGAGAATAGAGTCTACGTCAACGATCGCTGTCGGGCTTTCGGCTTCCGAGTCAGTCGAGAGCGGTGGCAGGCAGGCATTGAACAGCGGTACCGGACGATAACCTAGTTCTGCCAGTGCGAGTCCCATTGCCACCGACTCCACACCCGGTAAATCAACGACGATCGCAGATCGTTTAGAAATGGAAGACATCCAACTTGTATCAGCAGGAGCAAGGGAGGGTAAAGGGACTCTGCCTCTAGGAAGATGGGCAAACAGCACAGGCTTTGCCCAAACTGACCAAATGCTGGTGTGGGGTGCCCAAATTTCGTATGCCGTTTGACGATCCATGTGTGACCGCTCCTACCTCTGCGTCAAGACTGCAACATCGATCGCCCTAAAATCAATTACAGGGTGCATCGCCATCCGACCATAAATGCCCGCTGCCCTACCATCGATAGTATAAACGCCTAAGCAAGGATACATCTGACCGATCGGAGTTGCGATCGCGAGCGTCTCGAAGCATTCCTGTGCAACCCAATTTCTCGGAAACAGAAGCGCATTGAGCACAGCTTTCAGGTAAGTCTGACGATCGGCAACGCCTCGCATCGTCACCATATCTCCAGTATTGCAGTAGGCAGTTTTGAGTAACCATCGCCGATTGTTCAACCAGTTCACTTGATAGGGATGGCAGCTATGTGGCAACAATGCTTTCCAAGTTGATAACGGTGTTGTTAGCTTACTCCAGATCAATGGAAACCGTTTGCTCTCCACAAACAAGGCTGATCCAGGATTACATACAGGTGTTTTGCCACCTCGAAAGAAGGGACTCCAGTTCTGATTCCGCACTCTTACCAGCCACTCCCCTTGATAGAACCGAAAGATAATATCCACGGGCTGACCTCGTATATGAGCAATGCCATTTTGCCACTGCACTTGACCTGGATGGGCAACCAGAGTTTTGCATCCTCGTTGTTGCAAGAGATGTGATAGGTACGCCGTGATTTGCTGGTCTTCCAAATATCCTGGGGCACAGAGCAATGCGATTCGTCCGCTTGAAGGAACTCGATCGGCAAGGGCATCTGCCAACTTGCGAGCAGGATAATCGACTGGCACTGTTCCTGGAATTTGCTCTGCCATCAGCTTGCAGAAATTAGAGGCTTCAGTATAGCCCCCAGGGACATCACTGTTTGCTTCAGAGATTCGCCACCCTTGAGGGGTAGGATGAAAATCAAACCGTAGAACTCTCACAGCAGAAGGTGTCCAAGCAGCAGATTGAGTCATTGCCTGCTGAATCGATCGTGGTAATCCAAAGTGCTTCCATAAGTCAGGGCGCTGTTGCAATTCCCCTTCTGCTTGAAGTGCCTCTTGAGTTAAGCGTTCTGCTAACTGAGCGAGTTGGCTCCAGACATAAGACGGTAATATCAGAGCGAAGGGAGCCAACGTATTGACATCAGCGACTTGAGCATCCCACTTAAAACCCTCCAGCATCATAAACTGACGGATTTGAGTACAAACATCAGAGTTCAGCAAGTCCGAACATCGCCAGTGTTGCAAGTGACAGCTTAGAGGAGTGGGTTGAGTCATTGTCTATTATTCAAGCATTTAATCTGCTTACAAACACTGCGATCGTCTTAATCCTTTCTGGATGTGAAGAAAGATTGCGTTTTGCAGGAAAGTAAAGCCGCATAACAGAAACGCAACTAGAAGCGTTCATTCAATCTTTGAATTCAAATGTCACATATAATTCACTTGTGCTCATAGCTCAAGGATTGTGAGCCTCTATCAGTATCCCAGATATCGAATTACAGGGGAACGAAATGATCGCCCAGCCTGATATTCACATCCTAAATTTGCCTTGGGATGAACCACCCCTCAGTTTGCTGGAGGATGAACAGCAATTATGGTTCCGTCAGCGGGCGCAGGTCAGTCGTCATCAGACGGGCGAAGTGCTCTGGTCAAACCGCGCACCAGGGAGTCAACTACTGGTTATCTCTGGAAAAGTGCGATTGGTGCAGGAACCAGGAAAATCAGCACTGGAACCAGGAAAATCGATGCTGCTGAAGCCAGGAGATTGGATTGGAGATGCCCTGAAACTGGTAGGGCACTGGAAGGCAAGAGCCGCCAGCAAGGAAGTAGTGGTGGTATTTTGGCAGTCTGACCTCTGGCAGGAAGCGACGACCGTTGCCCTAGAGGACTTCTGGGCTGACGAGCGCTGGCGCTATCAACCGTTCGATCCTAAGTTTGCCCATCCTGCCTCTGGCTATCCCTATGAATTTAGCCTGAACACAGCCGCTGCTTGTCTGACAATGGTGACGCAGCAACTGCAAACGCCCGTGCCCTTAAAGCAGGTACAGCAGCAGGTACGAGGGCAGGCAGCGCTCGATCTGGTAGCAGCGGGTGAGCAGTTGGGCTTGCATCTGCATCACATTCAAACCGATGGACCAAATCTAGAGCGGTTAACCTTTCCGGCAATGCTGCACTGGCAACAAGACCATTGGGTGGTGGTGTATGAAGCCAATGGCGATCGTCTAGTGATTGCAGACCCAATGAACCGCAACAAACGTTGTGAAAGTCTGCCACTTGAGTTGGTGGAATCCTCCTGGGATGGGCAACTGTGGTTGGTAGAACCCTTACCCAAAGCCGAAACCTTCAATCTGGGTTGGTTCCTGCCTGCCATCTGGCAACACAAACGACTACTGATTGAAGTGTTGGCAGCCTCGTTGATTTTGCAACTTTTGGGACTGGCAACTCCCATTATCACCCAGGTCGTGATTGACAAAGTGATTGTGCATGAGAGCCTTTCCACCTTGCACGTAATGGCGATCGCCCTTCTCGGTGTCAGCATCTTTGAAGCGGTGTTAGGCATCCTCCGCCTGTTCATTTTCACCCACACAGCCCGACGAGTGGATTTGACCTTATCATCTCAACTGTTTCGCCATTTGCTGCAATTGCCGCTGGCATATTTTGAGGCACGGCGTGTGGGCGATACGGTGGCACGGGTGCAGGAGTTGGAAAACATTCGCCAATTCCTCACTGGGACGGCACTCACTGTGGTGCTGGATACGGCTTTCATCGTGGTCTATCTAACGATGATGCTGTTCTACAGTCCCAAATTGACGCTGATCAGTCTGTCCGTCTTGCCAGTCTTGATTGTGCTGATTCTGATCGTGACACCGATTCTCCGCAACTGGCTCAACGAATCCTTTAATCGTCATGCCGATAGCCAATCCTTTCTGGTGGAGACGGTTTCTGGAATTCATGCAGTGAAGGCTCATACGGCTCAACTAGCAACCCGTGAACGCTGGGAAGGCTTGTTTGCCCGCTATGTCAAAACCAGCTTTCGAGCGTCTACCATTTCCAATGTGGATGGTCATATTGGCGAGTTTTTGACACACCTGTCAGAGCTACTGATCCTCTGGTTTGGAGCCATGCTGGTGATCGAACACAAACTCACCGTGGGACAATTAGTGGCATTTCAAATGCTGTCAGGACGGGCAATCTCGCCCTTACTCCGCCTCGCCCAACTCTGGCAAGATTTTCAACAGGTACTTCTGTCCGTCAGTCGGATCGGTGATATTCTCAATACTGATCCAGAAGAAACCGCTGACACCGGGCTGGTCTTGCCACCACTCCGAGGGCAAATCACCTTTGAGCAACTCTTTTTCCGCTATCAACCACACCTGGAGCCTGTACTCAAAGGCATTTCCGTCAATGTGCAACCGGGGATGTTTATCGGGATTGTCGGTCGCAGTGGTTCGGGCAAAAGTACGTTGTCTAAGCTGATTCAGCGGCTCTATCAGCCCGATTCGGGACGAGTGTTGATGGATGGGTTTGACATCAAAGGTGTAAACCTGAATTCGCTCCGACAGCAAATTAGTGTGGTGTTGCAAGATGACTTTCTGTTTAATGGTTCGGTTGCAGACAACATCACCTTCAACAATCCCTCACGGTTCGCTCATTTTCAGGGAGGGTCGTCAGATTGCGGATCTAAGCGAGTATAAATTTCAATTGAGAAATTCATCAACTGCAACACTCGTTGCTGAAGCAGATTCAGACTGGAGAGATCAACATAGACCTCTCCTC
>JBBRPT010000101.1:0-18243 GCA_038227635.1 Leptolyngbyales cyanobacterium | reverse complement strand
ATTTTGTCTCGGCTGATAGCGGGTGTTCGAGGGGAATGGCTCAAAGTTTTGCTTTCGATTCTATGGGTAGCTGCCTGAACTTTACAATCGCTTGAGGGCGTTCGCGTAAATTGTTATTTTGTTTTAAGCCTGAGTAGTTACGAAATTTTTCTCAACTAGAATAATGAACACTCAACTGGTGGATTCGATTATTCGATTGGTTAATACATTGCCATTGGCGGAGCGATCGCTGCTCAAGCAACGGCTTTTGCAGGACGATCTTCCTCAATCAGTCGCTCTCAACGCATTTTCTAACAGCATCCAGCTTGATCAAGCCGATCGATCGGAATGGATAGCAACGTTGCACCCGTGGACACAGGCATTAGTGGGCGTGATTCAACTAGAGATGAAGGAGACAGAACGTTATGTGGATTATTTAGAGGAGAAGTACCGTTGAGACGGGTTTTGTTTGCAAGCGATGTGCTGATTGATGTGTTGTCTCAACGTCAGCCGTTTGCGATTTTAGTAGAATCCATTGACTCAGTGAAAAGTCGATCTACGAGACGCTTGGAGCGATGACGGAAATGGCTTGATTCTTAAGTTTGCGATAGACGTAGAAATCGCTGTCGAGAGTGAGAATGGAACTGTTGGGGTAGAGTTCGGCAAGGCGAACGAGGCAGGCATCAGCGAGAGACATGGGGACGGAGCGATATCGGGTCAGCAGGGTTTGCAGAGCGATCGCTTCATCTTCGATCCGAAAAGGGATTTGAATTAGCCCGTCGGCGATAAGAGAGAGGACAGTGGCTTCTCCAGAAGGGGTGTTTCGCAGTAGGAAGCAAGCTTCTGTGATGACGGGTTCGCAGGAGATAACTGGAGAGGGGGCGAGATCGAGTTCTGCAACTGCCCAAGCATGAAACTGATCCTGAGCTTTCAAGGAAGCAACTAGCGGTCCTGTGTCTAGTAGGACTGGATGGCTCATTATTCGCCAAAGCCTTCCATATATTGCGGGTTTGTAGACAAATCGGATGGACCACCGTCTAAAGAGCCTATGTAGTGCTGGGCGGCAGCAGCGAAGGAACGCGGTGGAGTGTCTGGGGTGAGGGCGTTTTGTCGTTGTTGACTAAGGAATAGAATGAAGTTGAGGACTTCTTGTTGTTGGCTGCTGGGAAGGGCGCGAAGATGTTCTAGGACTTGTTCTTCGAGTTGCGGCATGGGAATTTCTCCTGATTTAGATGGGTGTTCATCACTTTAACTTCCAGCTTTCTAAAATAGTGCTGAAGAATTAGCCTTACTCACAACCTTAAACCTTTCTCGATCGCTGAGAACTGAAAGTAATTTTCCTGCAACTTTACTGACAACTTCTCAAGCGCATTTCCACAGGTAGCCTGAGATATTCTGACGATGGAGCCGTCAGTTATGAATACTGGTCTGGCGATCGGCGCTTGAGTTTAGCAATGGGTAACAACAGATTGTCTTCGATCTCTTGGCGCACTGATTCACTGACAGCACCATCCTGTTTCAGCAGTTCGACCAAGAATTTGTTGGCAGCATAGTAGTGCCGTAGACCCTGTTCTTGTAATTTGGTGAACTGCCAGTCGTGCCCGATGTTGCGATGCTTGATCATGACCTGACGCAATTCTGCAGTCCAAGCCTGTCCCTTCGTCTCCCACCAGCGTTGGAACTCCTCCCAGTTTTGCTCAGAGAAGTTTTCCGATAGCTGTGTCTTAAGCTGTTGAAGCTGATTGACCAATGTGCGATCGAGGTCTGGGTTGCGGTCGAGGTCAAAGTCGAGGTTGTGGTAGAGGTCGAGGGCGCGAGTGCGGTCAAGGTTGAGGGCAAGGTTGAGGGTGCGGGTGAGTTCGAGGTCGAGGGCGAGAGCGCAGTCGAGGTCAAGGTCGAGGACGCGGACGCGGTCGAGGTCACGATCAAGGTCGAGGACGCGGACGCGGTCGAGGACGAGGTCACGAGCAAAGTAAGACGCTCGAATAGCAGCAGCTTTGTAGGGTGCATTGACCGCTTCAGATTTTTCCTGAACCCAAGTGAGAAATCCTTGTAATTTCGCATCCTGTGAGACGGAGTAATCGATCGCCCGTTTGATCAACAGCAACAATCGATCTGCTGGTTGAGATCGGACAAGTTGCTTAACAACTTCTTGCCACCGACGATTGGCTATCTTTTCAGCTAATTGTTCAGGCGAAAGTTGAGTGAGCCATTGAATAGTGAAATGCTCTTGAAAGGTGAGGTGAGAAAACGACCAAAGTTCGTCCGCTCTTTCCACTAGCAATCCATGTTGCGCTTCAATGGCTTTCAACACAGCTTCCCCTTCCCGTACATTTACAAGCTTGAGAAAATTAGCAATCTGTTTTGCTAAGTCTTTCTGCTCAAACAACACGAAGTTACCTGGATTCTCAAATTTTTGAGCTGCAATCTCGGTCAGGAGTGCTTCCTTTTGATCGATGCTCAATTTCCGATAGACTTCCTTTCCAATTTCCCATTCAGGAATCTCTTTACGATCGTTCCACTTCTCCAACAGCAGTCGAATTCCCTTGCGATAAAGCAAAGCTGCTTGAGACGGCAGCTCTCCTGCATCTTGCAACACTAAACACATCAAGCTCAACAGCACAGGTGTAACCGTTAGTTCCTTTAGTGCTGGGTTCGCTCTCGTTGCATCCGAGAAGGTTTGCCACTGTTGAGCAATCTCCGCTTCACTCTGCCCACTGGCACAAAACCAATTTTCGACAAACTTCTTGACCTGCTCATTGTCAAAGTCTGCGACCTCCACAGAAGTGAAGCCCTGTGGAATCACCTCAATAATCTGAGTGCGACAAGTCAGAATAAATTGATTGCCCGAATGTTTCGGCTCTTGGGCAAGGCTCCGAAGCTGTTCTTGCACACTGCGGCGAAAGCTATCCGTGGGCACCTCATCCAATCCATCCATCAAAATCAGCAGTCTGCCTTGCTCTAACAGTGTTTGCGTTTGCTGATTGTCTGTGCTTAATTCTTCCGAAAGCGCATCCAGTAACTTCCATTCCGTTGATTGAATCTTCCGCAATTCAATCAAGATCGGAATCAAGTTCGGCTGAAATTTGCCATTGCTACAATCCACCGCTAAATGCTTGAGAAACGTTGTTTTCCCTGCTCCCGGTTTTCCAAGAATCAGCAGTCTAGCGTTGTCGTGTGCAACTGCCATTCCTTCATTGCGTTTGATGCGATCGCCCAATCCCAAACGATCGTTCCGCAAATCAAACGACTCCAACATCGTAGATTCTGATACCTGAAACGTTCGAGGAGAGCGGTTCAGCAACCACACATCAACATAAAGCTGATCGACACCAATCTCAGTTTGATTCAGAAGTTGAATTGTGCTGTGTTGATAAAGAATTTTTTGGCAACAGCGCGATCGTACTTCTTCAATCCAATCCTCATCTTGAGTTGGTGCGATCGCCTCTACCGCAGAAATCTCTTTCCAATTCAATCGCAACGCAAGGCAAATTTTATGAAACGCATTTTCAGGTACAGGTTTCTGCTGAAAAAAATCTGTCACTGTTGTGCGAGAGACTTTAGTTAGGTGCTTCGCCAGCTTTGATTTGTTGCCGTCAAAGTATTGAATTAAAGCGTTGTTCGCATTTGTAAAATTAGTTAACGTCAGCTTCCGCGATCGCTCCATTCATCCCGCCACGTAATTGCTTCAGCACATCCACCATTCTACATACACGGACAATCCTGGACATCCCTGAACTATCGTGAACACTGGCTGAACATCGCTGAACATCAGACCCCATAAGACTTTTGACAAACTCAAGGAGTCGTCAACCCAGCACTCAACCATGAAGCCTCTCAATCTTCGCCGTGCGATCGCATCCACCCTCACCGCCGTAGCTGGCGCAACCTCAATCTACCTCGCCACAATCCCTAACCCGACCCAACCCCAAACAGAGTTAGGACGCACTGCCAATCAGATTTTTCTCGTCGGTAGCCAGTCACTCCTCAAGAACCGCAAGGAGTGACCTCTAGTATGGGTGTCTCTCCCGAATCAACCCGTGTTTCTCATCCCTGCCGCAATGCCGTTAATCGTCAGCAGTGCGCCCCGCAGCAGTTCACCTTTGCTGTAACGCGATCGCACCACCCCAGCCGCCGCAAACGTTTTGTGTTGACGCAGCCGCTTGAGCAACGAGACTTGCAGAAATCCCAGGGGTACGATCGTGCCATTGCGAAGCTGCACCGATCGCTCCCTAATTTACAGTATGGAGTTAATCGAAATCTCCACATCAGGAAACGCCAACAGCACGATCGCACCTTGAGTTAGCATCTCTACCGACTGATAATCCTCATTCTGTGGATTGCGATAGACAATCACATGACGATCTTTGAGATTAATCACCCAGTAATCTTGAATGCCCGATCGAGCATAGAGCTTACGTTTTGCATCCGTGTCCTTGGCTAGACTGGAATAGGCATATTCGATTAACAGATAAACATTTTCTGGATAGGGATGACGAGTTACATAGACCTCACCCAGCGCCTCCACCACCGCAATGTCTGGCTCCGGTTCTGAAGCTGTCCCCAGCAGCGTAATCGGCTTTGCGTCTCGAACCCATGCCCGATCGCCCAATTTTCGCCGAAGTAGGTCTGCTGAAGTAGTACTTCGATACGCGTGTTCAGGACCCTCCGGCGGCATTTCAATCACTTCCCCATTCAAAAACTCAACCTGTCGATCGAGTAAAACCCCAGCCTCAATGATCTGGTGATACTCATCAAGCGTCCATTTAGCGATAGTAATCGTCATAGCGCTAACCTATGAAGTGAGTTTCTAGTACTTGTCTCAGTTCAAGAATAGATGCCAATTCATCAGCCTGTGTTTCTCATCCCCGCCGCAATGCCGTTAATCGTCAGCAGTGCGCCCCGCAGCAGTTCGCCCTTGCTGTAGCGCGATCGCACCACGCCAGCCGCCGCAAACGTTTTGTGTTGACGCAGCCGCTTGAGCAACGAGACTTGCAGAAATCCTAGAGGCACGATCGTGCCATTGCGAAGCTGCACCGATCGCTGCAATTCAGGGTCGCCATCTAACAAACGCTTATGCTCAGTGATAGTCAGCACCAGTTCGCGAGTCAGATAATATTCGCTGACGATTTGCTGATAGACAGGTTCAAATCGTTCGCGATCTTCGGGTTGCGTGAGTTCACGAACGTAGTGACCTGCGATTTGCAAATCGACCTTCGAGAGCGTCATTTCCACCTTTGAGATCGCCATCTTAAAGAAGGGCCACTTGAGATAGAAATAGCGCAATAGCTTCAAGTGCTCTTCAGGATGCTCTGCCAAAAAGCCTTGCAGCGCAGTGCCAACGCCATACCAGGAAGGAAGCAAGAATCGGCTTTGCGTCCAGCTAAACACCCACGGGATCGCTCGGAGGCTCGCCAGATCCTTCTTTCCACCGCGACGGGCAGGGCGAGAACTGATTTGAAGCTGACTGATTTCCTCGATCGGAGTCACTTGGTGAAAGAAATCAATAAAGTCAGGCTGCTCATAAATTAATCCACGGTAATGAGTCCGCGATTTCGCTGCTAACTCCTCCATGATTTCGTGCCAAGGCTGAATATCGTCAAACCCAGTTCGCAGCAAGCTTCCCTGAATCACCGCAGTCGTCACCGTTTCTAAGTTGTACAACGCCAACTCTGGGAGAGAATACTTCGATGCCAAGACTTCGCCTTGCTCAGTAATTTTGATCCGTCCGTTCACACTGCGTCCGGGTTGCGCCAAAATCGCCTCATAGGCAGGACCGCCACCGCGACCCACTGACCCGCCGCGCCCGTGGAAGATCCGCAGGGCAACTCCATGCTGGTCAGCAATGCTTTGCAGCGCTTGTTGTGCCTTGTGAATTTCCCAGTTACTACTCAGAAAACCTGAGTCTTTGTTGCTGTCAGAATAGCCCAACATCACCTCTTGCAACGATGCCTTGTGCAAAATCGAGGATGAATCTTGGGGTTCGTCGCTCACTTCCCCTGCACTCTTAGCAAAGCCTCCCGACAACATCGCCCGATAAAAGGGAAGCTGAAAGATGTCGGTCAAAACAGAGGGCGCTTTCAGTAAATCTTCAACCGTCTCAAAGAGAGGCACTACCTGGAGAGTGCTAATTCCCGTAGTGGGATCGTACAGTCCAGCTTCTTTTGCCAGCAGCAAGACCTCCAGCATATCGCTGACCTCGTGGCTCATGCTAATCACATAAGTGCGGCAGATGTCGAGTCCAAATTCCTGCTGAAGCTTGCGAACCATGCGAAAGGTGGCGATCGTTTCCCGCACTTTTTCTGAGAAAGGCAACTCACCGGGGATCAGAGGTCTGCGAGTCTGAAGCTCGGTTGCCAGCCAGATAGTTTTTTCTGACTCTGACATCTCGTTATAGGGCTTCGGCAAAACCTGGAGGTAGTCAGCGATCTCATTGAGCGCGTCGGCGTGGCGCGTGCTCTCTTGCCGAATGTCAAGGTGGGCGAGATTAAAGCCAAAGATTTCGACTTGACAGATCAGGTGATCTAAATCCCGACAGCTTAATCCGGTTTCGCCTAAGTTGCGCTGAATTAGGCGCAGTTCTGCGAGAAAGTTTTTGCCAGAACGGTAAACCGTCGCCTCGTCATAGTCAGGGATCTCTTGCGGAAGACCATCGCTGTTATACATTTGCTCATTGCGAGCCAGCGTGTTTCTCAGCCGCTTTTGAATGTAGGACAGCTTTAAGCGATAGGGTTCTTGACGATAGCGAACGGAGAGTTGGTCATAGACATCGGGCATTCGCTGCTGGTCTTGCTCTAGCGATTCCAGCAAATCGGGCAACACGTCGCTCCAGTGCAGCGAGAGACTGAGCAAATCGATCAAGCGATCGAGCGACTGAATATATTTCTCTAGCACCATTCGCCGCTGATAGCAGGCGGTTTGCCAGGTGACATGAGGCGTAACTGAGGGGTTGCCATCACGATCGGAACCCACCCACGAGCCAAACTGACAGAAGTTATAGCGGGGTAACTGCATTCCCGGAAAGGACGAGTGCAATCCTTGCTTTAAGCGCTGATAAAGATGAGGGATCGCATCAAACAACACCTCCTGAAAGTAGTGAAGCGTGTAATCGACTTCATCAAGAACGGTGGGCTTAAACTGGTGTAGTTCGTCAGTGCGCCACCAGAGACGAATTTCTTCGGTGAGTTGGTCTCGCAGCGATTCGGCTTCCCACGACGATGAGAGACCCATCGATTTGAGGTTGTCTTCGACGCGATCGAGTTCTCGCAAAATCTTGGCGATGCGACGCTGTTTGTCGCGAATGGTGTGACGGACGATCTCAGTTGGGTGTGCCGTAAACACGAGCCAGACATCTAACTGATCAATCAATCGTTGAATCTGCTGAGGCGGAACGTTGAGCCGCTTTAACTTAGGAAACAGCCAGTGAAACGTCCCAACTTCTCGCCGCAGATTGCTCTCGTGCATACTCTTTTCGAGCAAGTTGGCTTCTAAGCTAGAGGTCGTCTCAGGCAACTGCCCATAATCATGCTTCGTGGCGGATTGCGCAGGCAGCGCTTCACGAGCCGCCCGATATTGCTGCTGTTGATCGCGCTGCTCATAGTGTTGCTCGACAATATTGATCAACTGAAAGTAGAGGGCAAAAGCCCGAGCTGCCCGAATCGCCTCATTGAGGTCGAGCTTTTCAACAATTTGCAGCACGTCTGACTCGGCAAACGTCGTTGCCTGACCTTCGGGCGAGCACATCTCGCGCAATTGGTTGAGCAAATCGACCAGTTCTTGACCGCATTCCTGTCGCAAAACCGCTTCCCACAAGTCTTCGACGATTTTGATGCGATGGCGAAGAAAGAGGTTAGAGGTGATGACACCTCCATCATCAAACGATATATCTGGCACTGCGTTAGCTTCTGTAGCGATTCCGAACGAGGAGTCTTCGGGAGAGGGACGGGTCGAACTCATAAAGCGGTTCCGGCAGAGATACTCAACAATTTTACGGGGAAATATTTGATTCTAATAGTCGCGGAATATGCAATTACTCTGAATTTGTATTAGAGAACCTCTCAGCGGTCTGTGAATCTAAAAAATCTAAAACAGGTAAACGATCGCCTCTAAAAATCTCTTCACTCAATGCTCCGAGTTCTTGCAGCCCATCTGCGATCGCTCGAATTCCGACCATGCTTGCTAGCATAGGCACCACCGCTAGCCCGACTAAAATCTCAGAATCTATCATTGGGCTGAGACGAGCTTGCGCGGCGATTGGGGTAGATTTTGGATCAGAAGATTCCATCAAGATTTCCTGAGTAAAGGGCAAAATGGCGGGATCTGGCTTCAATTTCTCAAAGTGTGGTCTAAATATTCATTTCTAGACTAGAATCTCTAAGATTTCAGCCTGAAAACGACTTAAGTAGCGTTGTCTTAGATCTGGATTTGAGACGGTATCATAAGAGACCGGAACAGAGGAGTCAATTTGTTTCTCAAAGCTTCAACTGATTGCAGGTCTATTCACTTGTTCATGCACTATGGTTTTTAGCCTAGCAAGTTTACAGATTTACAGCCTGAATCCCTAGCCCATTATCAAATTAATTAACGTTTGCTTACCATATCAAAGAAAAGCTCGGTGAAAAAGAAAGTCAGTGTGAAAAAGTAGAGCCGGGTGTGCAAACCTCGGAGAGCAAAATGATCCGTCTGACCCACCACAAGGAATCCCGCTTCTGATGTTGAACGTACCTGAGCGCCCGCCATCCTCGACGAGACCTGTAAAAGAGCAATCACCGAATTTGATTCAGTGGTTTGATCAGGTTATTGACTCACCCCAAGTGCGAGTGCAGGTACGACTGCGGGGCAACAACCTATATATTCTGTGCGAAGGTCAGGAGTGTCCGTCTCGATCGCTGCTTTTGCTTCGGGTCGTTCGCGCACTCTCCGAGACCAGTCTAGAACGATTTATCCCTGACAATCAGCCTCAGGTCTATCAGGTCTTGCTCTATGGGCGGGTTCTAGGTCAGGCACGTCCTGAATGGGCAGACGTGATTTATCTCAATCAGCTCGATCGCTATCTAGAAAAGCTGCAACGAGGAGCCTCGAATGCGAGGTCTGAGAGTCTGAGCGATGACCCGTCAACCTCTTCTTCTCTGGCGATCGCGAATATTCAACTTGCTAGGCAGGGGCGACCGGATGCGATCGCACGGTATTTGAGTGAGTTTCTCAACTCGTTGGGCGTTGCCGTCCGAGCGAGTGTCAAAACGGTGCCATTGCGTCAAGGCAAACCTGATGATTCGCGTCTTTGGGTGATGTGCGAGTCTATCTACAGTCCCGATGCGTCTCTGATGGCGGAGTCAATCGCGCAAAAGCTGCGTGATTTAGAGCTAACAGGCTTTCAAGATGCGCTCGTCTTCAGCCAAGTTCATGGAGAGCTACAGCCCGAGTGGACGCTGCGTGTCGATCTGACTCCTCCCAATGAAATGCTCAAAGAGTGGGCGCGATGGGGAGACGCTGAAGCCATTTCTCGGTTGCTTGATCGCACCTGTGACGAAACCACCCACGCTTCTGCAACGCTTAAAGACACGACGCTTCACATCTCTTGTGTCGGCTCACCGACTCCTGATCAGACCCGCACGATCGCGGTTATCAAGCCGTTACTCGACGCGATCGCTCCTCAAGGAATTCAATCTGCCACGATTTATGGAGCAGAAACCGCAGGACAAGGCGACAAGGCGACTGATAGCCCCGCGTGGGTCGAATGGCTCAACTTACCCGCATCTATTCACACAGCGTTGTCTGACTCAACTCACTGGCTGGCAGAAAAAGGAGACATTCCAGCGATCGCGCATCTGTTAACTCGATTGCTTAACCCCGACCTCGATCGCCAACTTGCTACCGGAGGCATTCGGATTCAAGTCCGGCAAAAAGAAGATCTGCTGCACATTATGGCAGACGCGCCGCTTTGCCCTCCTCAAAATCGAGTCGGAACGGCGATCGCTGGGTTTCTCAAACCTCTCGATATTCCAGGAGTTGCTGGGGTCAGAATTTATGGACGCAGAGCCGGACAAGTCCGCCCTGCCTGGAGCTATGGGGCTGATTTTGGGGGTCGCGATCGCTTAGTGCCTGCTGCAACTCCAGAGTTTGCGGCTTCAGACGAATATGTCGGTGATTTACTGACTGAATCAGGTGAATTGACGCGTCGCCCGGATTTGACCTCTGATGATCTGCGAGCTGTTCTAAATCGACTGCTTGAATCAGTGCAGGGACTGCTGGCTCGATCGCAGCTATTTGTCGTTTTGGCACCTAGCCCCCGGACGTTAGAATCAAAACCGGGGATTTCTCAAAATACAAAACTTGCTTTCGTGTGGGGCACCCTCGGTCTCTTGCTCACCGTGCAGTCTGATTGGATTTTAGGGCAACTCCTTAAGCCAAACGTCGAGCCGACGATACCAACTCCAGTTGCATCGGTTTCTCCGTCTCCCAGTGTCTCAGAGGAGATTAAGTTGCCCCAACTATCGCTGCAAAAACCTGGCATTGGTCGAGGAGAAGCCTTTAATGGGTCTGGCTTTACGCAGTCAGGGCAAACCGTTCTCTCAACCGATGATCCCAGTCCAACGCCTAGTTCGATCGCGGCGGCTCCCACTTCTAAAGCGCTAGCGGCTGCCCAACTTCAGCAAAAAGCCGTAGTAGACGCGACTCGATCGCCATATCCCACCTTTAACGCTCGGCAACTCGATGAAAAGCTGGTTCTCTATCGTCAATATGTTGAGAAATTGGGTGCACCCGATGTGCTGATCATGGGCAGTTCTAGAGCCATGCGAGGCATCGATCCGACGGCGTTGCAGCAAGCGTTGGCGACTCAAGGCTATGCTGGCTTAAAGATCTTTAACTTTGGCGTGAATGGAGCAACCGCGCAAGTCGTCGATTTGATCGTGCGCCGGGTTTTACCGGCTGAAAAAATGCCCAAAATGATCATCTGGGCAGATGGTTCACGAGCGCTCAACAGTGGGCGTGTCGATGTCACCTACAACGCGATCGCCGTCTCCCCAGGCTTTAAGAAACTCCCCGATGATCCGTCTCCATCTGCGATCGCTGCGGTTCCGACTTCCGCTCCCGAATCGTCTTTGACTCAATCATTAGGAACGATTTCATCTACTAATTCTGTCGTGGCAGACAGCTATCAAATGGTCAACACCTGGTTAAACCAGTCGTTGGCAAGTCTTTCTAGCACTTACAATCAGCGAGAGGCACTCAAAACGCTCTTTCAGCATGAGATTACATCTGAGTTTAAATCGGCTGCGAGCGCTGACCACGACGCTGACTCGACGATCGCCAAAGACGGACAGGGCTTGATTGATGTCCATGGCTTTTTACCCATCTCAAATCGCTTCAATCCAGCCACCTATTACCAAAAATATTCTAGAGTGGCGGGCAACAGTGATGGCGATTATGCTGATTTCCGATTAGAAGGCGGACAGGTTGCCGCGATCGCGTCTCTTGCAAAATTTACTCAGTCTCGCAAAATTCCTCTCGTGTTCATCAATCTCCCGCTGTCAGAGGAGTATCTTGACTCGATACGTAGAGAGCATGAGCAAGCATTTCAGCAATACATGCTACGCACTTCTGCTGAATTGGGATTTACTTATCGCAACCTGGGGGAAGAATGGAGAGTGGAGAACGATTTTTTCTCTGACCCCAGTCACCTCAATCGATATGGGGCATTTGCGGTGTCCAATCACATTGCAAAAGATCCGCTAATTCCTTGGATAAAACGATAATGGCTTAGTGTCAATTAGGCTTGTATTGGTGATTGCACCTTGACTTCACAGATTTTCGCTAGAGCGTTATGAAACTGTGATATAACGATTAAGGTTTTGTTACAAACAGCACCGCATCATCCTTAGCAAAAGACAGATTTCTGAAAAATTTGTCCACCTTAGGGATGAGAGCGTCACAATCCATTCGCTGGTAGACGACCTGCTCACAGCTAGGCAGGTTTTTATGTGCATTCCGAACACTACTCGGAGGAAAAAATCCATTCATGACAGCATCGACCGTTCAGCCCCAGAACCCGGCTCTCGATCTCACTGGTTCAGAACTCCGCCTCAAAGATATTCTCAAAACCCTGCCTCGTGAAAGCTTTCAGCGCAATATGCGAAAAGCCTGGACGATGATGCTGGTCAGTGTGTCAATGGTAGGTCTCGGTTATTGGGCAATTCAGGCATTGCCCTGGTTTTTGCTCCCATTTGCCTGGGTGTTTACAGGCACTGCCCTCACCGGATTTTTTGTGATTGCTCACGATTGTGGACACCGATCGTTTGCCCAGCGTAAATGGGTCAATGATCTGATCGGTCACATTTTCATGGCACCACTCATCTACCCCTTTCACTGCTGGCGCATTTTGCACAACAAACACCACAAACACACTAATAAAATGGATGTGGACAATGCGTGGCAGCCTTTCCGAGCGGAGGTTTATGACGAGTTTGGCACTATCCGGCGCGTTGGCTATGAACAGATGCGGGGTCGTCTGTGGTGGTTAGCCTCAATTTTGCACTGGGGACTTGTTCATTTTGACTTGTCTCAATACGAGCCAAAAGATCGCGACAAGGTAAAAGTCTCGATCGGGGTTGTGATTGGGTTCGCAGCGATCGTTTTTCCGACTTTAATTGCGACTACTGGGATTTGGGGATTCGTTAAATTTTGGCTAGTGCCCTGGTTGGTTTATCACTTCTGGATGAGCACCTTTACGCTGGTGCATCACACGCTGCCCGAGATTCACTTCTCTGAGCCAGAAGACTGGAATGAAGCTCAGGCACAGCTATTTGGCACCGTCCACTGTGAATACCCGTTCTGGGTTGAGTTTCTCTGCCATCACATTAACGTTCACATTCCTCACCATCTCTCAACGGCGATTCCATCTTATAATTTGCGGCTCGCGCACCGTAGCTTGCAAAAGACTTGGGGAAGCTCACTGCAAGAGCATCACTTTTCTTGGCAGCTTGTGAAGCAAATTACCGACAAGTGCCACTTGTATCACCCTGATTATGCCTATCAATCGTTTAAGGACTATCAGAGCAAACGATGAGATAGATCGCGTCCAACTCAAAAATCCGAAACCTGGGGTAAAACTTCCAGGTTTTGCGCTTTTAATGGGTGCAAACCCATTCTCACACTCTAGCCATAACAGATGTAAACGAATTTATGATTCGATGCAGAGCGCCTTTATAATCTGTAACGTCTACTACGCGAGATTTCTATTCTTATTGTCGAGAGCAAAACTAGAAAGAATTAGCAGTTATCTCTCACAAAGCGGACGATATTCAATACAATTTGTTATTTATTTCACCTTGATCACAATTTTACTCTTAGATACCCTGCCGAGCCAAGTCTGAATGAGCACTGAGACCTATCTAAATCACCCAACGTTTGGTTTGCTGTTCAGAGTATGTTTGGTAGAAGACAAGCGAGAGCTATTCAGCACTCTCTATGCCCAGCGACTCTTTTTTGTCGTGTCAAACAGTGGCGATGGCATTGAGTTTGAGCCAATTAACCGCACCGAGTCTAAAGTGCTGGTCGAAAATCGGCTGCGAATGCTGCGTCGGACTGGATTATATAAGGAGTACGATCAGCTTCAGCTTATCCATAAACGCACGTTTCAATGATGGATGCCCCTGATTTTGACTCACTCAAAGATCGAATTATCCGATTTCGCGAAACCATTCCCGACACAGTTCGCGTTGTAGCAGTCACCAAGCAGGTGTCTGTTGACGTGATGCGGGTCGCCTATGCGGCTGGGGTGCGCGACTTTGGCGAAAACCGCATTCAAGATGCCGAGGTTAAACAAAAACAACTCCAAGACCTCACGGATGTTACTTGGCACTTAATCGGGCATCTGCAAGCAAACAAAGCAAAAAAAGCCCTAGAGCAGTTTCAGTGGATTCATTCTGCCGATAGCCTGAAACTGGTGCAGCGACTAAATCAACTGGCTATCGATCGCTCGCTCAAACCTCAAATCTGTCTGCAAGTTAAGCTGCTTCCCGACCCCAACAAATTTGGCTGGACAGAGGCAGACCTTTTGGCAGATTTACCTCAACTGAGTGACTGCGAAAATCTAGAGATTCGGGGGTTGATGACGATCGCGCCCCTCGGTCTAGACTCTGCGAAAATCTTCAATCTTTTTGTGCGAACTCGCGAACTTGCGGTTAAGATTCAACAACTGAATATACGGAGGCTCTACCTAGATCAACTCTCAATGGGAATGTCTGAAGATTACCAATTGGCAATTCAATCTGGAGCTACGATGATTCGACCCGGACGAATTCTGTTCCAGGATTTGCCCAGTCAAATTTAGCCAGGTCGCGAGGGTTCAACCCATTTCCCCCTTTTCGGTAAGAGTTCAACTTAAGATATGTAAGCTTGATTGAGAATGTTTGAACGGGTAAGTGACAAGTAGCACTGTTGCACTAGTGGATGACCGTTGATCGAAGCTGACCGATGAGTGGCTTACGATCACGTAGAGTGGTTCGAGATGATTGGCTGTAGGACTCGTCAAACCTATTCCAAAAAAATTGGCGGATGCAACGAAAGATGATATCTTAATTAGCCTGTACAGCGCGTCTAAATCAAACTCAACTTCAAAAAGCGACAAAACTGACTGTTTAAGCAACTTGGAGAAGGGGAAATAAACTGAATCTATCTGCCCTCACTTTTCGAGAGCACGTTGAGTCATGAATTTGACTTCTACAACGTTGAAACTGGCTTTAATTTTCCTGCTTGAATGATTGAGAAAGTGTGACTTTAGGGATTTGTTCTAAAGCGAAATATCACTTGTCGATCAAAGCGATCTCAGACGTTTTGGCTCTTGAATCTGATTTGATGTCCAATTTCCGGAGAGGTCTCTGTACGAGGGTTTCAGCGTATTCATGTCAATTGGATGCAAAAAACATTAATTGAATGATCCAAATGTTGAATCAACCGATAGAATAACGTCTAAGGTTAGAAAAAAGCTCATAAGGGCTTTCAAATTTGTGAATTAGGGGTATACTATTTTTTCATTAATTCTCAACAGTAATGTGATAAGCTTCCTGAGTCGCAAATCAGAACCTCAATTCTTAAATTAAGCGTAAAGAGATTGACTCTCACTCTTACTTCCCTCGTTTAATAAAAACTGAGTTTAGCTGTATCATTCGCTACCCTTCAGTCGTTAAATCCGCTTTTCCAGCATACCCAATTGAAATTGTAATGGAGCGTAAATCGTGAGTATCTTCAGCAAATTGCGGGACTTCGTCGGCTTGAACGAACAGGTTGACTACGAATATGAATATGACGAAATGGATGGACAAGAGTATCAGACTCTCTATCAAGAAGAGAATCCAGTTCCTGCCCCGATCGTCGATGAAGAAAGCCGTACTCGTCGCCAACGGTTCCGCGATCGCGTCGCCATTACTCCCGAAACTGCCCCTATTGCAACAGGTGTGAACAACAGCATGAATAACGTGATTGGAATGCCCGGAGCCGCTAACGGTATCTCAGAAGTCGTCGTGATGGAACCCCGTACTTTTGAAGAAATGCCCCAAGCCATTCAAGCCCTACGTGAGCGCAAGTCGGTCGTGCTGAACCTGACGATTATGGATCCTGACCAAGCCCAAAGAGCGGTTGATTTTGTGGCTGGCGGCACCTATGCGATCGATGGTCATCAAGAGCGCATTGGCGAAAGCATCTTCCTCTTCACACCTAGCTGTGTTCAGGTCAGCACTCAAACGGGTGTAATTCATGAAGTGCCCCAACCGCAGACTGCGCGTCCCGCACGTCCCGCAGCGCCGACTCCCGCTTGGGCAACCGAACCCACAAGAGCCGCTCAGTAGATGATAAGAATCAGGGGTTAGGATGCAACCCGTCAAACGTTGGCGCGTTACCTGGCACCCGATACTTCGTTGAATTTTGATTTTTTGAGAATTAATTTGTCTATTAAATTCGGAATGATTGGCGGCGGGATGATGGGGGAAGCTCTGTTGTCCCGTCTTGTCGTTGAGCAGGTTTATTTGCCTGGTGATATGGTGGTGAGTGAGCCACAAATCAAGCGGCAAGAGTTTTTAGCGCAGCAATATGGGGTGCAGGTCACCGGTGAGAATCAAGTGGCTGCAAGCGCGATCGAGGTTCTCTTTCTCGCCATCAAACCTCAGGTTTTTGAGCAAGTTGCGGCAGGTTTATCGACTCACGATCACAGCCCGTCAACCTTGGTCATCTCAATTTTGGCAGGAACGCCCCTGAGCATTTTAGAATCGGCGTTTCCAGGACAGCCTGTGATTCGGGCAATGCCCAATACTCCCGCAGCAGTCGGAGCGGGGATCACGGCGATCGCCGCAGGTCAACAGGTTCAGCTTCATCATTTAGAGCTTGCGCGACGCATTCTATCAACGGTTGGCGACGTGGTGGAAGTGCCAGAGTCGATGATGGATGCTGTAACGGGGCTTTCGGGATCGGGTCCTGGCTATGTGGCATTGATGGTTGAAGCATTGGCGGATGGCGGGGTTGCAGCAGGGTTGCCGAGAACGATCGCGATGAAGCTTGCCCTGCAAACCGTGCGTGGAACAGCCCAACTGCTGCAAGAAGAGGGCATTCACCCTGGCGAACTCAAGGATCGGGTGACCAGTCCGGGAGGGACAACAATTGCGGGGATCGCTGAGTTAGAAAAGTCTGGCTTTCGATCGGCAGTGATTGAAGCGGTGAGAGCGGCGTGGATGCGATCTAGAGAATTGGGACAAAAGTCCTAAAGACTCAGCTCTCGAAAAGATCGATCGGTAAGTGTCCAAACGTCTCGTTAATGTCATCGTCATAGGCAGACTGGCAGGAAACCAATACACCTCGATGATTGCCTGTATAAGGTTCTGCTCTGCACAGCCCCGTTCTAGGATTGTATTTAATGTAAACCGGGTCGTTAGTTGTCGCCACAACGTCGGGTCGTTCATCGCGATCTAAGGCAGCTAAGTAGCTATGAAGTGTTCGTTGCCCCTGACTGGCACTGTCAGCGCAAATTCCAAAGATTTGATAGTCAGAGCGATCGACCACTAAAAGCAACGCGTCTCGAACAGTGGCATGATCCAAGTTAAGGCTGGAGGAGTCAGACGCTAAACAGGTAAACTGCCTGAGAACGTTTTGTGCTTGTTGGACAGTCAGATTCTTGGACGGTTGAGAAGACATTAAGGGTCAAGAATGAAGGTCAGGAGAAACGGAATTACATGGATTGATTGAGCCACGCAATCAGACATCAGTGCTGGAGAAATTGAGCAGTGCGATCGCCAGGTCATCAAGTTGCTCAGAACTCAAGGCAGAGATGCGATCGTGGTGTTCTTGGGCAAGCGTTCCTATCTTTTGTTCGAGTTGGCGTAGAATCAGCGATCGAGCTTTTTGCTGACCGCCTTGCTCAATGCCTCGCTCCATCCAACTGGTGACGATTTCCATGACTTCTTCTTTTGCAGTGAACTCTATTTTATCAATCTCTGCCTGAAACACTTGTTCTTCGGCTTTGGTCAACCGCAGATATGTATCCACAAAGGCTGAAATTAGCTTAGTTCTGGCGAGATCGAGCTGCAAGGTTGCCAACAGCCTCAAGCACCCTGCTTTGACCTTTGGTCGGGCTTCAGCCGCGATTCGCATTTTTGACATTAATGCTGCCGCAACTGGATTAAATTGGTTGAGAAAATCTCGCCAATTCAATCGATTTAACTGAATGGCTGCAAAGTTAAACTCCGGCACTTTCGGATTGGGAAATTCAATGAGATGCTGATGGGCTTCTTCGCGAAAGGGTTCATCAAAAAAGAACACGACGATCGGATATACGCGCTGAAGATATTTTTAATAGAGTCTCGCAAAGTATAAGAACATCCGTCGCGTGAAGTTGGCTTCAGTGGAAGATTGCGCCTCAACGTGAATCAGAATGGCTGCATCTTCGCCCCTTGTTTGACCTCAACTAGTAGGTCAATGATGTTTTCTTCGCCGGAGGTGAGATCGACAAAGTATTCTTGCTGCAAAAATCGGATCGAGTCAGGCGAGATTGTACAGGTGATTTCTGGCAGAAATAGATCTAGAAACTCAACGAAGAACGTGGACAGTAGCTCTTTAAACAGACGTTTACCCCTATGGGGAACTGCGAAGATACTGTGTTGGATGTCAAGCTGTCGCACCTGCAAAATTTGGGTCAAACGGGCAGCCTGATTTCAGAATCCCATAGGCGAAATGGAGCAACTTTCGCATGGCTGCCCCAATCACCTGCTTCTTCGCTTT
>JBBRPT010000100.1:0-18245 GCA_038227635.1 Leptolyngbyales cyanobacterium | reverse complement strand
CGCCCAAAGGCTGGACGGGACCGAAAGTGGTCGATGGTTTGAAAATTGAAGGCACATTCCGGGCGCATCAAGTGCCATTGTTGGTGAATGCCGAGCATCCCGATCACGTCCAACTGCTAGAAAGCTGGATGAAAAGCTACAGGGCAGAAGAACTGTTCGACGAAACCGGATGCCTCCTCCCCGAATTGGCAGAGTTAGCTCCAAAAGGCGATCGACGAATGGGCGCAAATCCTCACGCCAACGGTGGCTTGCTGCTGCGTGACCTGCATCTGCCAGACTTCCGCAACTACGCGGTGACAGTGCCTACGCCCGGTGCTGTTGACGGTCAGGATACGCTCGTGCTGGGCAAGTTCTTGCGGGATGTGGTCAAGCTGAATCAGGAACAGCGGAATTTTCGCATCTTCGGTCCCGATGAAACGCTCTCGAATCTTTTGGGTGCAGTGTTTGAAGTCACCGATCGACAGTGGGACGCACGAGAAGAACGCAATGATGAGTTTCTCGCGCCTGATGGACAGGTGCTGGACTCGATGCTGAGTGAGCATCAGTGCGAGGGTTGGTTAGAAGGCTATCTGCTGACTGGACGACATGGGCTATTCAATAGTTACGAAGCCTTCATTCGTATTGTGGATTCCATGTTTAGCCAGCACGCTAAATGGCTGAAGGTGACGGCGGAACTTCCCTGGAGACGACCGATCGCATCACTCAACTATCTGCTTGCCTCCCATGTCTGGCAACAGGATCACAACGGCTTCACGCACCAAGACCCCGGTTTTATCGACCATGTGATCAATAAGAAAGCGGATATCGTGCGAGTATATCTGCCAGCCGATGGAAACTGTCTGCTGTCGGTCTTTGATCATTGCCTGCGGAGCCGACATTATGTGAATGTGGTGATAGCGGGTAAACACGCCCTACCGCAATGGCTGACGATGGACGAAGCAGTTGTACATTGCACCGAAGGCATCGGGATTTGGCAATGGGCAAGCAATGACCAGGACTCTGAGCCGGACGTAGTGATGGCTTGCTGTGGCGATACGCCGACGCTAGAGATTTTGGCGGCGGTTTCGATTCTGCGTGAACATCTCCCCGATCTGAAAATCCGGGTCGTGAATGTGGTCGATTTGATGAAGTTGCAGTCTGCCAGCGAACACCCCCACGGTCTGAACGAGACGGATTACGACTCGCTCTTCACGATCGACAAACACATCATCTTTGGCTTTCATGGCTACCCCTGGCTGGTACACCGACTGACCTACCGCCGCACCAATCGCAACCTCCACGTCCGAGGCTACAAGGAGGAGGGCACGATCACGACGGCATTTGATATGCGGGTGCAAAATGACCTCGATCGCTTCCATCTGGTGCAAGACGTGATCGATCGTCTACCCCATTTAGGCTCGAAGGGGGCTTATCTGAAGCAGATGATGCAGGACAAGCTGATCGAACACAAGCTTTATATCGACCAGCACGGT
This sequence comes from Leptolyngbyales cyanobacterium, assembly GCA_038227635.1. GTDB lineage: Bacteria > Cyanobacteriota > Cyanobacteriia > Leptolyngbyales > Leptolyngbyaceae > Phormidesmis_A. The sequence goes on along the minus strand of JBBRPT010000100.1, from coordinate 16,773 downwards.
GAAGATCTGCCAGAAATCCGCCACTGGAAATGGCATACGGATGCAACGTAGAAAGGGGAGCCATTGGTGAAACAAGGAGAGCAAGATGCCCATTCAATTTTTGCCATACCAGCCAATATCAGCAGGATTGCGTTCCAGTTTGTAGGAATTGGTATTTCCTTGAATCACGATATGTATCGTAATCAATCAACTTATACCAGAAATGAAATGGTTCCCTGTCACTATCACATTAAGCGTCCATCCCATGTGGATTTGAATGAGTCATGAAGAAGTATGACCTGGAAGTAAAACTGCCTGCTGTTAACCCGATCGCAACCCAACCAGTTCTAACAAACCAGGAGAGAGCGATTAGATCTGGAGACGGATTGTCTCTCATTCTCTTCAGCTCCCCGATGGTTCTGGTCATTTCCATTCTGATACTGGAAAAAGTTTGGAAAGTGGTCAGAGTAAAGAATGTAACGTTCAACTGCTCCCATGTGCTTCCCTGTAAGGATTGTCATTTCTTTACAAACAACCACTATTTACGCTGTACTGTACGTCCCTCTTGCGTTCTCACTAAGCAAGCACTCGATTGCCCTGACTACCGCCCTCTAAGTAAACATTGATCATACAGGAGAACATTTCTATGCTAAGTAAAGCTAAGACCCTAGAAGGTTACAAACTGGCAAACTCCGATGAGACGATCGGGACGGTCAAAGAATTCTACTTTGATGACCATTACTGGACTATTCGCTATTTGGTCGCTGACACCGGAAACTGGCTGACGGGCAGACAGGTTCTGATCTCTCCCTATGCGCTGGCTGCTGTGGCGAAAGAACAGCATCACATCACCATCAATTTGACCAAACAGCAGATTGAGAGTAGTCCTTCCTTGAGCAGTGACAAGCCAGTCTCCCAACAATTCGAGCTAGACTACTACGGGTATTACGGATTGCCGAGGTACTGGAGCAGTTCCTCTATGTGGGGAGCGTATCCCTACCCTTACCTGGAGCCTGATCGCGAAAAATGGACTGAGCCGAACCCCGAAGAGAAAGGATGGGACCCTCATTTGCGTAGCACCCGTGAGGTAACTGGCTATCACATCCAAGCCACAGACGGCGCACTGGGGCACATTGAAGATTTCATCATTGATGATCAGACGTGGGCAATTCGGTATCTCATCGTCGATACACGCAATTGGTTGCCTGGAAGAAAGATCCTGCTGTCACCGCAATGGATCGATCGCGTGAGTTGGAGCGCGTCAAAAGTCTTCGTCAACCTTTCCCGCGAAACTATCAAGCAAGCACCGGACTATACAGAGGAGTCGCTGCCATCGCGGGATTATGAGACCCGTCTGCACCAGCATTACGATCGCCCAGGCTACTGGGAATCGACAGCTAAGGAACTTGCCCGTTAAAGCGGACAAACCGTTAAACAAAAGAAGTAGCTATTGTTCACCACACAAAAAATACGATCCACGACTTCGATCGTGCTGACACCACGGAAGCGCGGCAGTGGTTAGACAAAGCACAAAACGATGATTGAGCCAATCACCCTCACACTAGGAGAGAACTATGCAAATTCAGATCAGAACTGACCACAACATTGAAGGTAGTGAAGCCCTGATTGATCGGGTCAGGGGTGTCGTGGAGGATGCTCTGAGCGCATTTAGCGATCGCATCACCTCTGTCGATGTGCACCTGAGCAATCAGAACAGCGAACAAGAGGCTGGCAATGACAGCCTGCGCTGCATGATCGAAGCCCGCCTCGAAGGACATCAACCTCTTGCAGTCACCGAGCAAGCCGCCACGCTTGACCAGTCCGTTGACGGTGCTACCGACAAACTGACCCACCTGATCGATCACACTCTGGGACGGCTAGAGCATCAAGCCAGTCACCGGACTGACCCACCTCTGCCTCGATCGTCCTAGCTGAGATCTTGCATCCGATTAGAACTCCCTCGCTGCTAGCATTCACCCGCCCATGATTGAACACGGTCTAACGGTGCGAAGTCCCCTCAAGGGACTACAAAGAGGGATTGAGACAATTCAGTCCATTTCAGTGGACTTCGCAAGGCTAGCCCGGAATTCCATTCACGGGCGGGATACCATCGCAGTGAAGAGGCTGGTGCAAAATCTCAATAGTCCTGAATTAAGCCTGCTAGACATTGCCCAGCCTCGAATGATCCAGGCTTTGAGTGATTCAAAATGGCTTATTTCAGTGACACTCAGCTTTTTAGATGACTTGAATGAACAAAGGAGATATCAATGAGTACACAAGTAGGATTGTGGATTGATCATCGCAAGGCGACTATGGTGGCTGTGACGGAGAAAGGAGAAGAGACTAGCGAGATCCTCTCGGACGTGGAAAAACAGCTACGGCGATCGGGCGATTCACCCCTGAAAGGATCTTATGAAGCGCTTCAGGTACCCGCCGATAATAGCCGTCAGAGGGCACGGACGGGAGAACTCAACACTTACTATGACGAGGTTATTGCGCGTATTCACGATGCCGACTCGATTCTGATCATGGGACCAGGTGTAGCCAAGCACGAACTGCAAAAGCGGATGGAAAGAAATCGGCTTGGAGCCAAAGTGGTCGGGGTTGAAACGGTTGATAATCTGACCGAACCTCAGATCGTAGCCAAGGTTCGACAGCACTTTGCCGCATCGCACTCGGAAAGCCGATCGAGTTAGACACACAAAGGAGTCCCAAATGCCTATTCAACTCAAGGAAGAAAACGGCGGCAAGCTTCTCGTCGTCCACGTGAGCGGCAAGCTGGTAAAAGCAGATTACGAGTCCTTTGTGCCCGAGTTCGATCGCCTCATCCAGCAGCATGGAAAGTTGCGCCTGTTATTCGATATGACCGACTTCCACGGCTGGGAAGCCAGTGCCATGTGGGAAGACCTCAAATTTGGCATTCAACACTTCACCGACATCGAGCGGCTGGCGATGGTTGGGGAAACCAAATGGCAGCAAGGTATGGCAACGTTCGGCAAGCCGTTTACAAAAGCGACGATCCGCTACTTCGATCAGGCTGACACCACGGAAGCACGGCAGTGGTTGGACGCAGCATAGCGACGGGAAAGCCACCACTGGAGACGGAAAATCCAAAATGAATCAGCAAAAACTCATAGATACCGCAAGGATGTTGGTCGCTAGCAACAAGGGACTGCTGGCAATGGATGAGAGCAGTCCCACCTGCAACAAACGCTTTGCCAAACTGGGGATTCCTCAAACAGAGGAGTGCCGACGCGCCTATCGGGAGTTGCTGATCACCACACCCGGTCTTGGCGAGTTTATCAGTGGCGTGATCCTCTACGACGAGACAATCCGTCAGCAAAAAAAAGATGGTACGCCCTTTGTGCAAGTGATCACTGAGGCGGAAATCATTCCTGGCATCAAAGTGGATATTGGGGCTAAGGATATGGCGGGTCATCCCGGCGAAACCATTACTGAGGGTCTGGATGGCTTGCGCGATCGCCTCCAGTCATATGCTCAAATGGGCGCTCGGTTTGCCAAGTGGCGGGCGGTGATTACGATCGGCGCTGACATTCCCAGCCAAGGCTGCATCGAAGCAAACGCGCAGACGTTAGCTCGCTATGCGGCGTTGTGCCAGGAAGCGGGACTGGTTCCCATTGTCGAGCCAGAAGTTTTGATGGCGGGTGCCCATACTCTGGAGCGCTGCGGCGAAGTCACGGCGAAAGTCCTGCAAACGGTCTTCCAACAGATTTACACCCAACGGGTGATGCTGGAGGGCATGATCCTCAAGCCCAACATGGTGCTGCCGGGATTGACCTATCCTCAGCAAGCATCAGTGGAGGAAGTTGCTGATGCTACGGTGCAGTGTCTCTTGCGATCGGTTCCCGCTGCCGTTCCGGGGATTGCATTCCTGTCGGGCGGTCAATCCGGTGAATTGGCATCGGCTCATTTGAATGCCATGAATCTGAGATTCAAAGCGCGATCGCCCTGGGCATTGACGTTTTCCTTTGCCCGCGCCATTCAGCAACCCGCGTTGGAACTCTGGCAGGGTAAGGAGTCTAACGTGTTGGCGGCACAACAGGTGCTGCTGCATCGAGCCAAGTGTAATGGGGCGGCGCGTCAGGGCGAATACAAGGCGGCAATGGAATGGACGAAGGTATGAACACCGATCGCGTTACCCCTCTACGCCTTTACCTGATTCGACACGGTGAAACTGAGTGGGCGCTTTCTGGTCGGCACACGGGTCGCACAGACATCCCGTTGACCCCAAACGGTGAAGACGAGGCACGAGAACTGGGCAAGCACTTGAGGGATATCCGGTTTGCCCACGTGATGACCTGCCCGCTCCAGCGTGCCCAACAAACCTGTGCCCTGGTCGGACTGGATCAAGCCCCGGAAATCGAACCGGATCTGACCGAATGGGACTACGGGGATTACGAAGGCAAGCGCTCTGTAGATATCCGTAAAGAACGCCCGGACTGGACTATTTTTCGGGATGGCTGTCCACAGGGTGAAATGCCCGCCCAAGTTTCTGCCCGTGCCGATCGGCTCCTGGCTCGTCTGTGCAAGCTGGATGGCAATATCGCCCTTTTTTCCCACGGTCAGTTCGGCGGCGTTCTGGCTGCACGCTGGATCGAGTTAGCGGTGATCGAAGCGCAGCATTTCCCACTTGGCACAGCGTCGGTCAGCATTTTTACCTTCGACTCCCACCATCCCACAGTGCCCGTCATCGCGTTGTGGAATGTTACTCCTCACTTCCTACCCTTATGAACATTCCAAAACACTCTCGTGATTTGATTTACACAGATTGGACGTTGAGCGAAGCGCAATTCGATCCAGAGCAGTTGTGGGCTAGAGAAACCGTCTTTGCAATCGGCAACGGTCATTTAGGGACGCGGGGCAGTTTTGAGGAAGGCTTCCCACAGGCGTTGCCAGCCACCTTAATTCATGGGGTTTATGACAATGTGCCCGTCATCTATACCGAGTTGGCAAACTGTCCAGACTGGCTATCTTTGATGATTTCTGTGGACGGAGAACAGTTTCGGCTCGATCGCGGCGAAATCCTCCACTATGAACGGCAGCTTGACTTACGTCATGGGCTGTTGAGCCGCTCAGTGCGCTGGCGGAGTCCTAGTGGTAAGACGTTGGATTTAAAGTTTGAGCGCTTTGCCAGTCTGGACGATCAGCACGTACTAGGTCTGCGCTGTCAAATCACACCGATCGATTTTAGCGGCACGATCGAGGTACAGTCCAGCCTCAATGGGTATCCCGACACTCAAGGCTTTGACCACTGGGAGCAGATCGATCGGGGACAGATCGAACCAGGGACAGGGCAGGGCGTTTGGCTACAGGTACGCACCCGCAGTTCTCACATTGATCTTAGTATGGCGTTCAAACTGGCGGTGATCGGCGCTGATGCCTCCTTTCAAGTGACGAATGCTCGCGGCTACTCTACTTTGATGAGCGCCTTTAGTGCCATTGAGGGACAGACCATCAGCCTGGAAAAGGTCGTGACGGTGTTTACGTCCCAGGAGGTTGAGATGCCACTGCAAGCAGCCCAGGACAAACTGGCGAATCTGCCAGCCTATGGGGTGCTCCTTGAGGCTCATCGGCAGGCGTGGGATACCGTTTGGCAGCACAGCGATATCGAGATCGAGGGCGATCGCACGGCTCAGTTGGCAGTACGCTACAACCTGTTTCAACTCCTGATCAGTGCTTCCTCCCACAACGATCGAGTCAGCGTTCCTGCCAAAACACTGTCGGGGTTTGGCTACCGGGGACACATTTTTTGGGATACAGAAATTTTCATTCTGCCCTTTTTTACTTTTACGCAACCCGCGATCGCCCGCAGCTTGCTCACCTATCGCTACCACACCCTAGAGGGCGCACGGCGCAAAGCCGCCCATAGTGGCTACCAGGGAGCAATGTTTGCCTGGGAAAGTGCTGCCACTGGCGATGAAGAAACGCCCAAAACGTCGATACCGACTGATCCCTACGCAGAAGCAGTCCGCATCTGGTGTCGCGATCGCGAAATTCATCTGAGCGCTGACATTGCTTATGCTGTCTGGCACTACTGGCAGGCAACGGGCGACGATCACTGGCTGCGCGACTATGGGGCTGAAATTATCCTGGACACGGCACTGTTTTGGATGAGCCGATTGGAGTGGCACGCCGAGCAGGAACGGTATGAACTATGTGGCGTTATCGGAGCCGATGAATACCATGAGAAAGTAAACAACAACGCCTTCACCAATCGGATGGTGCAGTGGCATCTCGAAACGGCGGTGACTGTCTACGAGTGGCTACAACAGACGTTTCCCGATCGCTCCGTCGAACTAATCCAAAAGCTACAGCTTACTTCAGAAAATCTACTGCTTTGGCAAACTATGATTGCAAAGCTGTATATTCCTCACGATGCTAAATCAGGTCTAATCGAGCAGTTTGAGGGGTTTTTTAAGCTTCAGGATATCGATTTAAGCGAGTATGAACCCCGCGATCGCTCGATGCAAGCAGTTCTCGGCATTGACGAAACCAATCAGCGACAGGTACTCAAGCAACCCGATGTACTGATGCTCCTCTACCTAATGCGAGACACGCAAGCAATCCATAAACACCATAATGTGCTGCAACAAAACTGGGACTACTACGCCCCCCGCACAGACAGCACCTACGGATCGTCCCTAACCCCAGCCATTCACGCGAGCCTCGCCGCCAATCTAGGTGACGCAGCAGATGCCTACAAGCAGTTTATGCAGGCAGCCCTGACCGATCTTAATGATAATCGCGGCAACACAAGCGATGGAATTCATGGGGCGAGCGCAGGCGGAGTCTGGCAAGCTCTAGTGTTTGGCTTTGGCGGCATTCAACTCAAAGACAGCGCCCCCGTTGCCACACCCCACCTCCCTCCCACCTGGACTCGTCTCAAATTCAAGCTGAACTGGCGCGGCACCTGGCACAACTTCGATCTAGTGCCCTCGCCTGCTCACGCACCGGACATTCAGGGGTTCATTTTCGACCTTGATGGGGTGCTCACAGACACGGCTGAGTTTCATTACCGGGCTTGGCAGAAACTAGCGGACGAAGAACACTTGCCCTTCGATCGACAGGCAAATGAGGCGCTGCGAGGTGTCGCTCGACGCAAATCTTTGATGCTGATTGTGGGCGATCGTCCCTACTCAGAAGCCCAGATCCAGGCAATGATGGAGCGCAAAAATCGCTACTACTTGGCATCGCTCCAAACCATCACACCGCAGAATCTTTTACCTGGAGCGATCGCGCTTTTGGACGAGCTGAGGCAAGCGGGCATGAAAATTGCGATCGGCTCTGCCAGCAAGAATGCCAAAACTGTAATTGAAAAGTTAGGGCTTGCTAAGCACGTAGATGCGATCGCCGATGGCTACAGCGTCGATCGTCCTAAGCCAGCCCCTGACATTTTTCTGTATGCCGCAACTCAGTTAGGGCTTGCTCCGGCTCACTGTGTGGTGGTGGAAGATGCCCCGGTTGGTGTTGCCGCCGCGATCGCCGCTGGTATGGGGTCGATTGGCATCGGTTCTCCCAGTCGTGTTGGTGCTGCCAACCTCGTTCTACCCAATCTGATCGGGGTTCACCTGACCGAACTGCAAACCAAATTAGACCATAGAGCGTTAAAAGTATGACAAAACACCACAGCAAAACTGATTCAAAAATGCTCATTTTGAGCATACAGGAATTTTACTCATGAAAAAAGAATCCCAACATTCCTCCTCCAGAGAACACGACCACACTCAGATGGATGCGGCTTCCCATAGTCAGGACGGTGCAAATGGTCAACAGAATGGAAATGGTCAGCATGGAAATGGTGGTAATGACCAACACGCTGGGCACGACAAACATGCCGGACACAGCCCCGCCATGTTTAAACGGCGATTTTTTGTCTGTCTGGGGCTAACATTGCCCATTCTCTATCTAGCTCCGATAGTCGAGAAGTTGTTTGGCTATCAAGCGATTCAATTTCCTGGCTCCAACTGGATTACACCGATTATCGCCACGATTATCTATTTCTATGGCGGTTGGGTATTTCTCAAAGGAGCTTGGTATGAATTTCGCAGCAAAATCGGCATGATGACGCTGGTTGCGCTGGCGATTACTGTTGCCTTCGCTTACAGTGTGGCAGTCACTCTCGGCTTAAAAGGAGATTCTTTCTATTGGGAACTGGCAACATTAGTTGATGTGATGCTACTCGGTCACTGGATTGAAATGGCTTCGGTGCAGGGAGCCAGTCGTGCTTTAGAGCATCTGGCAGATTTAGTACCGTCGATCGCGCATAAACAAGTAAATGGACAGATCGAAGATGTCGCGGTGAGTGCATTGGTTGAGGGCGATCGCATTCTGATTCGTCCCGGCGAACAAGTGCCGATCGATGGTGAAGTCATTGAAGGAGTCTCTAGCGTCAACGAAGCCTTTTTGACCGGAGAATCGCGCCCTGTGACCAAGCGAGAACACGACGAAACGGTAGCAGGTTCCGTTAACGGGGAAGGTGCATTAACGATTACCGTCACCCGCACAGGTGACAAAACCACCCTCAGCCAGATTATGCGGCTAGTGGAGGAAGCACAGGCATCTAAAAGTCAGTATCAGAACCTGGCAGATCGACTAGCCTACTGGTTGACCTTGATTGCGATCGGTGTGGCGGCACTGACGTTTGTGGTTTGGCTTTCTGTCGGCATTGGGGGTCTGACCTTTGCGATCAATCGCGCTGTTTCGGTACTCGTCATTACCTGTCCTCATGCTTTAGGTTTGGCGATTCCTTTAGTGATTATTAATGCCACATCAATGTCTGCCAAGCATGGCGTGTTAGTAAAGAACCGCGAAGCGTTTGAACGGGCGAAAAACATCAAAACGATCGCCTTTGATAAAACAGGTACGCTCACCGAAGGTCAGTTTGGAGTCCAACATACTTATGCCGAAGGGATCAGTGAAGCAGACGCGCTAACGATCGCGGCTTCCCTAGAATCCCTGTCAGAGCATCCGTTAGGGAAAGCGATCGTTACAGAAGCCAGTCACCGCAAGAGCCAGTTGAAGAAAGTCACTGAGTTTAAGGCTGTGCCAGGGCAAGGGGTCGAAGGCGCGATCGATGGGCAACATTATCGAGTCGGTAGACCAGAATGGGTGGCGGAGTTGAAATTACAGTTTGCGGCAACTCTCCAAGCTGGACTCAAAGAAATCGAATCGCGTGGCGAGAGTGCGATCGTCCTCTTCAACGATCGACAAGCTCTGGCAGTATTTGGGTTAGCCGATCAAGTTCGTGAGAATGCACGGAAAGCGATCGACAAGTTGCACGAGATGGGAATTGAAACCGTGATGATCACAGGCGATGCGGAAGTCGTCGCCAAAACGGTAGCCGCAGATTTGAAGATCGATCGCTACTATGCGCGGGTTTTACCCCAAGATAAAGCGGCTCTGATTCGCCGGTTAAAAGCCGATAAACCTACTGCTTTTGTCGGCGATGGGATCAATGATGCCCCCGCTCTATCTGAATCGGATTTAGGCATTGCGATCGGTGCGGGTACCAATGTGGCGATCGAATCCGCCGATCTGGTGCTGATTAAAAGCGATCTGTTAGACGTGGCTTATGCTCTCAAATTGGCAACAGCCGCATATAACAAGATGATCCAAAATTTGTTCTGGGCAACTGGTTACAACGTCATTGGCATCCCCTTAGCGGCAGGTATTGCTTATCCGTTGGGAATTGTACTTTCCCCCGCTGTTGGTGCGTTATTTATGACGATCTCCACTGTCGTTGTATCGATTAACGCGATGCTGCTTCGACGCATGAAAAGTTGAGCTAGAGTTTCATTCTTCGTTCTGCCCACTCACTGGCTTGGATTAGCGATCGCACAAAGATTGAGGTAAACCTATGTATTACATCGTTGAAACGCAGAAATTATTCAGCCAAGCATCGACAGACCTGGAAGCAGACGTTTTGCATCATGCTTTGGAGTATTGCATATCCATGATTTGCGATCCCCACTTCGCAGTAAAGACATTGCCTTTGACGAAGAGTGCAAGATTTTTGAAGTGTGCAATCCAGGGCAGGCAGCAAAAGTTTTGGCGACTGATATGCGCCTAAATATGGCATTACCCTGTCGGATCTCAGTGTTTACAGAGCAAGGCACAACGAAAGTCGGACTGATTAAACCAGCGCAAATGCTCTCATCACTCTCTCAAGATGTCGCGTTGGCTCAAGTTGCGATCGAGGTTGAGGAAAAGACGATTCAGATGGTTGACGAAGCGAAATGAACACTACGTCAGATTTTTATAGGTGGGATCAGATAATGTCTTTAATAAGCTGCAAGAAATTAATTCAGACAATATTTTGGGGATTTTTACTAGGTCTTTGTGTTTTATTTACCCTGGGGCAAAGCTCAGTTCTGGCAGTGCCTTTCGCCGAAACTGGCGTGATTGCTCAAGAGAGTCCAGCAAGCTCTGAAGTCGCTGTGAATCTGGAATCGGAGGTTGATCGCTTTCTCACGTCGATTCCACCAGGCTATTTCACGATCGCCAATGTTGCAGGGTTGAAAACCCTATTAAAGAACACTCAAACTGTGTTGGTGGATGTGCGAGAACCTTCTGAGTATCAGTCGGGACATATCCCTAACGCGATCAATATTCCGCTTCGCACACTGACTCAAACCTTGAATGAAATCCCGCGCGATCTCCCGGTGGTGTTGTACTGTTCAACGGGCTATCGATCGGCAATGGGAGTCATGACCCTACACCTATTGGGCTATGAGAACGTGCAGGGATTTCCCCCTAGCTTTGCAGGCTGGAAGGCTTCAGGAGAGCGTATTGCCTCCAGTTGATACACCAGAACAATTGATTAAACCTCCAATTTTTTACCGGAGTGGAGGGCTGGGGAACCCTTAAAGCCCTGCTCGTTTACGACGGGGATGGAGAAAGGGGTTCCCGCGCCGATGTTAGTCGGCAGAGTTGAGAGAACGGATCAACTCACGAAGGAGGTCGTTTTGACTCCTCTCCTGCTTTTCGCACACCTTCATAAGTCGCTCGTACTCTTCATCTGAACACCGAATCGTTAGCTTTTTCATGCCGTCATTTTGCCGCCAATGATGTTATCATACTAGCATGAAGACGTTGAAGTTCAAGCTGTACCAACATAAGCGAAATCGATTTCTCAAGCGGTCAATTAACATCGCTGGAGTCATCTATAACCATGTGATTGCGCTGCACAAACGGTACTACCGGATGTGGGGCAAGCACTTGAACTGTGCAAAACTTCAAGCTCACATTGCCAAGCTACGAAAGCGTAAAGCGTTCTGGCAGCAAGTAGGCTCTCAAGCTGTGCAGGACATCTGCCAACGGATTGAGAAAGCCTATCAACTGTTCTTTAAGCACCACAAAAAAGGAGTTAGACCGCCCAACTTTAAGAAGGTCAGACGGTATAAGTCTTTCACGCTCAAGCAAGCTGGCTACAAGTTCTTAGGTGGGAATCGAATCAAGATTGGAAGCAAGGTCTATCAGTATTGGAACTCACGAGAGATAGAGGGAACGGTCAAAACCCTGACAATTAAGCGAACTCCGCTCGGAGAACTGTTTATGGTCGTGGTAGTTGACAGCGTGATTGAGCCACAAATCAAAGTCGAGACGAGTCGAATCGCTGGCTTTGATTTTGGGCTGAAAACGTTTCTCACTGTCTCGGATGGTTCTCAACTTGAATCGCCTCAATTCCTCAAGCACTCGCTCAATGTCATCCAGAAAGCGAGTCGTCAGCACTCCAAAAAAGTGAAGGGTTCTGCTAACCGGGAACGAGCAAGATTAAATCTCGTTCGCAAGCATGAGGACGTTTCAAACCGTCGCTCTGATTGGTTCTGGAAGCTTGCTCATGACTTGACCGATAGATTTGATGTGCTTTGTTTTGAGACGCTGAATCTCAAAGGAATGCAAAGACTTTGGGGACGCAAAATCTCTGACTTGGCATTCGGAGAGTTCATCAAGATTCTCGAATGGGTCGCTCAGAAAAAAGAGAAGCAAGTCGTGTTCATCGACCGTTGGTATCCATCCTCTAAGATGTGCAACCATTGTGGGCACGTCCTGAAAGAGTTGGATCTGTCAGTCAGAGAATGGCGTTGCCCGTCTTGTCAGCAAGTGAATGGCAGAGATGAAAACGCGGCTAAGAATATTTGTGCGGTCGGGGCATCGACCGTTAAGTTAGGCGATGTTAGACAGGCTTTGCCTGCAATCGCTGTCTGAGCTTAGAATCCTCTCGCCTTCAGGCAGAGGAGTATGTCAAGCTGAAATTGCCATTCGACTTTAAACTCATGAGGATTTTTATGATCAACTTATTCGGCTTTAATCGATTTAAAGTCTCCCCTTGGCGCTGGCTGCTCACCGTTTGCATTTGCGGCTTACTGCTGGTCGGAAGTTCCTTACCCGCTTTTGCAGTTGTGACGCAAATCGAAGAATATCCAGGGCAGATGCTCTACCAATCTCGGCAAAGCCTGCAAGATCAGAACGGAAAAACGTGGCAGGCGATCGCATTTAAGCGCATCCATCCCGAAGGCAGTGCGATCGTCTCTCTGCGACTCATCAGCTTTCCCGGTGGGGCGACGCTAGATCACACTCAACCGCTCACCCTAACCACATCCCTAGGACAAACACTGACTGCTCAGGATATTTCTAGCAACATTTCTCAGGACACAGCCACTCCAGCGAATGTTGGGGAATATGACATCAAGCTTGCCCTAGCAGAATTGCAGGAGGAGGTTCCTTTGCAATTGACAGTGCCAACCCTCGACGGGAAAGCTGTCCGATTATCGGTTCCCGCTGCTGCAATTCAGGAATGGCAAACCCTTGCCAGCCCTTGATCAAGCGCTTTACATCAGGCGATCGACAGCAAACAGTTAAATCAAGATATGCCCCGCTGGAATATTGGTAATGATGATCTGACTGACTTGATCACGTATCTCAAGACATCATCTTGACAGGAGAGGCGCAAAAAGATGACCAAACATCATAACCAGAAAGATTCATCGTTAAATCTATTTGACACCAAAAGTCATGCCGAATTTATGCGTCCCTTTAGGGTTCCGCCAGGGCATAAAATTTCCCTTGCCAAAGACTACGATCCAGATTACAAAGCCCATTATCTGAAGAAGTCAGACTCTAAAAGTGACTTGCAGGAAGTCATTGAGGCGTTAAAACATTACCAAGATATGCTTTATGCCCAAAATACTTACTCGTTGCTGATCATTTTTCAAGCGATGGATGCGGCGGGTAAAGACAGCACCATCAAGCACGTAATGTCCGGCATCAATCCCCAGGGATGTCAAGTGCATAGCTTCAAAGCTCCATCTACAGAAGAGGTGGATCACGACTATCTCTGGCGATGTTCTAAAGCGCTACCGGAACGAGGAAAAATTGGCATTTTTAACCGCTCTTATTACGAGGAAATCTTAGTAACACGAGTCCATCCAGAAATTATAGAACAACGGCACCTTCCGCCTAGCCTCATCGACCAACACCTTTGGAAGCAGCGCTTTGAGGAAATCAACAACTTCGAGAACTATCTCGTCAAGAACGGGACAGTGATCCTGAAATTTTTCCTGAATGTCTCCAAAGGAGAACAAAAGAAACGCTTTTTAGAACGCATCGATCGCCCTGAGAAAAACTGGAAATTCTCCACCAATGATGCTAAGGAGCGCACCTTTTGGGATGACTACATGACTGTTTACGAAGATATGTTCAATCACACCAGCACAGAGTCAGCACCCTGGCACGTCATCTCAGCCGATCACAAATGGTTTACTCGCCTTGCTGTAGCAGGCATCATTTATTCCCAATTGAAGGAACTCAATCTCCACTATCCCAAGGTCAGTGAAGAAAAGCACCAGGAACTTTTGCAAGCAAAGGCAATGCTTGAGAGCGAGATCTGAAGACAGCGAGCCTTTCACGGTAACTCACGATAGCAAAAACAAAAGGAAGATTTATCATGAAATCCAGCACCAATAGCTCCAAAGCGCCCAAAGCGCCGCCCGAGGCCAAGGATGATTTGAAAACTCTGCCGCTACCAGAAGTGCAGAAAAGATTAGCGTCGTCACCCGAGGGTCTCCGGCAAGCCGAGGCAAAAAAGCGCCTGACTGAAAATGGACCGAACGAGATTGAGGAAAAGAAGACCAACCCACTCTTGAAGTTCCTGAGCTATTTCTGGGGTCCGATTCCGTGGATGATTGAAGTCGCCGTGATTTTGTCAGGCGTGGTGCGACACTGGGCAGATTTTTTTATCATTCTCGTTTTACTGTTGACCAATGCAGGGGTCGGCTTCTGGGAGGAGCGTCAGGCAGGCAATGCGATCGCGGCTCTAAAGGCTAAACTTGCGACTCAGACTCAGGTGAAGCGGGATGGAAAATGGGTGACCATACCCGCGCGGGAACTGGTGTCGGGCGATGTGATTCGGCTTCGCTTGGGCAACATTGTGCCAGCCGATGCCCGTTTGCTGGATGGCGATTCGATGTCGATCGATCAGTCTACGCTGACGGGCGAATCCTTGCCTGCCACACGCAACGCTGGCGACGCGGTATTTTCTGGCTCGATCGTGCGTCGGGGTGAGAGCAATGCGCTAGTCTATGCCACAGGTACCAAAACCTATTTCGGCAAGACGGCGCAACTGGTGCAGGAAGCTCATACAGACAGCCATTTTCAAAAGGCAGTGCTCAAGATTGGCAACTACCTGATCGTCCTTGCGCTCGTATTGGTGACGTTGATTATTGTTGTTGCGCTTATTCGTCATGACCCGATCCTCGAAACATTGCAGTTTGCCTTGGTGCTGACGGTCGCCTCGATTCCTGTCGCCATGCCAACGGTGTTATCAGTCACGATGGCGGTCGGCGCACGGAAACTTTCTCAGAAAAAAGCGATCGTCAGTCGGCTAGTCGCGATCGAGGAATTAGCGGGTGTAGATGTGCTATGCGCGGATAAAACTGGCACGCTGACCCAGAACAAGCTGACCCTGGGTGATCCATTCAGCGTCAACCAGATTCCCGCTGATCAATTGATTTTGAATGGGGCACTGGCATCCAGCGCAGACAACGATGACACGATCGATCTTGCCGTTCTAAACGGAGTGGAAAATAAGGATTCGTTAAAAACTTACAAGACGGTTCACTTCACTCCCTTCGATCCGGTGCACAAACGCACCGAGGCAACTGTAAAAGGCGAGGACGGTAAAACATTCAAAGTGACGAAAGGCGCGCCGCAGGTGATTCTGGCATTGTCAGATAATGCTGACCAGGTGAAGCCTGATGTCGAAAAGGCGGTCAACGATTTTGCAACACGCGGCTTTCGCTCATTGGGTGTGGCGCGATCGGAGGGTGACGATCAATGGCAATTTATGGGTGTATTACCCCTGTTTGATCCGCCCTGGGACGATGCTGAATCCACGATCGCCAGCGCAGTCAAGATGGGCATCAAAATCAAGATGGTGACAGGCGATGCCATTGCGATCGCCCAAGAAACCGCTAAGAAGTTGGGACTTGGGACAAACATTCTCGATGCGAGTGGACTGGGTGATGCAAAGCAGCAAGAAACTGCGGCAGTCACGCAGTCGATCGAAAAAGCGGATGGTTTCGCTCAGGTGTTCCCTGAGCATAAGTTCCACATTGTCGATGTGCTGCAAAAAAGTAATCACATTGTTGGCATGACGGGCGATGGAGTCAATGATGCCCCCGCCTTGAAGAAAGCTGACTGCGGCATCGCTGTTTCGGGCGCAACAGATGCGGCACGGGCAGCGGCTTCCATTGTGCTGACAACGCCGGGACTGTCCGTGATTATTGATGCGATCAAGGAGAGCCGCCGCATTTTCCAGCGAATGAACAGTTACGCGATCTATCGCATTGCCGAGACGCTGCGTGTATTGTTGCTGATGACGCTGGCGATTTTGGTGTTTAACTTTTACCCAGTCACCGCAGTGATGATCGTGATACTGGCATTGCTTAATGATGGCGCGATTCTGTCGATCGCTTATGACAATGTGCAATACCGAAATCAGCCTGAAGCTTGGAATATGCGCCTGGTGTTAGCGATTTCTACAGTGCTGGGTGTGATCGGGGTCGTCTCCGCATTCGGCTTGTTCTATCTTGGGGAGCGCGTCTTTCATCTCGATCGCGCTCACATTCAAACCTTGATGTATCTGAAGCTATCGGTAGCGGGACATTTGACGATCTTCCTCACGCGTACACGCGGTCCGTTCTGGTCAATTCGTCCCGCGCGGATTTTATTGATGGCAGTCTTCGGGACGCAAACAGTGGCAACGTTGATCGCAGTGTATGGTCTCTTTATGACACCCCTCGGTTGGGGCTGGGCACTGTTTGTTTGGGGCTATGCGCTGGCATGGTTTCTGGTAAACGATCGCATAAAACTGCTCGCGTATCGGCTTTTAATACCGCGACTATCAAGCCAAAAGAGTTCTACACAAACGGCTTGAGTCTCTCAACTAGTTGCGGGTTTCTACACAAAAATGATGTGTAATCTTCAACTTTCAGGTCTAAGGATCGTGGATTAAATAAAACCGAATTCTCCCTCACCCCAAGGACGCTACCGTGTGTACACACAAGTCCTCGTCGCTTCGTTTGAGTCGGCTTATGCCCCCTAGATCCCCCAAAATTGGGGGACTTTGAACAAGATAAATGGCTTGACCTCTAACACCTCGTTTCATCTCAAAGTCCACCAGAATGGGGGATTTAGGGGGCGAAAGGTTTTGGCAATGACGGAGCGGATCAACTTGTGTGTACACGGTAGCCTCACGAAGTGGGGCGAAGCCCT
>JBBRPT010000099.1:0-18489 GCA_038227635.1 Leptolyngbyales cyanobacterium | reverse complement strand
TGGCTGGTTCAATTGGTGTCGTCGCTTGAGTAAGGACTATGAGATTTTGCCAGAAACTGCAGAAGCGTTTATCTACATTGCCAACATTCGACTAATGCTGCGACGACTTGCCTGATACTCTTCTCAGACATCCTCTAAGAGATTTTCTGAAATTACGCAGTCTGATGGAATTTTTGTAGCTATTTGAGAGCGATCGCGCTTCTGCATTGTCAAATCTCGATGAATTCACTGAACCGTTCAATTTCTATGAAATGGAACGTAAGTCATGCTTTATTCACGATCGGGCTTGCAGTCAGTGTGAGTGGTGCCACCCCGGTTTTGACCCATGCTCAACCGCCAGCCCAATTCGCGCTGATTGGAAGCCGCTCGCTCAGGTAAACCCAAAAGCTCCGATCCGAGTGCAGTTTGTGAACAATTCGGGTGAAGTCGTGGAGTATACGCTCGTAGGGCACGCAAAGGGCAGGAAAGTTGCGGCTGGCAAGACCGATGAAGTCAGCAAACTGCCACTCCCCGTCTATTTAGAAATCAACCCCGTGCGCGATCGCGCCCATGTGCGCTACAGCATTTCTGTTAATCAGCCAGAAAATCTGGTGAAAATTCGCATTCAACCTGCAAACACCGAGGGCGATCGTGCTTTTGAGATTGATAAAAAAGGAGCAATTTACGCTTATTAGCGATCGTTCAGGCTTTTCTGCTCGTTTGGCTAGAGAATAAAAGAGGGTTGAGCCTCTCGCGTGCAGAATGTCTAGATCTGCCAGAAAATTCTATGCGTATCTTGCCTCCCTCTGGGACGATTCTCTTGATGACCCTACTTCTACAGTCGTGTAGTGGGCGTTATCAAACTCCGATCGTGCTTCCTGGCTCGTCTAACGCTGTCTCACCAACGGTGCAAAAGTCTCCGATCGTAACCGCTTCTCAAAAGCCTGCTCGACCGATAATTCCCATCTCACCCACTGCGACCGGAGCGGGGTTAGATACCTGCGCCAAGCTGAGCCAAGAAAATCGTCGCTTGGTTGCGTTTGAGACAGCAAGCTATTTCGTTAATGTCTGTCAACAGGGCGCACAGGGACGTATTTTCTACGCGGGGCAAGAAAAAGCCAACCTCAATACCAAAGTGCAGGTAGAGGCTTCTGTGACAAAGCAAGGCTATCGAGCCACCAACGGCAGCACAGCATACCTATTAGATACGCAGTCTGGTGGCAAATTAACTGTCCTGCAAAACGGACAGCAGGTCTTTCAGGAAGCCGCGATCGGAACGATGATCACCGCTGCTCCTGGAGTGCCTCCCCGTCCGTCTCAGCCAAGTACCGATTTTCGGCTGATCTGCTCAGGCGGCATCAACAAGCGCATGATGAATTTCACCGTCATCTACACCAAAGAGCGCGGCTTCACCACGTTTGAGCTGCGACAGAACGGAACCGATCGCCTCATCTCTAAAGGCAGTGTCGTGTTTAGTGGTCAGAATAATCAGGGGCAACCCATCTATCGAGGAGCGGCAAACGATGCAGAGGCGATCGTGGTAGGGTTTGCCCCTCATGACCAAAAGCCCTTTAGTGAAATGTCGTTTAGCATTGATGGTCAATGGGGACGAGGCACCTGTCGCTAAGTGGGGTCTCTCGATCTGTTCTTGAGTCTCTAAACTATGTGACACTCACTCTTACTGTTCATCAATAAGGTTATGGTGATTCAAGTTTACGGAATTCAAACCTGTGGCACGTGTAAGAAAGCCGTTCAGTGGCTACAAGCAAACGGCGTTGATTATGAGTTCATCAACACAAAAGACCATCCTCCCACCCAGTCTATGATTGATGCCTGGGTGAAGAAGTTGGGAAGTAAACCGATGCGAAACACCTCTGGGCAGTCTTACCAGGCTTTGGGAGATCAGAAAAAGACCTGGACAGATGCACAGTGGATTGAGGCATTTGCCCAAGATGCCATGTTGCTCAAACGTCCACTCTTTGTTTGTGATGGAGCTGCATTATCAGTCGGGTTTACGCCATCAAAAACTCTACTCAATACTATTCTGGCTACAGTTCAAACGACCTGATGAGCAATGGAGAGTGAATCTAAGCAAAAAGGCGGATGAGACACCTCTGCCGCTGATTCTTTCGTTTATGGGTGAAATTGCTGATTTCACTTTACTGTTAAGAAGAAAAGCGCGAATATACTAAATACTAAGGCTATGAGAAATTACTGAGATTCTCAGTGTAGCTATCCCTAGCGGCTGATTGCTTTTGATGTTGTCTGAGGAATTTTATGACTCAAGACTTTTATCGACCCACTGAATCTATTAAAAAATGGAAACAGAATGAGCGATAACTCAGCCAATTTTATTCTCTAATCCTTAGCTCTTCAGTCATACGCTCGTTCAGGTCATGTCTGCGACGACCATACTCTGACCGTTGATAGACCAATACCATTCACCAGGAAGAAAATATGGAAAATTTAGCTTACCTTCATTTGGCGGTTGACTTTGAAGATCCGAGTTCACAACCCGCTCTGCGATCGCTCAAAGAACTCGGCTTGAGCATTCCCAACTCTGCTTGGGTCGGCGTTGCCAGTCTAGCGATCGCGATTTCAGTTTTGGCAAGTGCTCACGATGCGATGGCATATGTCTCACAGGGCAGCAGAGGGTCGGCGGTGACTGCCGTTCAGAGCGCTCTAAGCAGTCGTGGTTATGATCTTGTAGTCGATGGCACTTATGGGAACCGGACGGCATATATTGTCTCTCTATTCCAGCGCTCCCAACGAATCTCTACTGATGGTGTGGTCGGACCACAAACGGCTTCGGCATTAGGGCTATCTGGTGCTAATTATGGCGGTGGCGGCGGTGGCAATCCTGGCAATGGCTCCTCAACTGGAACAGTGACGGTGACTGCTCCGATCGGAGTCAACATCCGCAGCGGTCCTGGAACCGGATATGCTGTGGTTGGCGGTTTGGGCTATGGCGCACGAGTCAACACTTATGGCTCGTCTTATGGATGGCATCGAGTGAATGGCGGTTGGATTTCGTCGTCTTACACAAGCGCAGGTGGCGGTGACAACAATGCTGGCGGTGGTGGTGGCAGTCCTGATTATCGTACCGTTGTTGCAGGCAGTGGCTTGCTTGTCCGCAGTGGTCCGAGCAGGAGCTATGGAGTGGTGGGCAGCCTTGGCTATGGCGCAAGCGTTCGCACCTATGGCTACTCAAACGGATGGTATCAAACTAACAGCGGTTGGGTCTCGGCTGATTATGTTCGCTAAACCACGACTAGAAAGCTAGACTGATCAAATTCGAGAGGGGCGTATTTCTAGTACGCCCCTCTTTTTGAATCTAAGCGCTGACGACTGGGACGCAACGCTCACACAGCAATGGGTGATCGTGAGATTCGCCAACGTGAGTTGAGTAGTTCCAACAGCGATCGCACTTCTTGCCATCTGCTAATACAGACCGAATATCCCATTTATCCAAACTCAAGTGGGTTAAAGAGTTTATAGATGGACTTGACTCGTCTACGAAGAGCACCTGGGAAGTAAGAAACAGATATCGCAGTTCGTCAACTCCGTTACCTTGATTAAAATCGGAAGGAACAAATTCAGCTAGTTGCTGACGAAGCTTAGAAGAGTCTACCCTCAGTCGAATGCCAGCTTCGAGAGAAGAACCGATCTTCTTTGTAGTACGCGCACCTTCTAGCAGTTGATTAACATCAGCACGCAAGTAACGTATATTTTCCCATTTCTCGACAAACTCTTCTGGCGCGTCCCACTTTTTGTCTAACTTGACCCAACCTGCATCAAACACAGACTTGTAGGGCGTTGGATAAGGAATGGCTTGCCAGATATCTTCTGCCATGTGACATAAAACAGGCGCGATCGCTCGTGCCAGATTTTCGACGGCGATCGCCAACACGGTTTGACAACTCCGACGACGCAATGAGTCAGCTGCACTGATATAGAGCCGATCTTTAGCGATATCGAGATAGAAGTTGGACAGGTCAACTGTGCAGAAATTTTGCACTGTTTGAAAAAAGCGGAAGAACTGAAAACTCTCAAATGAGTCTTGAACATCCTCAAAGACTTCATTGATTCGATGCAGCATATAGCGATCGAGTTCCGGCAATTGCTCATAGGGCACGGCATCTTTGGCGGGATCAAAGTCGTATAGATTGCCTAACAAAAACCGTGCTGTGTTGCGAATCTTGCGATACACATCCGACATTTGTCTGAGGATGGTTTTGCCGATCGGAACATCGTTGGTGTAATCAACCGACGAAACCCATAACCGCAAAATGTCTGCGCCGTAAGGTGGCTCTTCTTTCTGATTTTTGCCGCCCTCGATCACAATCATCGGATCGACTACGTTTCCTAACGATTTACTTTGCTTGCGTCCCTGCTCATCTAACGTAAAGCCGTGGGTCAAGACGGTCTTATAAGGTGCATAACCGTTGACTGCAACGCTCGTCAACAAACTGGACTGAAACCAGCCGCGATGTTGATCCGATCCTTCCAAATAGAGATCAGCCGGGTAGCGAAGGTCATCTCGCTGTTCGAGAACGGCTGCCCACGACGAGCCAGAGTCAAACCAAACATCCATTGTGTCGGTGCCTTTGCGATAGGCGCGACCTCGATATTTTTCTGGAAGAAGCTCGTCGATCGTCAACTCCCACCAGGCATCTGAACCTTTTTCTGCCACGATCGCCTGCACATAGGCGATCGTCTCTTCGTTGAGCAGAGGTTCGCCCGTCTCTTCGTCATAAAACACCGGGATCGGCACGCCCCAACTCCGCTGGCGAGAAATGCACCAGTCTGATCGCTCTGTCACCATTGACGTGATGCGATTTTCGCCTTGAGCCGGAATCCACTTGACATCAGCGATCGCCGCTAATGCCGCGTCGCGAAACCCCTCGACTGAGGCAAACCACTGCTCAGTGGCTCTGAAGATTGTCGGTTTTTTTGTCCGCCAATCGTAAGGATATTTGTGAACGTAGGGTTCCTCTTTGAGCAGCGATCCCGCATCGGCTAATGCCTGAATTACAGCACCGTTGCCATCGCCCAGCACATTCAGCCCTGCAAACTGCCCCGCTTCTTCGGTGAAATTGCCGTTATCATCCACAGGTGAAAGTAAGGGCAACCCATAGCGCAATCCAACCTGATAGTCTTCTTGACCGTGACCCGGAGCCGTGTGGACTAACCCCGTTCCTGAATCGGTCGTGACGTAATCACCGCCGATTAAGATCTCACTTTGACGATCGAATAATGGATGCCGATAAGTGCAGTGTTCGAGCAGCCGACCCATCATCGTAGCTTTCTCGGTCAGAGTTGTCCCCAGTAGTTCAGATAGGCGACCAATCAAATCTTTCGCAACGATCAGATATTTGAACTTAGAAGGAAATGCCCCAACTTCCACCACGGCATAAACTAAGTCTGGATTGACGCTGATTCCCAAATTTGCCGGAATCGTCCAGGGAGTCGTCGTCCAAATCGCAACGCCCAAATCACCCAAAAAGGGATCGAGCGGCATTTGCAACTCTTTTGACAAACTCGTCACTTCAAACGCTGCATAGATGCTCCGCGACGTGTGCCCTTCAGGATATTCGAGTTCGGCTTCTGCCAGTGCTGTCTTAGAACTCGGACTCCAGTGAACAGGCTTTAAGCCGCGATAGATATAGCCTTTCAGCACCATTTGCCCAAATACGCCGATCTGAGCCGCCTCATAATCCGGCGTTAACGTCAGATAAGGATGCTCCCAATCGCCCCAGACCCCATAGCGCTTAAAGCTTTGCAGCTGATCATTGACTGCCTTGAGCGCAAATTCCTTGGCTTTTTGCCGCAGCGATAAGGGAGTTAACTGCTTCCGTTCTTCTGGTTTGAGCGTTTGCAGAACTTTAAGCTCGATCGGAAGTCCATGACAGTCCCATCCCGCTACATAACGGACTTTTCGCCCTTGCAGCAGTTGGTACTTATTGATGGTGTCTTTGAGAATTTTGTTCAGCGCGTGACCAATGTGCAGCGCCCCGTTTGCGTAAGGAGGACCGTCATGCAAAATAAACAGATCCCCAGGATTGTTCTGAGACAGTTGCTCATAAATTTGCTGTTCTGCCCAAAATTTCTGCAATTCGGGTTCCCGTTTGACTGCGTTTGCCCGCATATCAAAATCGGTTTTAGGCAAATTGACGGTGTCTTTGTAAGATCCGGGTTCTGTTAGCGCCATGATACACAAGTGTCAGAATATAGAAAATTCGCAAAGGGTCAATACCACTCTGCATTCAGTCATTATCAGTGAGAACCTCGCAGGCTTCAAGTCTAACGTGAAGAATAAGTCACGATCGACAGATACTAACTAGAACCCTTGAGTGCACTTCACTTTAAGACACGGTTCCCGCTTGAAAGACTCGCCCAATCACTTGTTCGATCGGAGGATCAATCACCGTCAAGTCCAAAATCTCTAAGTCTCCCAAAAGCTTGCCAACGGTGCGAGTCAACGATTCCTGCGGCACCAGAAACCGCGCTGAGTGGTGGTCTGACTCCTGCAAATCACCATAGAGCATGAGCTGATCTTTAGAATACGTCTGGGCGAATTCGATGCTGATTTCGCGACAGGGAGAGAAGCGAGCGATCAGCCCTTCTAAACTGCCGTCATAAATCAACTGCCCTTGATGAATCATCAATACGCGCTCACACAGCGCCGTGATGTCTGCCATATAGTGACTCGTCAGCAGCACTGTTGCCTGATATCGCTGATTATATTCGCGCAAAAACTCCCGCACTGCAACTTGGGCGTTAACATCTAGCCCCAAGGTTGGCTCGTCTAAAAATAAGACTTGTGGCTGGTGTAAAAGGGCGGCGAGCAGTTCGGCTTTCATCCTTTCGCCTAACGAAAGCTTGCGGACAGGTTGTGTTAGTTTGTCGCCAAGAGAGAGCATCTCGCTCAATTCGCCCACGCGGCGATCGAGGGCGTTATCCGAAATCCCATACACTGCCGCATTGATCCGAAACGAATCTACGGCAGGTAAATCCCAGATCAATTGCTGTTTTTGCCCCATCACGAGGGTTACTTGTTTGAGAAAGGCAGCGCGGCGATCGAAGGGAGTATGTCCAGCAACCGTGATTCGCCCCTCTGTCGGATGGATCAGCCCTGTAAGCATTTTTAGTGTCGTTGTTTTTCCGGCTCCGTTTGCGCCTAAAAAGCCGACGACTTCTCCGGGTTCAATCCTAAATGAGACATTTTGGACGGCTTTTATCTGCCGATAGTTGCGCTTAAAAAAGTGGGTGAGCGTGCCTCTGAGTCCCGGTTCTTTGACAGCAACCGGGTACATCTTACTGAGATTTTCGACCACGATCGTAGACATACGTTCTCGATTCCTACGGGATGCACTTCTAACAGACTATCTGCCTGAGATTTATCACAGACAGGACTGCTTTAAGCCTAAATGATTTAGACGGAGCAAAGAGAACTTGTTTTCCCTGATCCTCTGACTATCTCAGCGCGTTCTTTTAGAGACACCGAAAGACCATTCTCAGACATCTACCTAAAAGATTTCCTAAGTTGCCAATCCGGTAGTGCCCTTTCGTAAAGGACAGAGAAAAAACTTGATTCTGAGAGCTTTACTCAGCAAGACCTCTGACAATGACGATTATTCTCCATCCTTTAACCAATAGGACTACCGCCAATCCTTATTTTTAAGACTCCTCAGAATCGGATTTTTCGGGTTTTAGCAATGGGAAGGCGATCACGTCGCGAATGCTAGGGGCATCAGTCAGCACCATGACCAATCGATCGATGCCAATTCCCAATCCTCCCGTCGGCGGCATTCCATATTCCAACGCGGTGATAAAGTCTTCATCGACACCTTGAGCTTCGAGATCTCCGGCGGCTTTACGATCGGCTTGTGCCTCTAGTCGCGATCGCTGGTCTAACGGATCGGTTAACTCTGAAAAACTATTGGCGGTTTCTCGCCCGACGATGAATAGCTCAAACCGCTCGACTAGCCCTGGTTTGGATCGATGAGGTTTTGCGAGAGGCGAGATCTCGATCGGGTAATCCAAAATAAACGTTGGCTGAATCAGAGTGGTTTCAACTTTTTGTTCAAAGGCTTCATTGAGGAGGTTCCCGATCGAGACGCATTTCTCAACGTCGTGAAGTCCAGCCGCTTTTGCCGCGACTTTTGCCTCATCTAAACTCTGGAACTGCGAAAAATCGACTCCGGTTTTCTCTTGAACGATCTCGTGCATCGTGACTCTGCGCCAAGGAGGAGTCAGATCGATGGCTTCGCTCTGGTAGGTAATCTTTAAAGTTCCTAAGACTTCTTGAGCAACGGTGGTGACGATCGCTTCAGTCAGCGCCATCATGTCGTAATAGTCAGCGTAAGCTTGGTAAACCTCGATCGACGTAAATTCTGGATTGTGTCGGGTCGAAATGCCTTCGTTTCTAAAGATGCGACCCAGTTCAAAGACTTTCTCAAAACCGCCCACGATTAAGCGCTTGAGGTGCAACTCGGTGGCGATGCGAAGATAAAGCTCCATCTCCATCGTGTTGTGATAAGTCACAAACGGACGCGCATCGGCTCCTCCCGCTTCTGACAAGAGAACAGGCGTTTCGATTTCGATAAAGCCTTGCTGATCTAAATAGCGACGAATTCCTGCGGTGATCAGGGCACGACGACGAAAGGTTTGCCGCACTTCGGGGTTGACGATCAAATCAACATAGCGTTGCCGATAGCGTTTTGCAACATCGGTTAAGCCGTGCCATTTGTCAGGCAACGGCAGCAGTGATTTAGTCAACATCACATAGTCATTGACGTAAACCGAGAGTTCACCTTTTTCGGTGCGCTTGACGGTGCCCTTTGCGCCGATGATGTCACCTGCATCAGTGAGTTGCTTGAGATGATCAAACGCTTGGGGATCAGCGTCGCCCATGTTGGCTTGAATGCGCGTCTTGTCGAGATAAAGCTGAATCGTGCCCGTCTCATCTTGCAGGGTGAAAAATGCCAGCTTGCCGAAGACCCGCCGCGCCATAATTCTGCCCGCGATCGCGACTTCGACCTCGACTTCTTCGCCACTGGCTAGGTCGGCATATTTTTCTTGCAGTTCGGCGGCGTGGTGGGTTGACTGCCACTGATAAGCGTAGGGGTTCACGCCCAGTTGCTTGAGTTGCTCAACTTTTTCGAGGCGAGTAGCGCGAAGATCGTCTGACATGGCTTAAAATTTCCTGGATACGCAGCCAAGAAGCAGGGTGCAACTGAGGCTAATAGCAGCCTTCTATTATAAGGGTGAAGGCTGCCGGAACGCAGAGCTTTCGCGTTTGGGGGATGAGTAGCCGTAATGAATTTGCGAAGAGGCAGAATCTTCCGCCTATCCATCTATTAAGCAGATGGTTCCCGCCTACCTATGATATGCAGAGACTATTCGCCTATTGGCTCTTCTGGAGTGATATGCAAAACTTTCTCTTTTCAAAGAAGTTCGTCGGCTTCATGCGTTGTTAGTTGCTACTACTACCAATCAGGTGTAAAAAATGCCCCATGTTATTGATATAGACGGAATGTATGAAAAGCTATTCGTCTTGACCAATCTGTGCATTGCCAGTCCGCACTTCTGTAGTCTTCACGACATCGGCTACTATTGCGAAGAACAAGAATACGATTGGCACTACTATTTCGGACACTTGAAAGTTCTTGTTTCAAAAAACCTCATCCATTGCGCTATCAGCCTTAGAATCTTGCAAGACTTCCTAAAAACTGAAGAAGATGTAGATTTTGCGTCATTAGACAAAGATGCGCTTGATGGTATATCTTTGGGTGCTTTCGTTCGTGGTTCTGGAAACCTTACTTTACGCGAAGCGTGTAACAAAATTATTCACGCTACCGAATTCACATTGTCTTGGCAAGACTTGGAAATGAATGCGAGAGGTGAAACACCAGAGTTTTGGGACGGTAAAGTGATTTTGCAAGGTGAACGAGATGGAAAAGAGTGGCAAGTCAATCTTGATGCTGCAACATTTTGCACCGCTGCACGCCGTCTGCTGAGGTCTTTAGAAGACACGGTAGACTGGCATCACCTGTATAAGTACGACCGCTGACACATTGCTGTATCAGCGCCTTGTTCGACGATTTTCTTTTGACCATGAGGCTGTTGGCATATGGACGTAAATAGTTTTCGCCGCTTTTGGCAACAATATTTTCCAAGCTGTCCGCCAGTTTCGTATCTTTTCAAACGCAACTTGGCAGACCGTTGGTTTCGTTTTCACAGTTTGCCTGAATCAAAACGCTACGCCGAGGATGGAACCGAAGTTGCTGATTTGCTGTTGCGACAGAACACAGTTTTGCTTGATGTTATTGGAACAAATAATGAGTGCGTTTTGGTTTTAGGAAACTATTCATCTTCACCACCACTTGAGGAACAATGTACAACGTTAAGCCATTTTGAGCTTCAAGAGTTTCTGAAATTGTCGAAACAAGATTTTGCTCCATACGATGTAGAACCAGGTGATGAACCTATTTACTTGAGTGTGTTCTGTGGAATGCACAAATTGACACATGGCTCTCTAGATAATATTTTGCTTTGCGTTGCTGATTGGAGGATTGTAAATTTCTTTATTGTGAGTTGCAAACAACAACGGATTTTCGCGCCTTATGATGGCGGCGTTGATGTAATTTTGAAAGATGCTAAAGAACGCGATATGTTCAAGACAAAATATAAAGATTGGCTTTCGAGCCATCCAGAAGGTCTATGAGGAAATGTATCTGAGAGATATTGAGTCAATCATTCAACCATTTCCACTGAACGAAAATTGTATGCAGTGTTCAATGAATTAATCTGCATAACAACAGTCCTTGAGAAAAACAATTAGTCTCCCAAGTTAAGATATGGAAGATTAACGTTGAAACGAGGTCAAGCCGATGACAGTTCGACAACCCCGCTACAGCAAAGAAGAATTTGCTCGACGTGGCGATGAGATTTATGAATCTCAGGTTCGCTCCCAGGTTGAGGAAGGCAATCATGGCAAAATTGTAGCGGGCAGCTTCGCTGTGCCAAAGGCAACGCCATCGAAACCGGAGACTTTGAAGTGGATGTGCGCGAAATTGCTGCTTGCGTATAGCGCAAAGCCCAACTGCAAAACAACCGCCTCGAAGCCCGTCACCCAGACGCTCAAATCTGGATGGTTCGCATTGGTTCGCGCTAAGTTATTATTGGTTGCTGGTTAATTTCATATTTATATAGAAAGCTATCTTGCTGAGGACTGGAAAATCAAAGAAATTGTCGCCACTGGTGACGGTGCCAGTGTGGGCTGTGGCTGGGTCATTGTTCTCTTAGAGAAACTCTAATTCTAATCGCACTCAAAACTACCATTTATTTCCGCGTTGCCTAACCAGGATGAAAAGAACGTAGAGGTTTCGGGTTGAGGATTCCAAAAGATGCGATTATTCCAGACGATAAGATAACCAGCTACCTGTTGGTACAGAAATCTAGGAACGATAAGTCAAAGTTTTTGGCACAGGGTGGCTTTACAACAGATGATCCAAAAGCTCTGAAAGCAGCCATTCAGTCAATTGCGGAAGCAGGTGAGGCTGTTGAAGATAGAAGCAATGAGTATGGAGTCTTTTACCAAGTCGTAGGAGAACTGGTTGGTGCAAACGGTGTAATCCTATCTGTTGTTACAATTTGGCTACAACGACAAATTGATGGAAAATTCCAGTTCGTAACTCTGAAACCTCTCAAGGAGACCTGAATATGACCCTAGAGCTATACCAAGAAGTTGCTTTAACCCGTGACTTACCAGAATATAAACTCAGAGCAGGAGATATTACAACACTGGTTGATTTTGTTGTTCATCCCAGCGATGGTGAAGCGGGATGTGTGCTAGAAGTGTTTAATGCTGTTGGCGAGTCTCTTAGAGTGATCGTTGTCCCAATATCTACCGTAGAGGTTCTACGTCCTGACGAAATCTTAACCGTTCGTTCTTTAGCAAAGGCAAGTTGATATTAACTTTAACGATGGGGTTGATAGGGGTAGTTGTGGTGATGGGCTAATAGTGATTGATACGAATGGAATAGAGGTTATCAGTGGGAGTTCAAGATTGTCTACCGCCGCACAGCTTCACCGTTAGTGCGTTAGACTCAAAAGCCAAAGTTAAGTTTTAGATGCAACTCTGTTTCCGTTGCCGATCGCTTTGTATTCATCACTCTCAATTCGATTGTATACTCTGGTTCTTGAGAAAAATAGTTAGTCTCCCAAGCTAAAATCTAGGGATTAATGTTGAAACGAGGTCAAGCTGATGACAGTTCGACAACCCCGCCATAGCAAAGAAGAGTTTGCTCGACGTGGCGACGAGATTTATGAATCTCTGGTTCGTGCCCAAGTTGAGGACGACAATCAGGGCAAAATTGTGGCGGGCAGCTTCGCTGTGCCAAAGGCAACGACCTCGAAACCGGAGACTTTGAAGTTGATGCCCGTGAAATTGCTGCTTGCGATCGCCTCGAAGCCCGTCACCCAGACGCTCAAATCTGGATTGTCCGCACTGGTTCCCGCCATGTTCGTCGATTTGGCGGACGCACAAAGAAAGCCGTATGATCATCGGGATCGTCAACGCGGATTTTGAGCCGATTATTCCACTTTCAGTTTGTGGCTCCGATGGGACGGTTTACGCACAAGACGCGATTGTAGACACGGGCTTCAATGGTTGGCTTTCACTGTCTCCAGATTTGATCGCTCAGTTAAATCTGACCTGGAAAAGGCGAGGACGAGCCATTCTGGGCGATGGGAGCGAATGCGTTTTTGATGTTTATGAGGCAGTTTTAGTTTGAGATGGGAATCTTTTGACAATTCCAGTCGATGAGGCTGATTCAGAACCCCTTGTCGGGATGTCGCTGATGGAGGGATATGAGCTAATGGTGCAAGTATTTGAGGGCGGTCGTGTCGAACTCAACAAAGTTACGTTTTAGATGCGATCGCTCTGCCCCCGTTCCCGATCGGACTCTCTTTGCGCTCACGACTCTCGCCTCGATTGTCATGGGTGACTACTATATTCGCTACAAGCCGCAACGTCCAATATTGAAGCCGCAAAATAACCTACATACTAAATTAAACGAGAAGTTACAGGGCTAAGAAGTTAGCCACTCAATCAGACGTGAGTGAAACTGTTGATATAGAAACTAGTATTATTGGTTACCTTTCTGCTAGATCTAGCAATAACCTAATTCTGATGGCTAACGTGGAGGCGACGCGAGAATGGTAAGACAATCGCCGTTCTCAGTTTTCGCTCTATAGAACCCATTAGTATTGCCAATTATCTCGTGCGATTTCGTTCTCAAGAAGCTGTCAACATCTCTGCTCCTAGCAGTTTCAGTCAGGCGATCGGATTAGGGATCGCACTCACCTCATTTTAAACTACAAAGGTTTCCAGTTCATCGAGTTCATCGAGTTCAGCGACTTCGGGTCTCAGAAGCATAAGCATCTCGAAGCACCTCTCTCACTTGTTTTACCCATGTGATTTTGTTTACCGTTTTTACTGATATTAGTCGAGCCGCAGTCTGGACACTGCATCGCTTCTTTCCTCATTTCATAAACCCGTTACGCAACGCCCCGAAATCATGTCAGCCGGATCTGTTGTATTAGACAATCGCTGAACGGTATTTTCGGCATTTCAGAAGGTGCGTCAGAGTTGCCGGAATATCGAGGTGATCATCCAATCAAGCCGCAATGCCCACGACTAGATGAACACACTCTTCATCACTCCACCCAGCAGGAATCTGCACGATCGAGATCCCAGTATGCAGAATCAAGTCTCGATCGTCGGGCAACCTGTGCGGAATCGCAATGCTATTTCCTAGATAAGTGTTGGCAGCCTTTCCTGCTCTATCATGCTCGTGATGCGTTGCGGTTTCATCGTGCCATTTTCGACTAACAGTATTCCTGACTGACGGATTGCATCGGCTTTATTAACTGCATCTGACCTCAGTTTGATGCTAGTTCCATTCGGCGTAATCATGGGATTTCAAAGCAGCTTAGAAACAAGATTCCTTAAAAAAACTCTGGAAATTCCAGATTAGGTTTCACCTGAAATATTACGAAATCTTAACTCCTATTTTGAGAGAATCAAGCATTCAAAAGGAACTATAAGATCCTCATAATATGAGGGAGAGTAGTTCTATTAAAATCCTCATTAAGAGAGATAAGCACAAGTGATAACGGTACTGCTGCCCTTTTGACCCTTGATCAAAGGGAGTCAAAGAGGTTAATAAAGTAGAATAATGAAAGTTTATAAATCTCAGTATTTACTTTAGGAAAAGCTGCGTTAGACTCGCAGATATTAGAGTGTTCTTTAAGTCGCGCATCTTCTCAATAGTTAGCGCTTAAAACCCTCCTTAACAAACTAGCTTTATATCTCTATTCTGCCCCATCGATCTCTACAAAGAATTGAATTCAGCGATCAGGAGAGCCTGTCATGTTTACTGCCAAAAACCTAGAAATTTCTACTACAAATCCAGACCTTAAACAAAAAGCATTTGTGCTGTGGTTTGAGCAAGTAGGAATTGCAGACGTGCCGCTAGTCGGCGGCAAAAATGCCTCATTGGGAGAAATGATTCAACAGCTAACTCCCAAAGGGGTCAATGTTCCGACTGGGTTCGCGACAACCTCCTATGCCTTTCGCTATTTCATCGAAAAAGCAGGACTCAAAATTCGTCTGCAAAAACTTTTGGCAGATTTAGACGTGTCGGATGTCAACCAGCTCAGAGAGCGAGGCAAACAGGCACGGACTCTGATTCTAAATGCTCCGTTTCCGTCAGAGTTAGATGAGGCAATCACCTCTAGCTATATGCAATTGTCTCAACGCTACGGGGTTGAGGTCGAGATGTGCGATATGGTTGATGACCTAGAAGCGTGTCTGAGTCGCCATAGCGGAGTCGATGTCGCAGTCAGATCGAGCGCCACGGCTGAAGATCTGCCCGATGCCAGCTTTGCTGGACAACAAGAAACCTATTTGAATATCAACGGCATCGATCGCGTTCTCAAAGCGTGTCATATGTGCTTCGCATCGCTGTTTACCGATCGGGCGATTTCTTATCGCACCACCAAAGGCTTTGACCACTTTGAGATTGCCCTCTCGGTCGGCGTGCAAAAAATGGTGCGATCGGACTTGGCAGCGTCGGGCGTGATGTTCTCGATCGACACCGAAACCGGATTTAGAGACACAGCTCTCATCACAGCCGCTTATGGATTAGGCGAATCTGTCGTGCAAGGAGTCGTCAATCCCGATGAGTATGTTGTGTTTAAGCCCACACTCAAACAGGGGTTCCGTCCACTTTTAGAGAAACGACTGGGCAGCAAAGAGATCAAAATGATCTATGACATCGGCGGCGGAAAATCGACAACCAACGTTCTGGTGCCCAAGTCAGAACAAGCAAAATATGCGCTGCAAGATGACGAAATTCTCAAACTCGCAGAGTGGGCGTGCATTATCGAAGATCACTACTCTAACGTGAGAGAAACGGATAGCCCAATGGATATTGAATGGGCAAAAGATGGCGAAACAGGCGATTTATTTATCGTGCAAGCGCGACCTGAAACTATTCATTCTCAAAAAGTTGGCAACGTTCTTAAGACCTACAAACTTAATAGCAAACCAACCACAGAACCATTATTAATCGGTCGCGCTGTTGGTGAAATGATCGGGCAGGGAAAAGTCAGAACGGTCGTTGATCTCCGCAAACTCGACCAATTTCAAGATGGTGAAGTGTTAGTCACAACGCGCACCGATCCCGATTGGGAGCCGATCATGAAAAAAGCCAGTGCGGTGATTACCAATCAAGGTGGACGCACCTGTCATGCTGCCATCATCGCGAGAGAACTGGGAATCCCGGCGATCGTGGGCTGTGACAGCGCAACTGAGACGCTCAAAGATGGACAAGACGTTACGGTCTCATGCGCTGAAGGAGATGACGGGCACGTTTATAACGGGTTATTGCCCTTCTCGATCGAGCATCTCGAACTTGATGCGTTGCCCTCTATTCGCACCAAGATCATGATGAATATCGGCAACCCGCGTGAGGCGTTTAGGCTCTCGCTGATTCCCAACGATGGAGTCGGACTAGCGCGCACCGAATTCATCATCGCCAATCACATCAAAGTGCATCCCTTAGCGCTGCTGAACTTCGACACGCTTAAAGACAACGGGGCGAAATGGGAAATCAGTCAGTTGACCTCTCAATATCGCGATCTCTCAGACTATTTTGTAGACAAGCTCGCGTCGGGAATCGGCATCTTAGCGGCTGCGTTTTATCCCAAACCAGTGATTGCGCGCATGTCGGATCTGAAGAGCAACGAATACGCAAATTTGATCGGCGGTCGCGAATTTGAACCCCACGAAGAAAATCCGATGATGGGCTGGCGAGGAGCATCGCGCTACTATGATCCTAAGTATCGAGACGCGTTTGGGCTGGAGTGCAGAGCCTTTAAGCGAGTCCGTGATGAGATGGGTCTAACGAATATGATTCCGATGATTCCGTTTTGTCGTACGCCGGACGAGGGGCGAAAAGTTCTGGCAGAGATGGCAAAACACGGACTGATTCGGGGCGAAAATGGGTTGCAGGTTTACGTCATGTGTGAGCTACCCAGCAACATCGAACTCGCCGATCGCTTCAGTGAGATTTTTGACGGCTTCTCGATCGGGTCAAATGATCTCACCCAGTTGACGTTAGGACTCGATCGCGATTCTGCCCTAGTGTCCCATTTATTTGATGAGCGCGACGAAGCTGTTAAACGCAAATTACGTCGAGTGATTGCCACCGCTAAAGAATTCAATCGCAAGATTGGCATCTGTGGACAAGCGCCCAGTGACTATCCTGAGTTTGCAGAGTTTCTGGTCGAGTTGGGCATCGACTCGATTAGTCTCAATCCCGACTCGGTGCTAAAAACGCGACTGGCGATCGCCAAAACCGAAGCAGCAATTTTCAAATAATCCCTTGTGCACTCAGCTTTCAAAGCGGGATAATTCTGCAACGCTAAAATCTGTTTCTGTGCTTAATTCTGAGAGGACTATTTGAAGCTATTGGGCATAATAACTTCTTCTAAGAAAGCCACACTCAGCTCAGACTCACTGACCTTAGCTCAGTTTAGATTGGTGCAGATCTATTCTGTTAAGGTTGGCATCTCTTAAGTTCGCATTGCTCAGATTGGCTCCACTCAAGTTCGCTTTGACAAGCTGAACCTCAGCAAATTCTGCACCCGCAGCATCTAAGCCTCTGAACAAAACGCCATCTGCGTTCAAATCTTGGAGTGCCAAAATTCTGGCGTAGCTAACTTTCACCCCATGTGTGACAGCGATCGCGCTCCAAGCTTGATAATGAAGCTGTCTGCGGTGATCGATCGCTTCCTTGATAAATTCAAATTCAGTATCATCCTCTGCAATTGTGCACTTAAATATTTATCTTACGAATCTGTCCTGATGATTCCTTCTCCAACTACTGACATTTTGATGGTTGCACTGGGTGCAATTCCAGGGGCACTAGCTCGGTACT
Organism: Leptolyngbyales cyanobacterium; assembly: GCA_038227635.1. Lineage (GTDB taxonomy): Bacteria > Cyanobacteriota > Cyanobacteriia > Leptolyngbyales > Leptolyngbyaceae > Phormidesmis_A. The sequence continues at coordinate 997 of JBBRPT010000099.1, read as the reverse complement.
ACCTGACTGAATGGTCTAAAAGCGCGATCGGGCGGGGCTTTCCTTATGGCACTTTCTTCATCAACATCACAGGGTGTCTAATCATGGGAGCGTTCATTGCTTTCAGTGCCAAAATTATTGAGTTTCCGGTTGCCTTAAAGCTGCTGGTTACCACAGGGTTTCTAGGTTCCTACACGACATTTTCTACTTACGAATTCGATACGCTAACCCTGCATCGCAGTGGCAAATTGGGGTCAACAATTTTCTATTGGATTGGCAGTATCGTCTTTGGAGTCTTGGCAGTGCGCCTGGGCGATCGCTTATTAAAACTGTTGATGGTGTAAAGGGAAGCCAAATGTCATCTGACTCAAATGGAGTTATGAAATTGTTTTTGAACTTGTGAAGAGATAAAGGAATAAATGGCTAGAAATAGTGCGATTCAAACAATATTGGCGATCTCAGCGGGAGCCATTCCCGGGGCGATCGGTCGCTTCTACACGGCAGAGGCATCTAAAGCACTCTTTGGTCAAGCTTACTATGGAGTCATTGGGGTCAACGTTCTAGGTTCCTTCATCATCGCTTGGGTGATTACGGTCAACGAGGAGCGGTTTCAGCACTGGTCGCCGAATGTGCGGCTAGCGATCGCGACGGGATTCTGTGGCGCATTCACGACCTTCTCAACCTACGGATTAGATACCGTGAAGTTTTTAGATCAGGGCAATGTGCCCCTAGCACTCACCTATTCTATGGGTAGCGCGATCGCCGGACTGGTAGCAGTCTGGCTTGGCGCGATCGTAGCAAAGTGGGGGGGTGTTTCAAGCGAAAAAGAGAAGTTGGGCTAGAGAGGCGACGAGAGGGATCTAGTTAACACTCTCTCCAGGGCAAACGCATACAAAAGTACATATTTCAACAAGCGCCAATTCTGACTGCTTTATTGCGAATGGTCTCATCAATCAGGGCTTATTGCGAAATGAATTGACTACTTTAGCGTTGTATAAGTCTAAATTGTGCTATCCCT
>JBBRPT010000098.1:0-18724 GCA_038227635.1 Leptolyngbyales cyanobacterium | reverse complement strand
CCTGCATGATAAGCAGCCGTTTTATACCCCTTCTGTCTCAACCAATCTGACAGTTCTTCACTATCTCGCCGCGTTCGCACATACACTAATCCCGCCTGTTTAGGGTGCCCTTGGATGAAAGTGAGCAACCGCTGTCGTCGCCCTCTCGGGGTCTGCACAGACTGGACTGTGAGGCTGAGATTGCTGCGATAAGGGTTAAGCCTAAAAATCTGCGGAGTCTGTAATTGCAGAACCTGTTCGATGACTTGCTGAACCTGAGGATCAGCCGTTGCGGTAAACGCAGCGATCGCGATTCGAGTTCCGGCAGGTTTGTGCTGCAAGAGGGTTGATCTCACTGTCCCCAATCGATAGTAAGCAGGTCGAAACGCCTCTCCCCACTGCGCCAAACAGTGCGCTTCATCCAAAATAATGCCGTTGATTTGCAATCGGGGATCGCAAAGTCGCTGCCAAACTGGGGCGCTCAAGAGGGTTTCGGGCGAGAGATAAAGCAGTCGAAGTTGTTGAGTCTCGATCGCTCCTAGCACTTGTTTGCGCTGCGGGGTAGAAAGTTCGCTGTGCAGCAATGCCGCAGGTAGACGATGCTGTCGCAACTCCTGCACTTGATTTTCCATCAGGGCGACGAGTGGCGAAATCACGAGCGTCAATCCAGTTTGCATCAATGCCGGAAGTTGAAAGCAAATTGACTTTCCGCCGCCTGTTGGCATGATGATCAGAGCATCTGTCTGAGAGAGCAACGTCTCCACGATTTCACCTTGCGGCGATCGAAAGTCGTCATATCCCCAAATTTGTTTAAAGACTGCTCGAATATGGGTTGCAGAATGTGAAGGTCGGGAGAGATTCATAGTGTCTGAAAAAGCGCTCTGACTAGAGTTCCCTCTCAAAGGATTTTGATTGGCTTCAGATCCCTCAAATATGCGAGACTGCTAGTAGTCCGTCAATCTTGTTCTGACGGGAGGCACTGTCATGACGCAATCTGATTCTTCACCCACGCTCAAGCAAATTGCCAGCACCTTCCGGCTCACGGGGTGGATTAGCTTTTGGTCGCAGCTTGTTTTGACGATCGTGTCGGGTGCGATTTTATTGTTTGCTCCGATCGCAAGTCGAGGCGATCAATCAGTCAATAATCCCGGAACAAATGTCGGCGTGATCTTGACCGTCTGCGGCATCATAGCGCTGGGCTTCAATATGTATTGGGCAGTGTTTCGCTACATTCCGATCGGTCGCCGCTTGCAGGGTTCTGCTGCCGCTCGTCCCAAAAAGGCAGACGCAATTCAAGCGCTGAGAACGGGACTGATCGCGAGTTTAGTTGGCATTTTGCTGGCGTTGCTCGGAGCCGAAGCGATCATCGGTCTACTGTTTGGCAAAGCTTTGAGCCAAGGAGCCGCAGGGTTTATCAACACCGACCAATCGAAGTTTATTAAACCCCTCGACATTCTCGTCGTGCAAGCCAGCATTAACGTGATTTTGGCGCATTTCGTATCGATCGCCACATCGCTGTGGCTTCTTAACAAGATGAGTCGGCAATAGAAGATTACTGTTCTAGCCAGTCTAAAATCTGGTTGAGTTGCTCTAGAGACACAAAGCCATACCGCCAAAGCACCATTGGCAACGGTCCGCGCTCTTGTTTGGCATAGCGAATTGCCATCGCGATCGACGATTGAGCAAGACACAGATCTTCTTGTAAAAAATAAATAAGTTGAGCGTTACCGTGGCTAAGATTTCGCTCATTTTCTTCTAATTGATATTGCTCAATAATTTCAAACGGCAGCACAGACATTATGGGGAACCCTTGATGAGATGATAGATGCGTGAATTTAGGTGTTTATACTACACCAAAATTATGAATTGAAAAAATAAGTTCAGTAAATTCTCGGTAGACGGCTCATTGAGTCCTCTTGCCTAGCAAACTAAGGCTACGAAACTCCCTGAATAGGAGGTTGAGATTTTCGGCGCTGCTGAATTTAGAGATGAATGACCCTCATCCCAGCGAGAAGGGAGCCAGACTTCTTGTTCCCTCTCCTTTGGGGAGAGGGCTAGGGTGAGGGCAAAATCTGTGCTTCATAGACAAATTCAGCAATTCCAGATTTTCTACTCCCAGTTAAATCACAGGTAAAAGATATTGATCTTGAACTTTGAATAAAGGTGTCGATCGATCGACCGTTCTCATACCAATTTTGTTTTTGGCTGTAGGCGATCGTGGGTCATTGTCAAATTGGTGAGACGTTGCACGAAACGTCTCTACGGGCATTGCTCATTCCTGATCATTTGCGGCTCGTTCTTGGGCAAGAGTCGCCTTGGCTTGCTGCCAAAACTGCTCCAGCTCCTCTAAGCTATATTCTGCGAGCGGACGATCGACTACCGCTTCAATCTGCATTAATCGCTGAATGAATCTCTGATTTGTGCCCTGCACAGCTTCTGACGGATCAAGATCGTGCCAGCGAGCGAGATTGATTAGGGTAAACAACAAATCGCCTAACTCTGCCTGTTGTGCGGCTTTACTTTCGTGAGCGAGAGCGTGCTGAAATTCTGCTAATTCCTCTTGAAATTTTGCCCAAACATCGTCGATCGTGTCCCACTCAAATCCGGCAGCGGCGGCTTTTTGAGAAATTTTCATGCCTGCCATTAAGGGCGGCAGCGATCGAGCATAGCGCTTTAGCTGATACGTTAATCGCTGTGTTTCTGCAAGGTCTTGCCCTTTTTCAGCCGCTTTGATTTGCTCCCAATTGCGATGAATCTCATCCAAATTCTCAACCGTTACGTCAGCAAACACATGGGGATGCCGTCGAATCAGTTTTTCACTAATCTTTTGCGCCACCTGTGACAGATCAAACTGCCCCTCATCACTTGCAATCTGAGCTTGCAGCACCACTTGCAGCAACAGATCTCCCAACTCTTCAGCGATCGCGTCATTGTCTCCGCTGCGAATCGCGTCCACTACTTCATGGGCTTCTTCAATCACATAGGGAGTCAGCGTTTCGCGAGTTTGGGCTAAATCCCACGGGCAACCGCCATCGGGCGATCGTAGTTTGGCAACGACTTCAATCAAGTGTTGTAGTGCGTCGAGAGTTGCAGGTTGATTTGATGGAATCATGTTAAGTCCTTCATGACAGTCTCTACTTTATCGCTCATCCTTTCGCTCGTTTTTTGCCAAGCTTTTTCATTTTCTTTTTATAACTAGATACAAGCCAGTCACTAGCACTGTGACTCAGTGCACCTAACTCCAATCCGATCGTGCCCGCGATCCATTCACTGGGACGTTGCTGTAGCGATTGCCTGATCATCTCAATACTGGTTTCAAACTTTTGTTGTGCGAACGGTTGCCAGTGTTCAATCATGCCCAAAAGCTGTTGAGCGATCGCGACACTCAGAATTAGAATGGTTACTGCGATCGCCACCCAGACCGCGAGATAAAGAATTCGCAAGATCGTCCCTATAATCAGCCCGTGAGAAAAGAACGATCGATGGCGCATACTCTTACGGTAGGGCAGCCAGATCCACCGCAAAAGTCCCCAGCGTTTATATTGCTGTGAGTAGATGTCTAAATCGGGTCCAAACATCAATCCGCCGATTAAAAAAGCACCCGAAACCACGAGAGTCAGGTTGCCACTTTGAGTCAACGCAAAGGCACTTCCGGCTACAAGGGGCAGACTCCAGAGGGTGATGCTGTCATGAGTGCGACCAGAAGGCATGAGGGAAAAGGCGCGAAGAATTCTAAATTAAATCCTATAGACAACTGACACTATCTGATACAATAAGTTTAATCAACCGGGCGATTAGCTCAATGGTAGAGCGCCTGCCTTACAAGCAGGATGTTACTGGTTCGAGCCCAGTATTGCCCATCGGTTCTAGAGCTTAGGTTTTAGAGAAATAGCCAAAGATACTCAAAGTGGACTGAAACTGAACAGGTCAGCGCGCGAATCGAGAGACATGTCCACCACTTTTAAGAGAAATTAGTCCGTTTCATATTCTGTCTCGCTGATTGACCAGAAAAAGCGATCACTTTTTAACTTCTTCATCGAAACTTTCGACATTTGGGTAGACGATCGAGAATGGTGAATGGAACGATTCTGCCGATGCACAGAATTTTGCAGCCAGCCGCGATCGCATCAAATGGTCTTCCACCCAAGGGACAATGGGGCAGACCATTGCTTCACAAATGCCCCAACTGCTGCCAATGTGGAAGTACGTGCGATGCTCTCATCATCATCGCGGCGAGTTCTCTAAGGGTTCCGGGTTGCCAAATTTGAGCAGTTCCTCCAATCGCAGTCACAATCTCAATCACCTGGGTTGAATCTGACTCGATTGGTACCACGATCGAGGCTCCATATCGCTGCTGTAACTCTCGTCCTAGCTGAACAAAACTCCCGGTTGACCACTGCTTAATCTGCATCCCCGAATCGGGATAGAGAACCACGATCGGGCGTTCAATCTCGTCTAATTTTTCTCGTGCGTCTTGCCGTTCTTGTAGGGTTATACGTAGCTGAGGATCTGAGACCGCATCAGTACGAATCAGTCCCTCACTCAGCAGCATCTTGAGAGGGCGACCGCTCACAAATTCATCCGCCGGAGGCGATCTTCATAAATTTGTGACAACGCGATCAGCATCACTGAGGTGAATGATTTGATCAATGCCGTCGTAATTGGCATCAGAAACAATTAAATCATAGGTTTGTTGACTGAGAAGCGTCTCGATCGCGCCTCTTGCCTGACCTTTCTGAACAATCTCACCCCGATGAATTAATGGATCAGTGGTGAGCAGCTCTCCTCCTGCAAATGTGAGGACTGTTAATTTTGCATCGGGATACGATCGTCCCAACGCCTGAATTGCAGCCAAAGCAATTAGAACGTCACCGATTTCTCCCAGCAGTTCAACAAACAGAATTTGATTCATGCAAAGCTGATGTTCTTCGCCTAAATCCTATGGATCTGCGACTAAAAACTGCACTTACCCAAAGGTTAATTTCACTTCGCAAATGTAAAAATCCCCGAATTCATTAATGAATTCGGGGGTCTGGATTACTCGACGACTAGCATTAGGTGCCAGAAGTCCAGGAGTTGACGTACTGGATTTGATCCGCGCTGAGAGCGTCGATCGTGAAGCCCATCGCTTGCAGCTTCAGCCGAGCAATTTCTTGATCTGCTTCCACCGGAATCGAATAGACACCGGGTTCGAGCTTGCCTTTGTTTTTGACCAGATACTCGGCACCCATCGCCTGGTTTGCAAAGCTCATGTCCATCACTGCGCTGGGGTGCCCTTCAGCCGCCGCCAAATTGACGAGACGACCTTCACCCAAGACGATCACAGATTTGCCGCTCTTGAGCTTATATTCCTCGGTGAACGTGCGAACAGTCTTAACTTCGCTGGCGCGTCCCTTCAGTGCTTCTAAGTCGATTTCGATGTCGAAGTGACCAGAGTTGCAGACGATCGCACCATCTTTCATCGAGTCGAAGTGTTCGCCGCGAATCACGCCTTTGTTTCCGGTGACGGTGACAAAGATGTCGCCGCGCTTTGCAGCTTCATCCATCGGCATGACTTGGAAGCCATCCATCACCGCTTCGATCGCGGCTACAGGATTGATTTCGGTAACAATCACATTTGCGCCCATACCGCGTGCACGCATCGCTGTTCCTTTACCGCACCAGCCATAGCCAGCCACGACAATAGTTTTGCCCGCCAACAGAATGTTGGTGGCGCGAATGATGCCGTCTAAGGTCGATTGACCTGTGCCATAGCGGTTGTCAAAGAAGTGCTTGGTTTCAGCATCGTTGACGTTGATCGCTGGGAAAGTCAACGCACCGTCTCTGAGCATGGCGCGTAAACGCACAATTCCAGTGGTGGTTTCTTCGGTGGTGCCAATCAGGTCAGCAAGTTGATGTTTGCGTTGCTGAACTAGGGTTGCAACCACGTCGCAGCCGTCATCAATGATGATGTTGGGGCGATGATCTAACGCGATTTGAACGTGGCGATGATAGGTGTCGTTATCTTCGCCCTTAACCGCGTAAACGGGAATTCCGTAGTCAGCGACCAAGCTTGCAGCCACGTCATCTTGAGTCGAGAGCGGGTTGCTTGCAATCAGAATGGCATCAGCGCCGCCTGCTTTGAGGGCGATCGCCAGATGAGCGGTTTCAGTCGTCACATGGCAGCAAGCAGAGATCTTGATGCCCGCAAACGGCTGTTCTTTGGCGAAGCGATCGCGGATTTGAGCCAACACAGGCATTTCACGCCCAGCCCACTCAATGCGCTGTTTGCCCACAGGCGCAAGTGCCAAATCTTTGACTTCGTACTTCAACCGAACGGGAGTTGCAGTCATGAACTTGTTTCCTCAGAATATGTCGATAGTGGACTGAGAGGAGCCAGAAACTCCTCTAAAAAAAGTGCTTGCAATCTTCAGACCGATCCTACCCAAGGTCAAACAGTTTTCATTCCTGCAGAGGCTTCTGTTACCAATCCAACTGTGATGAGCCGAGGGATAGCTGCGAAAGAACTCGCCGCTATGGACTCTTTAAGTAGAACGATCGCTTTCAATCTGGCTAATCCCTTATGAAAGCTGTCCTAACTGAAAGAGTGAGTCTTTGATCTTAGGTTTACCGAGTTTCTGCCATTAAGTCAAGTCGAGTGTGGAAGATTAGCTGCGGGATTCACTCGCACTTCATTAATATTACGCATTCTTCACACATCGTCGAACTCCACTTAGTAAGTACAAATTTACTATAATAAATCAGAGGTGTGAGGTACCTAACACCCATTTATTTTTGCCCGTCATTACCTGGTAGAGACGTTTCGGTGGAACGTCTCCCCGCCATCGGGTAAACGCATCATTTATCACAGCCATTTGTAATCGACATCAGTTCATCGATTGAGGATCGAGCCAATGGCGATCGTTCTTCAAAATAGCTATAATTGTAGTGGAGATAAACTACATCAAACGTAAGTTGCCACCCTTCAGAATTCAAAAATTAGCCTTCAATACTTACGATGCAAATTGGTCGCCTTTTCTCTGCTGGTAAAGGGCAGGTGGGACAATATCTTTCCCCTAGAGTTTTAGTGGTTAGAACTCCGTTTCAAAAGCCTGTAAGGCATAAGGAGACTTGCTATTTTGGTTTTGAGAAGTTGAGTCAAGCTCAAAAATTTGCTCAAACCCTGGCACGTTCTAATCACTCTTTTCAAGTGCGATCGGGTCAGGTGCTTCCTCAGTTCCCCTACGAAATTAAACTCTCTGGAGACTCAGGCACCGCTAGGGTTCTCGCCTATTGGGATCGGCTAGATCAAAAGCAATTCTCTGCGATTGACAAGATTCGTTCTCCTAGAAAGCGCAATGTTCAAAACGACCCCCCGATCGCCTTCATTGCTGCTTAATAATTTCGCCGCTCTTCAGTTGCAGATGATGTGGAAATCCACTACAATAGTACAAACGATTCAAGTTCTTGCCCTATGACGAAACACTACATTCTGCACCTCGACCCCGCCGCCAAATATGAGTGGGATCGCTGCTCTCTCCGCGACCCAATTACCGCCGATCGACCAATCTTCGCTGACCTGATTGCCGAAGCCGTCGGTGAGCAACCTGGCTCTTATTTAGTTGCCGTCAAGATCGAAGTCAACGTGTTAGAGCAAGCGGCTCCTCAATCTCAGTCAGATCCCCTTCAGGCGCATGAGTTGCCGACTCGAACTGCCCTTCCCCAACTGCAAGAACTCGCTGCTTAAGAGTTGCTTGGTTCACGTCTCGTCGTTCGTAGTCTCAGTCTGAGGTGACTGATTTGGCTACTGACCACCCCACCGTCTTCGAGGAATGTTCAGATATGAAACTTCGTTTAGGTCAATATCCCGCTGCGATCGCTCAAGCTGCCCAGCACGTCAATGAGCTAGAGCAAAACATCGCCGAAATTCGTCAGCATCTAGCTCGGCTCGAAGGCAATGCCGATATGGTCGTCGCCTTTGAAACTGCCCTCAAAAATGACAACCAGCGCAAAGCCCGCCGCTTTGAAGTGCTGCAAGTCAACCAAGAATATTCACGCGCGATCGACGCTCTCAACCGCGCCGCCACCGAAAAAGCCAACGCCCTCGCCCATCTAGAGCATTTGCGAAATGAGTTCAGCGTTGCCAAGCTAGAAACCCGACTGACGATTGCCCAACAACTCACAGGTCTAGAGTCTCGTGAACTCGTTGGGTTATAGTGACCCACGATTAGATAATCAAGAGCAGTAGAGCACATCAGTTCTACTGCTTTTTTATAGAACAGAGTTTAGATTCCAGACTGACCCCTGAAACCTCCAAAAAAAATGACCCTCGCCCAAGGTGAAGGTCACTTACTTAATTCAAGTTCTTGGTAAAAGACTAATAGACATAGGCGCATTTATGCAAGAACAAATGGTGGATGTGATTCGTGAGTTGATGAAAACGCAGGGGATGAGCATTCGCAAAATCTCTGCTGAAATTGCCCGAGAACATGGGGGAAGTGCCTTAGGCTACACCCAGCAAATCAGCCGCATCTTGAACGACCCATCTTACGACCCAAATTTCTCGACGGTCGAGAAAATTCTGACTGCTCTCAAATGTTCTCTCTGGCAAACTAATCAAACCACTGATCTCAAGATTGTAGAAACTCGATTAGATCAGTTAGGCGGCGATGTTGCCGAAATGAAATCAACGATCGCAGATCTTTGCTGCGCCTTAGCAGAAATTAGCGATCGGTTAGACTTACCTGATTAAACTCCACCTGAATCTTGAGCAGGAGTGGTAGAATTGCCCCTAATCGGCACACAAAGCTTCATGAGAATCATTATTACGCCCCAAGAGCTTGAGCAATTTCGAGAAGATCTGTCTGACCATGCTGCCGCTTTAGAGGCCTTAAGAGTGATCGAAGACTGTGATGGCGATTTAGAAGATGCGGCGATCGCGCTTGCCATTCGTGCAGGGCAAGAACCCGACACCAACGATCGCTGGATCGAGGGGCTAGCAAAACGTTGGCGGCATATTCTCTGTCAAGCTGACTTAAGAGAAAACTTAGAAGATGGGCTATCTGGGGCAGTGGTGGATGCGATCGCGGCAGATAGCGAGATTCCCTCTAAGCTAGTCGCTCCTGTTGCCATCTACGTTTTAAAGACCGGAGTTCAAGATTTTTGTCAGCCTCTAGAAGGAAAGCTGTAGAATCTAGCCAAACTCTTAGAAAATAGTTGCCTTCTACAATTTCGCCGCTACAATAAACCACTACACAGGGCAAACATTTTGAGGTGCGATGACGTGCATCTGACTTTTGTAAGTGGTGTGAGGCAACTATGAAAAGAGACCTGAGACGGATTGAAGAGACACTGCACCAAATCGATCGCAATGGATCTGCGTTATTAGCAACTACATCTGACAATCCGGCTCGTTCTGGCTCGTTTGCTGCAACGATCAAATCGGTGTCATTTGATTTGCATCCCAAGACAGCAAAAGGCAGTTCTTCATCTGTTATTGTGTCGCCTCAACCTACGACGCTCGCGCCTAATTCATCTCACGTCAAACAGCTTTCTCCATCTGTCGATTTGTCTCCAACCATTCCTCTAGAACCAAGGGTAAAGGCTTTTGTTCAGCCCTTCTCTATTGAAGACACTGGGGCAAAAACCCCGAATCTGCCCAAGCTTAAGGCACCCAGTTTTAGCAGTCACCGAAATGGTGCAAACCCAGCTTTAGCGACCAATCTGCTGAGTGAGATTCAAGCGATGGTCGAAGGGTGGCAAGCCGAGTTACACAAGACTCTACAGCAAATCCAAGATTTGTATTTAGAAGGACCGATCGTCGATGGTTGGCTAGAATCTCATTCCCGCGAACCGGAGGTTGACTCGTCGGTGCTGCGCCATGCAGAAGTCGATCGCTTGATGGACTATGTAGAAGAAATCTGCTCAACGCAAGATCAGCTTATTGCTTGTGAATCGCCGCGTACAGGCTATCGGCTCTGCGGTCTTAACCCTGATGGGCAGCTTTGGTCTTATCCTTGCCCTTCTGAACAGGTTGCAAGTCTTAGTGTCGCGATCGCTCGCTACCAAAAACTCCGCCAGCTTTTAGGGCGCAAGCAAGACTTAGAAACACGCCTCAATCATCTAGCACAAACGCTTGTCGTCATGCACAGTCACCTTAAAGAACAGGGATCAAGCGACGTGTCCTAACTTCATCTCAACTTTACCCAGAATTCTACGGATCTTGATTCCACTTAGATGTGTTGTGATGTAAACAATAGATAAGAGGAAAATTCTTTCCTAGGGATTAAACTATGCCTGCCCTTCAGGTGTCTGCTATTATCTGCACTCACAATCGAGATCATTACCTGGGATCTGCTATTGACAGCTTGCTTTCTCAAACATTTGCCGATTTTGAAGTCGTAATAGTAGACAATGCTTCTAGCGATCGTACCCGCGAAGTCGTAGAAGCCCATTTGAGCGATGCCCGATTGAGTTACGTTTATGAGCCAGTGACGGGTTTATCGGTTGCTCGCAACACCGGAGCTAGCCACGCTCAGGGCAGCATTCTGGCCTATTTGGATGATGATGCGATCGCCAATCCTCGTTGGTTACAAACGTTATGGGATGCTTACCAAACCAATGAGAGACTGGCGATCGCAGGCGGTAAAGTCACTCTGATTTGGGAGGTTGAAACAACGGTTCCGTCCTGGCTCTCAGATGGGTTAGCTGGAAATCTGGGTGCTTATGACCTAGGTGCGTCTGTCCTGTATATCGATCGCCCTGGGCTTACTCCTAGAGGCTTAAACTACTCCGTTCGCCGGACTTTTTTAGAGCAGATTGGCGGATTCGACCCAAATCTAGGTCGCGTCGGAAAAAATTTGCTTTCTAACGAAGAGCTTCACATGACAAACTTGGCATTGCAAACAGGGTGGCAGGTTGCCTATTTGCCCGATGCCTTAGTCGCTCATCACGTTTCGCCCGATCGAGTGAGGCGAGGCTGGTTTTTAAGCCGTGGCTGGTGGCAAGGCATCAGCGAGTGCTATCGAGAACAGATTGCGGGCGAAGCAGGGTTTGGGCAATTAGAACGAGGCGGAGAACGACTGCTGCGTGGACTCTATAAATCTGTCAAATTTGCAGCAGACCCGGCTCAATGTTTTGAAAATTTAGTCTACAGCTATGGTCAGATCGCCTATTTAAGCCAAGCCACTCGAGGATTAATGTCATCAAATGCCTTCACTCGGTAGGTAAAAAAACCGCACTTCGCAGATTCCAGCAATCTTCTCGATTAAAATCTACACAACTCCCTCTTTAAGCTTAGTTAGTTTTCCCTGAGTATGTCTGCAATCAACTTCTCAGTTTTCACTGGTTTGTTTCTCGGCTAAAACTCTCTACCCACTCTTGACGCGATTTGCCATGACTGCGATTCAGGTTTCTACTAATCCTGCGCCCCAAGCAGCTAACTCAGTCCGGTTACTGATTCAGGACGCTTATAACCAAGGTGCTACTGCTCTCTATTTACAGATCGGTCGCACCCCGTTTTATCGCGTTCACGGCAAGCTGATCTCGCAAGACCATTTGCCAATTCTCACGCCCGATCGCTTCAGTCACTATGTGCAAGAGGTGTTGACATCCGATCAGCTCAAACACTACCGTGAAGCTCAAAAGCTCGACACGAATGCTCAAATTCCAGGATTTATGCAGGCGCGAGTTAACTGCGGTCCGACTACGCAAGGCGTGCAGGCAATGAGCCTAAGCTCGATCGTGCTGGATCTCCCTATTGAGCTAGAGCGGCAGGGCACGATTCGGGGGATGGTCGATGATGGTTGCCAAAAAGGGGCTTCTGACATTCATCTACAGGTTGGTGAGGTGCCTCGGTATCGCATTCAAGGGCATATTCGACTTCAAGAGCAATATGGAACGCTCACCCCCCATCAGTATGAGGAATTTTTAGAGGAAGTTTTATCAGCAGAGCAGATAGAACAGTTTCGCAAACGACAGGAGCTAGACACTGCGATTTTTTATAAGGGACTAGTGCGCTGTCGAGTCAACTGTGCTCAATCAATTATGGGCGGCGTGATGGTGCTACGGTTAATCTCGTTGGAAGTGCCCACGATCGCCAAAATGGGACTTCCTGATGTCTTAACCGGGCTGGTAGAGGAACGGCAAGGCTTAATATTAGTCACTGGACCTGTCAACTCTGGCAAATCTACGACCTTGGCGGCAATGCTGCGTCACGTCAACGATTCGCTATCCCGTAAGATTGTGACGATCGAAGACCCGATCGAATATGTTCACACCTCTAATCAGTGTCTAATTACGCAGCGAGAAGTCGGATTGCACACGCAGGAATTTAAAGAAGCTCTGCGGGCAGCTCTGCGGCAAGACCCCGACATTATTCTGATTGGAGAGATGCGCGATCGCGAAACCGTCGATACTGCTATTCGAGCCGCTCTTACAGGGCACTTGGTACTCGGCACCTTACATACGAAAGGAACGGTGAATGCCGTTAAGCGATTGCTCAATTTCTACTCGCCTGAAGAGCAAGATATTGTCCGTCTGCAAATCGTAGAAGGATTGCGGGCAGTGATCGGTCAGGCGTTGGTACCGACGGTGAAAGGAGGACGGATTGCTGCTCTAGAAATCATGCTCAACACAGATAGCATCCGCGACTATCTGCAAAAAGGCAGCATCGACGAAATCTATCAGCTGATGGAAGAGGGCAAAGATGGTTCCCAAACGCTCAATCAGGCGCTTTTTGACCTCTACGAGAGCGGCATGGTTAGCCAGAGTGATGCTGTGTCAGTGTCAATCAATCCTGATGATCTCAACTACATGATGAAGAACTATACCCGTCGCTCCAGTCGCTCTGGATTAATGACGACTGAATATTTCAATAAACCCCCGACTTGAGAAAATAAGTTCTTCCTGAAATTCTCTGCAGAAGTAGAGGAAGTGCAAAGCTTGTGCCTCTTTTTTTGGCACCTCATCGAAAAGCATAAGAGATTCTGCTAAGGATAGAATTCCATCAAATTGTTTATGTCTGCTAGACAAGGGTGATTGGCAGTGAGTCAGATTGTTGTTGGGAAGGTAATAAAATCAGGCTAACTTCAAGAACGGTCAGTGAATCCAAATCGGTGACCGTCTTTGTCTTCAGGTGATCCCCAAACTTGTCAAGCCTAGAGGCAGGAATTGGTTGGACGATGAGATCGCAGCCATGCTTGAGCTGTTAGCACAAGTCGTTAATGATTAACTTCTGGGCAAAAGCTTCGCCGAGCTATCTGATCAACGATCGCGTCTTCCAGATTTGCAATTTTGCGCGAGTCTGGCTCGTTGGCATTCGGATTAATCTGAGGTTGCTCATAGGTATTCTCTTTTAGCGCAGTGCAAACCAGATTTGCCTTACCAATTAAGGCATCTGAGTCCACCTGTGCCAAAACGTCCTTTCCCTCAGGATATCGTTGCACCTGTTGATAAAAGTCTTTCAAAAAGCGGTTCTGCTGCTCTGCGAGAGAAACTTTTGCTGTCGTTGCGTAAGGCAACACGTTACGTTCGCACAACCGCATCAGGTTCACAACTGACTTGTCTGATAACTGCATATAACAGGTCAGTGATTCGGGGTGTTCCTGAGCTTGAGCGATCGCAGGCAATCCCAGCGTCACCCCGATCGCCAAAACAACTGTCTCCCATTTGTAGATATAGTTCATAGTGACTCTCCTTCACTCCGTCATGATAATTACCGAAACATTAGATCAAGCCAGCCGAGAATTGCTGATGCCCAGTGAATCAGATTCTCCATTCGCCCCATTCATTTGGGCAGGACAAGCAAGTGAACCGCTCACCCCAGAGCGACTGCTGCACCTGACAGAACATCCCTCTGATGCTCCAGTAGAAACCACTGATCTAGATTACTTGTTTCGCAACGTTGCTCAGCCAGAAGAATGGCATGATGCAATCCAGCAGGCAAACGTAGCCAAGTTCCGATCGTTGATGCAAGTGTTAAAAACGAATCTTGAGGACTTACACGTGTACCGGATTGGCAGCGTTGAAATCGCTATTTATATTGTGGGAAAAAATGGCTCCGATCTGGCGGGGTTAACCACAAAAGTGATCGAAACCTGAGCGCCAAATTTGTTCAGCCAGATAATCCTCTCTTTGGATCGTGGATTAACCAAGATCGGTCATTGCAAAGTGGGTTTGCTCTCACCTCCAGCCCTCTCCCAGTTTGGGAGAGAGCAAGAGTCCGGTTCCCCTTCTCCCAGCTTGGGAGAAGAGTTAGGCGAGGGCTTCGCCCCACTTCGTGAGGAGGGCGAAGATCTCGACATTAATAAATCTGCATTCCTTTGACAGACTTGTTAAAAAAGACGCTGTACCTTCTAAAGCAAATCTGCCGAGGCGGATCTTTGAGATCCCTCACTGATTATCAACTCTGGCTTCAACCACACTCTGAATGCTAGAGGACACTTCAGATAGAAAGTTGTACCCTAGCTTTTGCTCCAGATTGTCCACACTGACGCGGTAACTACGCCAATCGGCGTACCGCACTCCTTGTGTATTGGGAATGTCTACAGCAATGATCCGCGTGTTGGTGTTGACTCCGCCAGATCCCGAACCTAGTCTATCCAAAACGACAATGATTTTCCAAGTATAAGAGGGGACGGTGATAGAATAACTGCTGTTGGTCGCTGCGAGAAATGAGCACTTGGAGCCATTACTGCCAGTCCCACAGCTTCCGCGTCCTCCAGCAATGATGTACAACTCCTTCCCCTGACTTACCAGACTACGCTCGTAGCTCTCTAGGTTGGCCCAAATACCCTGATTGTTATCGGGGGCTTGAGGAATCATATTGGTCATCAGAAAGGTCGCAGAGTTATTGGTCACAGAGCTGGTGCGATCGGCAGAGGGGGTCATATGACCGCGATCGAAGCCGCTGCCCACATAGTCACTACCGCTCACCTGATAAAAACTACTGGGCAAGGTTGTATCTGCTCGAAAATTATCCTGGCGAGGCGTGCTGCCCAGCCAGCTCTGATTGAGCTGCCAACTTACCCAGTTCGCAATTTTGCGACTGTCGTTGTAAGAAAGGGCATATTGAGACTTCACCAGTAAATAGTTAGTGGAACCGGTGCTGGCACTACTGGGATTACCCATTGTCAAGTGAACACTGACCGCTGATTGCGATTGAGCAACCTTTGCAGAATAGAAGAACAAAGGAAGAGCAACAACACTGCCAACAGCAATCCAGAAAGCAGTTTTCACCCGTTTTAGTTGTTTCAACATCAAAATAGTTCCCAACTTACGTTCATCGATACAAAACTGGACTTAGAAACTGATTAGAAAGGAAGAAAGACATGCTACGGAGAGCTTTATTCGTCAAGAAGACGCTCTACTGACATCCCTCAATCAAGTTTTGCAGGCTCCTACGAACCTATCCAAGAGACTGCAAAAAGATGAATCAAAAGGATAATTCAGGTAGTTTTTGGATAGATGCTTAGAGCAACCGAAGCACATTTTGCACTTCTGATTTGAGGGTGTAAAGATATGAAGATTACATAAACCATTAATTTTTCTGACGAACTTAGCAACGCCGTAATGAAAAAAGACCTACTAATCTTTAAGGACTCGTCGGATACATTTTTTACAGCCAAAAATAAAGCCTCTCAGCCCCCAATTCATTGGGAGAAGATCAGTCGGACTCTAGCTCCCTCTCAGGCGGGAGATGGCTGGAATGAGAGCACCTTCGGCATTTTATGTTTAGTTTGAGTCCATCCTATTTGCAATATTACAAAGCGTTAAGAGACGGGTGTGGTCATCGCTCAAATACACAAGTGATGCCAGCTATTCCCAAAACCTTTTTGTAAAGCCTCCTCATGCCTCTACGCCTGTCACCTTCCTCAAAAGTTAAGATATTCTGTTACTAATGTTTACTTAACTTAATAAATTGGGGTAACATGAGACCGTAGGTACAAACTCTCATTGATTCACTCAACTCTCCTGCCTCCCTGATATCACCCCGCAAGCGAGTTTGGCACTCTTCAACCTCCTCCTTGTGATAAACGGGCTTCTTCGCAGATTTGGCGCAGGTGCTTTACATCGAACAGAACCCTCTCCCTTCATCACTACATTTTTGTTCTCATGGTGAGTACGCAATTTCCTTGGTTAACGACTATCATCTTGTTGCCCCTGGCAGCCTCTCTCTTCATTCCGATCATTCCTGACAAGCAGGGCAAAACCGTTCGCTGGTATGCTCTTAGCGTCGGTCTAGCTGACCTTGGGCTGATGGTTTACGCTTTCTGGAAGCACTACGATTTTCAGAATCCTGGGTTTCAGCTAGCCGAAAGCTATGCCTGGGTGCCCCAAATCGCGATCAATTGGTCACTGGCGATCGATGGCATCTCAATGCCTCTCGTCGTTCTCACGGGGTTGGTGACGACCCTTTCCATCCTGGCGGGTTGGAAAGTCACTGAAAAACCTCGTCTGTTTTATTTTTTAATGCTGGCAATGTACAGCGCTCAACTCGGCGTATTCTGCGCCCAAGACACGATCCAGTTCTTCCTAATGTGGGAGATTGAATTAGTTCCGGTGTATATCCTGATTGCAATTTGGGGCGGACCTAAGCGCCTGTATGCCGCGACTAAATTTATTCTCTACACTGCGATCGGTTCTATTTTTATCTTGATTGCTGCTCTAGCAATGGCGTTTTCTGGGGATCATGTCACATTTAACATGACCGAGTTAGGGCTAAAAGAATACTCATTGACGTTTGAGTTGCTGGCGTATGCTGGGTTCCTGATCGCCTTTGGGGTCAAACTGCCAATCTTCCCATTTCACACCTGGCTACCCGATGCCCATGGTGAGGCATCTGCTCCCGTCTCAATGATTTTGGCAGGGGTTCTGCTTAAGATGGGCGGCTATGCAATGATCCGTATGAATATGGAGATGCTGCCTAACGCTCATGTCTTTTTCGCTCCAGTGCTAGCTATTTTGGGGATCGTCAATATTGTCTACGGTGCGCTGGCTTCGTTTGCTCAGCGCAACCTGAAGCGACGCATGGCTTACTCCTCGATTTCGCATATGGGGTTTGTGATCTTGGGTCTTGCCTCATTTACCGAAATTGGAACGAGTGGGGCAGTGCTTCAGATGGTATCTCACGGGTTGATCGCAGCGACCCTGTTCTTCTTGGCAGGAGTCACCTACGATCGAACTCACACCCTCAATCTTGACGAGATGGGCGGCTTGGCAAAGAAAATGCCGACTGTGTTTGCACTCTTCACTGTTGGCTCAATGGCATCTCTAGCGTTGCCTGGAATGAGCGGCTTTGTCGGAGAGTTAGCAGTGTTTCTTGGATTTACGACGAGCGATGCTTACAACCCGACCTTCAAAGCTGTTGTCGTGTTGCTGTCTGCAGTGGGTTTGATTGTGACTCCGATTTATCTGCTGTCGATGCTGCGTGAGGTGTTTTACGGTCAGGAAGGAACGGCAGTCGCGGGAGAGTTCCTTCTGGATGCAAAGCCTCGCGAATCGTTTATTGCAGCTTGTTTGTTAGTGCCGGTTATCGCGATCGGGCTATATCCCAAGCTGATTACGCAGACCTATGATGTAAAGACTGTCCAAATCGCTGCCCACGTTCGGAACTCGATTCCCTTAGTGGCTAGCAAATCTCTGGATAATCTTCCTCACTTCTCGATCGCTCCCGACCTCCCAACGTCTACAACAAGTGACCTGTTGGGGATTGTGAAGTAGCTCTTAGATCTGCTCTAACAAACCCTAAAATCGAAGCCAGTCTGCTGCTTGAAAAAGTATTGGGCTGGTTTTTCGTTGGGGCATTTCAATTTAAACAGGGTTTCGGGAATTTGAAGGAGATTACTGCAGAGAGCATCATTGAATTGAATCATTCACCATGAACACATCAGTGAAATTGTTGACCGCAGCCTTGGCAATCACCGCTAGCGTTAGCATTCCTAGAATCGCAGCTGCACAAAATTGCAATTACTATGCAGGTCAAGCGTCTAATGGACAGACGATTAATGTCGATCTGTGTTCGACTCAGAGAGTCAGCGATCGCAGTGTTGATTTTGTCTACTTCTTAGGCAGCGAGAAAATTTATAGTCAAGCCAACTGTCAAGCAGGAACCTGGACGACGTTTCCTGAAAAGACCGTCAACCGTCCGCAGTCTCAAGCGACTCAGACAATGCTAAATGCAGTCTGTCAAAATCGAGGACAAAATCAGACGAGAGCGACTCAAGCGTTTATCGTCAATCCTCCTTCAAATGTCAGAGATTCGCCCAACGGTCGTGTTCTCTGCTCGTTGAATAGTCGGACTCCGATCAACACCTACGGCTCTAAAGGAAACTGGTATTACACCGATGCGTGTGGACAGATGGGAATGATTCACTCTAGAGGGTGTTATGCACTTTTGTTAGACTGGGAGCATGAGTAGAAAGCCTTACCCAACGGATGTGAGCGACGAAGAATGGGCATTTGTCGCGCCGTACTTAACATTAATGACAGAAGCAGCCCCCCAACGAGACCATAGTCTACGCGAGGTGTTCAATGGCTTACGATACGTGGTGCGAGGGGGAGAAGCTTGGCGACTGATGCCCCATGACTTCCCCCCGTGGCACACAGTCTACCAACAAACGCAACGTGGGTGCATCCCAGTCTTGCAAGTCTCATTTTGAGAACTGTCCGTTGAGATAGGCACAGCGCTGCAACAACACTTGAGGGACATTTTCCGCTTTCCATTGTGCGCCAGAAAGTTTGATGCGTGCCCCAATTTGTTTCACTG
>JBBRPT010000097.1:0-19218 GCA_038227635.1 Leptolyngbyales cyanobacterium | reverse complement strand
TTCGAGAGTTTCGCACCAAGTCGGATGAAATTGGGGCATTCCCTCACGAAACCAGTTGTTTAACCGTATTTTTCCTGGTGATGGAGCGAGATCATGCTAAACATGACCGTAAATCTGTGGCGAAAACTTCGTGACACTAACCCATTCTCAAAGCGCTAGAGCTACTCAAACAATACCAAGACAGTTCCTCTCGCCACTATCGTGCTGAAGAAGAACTGGTTGTCCAAGGAGTGCTAGAACGTGACTGGCGCGATCTGATCGTGGAATCGAATCAAGGCAAAGATCGCGTCAATCGCGTCAATTATGAGCTTGCCGTTTTACAAGCGCTGCGAGATCGATTGCGCTCGAAAACGATTTGGGTCAAGAGTGCGAAACGCTATGGCGATCCAGATGCTGATCTCCCTCAAGACTTTGAGCAACACCGGGCAACTTACTATGCAGCCTTAAATCAACCTTTGAATGCAGACTCGTTCGTGCTGCACTTGAAGACAGAGCTCACCGCAGCGCTCAAAACGCTCAACACTGAACTGCCGCAAAATCGCAGCGTCCGCATTCAAGAGCGCAATAACGGCTGGATTGCTCTTTCTCCATTGGATGCTCAACCTGAGTCGAGCAACTTGGCTCAGATCAAACAGGAAGTCAGCCAGCATTGGGCGATGACCAATCTGCTCGATATGCTCAAAGAAGCAGATCTCCGGATTAGCTTTACCGAAGCATTTCGCCATGTGGGATTGCGTGAGAGCTTAGAGCGATCAACGCTGCAACGACGGTTGCTCTGGTGCTTGTATGGATTGGGCACCAATACTGGACTCAAGCGCGTGACAGCGGGCATCTCAACAGACACCGAAAGCGATCTGCGTTACGTCAAGCGTCATTACATCCATCGAGAATCGCTTCGCAATGCGATCTCCCAAGTCGTCAATGCCATTTTACAGGTGCGGCATCCTGAGATTTGGGGGGAAGGCACCACGGCTTGTGCGTCCGATTCCAAAAAGTTTGGCTCCTGGGATCAGAACCTGATGACCGAATGGCATACCCGCTATGGTGGGCGTGGCGTGATGATCTATTGGCACGTAGAACGGAAATCTGCCTGCATCTATTCACAACTGAAAACTTGCTCTTCCTCGGAGGTGGCTGCGATGATTGAGGGTCTGTTGCGGCACTGTACAGACTTTCCAGCCCAGAAAAACTACGTGGATACGCACGGGCAAAGTGAGTTAGCGTTTGCTTTTTGCCATTTATTGGGATTTGATTTGCTTCCTCGCATTCGTCGGATTGGAGAACAGAAGCTTTCACTGCCCACTTCTGAACAACGACAAGATTATCCGAACCTCAAACCTGTGCTAGGACGGGTGATTCAGTGGGACTTGATTCAGCAGAATTACGATGCGATGGTGAAATATGCCACCGCGCTGCGACTCGGAACAGCCGAAGCAGAAACCATTCTGAGGCGATTTACCCGTTCGACGCTGATTCATCCGGTGCAACGGGCGTTGGTCGAACTGGGCAAAGTCGTTAAGACCCTGTTCTTGTGTCGATACTTGCAAGAAGAAGCCTTGCGGCGCGAAATTCAAGAAGGGTTAAATGTGGTGGAACATTGGAATAGTGCCAACAGTTTCATCTTCTACGGCAAACATAGTGAGATGGCCACCAATCGCATGGAAGAGCAGGAATTATCCATGTTGTGTTTGCATCTATTGCAGTTGTGTTTGGTCTACATCAACACGTTGATGATTCAGCAAGTCTTAGCCCAACCCCATTGGCAAAACCAGTTGAAGTCAGAGGATTTAAGGGCACTCACCCCACTGTTCTGGACACACGTTAATCCTTATGGCACCTTTCGTTTAGACCTGACAGAACGATTGCCTCTAGAGGTCGCTTAAAAATAAAACTGTGGCGTGAAAGCTATATCACGTGAGCGTTTCAGCACCTGCGTGGCGGCTGGCGGCAGCTTCGCTACTTTTACCCCAATAAAGCGCTTACGATCACTCGTCAGGATTTCTTGAATCGCTTGCGGATGGTTGACAAACACCAAGTGCTGACCGTTAAAAATGCCCGCCGAAAAGATGTCGGGATGTTGCCGAGCCGCCTTCTCCATATAGCTCACGGGATCAACGATCCACTGAAGTTCCTGAAGGAGGAAGGGAGCTTGTAGCGAGTTTGGTAGGTTCATACAGCAGTTGTCATGGGGGATGGGTCAGATTGGTTGTGAAGAAGTCTACCGCCAAAGGCACGATGTTATCTACGCTTATACCTTGGTGATTGAAAACGGATACCAGCAAGGGAACGAGTATTCCACCACCACCCTAGTAGACCTACTAGTTAGTCAGGGGTAATTTGAGAGATTCCTAGAGGCAGCAACCCCTACCCTGATTCCCATGCCTCATCTTGCACTTTTTGAGTCAACGTAAGACTCAAAAAGTGCAAGATGAGACTGTAAGCCCATCCAAGCTGAAACTTTGAATAAAGAGCTTGTTAGGGAGAAGGCATTAAACCCTGCAACAGAACAAAACTTTTAGGCCTTGCTTGCACTAATTTTGGCTTTTGTTGGCTCAATCCAAAGTCATCGGCCACAAGCCCCTCTCACCCTCTCACCCACTAACTATTGTGAAATAGTTAGTGGGTGAGAAAAGGACTTGAAGTTGCCTCATAGCTTGCCTTTCAGCACGGTTCTGCTGAGAGAGGCTAGAACTAGGAGTTTGTAATCTCACTAAGCTTACGAGTAAAATGACTTTTACTTAGTTAGCAGCAAAAAGAGCGCCATGCCATTCCAAAAAGGGCAAAATCCTAACCATCCGGTTGCCGGATCAACCATCAAAGTAGAACCGATCCGGGATAAACGCGCGATCAGCCGCATCAAAAAAGTGCTGGGGGACCACCCCCGTGACCTCTGCTTGTTTACCTTAGGCATCAATACGGCTTACCGAGCGAACGAATTACTCTCAATCAAGGTTCGGCAGGTGAGATCGCTCAACGTGGGAGATGTCTTGGAGTTGAAGCAGAGCAAAACGCACAAGTATCGCCCTGTCACGCTCAATGGCATGGCGATTACGGCGATTCAGTCTTGGTTAGCGAATAGCCAACTTCAGGATGAGGACCATCTCTTTGCTGGGCAGCGCGGTTGCTTGACGGTGACTACGGTCAGCACGATGGTGAAAACTTGGTGCCAAGATGTGGGATTGAAGGGAAATTATGGCAGTCACACCCTGCGGAAGACCTGGGGCTACTGGCAGCGGACGGAGCGAGGGACTGCGATTCCTCTGCTAATGGAGGCCTTTGGACATGCGACTCAGCGTCAGACGCTGGCGTATTTGGGGATTCAGTCCGATGAGATTGCTCAAATCTATGAACTGGAACTTTGAGATCACTGGGTTTCTCACAACTCATCATGGATTTGTTTAATAAAATGGTGTAAAGCTGGCTGCGTCTAGCTTTTAAGCTTCATTAGGTGTCGAGTTCTGAGAATCTTTAATGACCGTTTTTGAGAAAGTTCTAAACCTCTTACCTCTTAAAGGTTAACGTCTTCATCCTGGCGTTCCCGTAGCTTTTGGTTAAACTCAGCGGAGCAGTCACCCATTCCGCTGATCTACACTCCGACCCTCGCGTCTGACCTTAGGTTAAAGGGGAACGACTATTGATCAAATTCCAACTGGAACCTTGAAGGGGAGCAATAAACCGCCCTTGATCGAGTTGAGTTCCATTCATGAGCCAAACTGCGTTTAGTCCCGATGCCCCATTGTGCCAGGCGATGTCCGTGTTGCCATCTTGGTTAAAGTCCCCGGTTTGCCCAATTCGCCAATTGCTATCCTTCACGGCTGTGAAGTAGTTGCCGCTCAGTAGCTGTGTTCCATTCATCAGCCAAATGGCATTTTCGCCGGTAGCATCGTTGCGCCAAACGAGATCGGCTTTGTTATCACGGTTGAAGTCGCCTGCGCCGCTCATGACCCAATTACGATCGGGAACGGGTTGAATAAATGCTGCCTGGGCAATGTTCGTTCCATCCATCAGCCAGATTGCATTTTCACCAGTGGCATAATTGCGCCACGCGAGATCAGTTTTGCCATCACCATTAAAGTCGCCGGTACCGCCCATAACCCAGTTGCGATCCGTGATGGTGAGGAATGACCCCGTTTCGGCAATGGTTTTGCCATCCATAAACCAAACCACGTTTTCGCCGGTGGCATTGTTACGCCACGCGAGATCGGTTTTGCCATCACCATTAAAGTCGCCGGTACCGCCCATAACCCAGTTGCGACTTGGGACGGCAACCAGTGAATCGCTGCCGATAAGGGTAGTGCCATCTAAGCGCCAAACGATGTTTTCTCCAGTTTCGGTGTTGCGCCAGACGAGATCAGCTTTACGATCACCATTGAAATCGGTTCCCACGTTTAAGACCTGGCGATTAGCATTGAGAATATCGTTACCATTCAGATTGCCCACTTGTTTGAGGAATCCTGGGCCTGCTTCGTTGCCTTGAAAGAAATTCTGAATTACGAAATCTGTGGAGCGTTCAATCACTCCATCACGATTGATATCGATTACTAAGGCAGTCTCGTCCCGCTTCAGTCCAATGGTGCCAGGTTGAGGATTAGCAAGGCTCAGTACAAGGTCTTTTCCCTGAGCATCTTTCTCAGGGGGTACCAAAAGGTTATCAATTCCTGGAAGATCTGAAGGCTTGGTATTGAATGGAATATTGCTTTTAATATCTATTCCTACAGAATATAGAATAGACGCGATCGCTGAATTGCTATTACCAATCAAAGCCTTGTAAGGAAGGTCAGCTTCATTAATTCGCATTGCGTGCTGACGCATCCTGTCCCAAACTTCTGCCGGGTTGCGACCACCAAGGTCAAGTCTACGGCTCCCTCGTTCCACCAAAGTCTCGCTGAATCTGCTTTCACTACTCTTTTCAATCATCAAAGGGGCTCCAGCGCCTTTGATGCCAAGCGAAAATGTATCCCTTGTAAACCCCCCTGAAAGAACTGTTTCCTCACCATTTATGTCTCTATAGACTAAGTAGATATGATCGTATCCAAATGCATATCCATCTGCTACAGGAATTGATTCGATAAAAATTCCTGGATCTATTTCTCCTAATATCTGGACAATAAAGCCAGTAGTTCTACCATGATCTTCACGTAGAATCTGGATATAGTTCTTCCCGGACTTTAAGCTTCCTAGATCAACCTTATACTCTTCAGGCTCGGCAAATCCCGGAGCTAATGCACCAAACTTATATTCGCCATTAACCCAAACAAAAATTCCATTATCAGCTCCAAAGTACCCTGTTAAAGGATTGCTTCCTGTGAGGCTGCCATCAATTTCGTAAATGATCGCTGTCTCAGTATTTGTCTCCCATTCACTAGGAATATGTGTATGTGACAAGGGCTCCCAAGGGTCTTGAGAAATTGCTTCAGCAGGATCAGATAACCAACTTCCTAAAATTGACCCTAAAACTGGTGGGCTTGAAAAACTAACTGTAGGATCTCCAGTTGAAACATTGGGACCCGGAAAATAAGAAGCTGTGGCAGGAGAATAGAAGTCTCCTAGATAGTCTCTATAGTACCCGCTAGAAAAATTTGTGAATAGATTTGCAACGCTCATAGATGGAATCCCGTAGTTGTACGTCCGTCTTTAACGGTCAGTTGAGTAAAGGAGGAAGTTGTGAATAATTCCTTTTTTTAGAAACGCGCATACAACTTCAAATATTTTATAAGTTGTCTTTTTATCTTTACGGCTTAGGAAATGTTTCAAAACTAATTACTATGACGTAATTTTCTCCATACTTTCTTTTAAGCGTCGTCTGCTTCATACAGCTTGGCGTTCCCATAGCTTTTGGGTTAAACTCAGCGGAGCAGTTATTTGCTCCGCTGGTCTTCAAAATCCGTGAAGCAACCCTACGAATGAGGGAAACAGTGTCACTGAGCGATTGTTCGACTGCTCGTACGGGTCGTTATTTACCTAACACCTGATCAATATCCGTAGAGCCGCCAAACCGAGAATTCACCCGTAGCGAACTGCCATCTTTCGACGGATCGTAGGTCAAAGGCTGAGTTCTTGCGAGTTTTGCTTTACCCTCCGCGGCTAAAGAAGCCGGAGGATACTTCTGCATGAGTCGCTGTAATGCCTCAATCCGTTTTGGGACAGCAGGATGCGTCGTATCAAACTCTGCACCGGGTGTGCGAGCTAGGACTGCCATTGCTCTGAGACAGCCTTGGGGTTCAAATCCTGCTCTCGTCGCGAACAGATACCCAGCTTCGTCTGCCTCAAATTCCTGTCGTCGTACTGTTGCAGCAAGATTAGATTCAAGTTCAGCTTGCTTCTTCTTTGTCATTTCTTCGATGCGTTGTTGGGCACGAGTCAGCCGATTTTGGCTCTCATTTCTTAAAAGCCCACCGCCGATTCCAGGAATTCCTCCAAAGTTTCCGAGTAAACCTCCTAAAAATCCAGTTGCCGTAGAGTCAGTCTTGGCATTCCTGATCTCTCCATTAACTTCTGCTTCTGCTTCTGCTCTCGCTTGTGCGATCAACTGCTCTTTTTGGGCTTCTCCCAGCGCAATGTGGCGTTTGTCGTTATGTCCCATTTCATGCCCAACGATGCAAGCAATGGCTGAAGAATCGCCTGCAAGTTGATCGAGCAACCCGTCATGGACAGCGACTAAATTAACTTGTGTTGCGAAGGCATT
This sequence comes from Leptolyngbyales cyanobacterium, assembly GCA_038227635.1. Taxonomy (GTDB): domain Bacteria; phylum Cyanobacteriota; class Cyanobacteriia; order Leptolyngbyales; family Leptolyngbyaceae; genus Phormidesmis_A. Next base: position 12,533 of record JBBRPT010000097.1, on the reverse strand, counting down.
AATGTCATAGGTGGAAACCGTTCCAATTCTCCAGGGGCGTTCATCTATCCCGTTTGCTCGGGCAATCCGCTCAACAATTCGATAGAGGAGATAGATGTCTTCAGGTAATTCAGCTTTAGCCCGATCGTAAAGGCTTTTAGGAGGTTGAGCGGTTCGCTGGGCGGGAGTTTTGGCGGCAGATACAGAAGCTGTAACAGCTAGTAAAAGTGCACACAAGGATGCAATTTTCGTGAACTTTTGCAGGAGATGGGGAGATGCAATCATTTTGGTAATTTGTGTTTCATCACGTCTAGGGCTGAGCAACGGTTGAACCTGCACCAATCGGTGACTAACCTTCCTTCAACACGCAATCCGAAGCGCTGTCAGTCACGGTTGAATCAAACAGAGTTGATTGTAAACCTAGTGATCATTAGAACAATCACTTCTTCATAGAATATTCATACAGCGGTCTTGGATGACGAGCGATCGATAGCCTTGCAGCGCACGATCTCTCGCCGATCAAAGGTTTAGCGACCGATGGGGATGACAAAGGCGGCGGCACCGCCAGAAGCGATGGGATTGACAAAGTTAAGGGTCACTTTATCTTGGTTGGGATCGGTGGAGATTCTGTAATTGATCGTGATTCGTCCCGCACTATTGGTGGTGAATTGTCCTAGAGTGCGTTGCTCGGTACGGCGAGTTCCCGAGTTGTAAAAAGTTTCAACTACTAAGACGGGTGTGTTTGCGAGACGTTGACCATCGGCAGATTTGACGGTCGCGATAATGCGCAGTTCTGTACCCCGAGGGTAGCGGGATTGGTTAGGAGAGATAGACAGCCCAATGGAATTGTTAGCTTGGGCAACTTCAGTTGCCGGTGGCGATAGATTGACAACGCCTGCGGTAGCGGTTGCTATGAGACCAACTAGCATGAATTTGGCAACAATGTGAGACATAGAATATCCTTAAGTTTGGAATCCGGATTAATCTACTCGGACGGGAAAGATTTCTGTCAAATGAATGCCAGAAGATCCTATCTAACATCGCAAAGGTGATCATCTGAGTAGATAGATTGATGAATGACCTTTGCTGTATGTCAGCATATCAATGAGCTAGTTTGGAATTGTATTTGAAGGCTTTTTCTCACACAGCTCAAGTCGTCGTTATAGCGTGTGATCTTTTTCTCACAAATGTCTTAAGCGTATTTTTAGCCTGGTAAAAGGAAGAGAATGATAGTGTCTTTCTAAGGGTTGAGTCTGGGCAAAGAGATCGTCCAGCGGCTTCAAGATTTGGGAGAGCTATTGATTGACATGACCCATCGCTAAACTCGAGTATGAATCAAGTTAATCAAGCTGCTTTCGGGTTTGCTTATAGGCTGTGTCTTAGACGATTGAGTGTTAACTACGATCGCAATCCGCTGGCTCAAACAACGCCATCTGGCTCTTCTGAGTATGGGCTGTCGGATGAACTTGCGGGTTCGGGTGCCCCAAGATAATCTCGATTGTTTAACGTATCAGGAGAAGACGGGAATGACTCGATCGCGGCGGTCGGCTTATCGGTATCAGGCGGGAGGAAGTCTTAGGGCGACTGATCCAACTTATGTTTATCGAGATGCGGACGATCTCTTGTACGAGCGCTTAAAAGCGGGTGAGTTTTGCTACGTGTTCAACTGTCGGCAGATGGGCAAGTCGAGTCTGCGGGTGCGAACGATGAAGCGGTTGATGGCAGAACAGGTTTGCTGTTTGGCGATCGATTTAACGACGATCGGGAGTGAGGGGATTTCGTCAGATGCTTGGTATAAGGCATTTATCATGACGCTGCACGATTCTCCGGTTTTAGAGTTGTCGGATCGGGTTGATTTGAATGGGTGGTTTGCAGCGCGTCAGCATTTACAGTCGGTGCAATTGCTTCATGTGTATTTCAATCAGGTGTTGTTGAGGCAGTTTCCCGATCGCCAGTTTGCAATTTTCATTGATGAAATTGATCATGTTCTGCATCTCGATTTTGACATTAGTGACTTTTTTGGGTTAATTCGAGCGTGTTTTAATGGACGGGCGGATGATGCGGAGTACGATCGCCTAACGTTTGCGTTGTTTGGAGTGACCACTCCTACCAATTTGATTCAGGACTCTGAGAAGACCCCGTTTAACATTGGTAAAGATGTCTTGCTGTCGGGGTTTAAGTTTGAGCGATCGCTCGTGTTGGCGGAGGGATTGGTTGATCGAGTCGCTAATCCAGAGGCGGTGCTGCGGGAGATTTTGGCTTGGACGGGAGGACAGCCGTTTTTGACGCAGAAGCTTTGTAGTTTGGCGCAGGCAGAAGCGGTGGAGCATTTTGCAATTGCTTCGCAGGCTTCTGAAGGAATAGCGGGGCAGGAAGCGGAGTGGGTGGAGCAACTGGTGCGATCGCGGGTGATCGCGAACTGGGAGACGCAGGATCATCCGGTGCACTTGCGGACAATTCGCGCTCGCGTGTTGCGGGATGAGTTGAAATCAGGTCGGCTGCTGGGACTATATCAGCAGATTTTGCAGCAGGGGGAGATTGCGGCAGATCAGAGTGAGGATCAGCTTGAACTCTGTTTATCGGGGTTGGTAGTGCAGGAGTTGGGGAAATTGCGGGTGTATAACCGCGTTTATGATACGGTGTTTGATCGGGTTTGGGTCGAGCAGCAGTTAGCACAGCTTCGACCCTATGCAGACCGATTGAATCGTTGGTTAGCTTCGGGTGGGAAGGATCAGTCGCAACTGTTGCGGGGGCAAGCGCTTTTAGATCAGTTGGCGGTAGCGAAGGGGAAGCATTTGGCGAATGAGGACTATCGCTTTTTTGCGGCGAGTCAGGATGCGGAACTGTCGAAGGTGCGGAAGCGGATTCGCTGGGGCGTTGGGGTGTTGGGGGTGACGATCGCAGGCGCGATCGCGGCTTCGCTAGTGGCAACCCAAAAAACGGTCATGGCGGAGAGGGCTGAACAAGAACTGAAAGGAAGTCGATCAGAGCTTAGGCAGACAACGCAGAAACTTGAGACAGTGCAGGCGCAAGAACAAACGGCACGGAAAGAAACGCAGCAGGCAAAGCGGGAGAAACAGCAGGCGACTCAAGAGAAACAACAGGCAGAGCGTAGTGTACAGCAGCAGCAGCAGGCATTAGCAGTGGCGAATGAAAAGCTGGTTCAGACTGAGCGGCAGGTCGAAGTTGCGAGGCAGAAAGAGACGACAGCAAGAAGTTTAGCAGTGACTGCGAATCGAGATAGAAAGCAAGCACAAGCGCGAGCGCGAACTGCTCGGAATGAAGTAGAGCAAGCGGAGGAACTACTTGCAACGGCTCAACAGCAGGCGCATGAAGTGGCTTTATCTTTAGGGGCAAGCGAGGCACGACTGAAAAGTGCTGCGGCGAAAGAACTATTACTTCTAGGACGACCCTTTGCTGCATTGCTTGAAAGCTTGAGAGCGGGGCAGAAACTCAAACACCTAGATCAATCAGCTTGGGCGAAAGATAATACGCAAATGCAAGTTGTAAGTACGTTGCTACAAGCTGTCTACGGTGTCCATGAGCGCAATAGTCTAGAGCATCAAGCCATGGTTTGGAGCGTTGCCTTCAGCCCGGATGGTCAAACCATTGCCTCGGGAAGTGGGGATGGCACTCTGAAGTTATGGAGCCTGGATGGACGAGAATTGCAATCCTTCAAGGGGCATGAAGCCAGTGTTCGGAGCATTGCCTTCAGCCCGGATGGTCGAACCATTGCCTCGGGAAGCTTGGATGGCACTCTGAAGTTGTGGAGCCTGGATGGACGAGAATTGCAATCCTTCAAGGGGCACCAATTCCCTGTTTGCAGCGTTGCCTTCAGCCCGGATGGTCAAACCATTGCCTCGGGAAGCTTGGATGGCACTCTGAAGTTATGGAGCCTGGATGGACGAGAATTGCAATCCTTCAAGGGGCACCAACTCCCTGTTTGCAGCGTTGCTTTCAGTCCGGATGGTCGAACCATTGTCTCAGGAAGCAGGGATGGCACTCCGAAGTTGTGGAGCCTGGATGGACGAGAATTGCAACCCTTCAAGGGACATCAAGACGGTGTTAAGAGCATTGCCTTCAGCCCGGATGGTCGAACCATTGTCTCAGGAGGTGGAGATATTGTCGTGGGAAGTGGGGATGGCACTTTGGAGTTGTGGAGCCTGGATGGACGAGAATTGCAATCCTTCAAGGGACATCAATTCCCTGTTGAGAGCGTTGCTTTCAGCCCGGATGGTCAAACCATTGTCTCAGGAAGTATGGATAAAACCCTGAAGTTGTGGAGCCTAGATGGACAAGAATTGCAATCCTTCAGGGGGCATCAAGACTGGGTTCAGAGCGTTGCCTTCAGCCCGGATGGTCGAACCATTGCCTCGGGAAGTATGGATAAAACCCTGAAGTTGTGGAGCCTGGATATACGAGTATTGGGATCTTTCAAGGGGTATCAATCCTTCAAGAGGTATCAACCTGATATAGGTGTTGTCTTTAGCCCGGATGGTCGTACTGTCTTGAAAAGTAGGGATGGCACTCTGGAGTTGTGGAGGGAATGGCAATCCTACGAGAGGCATCAATCCCCTGTTATGCGCGTTACCTTCAGTCCGGATGGTCAAACCATTGTCTTGGAAAGTAATGACAACACCCTGAAGTCGTGGAATCTAAATGTAGATAGCATAATGTCACTGGGTTGTGATTGGATACGAGATTATCTCAGCAATAGTAAACAAGCGATCGAGAGCGACAAAGCAATGTGCGCCCCCTACCTCAACCAGAAATAACGCCGGAGATCTCCTCCAGTCGCAACTCCAAGCTTTGCGATGATCTGAAGGGAAACTTGCTTCACAAACCGCATTCTTCAGCTTCTCAATGATGTGCGATCGCGAGAACACGATTAATCTACCTAATGAACTTTCGAGATTGCCCTCCTCAAGTTCTCAATCATCAGCGACCTCTAAACCTGACCTACTGATAATCACACCCGTTGACCACTGCTGAAACTGTGATCGCCATAAAAAAATCCTTAGCGTTTCAGGGTCGCTAAGGATCTCTTTTGACCTCAATGATTAATCGGTGATCTGGTAGTAATCGTATTTACAAACATTTACCCGACGCACCTCCTGAGTATAGCCATTCGGAAACACCCACTTAAAATCGTAGTAACAGGGGCGACCATACGGATTCACAAAATTGATTTTACTTGTCTCTCCACTCCCAATCTCGTCGCCAACGTAGCGCCACTTCGGATCATTGGAGTCAGACATATAAAGTTTAAGCACATCGTAGCTTGTCGAGTTCACAAAATAAAAATTCGACTTCGCTGCCGAAGCAGATGGCGCGATCGACAACGGCAACGCCACCGCCACCGATAGAACAAAACCTAAACCTGCAATTGCACGACGAGACAGTTGACGTAGCATAATAAACTCCTTAAACAGATGAGTAATGGAAAGACCCCATCAAATTTGCTTCATACCCAGCGACGATTGAATCTCTGAACTTTTTGTTCTCTTAGGGTTATGAATGTTCTTTGATGAGTTCCACATTAAACTCGCCACAAGGAGGCATTACAGATGTTTGGTAGATCTCTCAAGCGCCCTCCCGTCAGGCATTCCTTTGTTAGATTGAGCCATCAACCGTGCGATTTTTCTCACAAATCGAGAGGGTCTCATCTAAGCCCAATCAAAAACTTCACAGCAGGATTTACAGACTCTTTATTTTTCTTCTCCAAAAATACGTGATAGGTTGCTAACAGCAGAAAGTGCCTAGTTTTAAGAGCGGTCGCAGGAGACGTTGAAGCCTTGTGAATCAGATAGCCTTTGAGGAAAGCCTAGAGCAACTGACCCGAAAACAGCGTCAGGTTCTGAAGCACTTTCTAAGTGGGATAGAGGACATCGAGATCACTAAACTGATCGGCGCAGTTGATAGTTCAGCGGTGAGGCAGCATATTAGTAATATTGGTAAGCGGTTTGGCTTTAGTAATGTAAAAGGAGAACACTTTTCCTTCCGAGATGAACTAATCGAACTGTTTTTAGAACACAAATCTGATTGGGTTTGTCAACGCTATCAAGAAACCTATGGAAAGCGTCAAACGCAACGGTCTCGCAGAATCGAGCGCCCAGGTAGCCCCTTAGCCGTAGCATCCGAATTTTATATTCAGCGAGATCGTGACGAACCCTATCTCGACGAAGTGCTACAACCCGGTGGACTCCTACGCATCCGTGCCCCCCACAAAATGGGCAAAACCTCCCTCCTCAATCGTCTTCGGGTTCAGCTGCGAGAAGAAGACTGTCAAGTTGTCTCCTTCAATCTACGATCGGCAGTCGATCAGCAAACCGCTCAAGACTTGCCACAATTTTTGAGATGGTTCTGCGGCATCCTGCAAGATGCCTTGGATCTTGAACCCAAACTGGCAACGCTCCCTCAAACCAAGGATGAAACCTCAAAGTACTTTCAAACCACCGTACTAAAGCAACTTCAAACGCCCCTGGTGCTGATTCTAGATGAAGCAGACTGGCTCTTTGAAAACCCTGTAACCGCAAAAGACTTTTTCATGCTCCTGCGAGGGTGGCATGAATTCGCGAAAGATCCAGATAAGGAAATCTGGGAGCAACTTCGATTAGTCATTGCTCATGCCACCGACGACTACCTCAAATTTGATAGTTCACCCTTTGGCAATGTAGGCGTTGTCGTGTCCCTAGCTCCACTGACCGCGCAACAAATTCAGCAACTCGCTAGTTTATACAACTTAGAATGGATTAATCATGCTGACATCAGTCGTTTAATGAATCTGATTGGAGGGCATCCCGACTTAATTCAGAAAGCACTTTATCATCTCAAAGAAACCGGAAAACAAACGCTAGATCAATTACTAGAGTTAGCTCCAACGCTCCAGGGAATTTATGCCTCTCACCTCATGGAGTTATCCCAAAAACTGAAGAGTCAACCGATTTTAGACGATGCCCTTAAACAAGTAGTGCAGACCAGAAATGTAATCCTTACCCCAGAGCAAGTCTTCAAGCTAGAAGGGCTGGGACTGGTGCAGCGAGAAGGCAATCAAGTGTGCCTCAGTTGTGAACTCTACCGTCAATTCTTCCAGACCTGGGCTTAACGGTTGTGCAGTTTTTCTCACAACTGCTGCCGATGCGCTTCTTCGACCAGATTTGTTTGATTTTATTCACAGCGTGCGAAGCGCGATCGCACGCTCCATTCACCCGACGATAGGTTTCCCTCACAGCCTGAGCTTTCCCCCTCAACTATGGCGCAATAGAACTGTCAAGAGATGCATTCATTGCTCTCTTCAATAGCACCTTACACCCTAACAATAGGGCTTAAGAATGGCATTCAATACAAAAACAGCCGGTAACGATGTATTTCAAGGAACTCCAGCCGCAGACTCCTTCTATGGAGGAGACGGCAATGACTTCTTCAACGGCGGCGGTGGCAATGACAACCTCTCTGGTGAAGCCGGGAATGATACCTTTGTAATCCCTTATGAACCCAGTCGAGGGATTGCCGTCACCGTCTCTGGCGGCGATGGGATAGATACCGTGATTCTCGATCTATCGGCTTCCCAACAAACGTCTGGCATCCAGTATGAATCGTTTTCCCTCACCTCTTTTGCCCGCCTTGGCATTCCAGGATTCCAACTGGATTTCGCCGGTATTCAACGATTCTTGCTGACGGGCACCAACCTGAATGATGAATTGCGGGGTAGCAATGGGGCCAACTTCCTGCAAGGAAGATTGGGGGATGACACCTATTCCTTCATTCTAGAGCCACAGCCCAACTCTGCGGCAGGGAGCAAAATTCGAGATACGGGGGGCAACGATCGACTGCTGCTGAAAAACGATAGAGCGCAAGACCTTCCGATTAGCCTTTCTAGCCCGCGACCAGGTATTCTGGGGCTGAAACGCGATGAAACGACCTTGATTCTCGACCTCAATCGAGATGGAGTGATCGAACGCTCCAAGGATTTTGTACAGTAACTTTTTATTTGTCGCGAAGACACATTAATGTCGCTAAAGCCGCCTGCCAATTCTGATGACCTGATGATTTGGTCACTCAGCAACCTTTTTCTGTCATCCTGTAGCAGAACGAGTTTGCTGCACGACACGAATTTGTCTCGACATCATTTAATTTGCAGCTGTACAACTTGTCCGGGACAACGATCAGCTATTAGGAAGAACTGATAATGAAAGTCATTGAGCTGGTTTTAGCTACCTTATTATTACTTTTAGGAATTTGGATCATATGCTGGCAAGAGCGTAGACGTACTTCTACGAGGGAGTCTCAAAGACCGCAGTCACCGTTATGGGAGCAACCGCCAAAATCACAGTCTGAGGAACTCGGATTACATTTGCTTTCCAGTTTGCCAGCACCATCTCCCATCATAGAGAATCAAGATTTTAGCGAGTTACAATCTCAGTTGGAAGAACTTGCCAAGTGTGGCTGGGCAAAAGATGAGATCTCTTGGTATTCAAAGTTTTCCCTGAGTTCAGGTGATCTCGATAACGAGATCTCACCCGCTCAAGTTATCGAAGTTTTGTTAGCTCATGCTAGGCGAGTTACCCCGGAATTTTCTGTTCCTCAAATGGTTCCGCGGACAGTTGTAGAATCAACACCTCGTGCGGCAGGTCAATTTGAAGTAGATGAAGAGGGCTGGGTCACAATCAAGGTGAGTCCGGCTTTTTTTGACGATAGTCTAGCAGCGAAGGCTATCTTGGCGCATGAAGCCTGTCACTATATTTTAGAGAATTCTGGAATTCGTCAAGGTGATTTTGAACTCAATGAGCGTTATGCAGATTTATGTATGTTTATTTGCGGTTTCGGTCAAATTTTCCTTGCTGGATACAAGCGAGAGCCAGCACAAAATCAGTATCGCCCAGGACACCGTTTAGGTTATCTGACTGATGCAGAGTATGAATTTGCTAATCAATACGTAGTAGAGCTTCGTGAAATCTATAACCGGAAACTTCGGAGTGAATTGGACACAAAGAGAAAACGATTACTACAACTACTTCATGGCGATGGAGCGGCTCTCAAGCGACTGGTTGAATATGAAGGTCGTCGAAGTCCAAGTAAGTCAGAAGTAGAGCTGTACGAGGATGCAATTGATCGTATTCAAAGCGATAGGTAATTGTTGGGCTTTCTCCTAGTTAACCCTAAGTACAGGGCAAAAAGTGCAAAACCAGAGGACTGAATTTGCTAAAATGCCAGTGCCGCGCAGGTTTCAACCATTTTAGCCGGAAGCTTCGCTGGGAGGGTATTTCAAGCTTTTTGTCCTTGTATGTTGAGTGTGGAGCAAGTTCAATAGAACTGCTGCACCTATCCAGGGACGCTTGGATAGCGGGAAAGATGAATCTGGTTTTGTCCTGAGGTCAGTTGAACCTGGAGTACAGATGAAGATCGCTTTCCCACCACTTGTTCATCCTAGGTCGGACGGTATCGAAAGCCGCTTCACTGAGCAGAGCTTGTATGCACAAGGTTGACCCGAACAAGTGCAGCTCTATCAAACGAGCCACTTTCACTGGAGGAATCCAATGGTTGCAATTCTAGGGATTGACATTTCCAAAACGAAGTTTGACGTAGTGCTGGTCCATACAGGCAAGCAACGCCATAAAGTGTTTGCGAATACCGAAGCGGGATTTGGCAAACTGCAAGCCTGGCTGGTCAAGCAACACATCCGTGACCTTCACGCGTGCATGGAAGTCACGGGCAGATACGGCGACAATTTAGCCACTTACCTGCATACCGCTGGCTACACGGTGAGTATGGTTAATCCTGCTCGCATCAAAGCCTTCGGCATGAGCCAACTTACGCGCAACAAGACGGATAAAGTCGATGCCCAAGTCATCGCCCTCTTTTGTCAAACCCTCGTGCCAGATGCGTGGTCGCCGCTTCCCGCCGAGGTGCGTGACCTGCAAGCGATTGTTCGTCGCTATGATGCCCTGATGCAGATGCGTCACCAAGAAGTGACCCGCTTGCAGAGTGGTACTCATCCCCCAGCAGTTCTCGCTTCCTTGCAGAGCGTGATTGAGCAACTTGACCAAGAGATCAAAACCCTCAAAGCGGCAATTGAGGAGCAGGTGAGTCAGCACCCCAGCTTACAGGAACAGCAGGATCTGATGGCTTCAATCCCAGGAATTGGCACTCTCACTGCTGCTAAGATCCTGGCAGAGATTCCTCACCTGAAACAGTTCAAGAGTGCCCGACAAGCGGCAGCGTTTGCCGGATTGACTCCAAAACAGCGTGTTTCGGGGTCTTCAGTGCGCGGGCGAAGTCACCTCTCAAAGATGGGCAGTGCACGAGTCCGAAAAGCCCTTTATATGCCTGCGGTGGCTGCCCTGAAATGGAATCCGCTCATTCAAGCCTTGTATGAGCGGTTGCATCAACGCGGTAAGCATTCGATGGCAGTGTTGGGAGCGGTGATGCGAAAACTGCTGCACCTTATCTACGGGGTGCTGAAATCGGGAAAGCCGTTTAGTCTCGACTATGGAAAGCAGTCAGCAATCGCACCCGCATCGAGTTAAGTGACTGATTAAACCGCCACTTGCGTTCACGGTATTGATAGTTTGATTGTTGAGGCGCTTTTGTCCTCATCCATTTTCTTGTGTTCAGTTTTGGGTGAAGAAGAGCATCAGAGATCATTCAACTATCTCATTCAAGCTCTTGACTTTCAAGACGGTATCTGTACTTAGGTGTGATGCATATCATTTATGTTTGTGTTGACAATCAGTGATTGATGCAACGCTTGAAGGCATATTTTCATTATCAGCAGAATACTTAAGTAGCTACTTAAGTAGCTACAGTCTTCATTAATCTACCTGTGGAGTGTGAACCAGATGACGGAAAAGCCTAGCCTTGCTGAGTTTACAATTGATCCATACATCTCGCCTTTAGATGCACGTTCGCTCACACAAAATATCCTGGGTGGAAAACCTGGCTTATTCCCAATTACAGGACAGGCTGGCGTTGGTAAAACGACAACATTATTTATGATTGCCTACTATTCTTGGCAACAAGGGTTTCCCGTGATAGTGCTCACCGAGGATCGGGAGTTGCTCAATAGTATACATTTCTGCTTGCCTGAAAGCTGGGTAAGTCAATACATAGAGCCATCTGAGCAAGCGTGGTTGAATGCTATTCAGCAGGTAATTACTGCCAATCCTTCAACCGTGATTGTGATTGATCAACTCAGTGGTAATAATGATGAAGCTGCACTCATGGCTGCAAAGGCTAAGCACTGGGTCTTTACTTGTATTGACACCCCCTTTGTTGGGTTAGATGTTCTATATAACTTGAAAGCTTGGGGACTAACGAATCAAGAAATTTTGGAAAATGTTTCGGGTATATTTTCACAAATGCTCTTACCCCGGCTCTGTGATAATTGTGCACAACTCAGGACTGTCAGTTTAGAAGAAACGCGATTTGTGTATCCTGAAAGCCATCAAGCGAGAGAGCTCTGGTGTGAAGTGGGTTGTTCGGTCTGCAACAATCAGGGGACAGGAGGCGGACGATACGGTTTTTGCGCTGCCTTTGAAGTCTTACAAATTGATGAGGAAGTGAAACCCTTGTTGGCAGATTATTTAGAAAGCAACATCCTACGTCCCCTTCCGGCTTGTAAACACTTCACAGTGCGCGAAGGATCACGAGAACTGGTTAAAAGTGGACGGGTCGGAATCCGCACCTATCAGCGAGAAATATTACAAAATCCACTGCTTCGAGTTCAACACTTTTGGGAGCAAGAAAGTCTGCGTGCTTCGCAAATTCAAGGAATGTTTGGTCGCTTCGTGACACAACAACTTGTAGAAAAGCTCATGTCTCAGCAGGACTTTGAGCGAATTATAGAAGGGGAACGGCGATATGTCACCTGCTTCTTCTGCGATGTTAGAGGCTTTACCACTCGTGCAGAACAGAGTTCTCCAGTCGAAATTTTTTTAACTCTCAATCGATATTTTCGAGAAATCATCGACATAGTGTTTCGATATGAAGGAACAATTGATAAATTCATCGGAGACTCGGTAATGGTCGTTTTTGGTGCTCCAACTGAACAGCCCGATCACGAATTACGAGCAGTGCAATGTGCGATTTCAATTCAGCAAAAGGTTGCTGAAATCAATCAGCTAACAGATGTTCATCCTATTCACATTGGTATTGGGATTAACTCAGGAGAAGTCGTTGCAGGTTGTCTGGGAAGCGATCGCCGCATGGACTATACGGTGTTAGGAGATGTAGTCAATACGGCAGCACGTCTTGAAAGTCACGCCCAACCTGGCCAAATTCTGATTGGTCCAGAAACTTATAGTGCCGTACAGGAAAAGGTGGAATGCCGTGAGATGGGAGCTTTAACACTCAAAGGTAAGTTAAGGGCATTAGAGATTTTTGAGGTTTCCTACGTAGCTACTGATTTACAACAGCCTAATCGGGTCGAGGAGAGTATTTAACTCTCCCCTCCCACACCACCCATCATGCGGGTCCGCAATGGGCGGTTCATGAAGACGCGCAGACAAAACACTAATGACCTAAGCGTAACCCTGAACTTTCATCCAGTGTTTGCG
>JBBRPT010000096.1:0-19930 GCA_038227635.1 Leptolyngbyales cyanobacterium | reverse complement strand
GACCCTTCCTCGCGGAAACGCCCTTGCCTTAAGCTAGTGGTTATCGTCACTCGGCTCCTATAACTTTCGAGCATTTGGACGTTGGTTCTCCGACAGGGGACTTTCACCCCATGAGTTCACGCCCATGCTGGGCGTACACAACACGTTGGAGCGGACGGGCAAGAGAGCTTGGTGACGAGGCAAAGGATAATAGTCGCCGCTCAACTTAGCCGTTAGACTTCAACCGTTGATAGTTAGGCGTAACCTAAGTTAAGGATATCGTCAGCGATCGCTCCTTAAGACCCCTTCACAACGAGTTCGCTCTACCTAACCGTTTGAAAAATTCGTTGACTGGGAGAGCAATTATCCAAAGGGAAACTTGCTTTGCAAACGGGCGATCGTGACTATCAAATCAGACTTTTACTGCAATCAAAAGCTCCTGGTACGATCGGGTCAAATCATCTAACTGATAATGAGCATTTAAGCCACTGGGATTAGGCAACACCCAAACGATCGTCTCGTGAATGCACTCAAGCTGTCGTCCGATCGTGGCTTTAGGTCGAGCAAATGCGGTGCGATAGGCGCTAATGCCCAACACAGCGAGGACTTTTGGACAGTAATGCTCTACTTTTGCGGCGAGTTGTTGATGACCTGCGATCAGTTCTTGAGACGTGAGTTCGTCGGCTCTTGCAGTGGCTCGATCGACAATATTCGTCACTCCACAGCCATACTGCAAAAGCTCTCGATCTTCAAAAGGTTTGAGCAATCGGTCAGTGAATCCTGCAAAGTGAATTGCTTTCCAAAAGCGATTGCCGGGACGCGCAAAATGGTGCCCGACTGCCACGCTATAGAGACTTGGATTGATTCCACAAAACATAATCGTTAAGTCAGGGGCGAGAATGTCAAACATCATTTTTCCGGTTGCGGCTTGGATGTCTTGCTTAGAGGGTTTAGCGTTCATTTTAGTGATAAACTTACTGACTAGCGTTACGTGCTCCTACTCGTTCTGCCCACTGTTGCAATAACTCTATCTGCGGCTGAGAGATCGATGCGAGCGGAACAGTTGCTTGAATCGATTCTAAAATATCATCAGTTGTGAAATCTTGGCGTTTTCCACTCTGACCTTTTCCAAATGCTCGGTGCATTCCATCAATAATCGCTTGCTCGATTTCTGCACCACTAAAATTTCGGGCTGTCCAGGCTAACTTCTCGCAGTCAAACTCTCTCAACCGACTAGGACGCAATCGGTGCAGATAGATCTTAAAGATTTCTTGTCGCTCTCGATCGCTCGGCAAATTGAGAAAGAAAATTTCATCAAATCGTCCTTTTCTTAACAACTCGGCAGGGAGAATCTGCACATTATTCGCGGTGGCGACAATAAACACAGGACTGGTTTTTTCTTGCATCCAAGTGATTAGGGTGCCAAAGACGCGGCGGCTCGTACCCGAATCGCCATCAGTATTGCTGTTAAGGTTGCCAAACGCTTTGTCGAGTTCATCAATCCACAGCACACACGGCGCGATCGCATCTGCGATTTGAATCATTTGTCGCATTCGGCTCTCACTTTCTCCCACAATGCCGCCAAAGAGCCGACCTGGATCGAGTCTGAGCAGAGGCAGTCGCCACTCATGGGCGATCGTCTTCGCCGAAAGTGATTTCCCGGTGCCTTGAATGCCTACCAACAGCAGCCCTTTAGGGTTGGGAATGCCATAGCGACGCGCCTCTTCAGTGAAGACATCTTGTCGCATTCGCACCCATTGCTTGAGATTTTCTAATCCGCCCACACTCTTAAGCGATCGCTCTGCGGTGAAAAATTCTAAAATTCCGGTTTGCCGAATAGCTTGTTTTTTTGCGTCTAACACATCGTTAATATCGGTTTCGTTAACCTGCTGTTTAGAGGCAAGTGCCTTGGCTAACACCCGTTCAATGCGCGATCGACTCAATCCCTGGCAGGCTTTGATGAGTTGTTCTCGCGCAAGTCCGGTGAGGTGCAGCTTGTCTGGAATCACGAGTTGAGAGATCAGTGCGTCAATCTCGATCGCATTTGGAAGCGGCACGTCAATCACTGTCACCGCTTCGGTTAATTCGACGGGCAGTTCTAGCGTGTGGCTTAACAGCACGATCGTAGTCCGGCTGCGTTTAAGTTCGTATGCCAGGTTCTTTAACTCACGCACGATCGGGATACTATCTTTGCTGTGAGGTTGCTTTAGAAATGGATGCAAGTCTCGCAGCACAAAGATCACGGCATCTTGTTTTGCAGCTTTAGCAATGCGTCCCAATGCTCCCATGACGCTGCCTTTATCAGTGCCGTTATCCGTCCAGCCCCGCACAATATCCCACAATAGAACGGTTCGAACAGCTACGCTACGGGGAACCCGTTCGGGCTGAGTTTTCGCTGCAACTTGACGCAAAATATCCTCGACGGGTGCTTCTTCGACTGCCACCAGATAAAGAATCGGATAGTGCGATCGAATCATTAAATCGAGCTGCTCAATCAGCTCTTGGTGGGGCGACGGGTAAGAAGAAATCATTATTGACGGCAACGGCATCTCTTTATCTAGAATGACGCTTCAAGAGACCATCTGGACAGAAACCTTGAGTTAACCCGATCTTTAACCAGGCTTAACCTCTAAAGTCACATTGTGATGAATGCTGATAAGTGCAACTCAATGCACTGAAATTAGGGTTTTCGATCGTTTATGTCCTCGTCTGAAATCCCTGAGTTCCAGCAGCCTTCTCAACCGATTTGTATATTGCTCGTCGAAGACGAAATCGTCATTCGCGAGACTGTTGCGCTCGCACTGACAGATGAAGGGTATGAGGTGATCACGGCTGAAGATGGGCGACAAGCCCTGAGCTTAATTCAAAATGCGACGATGAGAGACGGAACCTTCTCGATCGACCTGATCATTTTAGATTTGATACTTCCCTATGTGAATGGGTTAGATATCTGTCGATCGCTCAGGCGGCAAAACAATGGCACTCCTATTCTAGTTTTGAGTGCGCGAGGCAGCGAAACAGATGTCGTCGTCGGCTTAGAAGTGGGCGCAGATGACTATCTCGTTAAACCGTTTGGCTTGCGAGAGTTAATTGCTCGATGTCGAGTGTTGCTACGACGCAGCCGCCTTATCGACCAGACGCTCGACCATTCTGTGCTTGAGTTTCAAGAAGTGGTGCTCTATCTCCAAGAATATCGAGTGACAGTGAGCGGCAAAGCTGTGAATTTGGCACCCAAAGAATTTATGCTGCTGGAATTGTTTATGCGTCATCCCCGTCGGGTGTTTTCTCGTGACCAACTGCTAGAACATGTCTGGGGCATCAAATCAATGAGTGACCCAAAAACAGTTGATGTGCATATTCGCTGGCTGCGAGAGAAGCTAGAGATCGATCCGAGCGCTCCTCGCTACATCATCACGGTTCGAGGCTTTGGCTATCGCTTTGGCTGATGCCTATCGGCTGCTCTTAATAACAGGCTGTTCGCATCCTCTCTGCAAAGCTATAAATTCAACCTCGCTTACACCTTTCAATCTCTGAAGCTCTCAACCCCTTCTAAAGTGTCGATCGTAGCAGGGATTTTAATAATGGCATTGTATTACATCAAATTTTCCAATAGCCTCGTCTGTTGAGTAGCATTCGCGCTGGTGATAACGTTGTCAATTTAGAAATTAATACTGTTCGAGATGGAATCTTCCACATAGGTGCTTACACTTTGGCTATTAGTGGATTGCTTCTATAGTAGGGTGCCTATCAACAGTCTGATTCAATAACAGGCTAGTTGACCGCCGAATTCATTAGGTTGCCTGGAATATGGGATCTTTGGCATTAAGACTTTTGATGGACGGTATTGGTTGGCTAATTCTTTGCAAGTGGAGACTCGATCGCTCATTCCAAAAAATTGCTGCCAACGATTAAATCTACTCGTCTAAGCTCTGCCTTCAGGTAGACAAACAATCAGAATCCTACCTTCTAGTATTAACCCTAAGAGGTAGTATCATTTCTAAATCGGGTGACTTCCCCTCTTCGAGACATCATCAGCGACCTCGAATTGATGTTTGCCCTACCAATTGCAAGATTAATGGAGAGTGTGCGATGACCGCGATTCGTGTGGCTTTAATTGAAGATCACGATCTGACACGATTTGGCATTCGTGCGATTTTGCAGCAGCAGCCAGACATTGAAATTGTCGGCGAGGCAAGAGATGCAAAATCAGGGTTGAAACTGCTAGAAACAACCCACCCCGATGTTGCGATCGTCGATGTGGGCTTACCTGATATGACGGGCATTGAGTTGACCCAACGCTTCAAAAAATCTCAAGCAGCCGAAGAATCTGCCTCAAAAACTGGCGTGTTGATCATGACCATGCAAGACGATGAATCTGTAGTGCTGGCTGCATTTGCGGCTGGGGCAGATTCTTATTGCATGAAAGACACGAGCTTTAATCGCTTGTCTGAAGCCGTCAAGACCACCGCAGAGGGCAATGCCTGGATCGACCCGGCGATCGCTCGAATTGTCCTACACCAAGTGCAAACGCCTCCTGACCAAGCGGCTGCATCTCCTGCCTCTAGCACGATTAACATCAATCGCTTATCTGACGAAGATAGCGAAATGATGCTGACGTATCCACTCACCGAGCGCGAGCTAGAGGTGCTGCGGCTGATCGTTGATGGATGCAGCAACGCTCAAATTGCTGAAAAGCTCTACATCACGGTCGGAACGGTCAAAACCCACGTTCGCAACATTTTGAATAAGCTATGTGCCGACGATCGAACTCAGGTTGCCGTGCGTGCACTCAGAGCAGGATTGGTTCAATAGTTCGGTTGGACTTCAGACTTTTTGATCGAGACGAATCGCTTCTTCTAAAGCAGCTTTTTCTCTGGCTCGTTGCTCATAGAGTTGAAGTCGATCGGCACTCCAGCCTGTCAAAATCTGCAAATCAGATAATTTGATTCCTTTCATTAGCAGTTCGATGCACCAGGTTTGTTGCGGTTGCTTGATCGTGGGAGGTTGCCCCTCTAGAGTCAGAAAGTCTTGCGTTAACGCTTGCCATTGTTGCCGCAGTTCGGTTTCAGGCAAAGGTCTTCCTACTTCGTTGATAAACAAAGCGGGTTGCTGATCTTTGCGGCTTTTAATCCACTGAGTCAACGGATTTTTTGCATAAGATCCATAGCGTCTACCCATAATCCACTGGTTGATGGGCACCTGCCGCACATCGCCCTGAGTCACCTGCAAGAGTTGCTGATGAGCGTCGTGAACGTAATGCGATCGCTCCAGTCTCACCACCTCTGCGGCACTCAATCCTGCCCCAAATAATACATAAGCCCAAGCATAAGACTGCAATCCTTGTTTCTTAGCACCCTGCAAAATCGAATGCACTAACGGAGCCGGGAGATCGGCAACTCGCTCGATCGTGTCCCGTTCTACCCGCACCAAACTACTCGACGACTCAGATGGCGAGACGGCTCCATGCAGAAATAAGGTGACAAGATTCTCTAAAAAATCCTGTCGATCTTGCCAGAGATTGTGAAATTCACTCGTAAACTCAATGACAGCATATCCCAACAGCATTCCATTCAACAAACTCGCGAGTCGTTCGGCTGACAGATAGCTGTCTAGCTGTCCTCGATCAATAACAGTTTGAAAATATTCAGCGACATAGCGATTAGCCTGCGTGAATCCTTGCCCTAATGCCTGTCGATTCTCAGACGGATATTGTCCCGCTTCACCAACGACCGATCGCACCACTTCTGGCACGCGCTCTAAGGCTTGCAGGCAAGCGGTAGCGTAAGCGTTTAGAGCTTGATGTAGGCTGCTCGTCTGGTTGGCTTGCTCGACCAGCGTTTGCCCCAGGGTCGTAAAAACAGCAGCTTCTTCAATTACCGCTAACAGCAACCCGTGTTTATTGCCAAACTGCCGAAACAACGTTACTTCATTGACATCGGCTCGTTCTGCAATTTGCTTGGTGGTCGTTTCGGTGACTCCTTGTGAGGCAAATAGCTCTAGGGCAGCCGTGATCAACCGTTGTCGGGTAGGGTTTCGTTGAGAAGACATAGACAAAATGCAAGTAGCACTTGCAGAAATCACGAAGACTTGTTAAGCTTATAAATGTAAGCAGCACTTGCATTTACTCCTCTACTGTAACGGTCTTCTAGCAGAAGCGCAGATGTCTACTCGTGCGTTGAGGGGTTTGTCGATTGAACGCAGATTAGTTTCGTCATTTAGACAAAGGATTTTCATGACCTCTACTTCTATTAAACCTACAGTTTCGAGTGAGCCATTGCCTCCGCTGCAAGAAGAACCCAAACTAGACTGGGTGAATGTCGGTTTTTTTGGGACGTTTCACGCGATCGCGCTGTTGGCTCCCTGGTTTTTCTCGTGGTCGGCGTTAGGGGTGGCACTGGTACTGCACTGGCTGTTTGGCAGCATCGGCATCTGTTTGGGATATCACCGTTTGCTAACCCACCGCAGTTTTCAAGTTCCGAAACCATTAGAACGATTCATCACGCTGATTGGCGCTTTAGCGTTGCAGGGCGGACCTATTTTTTGGGTCGCAGGGCATCGGCAGCATCATTTGTACACCGAAGACGTAGATCTCGATCCCTATTCAGCAAAGCGCGGATTTTGGTGGAGTCACATGCTCTGGTTGTTCTATCCGCAGTCGAAGTTTTTTGACTACGACGAGTGCAAGAAATTTGCGCCCGACCTCGATCGTGACCCGTTCTATCGCTGGGTAAATAAGAACTTTTTGATGCTTCAAATTCCTGTCGGGGTGGCGCTTTATTTAGCAGGCGGTTGGTCGTTTGTGATTTACGGGGTGTTTGTGAGAGCCGTTTTGCTCTGGCACAGCACTTGGTTAATCAACTCTGCAAGCCACATGACGGGCTACCGCACGTTTGAGCAAGACGACAATTCACGAAATCTTTGGTGGGCAGCGATTTTGACCTACGGTGAAGGCTGGCACAATAACCACCACGCTTACCCCAATGTGGCAAAAGCAGGCTGGAAATGGTGGGAAATCGATATGACCTGGTGGGCGATTAAAGGTCTCGATCGCTTGGGCTTGGTGAAGAAACTCGTGTTGCCTCCAACCGATAAATAAACGACTCATAATTTGATTAGGTCAGGGCAAACGATGTTTGTGCTGACCTTTTTAGTTTTAAAGACTTAAGAAACTGCAAGTCTATTCTGTAATGACCAAAACGCTTTAGTTGTCGAGCCAAGTGGGGTTATTTGCGTCACGCTACATAGTTGTATACAGGAACTTCGGCAAAGTGATCCGGTTCTTGTCCAGTCAAAATAATTTGCTGTAACTACTCCACGGTTGATGGAGAAAAGAATTGTTCGCCCGTTTCCTCATTGATGCGAGTAGGAACATTCTCGACCACAAAAACTTGTCCGTTGAACTGAAGCGTGTAAGTCACCCGCTTTTCAACTAAAACTTCTAGCTCATGACTCATCATCGCGAATTCTCCTCTGGGTAAAGTCATCATTCCATCGCTGATGTCCCTTTCAGTGCAGGATGTATTGTGCTAGCTATAAAAGTCTCTGAACCAATTGATGGTATACCTTGCATTTCACGAGCTAATCGCGATCGTTTTAAGCATGACTCAAGACTCACATTTTCTCGAATTGCTGCATCTAGTGAAGAGGATATACTCAAAACAGAAAATAGTTCCCCACGGTTTTTTCTTACAGATCCCGCCAATGCAAAACACTCATCTTTGTGGCTAGCTGGAAATCTATCGAGCATCTTGCGCTCAATTGGAGAAATCACATCAATAACGGCTTGTCCGAATTCGATGCAATTCTGGTAAGTAGGTATTTCCCCCTGGTGAATAACCTGATTTCGTAATTCAACCATCTTGCTTGAGAGTAAATTTGGCGGATCACCCATTTCTACAAACCAAAACATAGTGAAAGCCCCAAGTTGTCGTTCTGATTGCTTTGAAATCGACTTCCAGCACTTTTCAAACTCTTGTTGAAAAACACCTTTTTCTCGGCAGATAACGCGAATTGCAAATTCGTAGAATCGCTCAAGGGACGCAGCAAAACTAGCGGCAGCATCTCGCAAATATCCGTCTAGTAAGGCGTTGGAGGCAATTGTAAAAAGAACCTCGTGCTTCGGTGTACGCAAAACCGTTAATGATTGGTGTCCTCCAGGACATTTAAATTCATAAATTCCATCATCGCGAATAGAGCAGAGACGCGAATACCTCACGTATGAGGATGTTTCTCTCAACCCATTATTTAAACAAGTAGTACAGTTAATCTGAATTCGCAATCTAAAACTCCAGAGATATAGTTAGTAACTAGACGAATCATTCTGCCTGAGACCTCAGATTCAAAATCTTAGAACGCGATCGCCCCACTCTGCCCTTTGTCGGAATGCTATGCAGAATTTTTAGGTGAAAACGCTTATTATTCAATGGTTGATGCTGAAAAGGTTCCTCATGGCGAGGTTTGGGAGAGCAAATCCGACGGCTTCACTGCCTATCGTCCCTCAGCAAGCGAAATACAGGGAAAATTTCAGTAGCTCTTCTTGAAGCGCGATCGCCACAATCAGCTTCTCCGATATCTCTAAGCTAAGTGGAGCCGTGAGATGTCTTGCGGTAGAGTAACCTGATTTACATAGGATTCATCTTCAAATATGTAGGAATTCTCATGAAACCCTTTTCTGTTCTATCTTAATAATCTCTGCTCTATACCTTGGCGCTTGCTGCCGTAACTAAAACCAAGCCGCGATCGCCCATTAAAGTTCTTGATTTAAACCGTGCTTCTGAAACCTTTCTGTAGAGTCTTAAATTATATAAAAAGAGATTCAGATATATTCTGACAAACTACTAAAATTGCCTGAAAAACACTCAGATGGGAAAGCTGTTGCCTCACGGACTCGCTTGACAAGTATTAAAAAAGTGCCTAGAAACCTGAAGGTTTCTAGGCACTTTTTAGAAAGCGGGTGACGCGATTCGAACGCGCGACATTCACCTTGACAAGGTGTATTCAGTTGTTTCCTTGCAAGGATTCTAGCGTACTCTTCAATCTCTTACCCCAAATTTACCCCAATCTTTAAAAAGACTGATTCTAGTCGATTCAGAAAAGAAACCGGCTTTGTTGCATGATTAGAAAGATGGTCAGACCCGCCTTGAGGTCGTTTGGGTATTAAGCTTCGACTTTGTAGCTATCGGGTTTAGCGATCTGAATCATGCGGTTGAGCGCAGCACATCTGATGAACAATTCCACGGCTTGATTGTCAAATTGACGTGCACTGAGATTGCCCCCAAAAATAGTCTTGAAGCGAAACATGGTGGTTTCAGCAATCGAACGACGATGATATCCAGCATCCCGCTTCCAGCGTTTGCGTCCCTGTTTGCGGATAGAACGCAGGTTTTCATCTCTCGGATGCGGCTTCGCTTTGCGGTTGCCGTGCTGCCAGATTTTGGCATCTTTGCGCGGTGGAATCACCGCTTTGGCTCCTTTGGCATCAATTTCGTCGTAGCAATGGCGATGGTCATACGCCCCATCGGTCGAGACTTGTCTGATCGGCTCGTCAATGGCTTCAAGCACATCGTTGAGTACTTCTCCATCATGGTAATCATGGGTTGTCACCACTGCTGCCAAGATTTCGCCCGTTGCTTCATCCACTCCCAAGTGCAGTTTGCGCCATGTCCGTCGCTTGCTAATGCCATGCTGCCGAGTTTTCCATTCCCCTTCGCCATACACTTTGACTCCGGTTGAATCCACCACTAGATGCCGAGACCCCTCTTTTGGCACAACGGGTAGTGCAATGGATAATTGACCCAATCGCCGGGACAGTGTGCTGTGGTCTGGCACAGGCAGGTCGATTCCCATCAACTCGAAAATCGATTCGAGAAAGCCTTGGCACTGCCGCCCAGCCCAGCGATAGACTGCTTTGACGGTCGCCATCGTTTGAATCGCAAGGTCACTCTAGAGAACAGATGCGCCTGCTTTGCCGCTCAACTCCTCAACCACCCACTGCTCCAAGACAGATTCTTCGATCCAGAAGGTGAGGCTTCCCCTCTGCTTCAATCCAGCGTTATACTCTGACCAGTTGCGGATGCGGTATTGAGGTTTCATGGCAGGTTTTAGGTGTGGTAACTGAAATTTACCATGCCTCTCCCGCCCGCAACCCCTCTTTCATGCAACAACGCCCATACGACCTAGCTGGGTTTAATCCAAATCTCGGTGTTTGAGCAACCCCATCAGCTTATGCTTGCGGGCATGAGTCTGCACTAGTTGAGTTCGATAAGTGACCCACTCAGCACGGTTTTCGAGGTGTAGATAGGCGGCTCGTGCTTTTTTGAGCCACTCGATCGCGTGACCGTAGTGTTCCGCCTTTTTGGCATCCATAATCGACTCGGCGCGACGACGCGCATTCTCAATCACCCAGGAAGAATGCGATGCCATCGCAGCATCCATGACCCGCTGAATCAGCACCGACTGATAGGAACTCTGGTCAGAAACGACTGAGATCGCATCCTCTATCAATCCCTCGTGCAGAAAAATGTCTACCTTTGCCTGAGTCGTGTCCCAGCTCTGGCTCGCTCGGAGCCGTGCCAGTAGCTCTGGTTTGTGGGTCGTCCAGTCTGATCCAGCCAACGCCTCGACTCGGCAGTAGTCTGCAAAATTGGGACGGTTGCTGAAGGCGATCGTGCCTGCTCTCAACGCCAGATCCGGCTGACCCAAGCCTTGCGCCAGGTCACTCGTCCATGTTGCAAAGTCATAGCCACAGTGCCCTGGCAACGACAATCCGGCTTGAGCAATCTCTGACGCTTCTGGCACCGCGTTTTGGTCTCGTAATGTCTTGGCAAGGGCGAACGCTTCTTCCATCACGCTCATGTTTGTCTGAGCCGCACTGACCGCTTCAGCAATCCGCCCCAACTGTGCCAGCATGGTCAAGTAACACTGAGTTTGCCCTTCGGCTTCGGCAAGGTATAGATATTCGTCATGGCGGGCTTGGCGATCGAGAATTCTCAGTCGAATCAACGCCAAGTCATCTGCGTAATCAGGCGCATCTCCCTCCCAACTGCCGAGTTCAGAAATCTCACCCCTCAGAACCCGCAGCAGAGGTGGATCAGTCCACCCTTGACGCAGGGCTTCTAGACTCATCTCAAAGCTGCCTAATTGGTCTTGCCAGGACTCTAACTCGACCTGCAAATCAACCACTTGTTCGGGAGTCAACTCGGCGCTTAAAATCGCCTCTGTCCAAGCTTCATTCAGGGCGGCGATGGTTGCTTCACTGTCTGCGCCATAATCTTCTAGGTCGCTCCAATCTTCAGCGCAAGCCTGAGTAATCGCTTCGAGCATCACAATGGCGCTATTGCCGTCTCCGCTTTCTGAGAATGCTTGTGCATCCTGGATCACCTCCTCCATGTCTTCGGTGATGGGATCTTCCTCAGATCCGTTCTCCAAATCACGGATGCCATCGCGAATAATTTGCCGCACTCGACGACGCACCGGAGCCGGATCAATCTCTGTTCGACGGACTGCTTTTGCCCCAGAGGAGGCGGGTTTTGGAGTGGAATTAATGTGTTGATCGATTTCGTCAATCAGTTCGGGATTGCGATCCACCAGAGTTTGGAGAAGTTGTTGAGTTTGCAACGGGTTGAGTCGATCGAGGAGTTGCGCCAGAGTCGGACGTGGCTCGATCGTGTTCGGTTGCCGCAAACAGACCAATAGCATGGCTACGATGTGCTTACACCACCCTTCAAAACTGTATTCGCAGGTGCAGTCAGCGGTTGTGATGCCGCCCTCGTCAAACTGGACGGTGACTCGATAGGGCTGAACGTCACTCCCTTCGACTTCGGCTTGCAGTACCTGACCGCGCAGGGTGAGCGAGGCAACCGCACCCAATTTAGCGTAGGCTTCGCCACGATTAAACGATTGAGTTGTAGCGTGACGGCGCAGAACTGCTTCAGTGAAGTTTAGGGTCAGCATGATTCAGAATGTTCCTCAAGGCGTGTGCCATCTCATTGAGCCAGGGTAGCTATAGATGACTGTGTAGGGCGAGATCGGAGGTTCTTGAGCTTCGTTCTGCAAGCAATCTGAGGGTATCAAGAGGAGAGCGACTTCGCAACCATCGCGGCTCAGTCGGTTACTTTGTTGATTCAGTCCTGTATGACCCAAAGGGTGTCCGCTTGATAAAACTCGCCTCGTTGCTCCAGTTGGTACTCACCCAGCAACAACGCTAACCAAATCTGCACTGGCACCGATCAGAGGTTGCCTACTGCCTCTTCGCTCCTTTCTGGAATGGCTTTGGTTAGTCCCAGGAATGGAATCGAGCGGTGCGTCTGTTCTACGAAATACTGCGAGATCGCATCCTTCCACTCCTGAATGTTCTCATCATGAGCGAGGGAAATTGTCTGCTCATAGGTTTCTAGCTCTGCAAAATTTACTATAAATCTCCGCTTGTCGGGGCGTAAGCGTTGCACAGGCGATCGGGGCAATGTCAGCTTCTTTTTGTCGTCCGCGCCATACTTCACCAGAGATCGCCGTGAGGGGCGCATCCACAGCTCGACGATACACTTGCAAGACCGCCGAATATCCGCCATCGGGTAACTCGGTTTCAAACTGAATCTGTTTCACCCCAGGATGCGCTCTGATTTCTGCGATCGTGTCCGTAGCTAATTGCTCATCCGTTAGCTGAACGGTAATGCATCCTTGGTCTGTCCAGCATTTTTGATTACGCTGCTGGTTGCGTTGATCGCGATGACGCGCATACGATCGTCGATTGGGACAGACCCGCGAATCCCAGCAGGAATCGCCCTCTACTCCGTGCAGTTGCTTCGCCTCAGTTGCTGGCAGCTTGGCACACAAGCGGCACTCTTCTGGCAGGAGTTTCGGCGTTACTGACTCCGCTGCGGCGCAAGGATCTGATCTATCCATTGCTCGTCGGGTTTTGATAAAGCGGGAGGAGGAACGGGCTGACGGTAATCGATGCGCAGATCGTAACTGCCGCGATCGTAGACCCCCATCAGAATCGCTTGCAAATCGACGATCGTGTCTCCATCTTCCGGCTTCAAGGGCAGTGGGAAAGCGGGAATCATCTCTTGCAACCCAAAGCAGAGGTTGGCGATCGGACGAATGGCTTCCGGACTGACCAGAATTCGGTAAAGGGACGGAGACCCTGACCCTCGTATCGCCATCGGCACCCCTGCCCGCAATAAATCAATCTCGACTAAATGAGACAGACTCTTCAAGACTTGCTGCCGCTTTTTCTCATAGGCGGTTCTGCCTTGACCCTTGCGCTTATTTTTGGGCGATAGCAGCTCCACCACTGTGACGACGGCATCTGTCCCAACTTCCCGCACCTCTAGATATCGCTCTCTCACCGCTTCCGGCATCGGCAGCGTGACCTGGATGGGACGAGATTGAACGGCTACAGCTATCGAGCTTGACAGCAACGGATCACTCGCCGCCGGAATTGAGGAGAGTATCAAAGCATCTGGGACTCCGACCAGTAGTTCCTCATCCGCTCCGTCATCGAGGTAGGTTCGAGTTTCCACTGCTACATAATACTTGGGGCGCAGCTCAGGCGTGAGGGCATCCGAGATCGCCACAATCAGACGGTTGTGAAATTCTGGCCAAAACACAGGCTGTTCTAAATACGGATTCATTCCCGGAAACGGCGACAGCATGAATTCCTCCTCAGCCCTGAAGTTGCTTTGATTTTACCGTATTTTTAATTTCACTTCTCAGAGCCGATACAACCATCAAGTCCGTTGTTTGTGTCGCACTCTCGACAAAATTTAGGGCAACGACTCAGTTATGAGGGCATTCGTAATGTGGTCGATGCGATCGCGCAGAAGACGGGCATTGAGTTTCATGCACACCGCTGTCGTCACACCTTTGCGACTAATATCCTCCTTGAGTGATCCGTTGCCACATCGGAACTTGAGTTTCACCGCCGCCCTCAATCCGCTCCAGTGCTGCCATCATCTCAATGCGGACATCAAATTCAGCCTCGCGATCGACCGCCTTTTTCAAGGCACCAACAGCAGAGTCATCACCCAGTTCCGTCAAGAATCGTGCGGCTCGCCAACGCACCAGCTTTGAGGGGTCTGCTAACGCCTGAGTCATGGTTGCCATTGCGTGAGGGTTCCCTAAATCACTTAACGCATCTCCTGCCGTTCGACGCACGATCGCAGACAGATCTGTTAGGACAATTTGAGACAAAGGCTCTATCGTCGCCATGCTGCCACTGACACCGAGGATTGCAGCCGCCCAGCGACGAATCGTACTCTGCTCATCTTGAAGAATCGCGATGATCAGAGGAACTGTGTCAGGAGTAACTTCAATCTGCTGGAGTGCCTTGAGTCGAGTCTTCCAATTCGGGTGATGCAAATCTGCTAACAGCGCTGGCTGGCGATCAGCGGTGTGGGCTGACAGTTGAGTGTCACTGGAGATGGCAGTCGCTTCAAGCCGAGCCAGTTCGTCTTCGTCCATTAAACTCACCATCTCATCGGCAACCAGTTGCGCTACCTCTTCAGGAGACCCAAACGGAGCGTGATACGCCTCCCAGCGACGCTCTGCCACATAATTTGCTTGAGTGGCAGCAATCACCCGTTGCAGTGCCTGGTTAAACCGATCAGGCAAGGCGACTCTCGCCTGTTGACCGTCACCTGCAATGGCGCGGACTTGAACCGGAATCCCACGAAACATCTGAATAGCCACTTCAACATGTCCCCAGTTTGCGGCGGACTGTGGGCTAGTCAGAATAGTGGCTGTGGCTGGCATCTGGAGTGGGGAAACCTGACCTAAAAGATTCACATCCGCATTCTCAGAAACTCCAATCACGCGAACCGCTTGAGCCAAAATGATCTGCCAGTCTGCATTCCCCTTGCGCGTCAGGGTGATGAAATCTTTGAATAGAAAAACCGATTGAACAGACTCGATCGCCAGCAACTGTTGAGCAAACCCAGGGACTGAGATCGGGTCTGCTCCTTTCTGAAGCGTCAAGGCTTTATTGCTAATCGCTTCGGTCAAGTTGAGCTTGATGCAATTAGGACTGGGAGTCGTTTCGATCGAGAGGAGTTGCATCGCCTGATCCTAATACGGGTTTGTATCGAACAGCCCCGAGATTTCAGTTTCAGTCCCGTGGCATTCACCCTGATCCTAACGTGCTGAGATTTAGCTGTAGAGAAGAGAGAGCCATTTGTGGAAATTTGGGGATGACAGCTAGAAACCAATTTAGTCACTTGAAGAATCAGATAAGGTCTGAATCTTTTCCTCTAACTTGTTCAAAAGTTTTTCAACGTCTTTTTGAGTTGCCGCATCCCAATGCTTGATCTGCCCAACTCGCTGATAAATTGCCTTAATTCGTCGAATGATCACACAACGAGGCGGTTCAGACCTCTGAGGCTGATCGGATGTTAGAGAAGATATCACTTGGTCTATTCGCTCAGCTAAATCACTGATGGGTAGGTTGCCAGCGATCGCTTCTTGCAGCAACGCTTGATACGGCTCATCAAGGTTAGTGTGCAAAAGCAGCAGGAACATGACCAAAACAGAGCGTTTTGCCTTGTCGAATGCTCAATCTGACCTTGTTGCTCAATCTTTCAGATCAGCTTTTACACAAAACCCGCAACCAGTTTCTAGATACATTAACCACAGCCACCACGCCACAATTGCAAATGTTGAGATCGCTCCAATCGCTCAAACGTTTCCAGCTGTAAATGCTCTACCCCACACCCGCTTTTCAAGGTGTAGCGATAGAATAATGCTACGATCGCCTTACTATCTAAACGTATACGAGTAGCAACTGATGGCTACATACACAACTCAAATAATAGGAGATTTTAATGATCATCTGCCTGTTAGTCAGGAGTATTTGACGATCGTTTTGTCATCTAGTTCAGCCCCTTTGCAACAACGATGGCATAACAATGGTCTGTCTGCTGATTTCATGGCGGATTGTTTTGCAGCATTTTTTCCACGAGCTCAAGATACTGTTTCAAAAGTCAACACCAAAGTTGAGGTGAAAAGTGCGGTTAGCTTTATTGCAAATGAGCTGTTAGAAAATGAATGAAATTTGATGATTGCACCACTGAATATCCGATCAGCATCACGCTGCAACTGCATACCGACAGCCTTGTTTTCCTGTCTAAGAACAGCCTTTCTGCGGAAGCAGTCAAAAACTTTCAGGCGTTCATTCGGGAAATTACGGCGGCTGACCCCAGCGAATTACTCGTTCGTCAGCTAGAAAAAAATGCCGAAGATGACAATCTCACTAGCTCCGGGTTGGGTCTATTGAAGCTGCTCAGTGATTATCTAGCAAAAGTAGGATGGAAGTTTGAATCCGCGCAAGAAACCCCAACCATTATGACTGTGACAACGATGGTGTATTTGACAACGTAGTTTTTGGCGAGTCTGGAGATAGGAAGGGCTAAGTGGAGATGGGAGGAAACGTATCGTGACCTGATCGTTGATCCAGGATTCTTCGCGGATGTGGTGCGTCAGACGATGGCAGTCGATTTGAGTGATTTGCTGGAGCCAGCACGATCGCGCCAACAACGGACGAAAGCGACGGGTAAACCAGAAGGATCGATCGCGGCTCCGGTAGACAAAGCAGCCGTGCTGGCAATGGTGGATCAGCTAGCGGCAGGCGATCAAGAAACACGAAAACAAATGATTTTGGCGATTGCCCACTCAGAAAATATGATCTGTTGGACAGCGGCGATCGTCCAGTGCTTACAAGCGGCTCCGGATTGCCTAGTCTCGATCGCTCAACTGAGTCAATCGCTCCAAATGCCGTGGGTAGAGGTGTGGCTAGGCGTGCTATCGGGCGGCTTCCAATTAGAACAGCGGGGGGAGTTTTATTCGTCTCCAGTCTGGGTCAAATTGCCTTGGATCTGGCTGACTGGTCGTCAAGCACGCGTCGGGTGTCCGCGCTAGCCAGCCGATCGAGCCACTCGTCAAGAAGGTGTCGCTCGGCTAAAGAGAGAACGCCAGTCGCCTCGTCGAGCACAGCGCGCAACGCCACAGCGCGTGCTGACACTCGCCCCGGAACAGATACACTATCAGGCGCACTGTCAGAAGTGGGAGCGATAGTGATTGCGGCGAACACCGCGTCGCGCATGGCGGCGGATAGCTGCGGGTCTCGCTCCTCGATCGGGATAGCGATGAGTGAGAGCGTCACCCCGATTCCTGCGGCAGCAAGCAAACGCACAGCGTGAGAGATGCTCACCTGGAGCCTCCCTGCCTCGGCGACGCGAGACACCAGCCCATGCAGAATCGCTAAGTCGTCGCGCGCCGCTGGTGCGTCGGCCATGACGGTCGGGTCGCCGTAGATGAGGACGTATGCAGACGGGTTGGCAAGCCCAAAGGACACATGCAGATCCCACCCTCTCCGCAGATCCTCGATCGGATCGTCGGCGTGCTCTTGGGTAGCCATCTGGCGCACGTACCCCGCCAAGGTTTCGCGGGCGACCGCATCAAGCAGCCCCTGCATATCGCCAAATTGTCGGTAGATAGTAGGTGCCTGTACTCCGGCGGCGGCACTCACTGCCCGCGTGGACAACGCCTGCCGTCCCCCGCGAGTCAGCAGGTCGGCAGCCGCCCGCATAATGCGCTCCCGCGTGTCAATAGGTTGGCTTGTCATGATATCGATAATAACACCCGATTGTTATCGCCGCTATTGTGTTATCGTTGAAAACAGTTTAGTATTATCAACGTTAACAAAAAGAGCGAGGTGATTCTCGCTCTAGACCTAGAAAAACCTCACACACAAGTTAGCGACCCCATATAAAGAGAGGATTTCTCATGATGAGTTGTAAAGAGCTTCAGACCGATGGCATGATCGCGATCATCGGAGCTGGTCCGGCTGGTGCGACGCTGGCACGGCTATTGCAGACGCAAGGGTTTTCTGTCAAGGTTTTCGAGCGCGACGCTTCTTCGACCGCGCGATCGCAGGGCGGCAGCCTGGATCTGCGTCAGGACTCCGGACAACGAGCGGTGGACAAAGCTGGACTGAGCGAGGCATTTCGGCAAGTCTCTCGAAGCGAAGCCAGGGTTTTCAAGATGCTAGATTCGCAAGGCAACGTCCACCCCTTTGGAGGAGCCGAGACCCACGAAGATGCCGGACCGGAGATCGATCGGGGCGACCTGCGCCAGTTGCTGCTCGACTCGCTTGCCCCGGGCACTGTCGCCTGGGGTCACCGCGTCAAAGATGTCTACCCGGAGGCGGACGGGCGGTGGCGACTGGAGTTCACGGAACAAGAGTCTGTTATCGCTGACCTGGTTGTCGGCGCGGATGGTGTCGGGTCGCGGGTCAGACACCGCCTGACATCGGTTCGCCCCCGCTACATCGGCATAACCATGCTGGCCGTGAACATCCGCCAAGATCTGTGGCACGGCTCCGAGATCGCGGCGGTGGTCGGCGAAGGCTCGGTGATGTTCGCTGGCGGCGGGAAGACCATTTTCGTGCAACGCTGCTCCCACGATGTCATCTTGCTCTACTACACGATGAAGGTTGCCGAGGACTGGCCTAAAGCGCAAGGCTTCGCGCTCGATGACAGTCAGTCTGTTCTCGAAGCTGTTGCCGCCGATTACCACGATTGGTCGCCCAACGTGATGGCGATGCTAACGCAGGTCGAAGACAAATTCCAGCGTTGGCCTCTCTCTGTCATGCCGCCAGACTACCGATGGGCGACGCAGCCCGGTCTCACTATGATCGGCGATTCCTCGCACGCGATGCCGCCCTTCACTGGCAAAGGTGTGAATCTGGCGCTCCTTGATGCCCTGGAACTGTCCGATGCTTTGACTGCCAATCCCGCCGCAACGGTCACCGCTGCCGTGGAAGCCTTCGAGAGAGGTATGCAGAACCGCACACGGAAGGAGACTAGCGAATGTCTTGAGGTCGGGCGAAACATCTATGACCTCGACCTGAGCCGTCCGTAGTCCGATGCCGATCTGCACGGCTTTCATGCGCGGGTGGTTCTGTTTCGATCACATGCGATCGGGGGCACGAAGCGACTACTTGAGCCGCACGTTAGATCACACGTTGCCGAAATCCAGCAAAGAGGGCGAGTCGCTGATGGCGGACAAGGATTGACTGCGATCGATGGGGTTAACGGGTATGGTGACCCGAAAAAGTTTAGGAAATTGAAAAAGGTTAACAAAGGAGAACATCATGATCGTCGTTACAACTCCAACAGGGAAGATCGGATCGCAGGTTGTCAAACATCTGCTTGCCGCCAACGCGGCGGTGCGGGTTATTGTCCGTGACCCAGCCAAGCTCGCTCCGGAGGTTCACGATCAGGTCGAGGTCGTACAAGGCTCTACCGATGACGAGAATATCTTGTCCCAAGCTTTAGAAGGTGCAGAAAGCCTCTTCTGGGTTGTCCCGCCTTCATTCCGTGAGAACAACGATACGGAATATTACCTCCGGTTCACTCAACCTGCGTGCCGTGCGCTTAAGAGCCAGCACGTGAAACGAGTCGTGGGGGTGTCAGCCTTGGGGCGGGGACTCCCAATGGATGCGGGTCCGGTCACAGCATCTTTCGCGAAGGACGAGGAAATCGAGCGAACAGGCGTAGACTACCGTGCGCTCTGGTGTCCCGGATTCATGGAGAATATGCTCGACCAGGTTGAACCGATCAAGCATCAGAGGATGTTCTTCCTCCCAAGCCCTCCAGATGTGAAGATTCCTTTTGTCGCGACGCGGGATATTGCCGCGATCGCTGCCAAACTGCTCCTCGACAAATCGTGGACGGGTCAGGGTGGACTCGCTGTACTCGGATCAGAGGATTTGTCCTACAACGACCTAGTATACTGAGACAAAAGTAATGCAACATACAAAGAGGAATGAAGCGAGTTGAAATTACACTAACCAAGCCTGAGCGCCAGTGGTTGGAGCGAATCTGCAATCAAGGCATCCGAACGGTTCGAGAACTGACTCGCGCCCAAGTTCTACTCGCCCTAGATCGCGGCACGGCAG
>JBBRPT010000095.1:0-20467 GCA_038227635.1 Leptolyngbyales cyanobacterium | reverse complement strand
CGGGGGCGCAGCAATTCGGTCGCATTCGCGGCTATATCTCGACCCTCAAGAAGCAAGGGTTGAATGTCCTTGATGCTCTTCAGCAAGTTTTCTTGGGCAATCCTACTCTGCCCACTATCTTTCAACCTGAGTAGTTACGTTCCATAAATGATGGTGGGATCGACGACTTCTTGAAGCACTGATTGGGATCGCACTGCTCAGTTAGCGATCGCGAGGGTGAGTGAGGCTGCCGCCGCCAGTGCTGCTACTGTCCGAACGTGATTCCAAAACGTCCAGTTGGTAAGATAACCGACCCATAGGCTCGCACCTTCAGCGCTATCTGGTTTGACGATCGCTAGCGCATCATTCAGCGGCACATTGCATACGATCGTCACTAGCACTGTGCCAACAAGATAGAGCAGGCTACCAAGCAACAAATAGGCTGCACCGGGTTGATGCCACTTTAAAGTCAATGAGATAATCAGAAAGATGCAGGCTACAGCGGTTCCCAAAAACGCTAGCATAAACAGCGGATTGATCACCGTGATGTTGATAGATTGCATGGTGGCAATGCCTTGGGCTGGCGGTTGCTGAGCAAGGGCATTGATCACGAAAGTAGAGAAGGCAAAGAAGACTCCAGCCATCAGCCCACAGCCAAGTGCCGAGAAAAGCTTCAGTGCGACCATAAAACCTCCTGGGAATGCAGCCTACCTTATCAGGGCATTGGGTCATTGTATTTTCAACCTGGTTAGTTGAACCTGGCTCTATCCTCAGCAAAATAAAACGTTACTCAGTTCAACCCAAGGCTTTCCTTGGCAAAGTTGTCTATCAGATCTGATCTTCAAAGACAGATTTCACAGGGTCTAGCTTATTTTGCCGGGTTCACAAGGCGCATTCGTTCAAAACTGAGGGCAGTCACCCCGGTCGTGACCAATAAAATGCCAAAGACTTGAACTGGCTGCAACTGACTGCGAATAATAATCGCCGCTAACACCGCTGTGATCACCGGACCACTAGAAGCCACGATCGACGATCGAGCCGCGCCTAACTGCCGCACCCCAAAGTTATTTGTCAAGTAACCGACGAGTGTTAACGCACCCAAGATCACTCCACCCACAAAGAACCCCAACCGCTTTTCGGGTAGAACAGCAACCCCTAGCTGCAACGGCAACGCCAGACTCAAGCTCGACAAAAACAGAATCGTGACAAACTGCACTACACTCACCGGAACGGGGTGAAGTTTGCGAAAGCCAAGCTGCATGAAAATCAGATAAAACGCGAAGGCAATTCCGGCAAGACTCGCGGCAATGACTCCGCTCAAAGACATCATGCCAGATTTGGCTAAATTGGGCAGCGCTGCCATGAGCACGCCAACTAAAATCGTCATCATCACCGTCAGCCGCAGCCGAGTCGGACGATCGCCAAAAAGCCACCATGCCAACGGCACCGTCACTAGGGGATACATAAACAAAATCGTGACAGCAGGTCCCGGACCAATTTGCCCGATCGCGATGTAGATCAACACCTGTGACAAAAAGAGAAAGCCACCACTCCCAATCACATTGAGCAGCGCCCGACGATCGCGATCAAGCACCAATTTCTTGATGTCGTTCCAAACCGGGGGATAAAGAACTCCGGCGATGGTCACCATCAAGGGCACCACAATCAGCATTCGCATCCATAAAATCAGCAAAGAGTTGCCCAGGCTGGGCTGAATGAATCCACCAAAGGGAAACAGCCCAAATAGACTGATTGGATTGCCGATAATCATTTTGACCACGACATTATGAATCGACAGCCCCAGTGTAGACAGCAGCACTAACCCCAGCCCAATCTGGAGTTGAGAGAGAGAACGAGGACTAGCTTTGAGGGGCAGAGGGGCGGCAGGAAACTCTAATGGAATAGGCTGTGCTTCGGATGAGGTCAAATGGGTCTGTAGCGTGTGATGACGAGCTTGCAGATTTGCGATGTCTTGAATGAGCTGCATCTTCTCAGTCTGCAGCCGAATCACCTCGTGAGACAACTCCTCTGAAGTCTCTTGCTGCAGACCCTTGAAACCTTGCATACCTAACTCGAAGTTTTTTGGTTTGGCAGCCTGACTCCCTAATGGGTTAGAGCCATCGCCTTGCGAAGTAGATCGTCTATCCTCACCCATTTGCACCTCAGTCCTCTAGGCTACAGTTCACAAAAACTTTATTTCCTGTTCGTTATTGTTCCCTATAAATCACAAAATTTGCACTGAATATCGCGTGATCAGAGATTGAGTGATCGCAAATACTGTGGCACTTAGACCCGCCGCGATCGGGATTGTTACAAACCAGGTTAACCCAATTGAGCGCAGCGTCTTAAACTGAATTGATTTAAATCCCTGAATGAGTCCCACTCCGACTACGCCACCGACGAGCGCGTGAGACGTTGAGACGGGCAATCCCCATCGAGACGCAGCCAAGATTGTGGTTGCGGTCGCCAGTTCTGCACAAAAGCCGCCACTTGGCTGAAGAGCGATAATTCCTTCTCCGATCGTAGCGATCACATTCTTTCCCGAAACCGCCAAGCCAGCCACAATTCCGATTCCACCCAAAACTAACACCCACAGAGGGACTTGAAAATCTTGCAGAGGAACCGTCTTAGTTTGGAGAACGTAAACGATCGCTGCCAAAGGAGCCACTGCATTTCCAACGTCATTAGAGCCGTGAGCAAATGCCACAAAGCAAGCGCTGATGACTTGAAACCGGGCGATTACAGATTCAGGATTTTTGATAGGTTCTATTTTTCTCAGGTGTCGCCAGCTCAAAAACGTTAACCCGATCGCGCCACTTCCGCCAATCAGCAGAGACAAATCATAATCAGGAATATCTAACCCAAAGCGATTAGAGAGGAGTTCTTCAAGCGGTTGAGTCAATGTGGGTAAGACAATCACTCCAAAGATGCCCAGTAGAGCCGAACTTAGCCAGGGAATCCATTCTTGGAGTTGAGCGATCGGGTCAGGGTGATCAAGAATCCAGTGTTTAATTTGACTGTAGAATATAGCCGCGATCGTGCCACTGATTAGAGGAGTCACCACCCACGTTAGGGAGATAATGCCAATCTCAGACCAATTCACCGCTTTGGGACTGAGGGCAACACAGGCAAATCCGGCGATCGCCCCGACGGTCGCATGAGACGATGACACCGGAAACCCAAAAACCGTCGCAATGTTGAGCCACACTCCCGCCGCAATCAAGACAGACATCATGCCAATTAATAAGGTCTGAGGCGATTGAGCAAACAGCGCCGGATTCACAATACCCGTTGCCAACTTTGCAGAGACTTCTCGCCCAAACACCACCGCCCCAGCGAACTCTAGAATTCCCGCGATAACAAGCGCTTGTCTGAGTGTGACTGCCTTGGAGCCAACAGAGGTGCCCATCGAATTGGCAACGTCATTTGCGCCCAGATTCCACGCCAAATACAACGCTAGAGCGGACGTGATCGCGAGAGTAAATCCCATAATTTCGAGGGTATTGTATTGGACGCAAAAGTGGCGACGCTGCAGCGCAGTACTACTAGTTCGCTAGCAATACCTCAGCAATGAGCTTCAAAAAATAAAAACGCTCAGAGTTACCTTGAAATACACGTAATGCAATGTGCGACTTTCCTAAAACACCCGCAAAGACTGCCCTCACCCTAGCCCTCTCCTATGGGAAAGGGAACAAGATTTCTAGCGCCCCTCTCCCGCAGGAGAGGGGTTGGGGGTGAGGGTAAATTAGCTGCACATCGCGTCACTTATGACATTTCCTTGCTTTGTAAGATTGCTGTGTAAGAAAAATATTATTCATCAAAACAGTGCCATTAGGCGGATAAAACCAATACATCTTTTGCCATGAGCTTTCGATCTCTGTTGATAAACATACTGTTAAATCTTCATGAAGTGAAGGGTTTAATGAAGGCTTCTAAGTGGTTCAGTCCTATAATAAGTGCAATTTGATACATACATTGCGTAATCTATTTTCGTGGCTTCACAAGATACGCTTACTTCTCTCCCGTCAGGGAGAGAACCCTCCACTTTCGACTAAACTCCGTTCCTACTCATTCAAAATCTATGCTTACTCAGAGCGCAACGCAACTCAACATAACGCCTGGTTCCCAGAGTCTCTCAGGTGTTTTAAGCACAGATATAAAATATGAGGAATATCGATTCTCTTTAACTCAACGGAGTAGCTTGACCATTTCGCTGACCGGGTTAGATGGAAACGCCGAATGCCAAATCCAGAGCGATTCTCAGTCTATCCTTGCGGATGGTGGAGGTAGAAGTAATTCAGGTGTGCTTACAACAACCCTCGATTCGGGAAATTACAGCTTGTTGGTGGCTAGAGACGACATCATCGCAAAGTCATGGCACCACGAGGAACTCATTCAGCCCGTCCACTACAGCTTAAATATTCAAGCGAACTTTAACAGTGTCAATAATCTAATCTGGCGGAATCCTAAAACGGGAGAAGTGGTTCTCTGGCAGATGGAAGGAGATCGAGTGGCAGCAACTTTATCTACGGGTGTCACGCTCTCAAACGATGACTGGCAAGTAGTGTCTACGAAAGATTTTGACCATGATGGCAGCGTAGACTTCCTGTGGCGCAATATGCGAACTGGGGAGAATGCCTTTTGGAAGATGGATGGAACCAAGATTGCCCAAGCAGTTTACCTTCCATCTGTTTCAACCGAGTGGCAATTGAAAGGAGTTGGCACCACTTGGGGGGCTGAGACCCGAATGTTTTGGCGAAGCACGACAACTGGGGATGTCGGGTTTTCTGACATTCGCGGGATGGAGTCTATGAACACCAGCTTCGCCCTAGATCCAGTGACCACGGTTCATGATCCCAGTCGTTTCTTAAGAAAGTATAGTGCTCGACCGGGTCTTGATTGGCAGATCGAAGGCATTGGGGATATTCAACATAATGGTCTCTCAGACATTTTGTGGCGAAATAAGAATACAGGTCAAACGGCTGCTTGGCTGCTTGGAGTTTTTGACACGATCACACCGCTTTATATAAATAATGGGGTGAGTGAGGACTGGAAGATTGAAGGCATTGGCGATTTTAACGGTCATGGCAGTTCAGACATTTTCTGGCGCAATACTCAAACCGGGCAAACTGCCTTTTGGAAGGTTGATGCCAAAGGATTGCAAGACTATAACTACTCATTAACGGTGACTGACCAAAACTGGAAGGTGATTGGTCTAAGTGACGTGGATGGAGATGGCAAAGTTGACATTCTCTGGCGTAACGATCTGAGTGGTGAGACGGGCGTATGGCAAATGAATGGAACCAACTTCGTTGAGGGTCACGTCTTTGGAAAGTCAGCGGATGCTGGATGGAAGTTAGTCAATCCTCATGCTTACGCCACTTTACCGAGAGCGCCCCGTTTAGCTGGCAGCACCCTAAGTACTGCTTTTGATATGGGTCATCTCTTGCAAGATTATGCCTTCTCTTATTCTCAGTTCACAGATGACCCGCGGGCATCTTTCGGTTATGCAGATTCTATTGGAGGAGGCAATCCAGATAGCTATTACCGCTTCACCAACGTAGAAGTGGCGACTTATTTCGGCGTTGGTATGACGACAAAAGTGCCAGGAATTGAATTTGAGCTGCTAGATGCGAAGGGACGGCGCTTACAGGCTGCTACTCAACTAGACAGCAGGTTACAGATTGAAACTCTCCTTGACCCGTCCCAAACCTATGTCCTCCACATGCACTATTCTGGTGCAAACATCACGACTTACGAGTTCAGCCTAAATCTGAGGGCTGTGATTCAAGAGTCTCGGTTGATCAACACGATCGACCTAGCTGGTGCCACACCCTCGACCGCCAGAGAGTTGGTCGGACTCAATGAAGGTATCGCTTTCTTTCAGACAAGCCCAAATATTATGTCTGCTGGCATT
This sequence comes from Leptolyngbyales cyanobacterium, assembly GCA_038227635.1. Classification (GTDB taxonomy): domain Bacteria; phylum Cyanobacteriota; class Cyanobacteriia; order Leptolyngbyales; family Leptolyngbyaceae; genus Phormidesmis_A. The sequence goes on along the minus strand of JBBRPT010000095.1, from coordinate 14,571 downwards.
GTGTCTGGGCTAGTTGAAGGCGTAGTTGGAGGCGTGGATTCGGATGATGTCTATCGCTTAACTCTCCAGGGAGGTGTATCAACTCAGCTACGTCTTTCACTATTGTCTTCCAATCTGTCAGCAGAGGGAATAAAAGTTGATCTACTAGACTCGGACGGTGTCCTGTTGCAACCTTTCCAATACACTCATACATTGAGCCAGACCGACCCCTACGACTATTCGATCGAGAGTCTTCTAGATTCGGCGAATACTTATTACATCCGTGTTCACACTTCGAGTGAACAAAACACTTTTTATAAGTTCTGGCTTAAAAAAGCGGTTGTGAATTATGCAAACGCGAAGTGATTTAGTACTCCTCACATCTGGGGTTAAGAAATGAAATTTTAGCGGGTAGAACCCGCCCATCAAACCTCGATTTTGAGGCGAGCAGGCTGACTCGTAACCTCAAACATTTCGCCATGAGGCACGATCGTCATTTGTCCAAATTCCTTCAGCAAGTCGCGATACGCCTGAGCAACGGGACGCGGATTTCGTTCTAAATCAAACAAACCGCAGGGATTCACCGTGCCTTTTTTCTCAGCGAGTTCAATATCCCAATCGATCTGGTCAATCAGACTATACCAGGTGAATCCTAATACTGGAATGCCGTCTCGTCGCATTCGTAGCACGTTGACCCACTGTTTCCATAACCAGCATGGCGCTTTTTCAGCATCCAAGAAATTTGTCTCGGTGTGCATGACAGGTTTGCGATAGCGATCGTAATACTCTCTGGTAATTTGATACCAACCCATTACGTCTTCACCCTGACACATGCTGCCATCAGGCAAGAGAATGCGCTCATTGCGCCCATAGTAATCGTTGCCCATCACCTGATATCCGGGTGGCTCACCTGCCATAAACCAGTCATATTCGGCACGAGTTAAGCCATTATCTAATAGATACATGCAGACATCGGCATCGGGCGGAAATGCGTAGAGCAAATCTAGCGACAGAAAGCGGAGCTTGTTGAGTAGCTTGACTTCTTGAGATTGAGCCGAGCAAGCTTCATGCACATATTCAGCGCTCTCGCTCTGCACCACGATGAGATCGGGGCGACGCTGGGCAAGGCTTTGGGTGCCGAGAATACTGGCGGCGGTAATGTGCTTCATAGCCGTTATAAAGGCTCGATCGCTCTTGAGTTGCTCGTTCCAGACTCCATCTTTGGCACTGGCTCGCGCGGTCACATAGATCTCGTTCACTGGGGTGTAGTAACGAACCCAGGGATAGCGATCGGCAACTGCTGCGCAATAGTCTGCAAAGTGAATCGGCAGTTCGGGGTTTTGAAAATTGCCCAACCAATCGGGAACGCCAAAGTGTAGTAAGTCAAGAATTGGCGTGATCTCTAGTCGCTGCATTTCGTGCATGACTTCGTCGGCAAAACTCCAGTCGTAGCGTCCGGCATCAAGATGAATGCGATGATAGGGCAGCCCGTATCGCAAAACATTCAAGCCGAGATCTTTTACTAAATGCAGATCTTTTTGCCAGTGTTGATAATGACCACACTCTTCTAATTCATCTCGGCGAGTTTTTCCGTTATCGATGGTTGGATATGAGCATTCAATTCCCGTTGCAAACATGAAGTTACCAGGGCGAGTGCTGGGTTGTCCTTGCCCGGTGTCTCCTGATGCGCCGCCATGCCCATCACCAGGGTAGCAACCATCTCCGTAGCGTTGTTGAATCAAATCTAAAAATCCTGCTGTCATGGTGTTAATTCCTGATTACATCGTTGGAGAAAGCGATCGGCAGTCCTTAATGAGAGTGCCATCAGCGTGAGAGCGGGATTCACACTCAGCGCACTCGGAAAGATTGAATTGTCCATAATATAAAGGTTTGGCACATCGAAGGCTTTACCGTCTGTATCAACCACAGCTTGAGTCGGATCGGTGCCCATGCGACACGTCCCGATCGTGTGTGCGCTGCGCTGAAATGTCCAAAGATTCTTCGCACCCGCGGCTTCCCAAATTTGACGCATTAAAGTCTCCGCGTGAGCGATCATCTGTTGTTCGTTTTCTCCATTAGTGAAGTGCACACGAGGTTTCGGTAATCCTCGATCGTCTCTTTCTTCTGACAATTCCAGATAGTTATGCTCGTAGGGAAGACAGTCTCCCAGGATATTAATTCCAGCCGTGTGGTTGTATTGAATCATGTGAGACCGCAAGCGATCGCCCCACAAGCCTGCTCCTCGTGCAACTTGCGAGGCATAGGTGACGGGCATCACGCCAATACTCTGCAACAGATATCCGCCTACAAAACTGGCATCCTTCGGACGGTGTGTATCTTCCGAAATCAAGCCGCCGGGAATACCTTTGTAAGGTCTAACCTCTTCAGCAAACTGCCCCCACACCTGCACCCCCGGATGCGCCATGAAGTTGCGTCCGACTTGACCACTAGAATTGGCGAGGTTATTGAGCAAAAGCAATCGGGGAGTCTCGATCGCGCCCGCACACAAAAATACGGTGTCGCAGGACTGACGTTTCTCTTCTCCTGCTTGCACATAAATCACAGCAATGATTCGACCCTCTGGATCTCGCTCAAATCCTGTCACAAAGCAGTTAGACCGCACCTCAGCCCCCTGCTCGATCGCCACGGGAATGAAGGTGACATCCATGCTGGCTTTTGCGCCCGTCGTGCAGCCTGCCTGACAAAATCCACGGTTGGTGCAAGCAGATCTCCAGCCTACGCCCGGTTGAAAGTAAGGAGCCGAGACTGCCGCATTGGCAGCAGGAGAAGTCCGAATGCCTAAAGAGTCGCATCCCCGTTGCATCAGTTGTGCAGCACCATTGAGCGGCAACGGCGGCAACGGATAGGTCTGACGATCGGGTTCCCACAGATAAGGAGACGCGCCCGAAACACCGAGAAACGTTTCTACCTTGTCATAGTAGGGTTTCAGGTCATCGTATTGGATTGCCCAATCCACACCGACTCCAAAATCCCGATGGAGACGAAAGTCATCTGGATGAGGTCGGGGCACATATGCCGTGTAGTGCAGCGTAGAGCCGCCCACCCCAATTCCAGAATTGTTGTTGCCAAAGGCGATCGGGTCTTCACCAGCGCTAAGCCGCTCATCTCGCCAAAACAGCTTGGACTGCGATCGTTCGTCAGTTGCAAAATCTTCAGCAGGATTCCAATAGTGTCCAGCTTCTAAGGCAATGACCCGAAGTCCTGCTTGTGCTAATCGTGCTAACAGAGGTGCGCCCCCCGCGCCTGTGCCAATTACAACCGCATCAACGACATCGGTTAATGCGTAGCGTTGCAAATCAACAGTTTCTTGCAATCCAAATGGCGCTTTTAAAGGCGTTGTTGCCCACATCACCTGCGATGGAATCGCTTCTTTAACTTGGGGTTCCCAAGGTTCCAGTTGGTCTAGCCCGATCGCGTTCCAGCCCTGTGCATCCGCCATTCCGACATAGCCAATTTCCTCTTGTGCAAGTGGATGGCTATAGTAGGTCTCCGTCAGTTCCGTTAATAACTCTTCAAAATATCGAGATGCTGGAAGTTGTTGCCAAATTTTTCCGGGTGCTGTGCCTTGCTGAATGCTAGTCAGTAAGGTATCTTGTTCTGTCTCCGAGAGTGAGACAAACCCACGATTGAACATTGTCTGAGCACTCTCTTCGATGCCCTGCAACCCCGTTTGATGGGCAATCGAGTCAGGGGGCATAGTATTGTATCGCCAACCATCTCCCGTGCCGCTTGCTAAGCGTCGATCGAGCGCCCCAGCTAAATCAATCTCGTGGGACTGGGGAATCAATCGATCAGCGACTGCCTGCAAAATAGCAAAGGATGCTGCATCTAAAAAGTCAGGCTCTAAGGTGGGCTGTTCTGCTAGCCTTGCTTCGAGAATGTCCTTTGTTTTAGGTGTAACGTATGAGGTTTTAAGTAGCTGACGAACCGTTCCCGATGGATAAGGACTTTGCTCCATTGTTGGTGTTGAAGGTGAAGAACTAAGCCCTTTGTTTTGTGGACGTGAAAATCTTGTATCTGCAAGCAGTCAAATCAACCACTCGACAGTTTGCCGCCCGTCACTTCTAGAATGCTGCCAGTCACAAAACTTGAGTCTTGTGACGCTAGAAAGACATAAGCTGGAGCAAGCTCTTCGGGTTGTCCCGGACGACCCATCGCCACCTCGTGACCAAAGTTCTCGACCTCCTCGATCGGCATTGTCGCCGGAATGTTAGGAGTCCAAACTGGACCAGGTGCGACTGCGTTAACACGAATCTTACGCGTCCCCAAATTCAACGCTAGTGCTTTTGTAAACGCATGAATAGCGCCTTTACTCGCACAATAGTCAATCAGCATTTCGTTGCCTACTAACCCGACAATGCTGCCAGTGTTGATGATAGCATCATCTTCTTTCAGGTGAGGAAGCGCGGCTTTTGCCATGTAGAAATAACCGAAAATATTAGTTTCGAGAGTGCGGCGAAACTGCTCTTCGCTCAGGTCTTCAAACTTCTTCTGAGCCATTTGATACGCTGCATTATTGACTAGAACGTTCAGCCCACCTAACTCGCTGACAACACGGTCTACTGCATGGCGGCAGTCTTCAGACTTGCGAACATCTCCCTTAATTGCCAAGCAGCGTTTTCCTTTTGACTCAACCATGTCGCAGGTGGTTTTTGCGTCTGCCTCGTTCTCGTTATAAAAGATAGCAACGTCTGCTCCTTCCATTGCAAAGGCGATCGAGACAGCACGCCCAATTCCAGAATCACCTCCGGTCACCAACGCAACCTTGCCCTGAAGCTTTCCGGCTGGCAGGTAGTTAGAGAGATCGCTATCAGGCGCAAGCACCATATCTTCTTGACTGGCAGGGTAAGAGAGCTTTTGCCCTGCAATCTCTTTAGAAACGGGACGAAATTCTTGACTTTGCATAGATTTTGACAGGTTAAGAGGCTTGTTTTTTATAGGAGATGGAATGACTAAACTCTATATAAGGCTCGTTTGCGCTGTAATTTACTTAAGCACCACATTAAACTTAGTAAAGATTTATGAACTCTACCGATCGAGGTAGTTTTCCTTCTCTAGACGAGTTTCGCCAGATTAGAGAGGCTGAGAAGGCTAAAGCAACGATCGCTTTGCTGGAAAGAGTATTGGCAACGTGCAGAATCATCACAATTAGCTAATTGTTTTTTGTAGCCCAATCAGCTCGTTTTATTAAACGTGTTGTGAAATAAGGCAGAACAGTAGACCGAGTGAGCAAAGAGCGAACAATGCTGGGTAGGGATCGAGTGCTGCGACAAGACCGAATAATGCGAGCAACGATGGATCTTGCTATGAAACACAGATTTTGCCCTCACCCTAGCCCTCTCCCGCAGGAGAGGGAACAAGATTTCTAGCGCTCCTCTCCTGCGGGAGAGGGGCTGGCGAGGGCTTTGCCCCACTTTGTGAGGCTACCGTGTACACACAAGTCTTCTGATCCCGTCACCGCCGAGATTTTCGCTCCCTAAATCCTCCATTCTGGGAGACTTTGAGACAAAACGAGGGTTTAAGGGTCAAGCCATTGATCTGGTTCAAAGTCCCCCATTTTTGATGAGTCACTGCGTTGGGCGGGTTCCCCGACTTAAAGCAAGTGACGTAGGGGATTTAGAGGGCATAAGCCGACTCAAACGAAGCTATAAGGACTTGTGTGTACATGATAGACTTTGTGAGGAGGGCAATTTATATCTGCATTCAGCAACGCCAAGAATCTTCCATTTTTAGCTGCCGTCAAGGGTTAGGCGACTGTAATCTAGACCGCCGCCAAGTGGTCAGCTTCTGCCTAACTCCTAACAGACCAAACCTCGAAATCTTGAGTGAACTGCTCGAGTGATAAAAGATAGATTCGATCGTCCTCCAAAACTGATTGGCGATCGGCGATCGTGTTGTATCCCCAACTTGCTAAAAACAACGTCACATTTTCCAATTCCGTCTGTTTTTTGACTGTCTCCAGCGTCTTTAACCGATCCTCAATAAACCAAATCGAGGTCGTCTCACCATACTCAAGCGTTAGCTCTTTGAGAATTTGATATTTCGGACGTTTCACTTCTTTGCCATAGACCTGTTGATCAGATAACGTTACACCCTGCTGTTGCAAAATTTGTTTGATAAAGCGTCCTTCTTTAGTGCTGATGATGACGCATTGAATCGAACTCGCTAATACCTCACGCAGCCGTTCGACTACACCTGGGTAGAAGCGATGCTCAGCTAACCAGCCCTTTAGATCTGTATCGATCCACTGGTCTCGAATCTCATCGACGATCGCGCTTACACTTGCTGCATTCAACGCGTCGTCTGTGATGATTTGAGTTGAGATCGTTGCCCAGTCCTGCAAAATTTCGCTTTCTGAGGTGCCTAACACAAGCGATCGGATCAGAATCGGCATCTCCCAACCCGTCTCAACTACAGGGCGCAATCGATAAAACTGAGAAGCCAATTCTTCGCTCGGAGCCAAATCATCCGGTTGCCAAATCTGACAATAGGCTCGCCATGCCGTTTGGAAATATTCTCTCAGTCCATCACAAATAACGCCATCAAAGTCTAGGGCAAGAACGATCGGAGTAGTTGCAGACATAATGCCTTCAAAATTGCTGCCATCACACTATCGCATGACACGCCCTAGACGCTGCTTAATACAAGCGATCGTCAACCTCGATTCTCAAATCCTTAATGAGAACAGTTTGCAAATAACAAAGTTTGTTGTAATGTTAAGAGATAAGCGTTGTTGAATATTATTTTCAACAAGCGAAGACCATCAGCCTAGTCAAAGCTTAGTTTTCCTAATCATTTGTGACATCGGAGTTTAATAATGGCAAAATCCAAGACGAGCCAAGTGACCAGATTCAGCTTAGAAGGGCGCTTTCTGAGACATCAGCTCGAAGATGGCTACAGAACTAAGCGCCTGCAGCTTGCGACCGCCGATGGCGAATGCTCTATTAAGCTCACGAAGGAAGCGCGGGCTAGCTTGGGTCGCGACTTGGTTCCGGGTGATTGGGTGCGCGTGTCTGGCAGAAAGAAGCTCGATCGAACCACACAAATCATCAAGCTCAAAGCTGACCTCATCGAGCTTATTGTTTCAACGGATGCAGTCGGAGCTGCTGAACCAACGCCTGCGGTCAAAAAATCGCAAGGCACGATTCTCGTTTGTCAGAAGTCGGGCTGCATGAAGCGCGGCGGTCAAGCAATTTGTCAAGCATTAGAAACAGCACTCAGCGATCGCGGGCTTGACGATCAGGTCGCTATTAAAGGCACAGGCTGCATGAAAAACTGTAGCAAAGGACCCAATTTAGTCATGCCTGGAAAGGCTCGCTACTGCAAACTTGATGCAAAAGAAATTCCTGATTTAGTCGATAAGCATTTTCCAGCGATCACACCCGTCAAACTCATTAAAGAAAGTCATAAGCTCGTCCCTGTAAGATAATCAGGCAGAACTACGACGCTCTTGATCGGATTGTGTGGGATCTGATTTCTCTCTGTTGAAATTGTGCAACTGGTTCACTGTCATTACACCCCTAAAGAGAGCTAATAGCCTTCATCGTTTCCAGCTTTTCATTCTCTCGCATAATCGGAATTTCAATCTCAAAGGTTGTTCCTTGTCCGATCGTCGATTTGCACCAAATTTGCCCATGATGCTTCTCAACAATAATCTGATAACTAATTGACATTCCCATCCCTGTGCCTTTACCCACAGTTTTAGTAGTAAAAAACGGGTCAAAGATACGCTGCCTCACCTCTGGCGACATGCCTGCTCCGTTGTCACCAATGCTGATATTGACTCGATTAGCGCTCGTTTGCTGTGTGGTGATTTGAATGGTCGGCGATGGGGTTTCTTGTTCTTCTAAAGCATCTAGCGCATTACTCAAAATATTCATCAATACTTGATTGAGTTGTCCTGGATAGCACTCCACTAAGGGCAGGTCGCTATATTGTTTAATGATTTGTACCTCTGTGTGAGCAGCCACTTTGAAGCGGTGTTGCAAAATCAATAGTGTGCTGTCAATGCCTTCGTGAATATTGACAGGCTTACTATCAGCTTGATCGAGGCGCGAAAAATTTCGGAGTGACAAAACAATTTCACGAATGCGATCGGCACCTATCCGCATTGAAGCAAGCACCTTGGGCAAATCCTCTGCGAGAAACTCAATGTCGATCTCGTCTGATTGTTCCATGATCTCAGGGTGTGAAATTAGTGAATGTTTCTGGTACAGCCGAAGGAGGTTGAGCAGATCCTGGGTGTATTCTTTGACGTGCATAATGTTGCCGAAAATGAAATTCACCGGATTGTTGATTTCATGAGCAACCCCAGCTACTAAGTTGCCCAGTGCAGACATCTTTTCACTTTGAACGAGTCGAAGCTGTGATTGTTGAAGTTGTTCTAGGGTGGTAGACAGTTTGCCAGTGCGCTCTAAGACTCGCTGTTCTAAAAGCTCATTCGATTTTTTAAGCTGTTCTTGTTCAATCGCTTGCACCTGCCAGAGGACGACGATCATAGCTCCCGCAAGCCCAGAGATCGCGACGGCAATGATATCTAGAGCTTGTAGTTGTGACTCAAGATTTTCGCGAGGAATCACTAGTGCGACTGACCAGTTTGCTTCTTTAAGCGGGAGGTAAGCCACATACTTCCGAGTGCCATCTAGGGGCAACAATTCAATTCCCTTCTGCTGCGCCATCATTCGCTGAGCAATAGCGGTCAGGTTGCGATCGCTAGACTGCATCAAGTTGAGAGCAGGTTTTCCGGGAGCAGACAACAGCGAATTGGGATACGAAATGGCTTCACCTGTTGAATTAATGGCAAACGCATAGCTGTTATCACCATACTTGAGGCTACTCACGACTTGCGCGATGCGATCGAGCCGAACTAAGCTGTGAATTTCTCCACTTGGAGAACTGGTTGTGTCAAACGTCTGCCAGACCGGAGCAGCAACGGCAATGCTTGGAATATTGCTAGCCCGACTGATTAGAGGATCGCTCACATTCGTTTGTCCCGCCATTGCCTTTTGAAAGTACTGCCGATCCTTGATATTGACGGGACTGTCTCCTATAACGTTACGCCATCCATCAGACTTACCGATCGCTAGTGTGTACACATCACTAAACCGCAGAATCTCTGCCTTTAAGTAAGGTTCGGTGCTTGACCAGTTCATTGATTTTACGGTGGCGGTATTCGCTAGCGTCTCGATGTGCACCTTCAGATGTGCCAGCCAGCGATCAATGTCATCGCCGCCTTGTTGCACTTCCAAGAAGGCATTTTTCTTTAAGCTCTCTAACATCACGTTGCGGACGACCTGGTAGCTAGAATAGGCTCCCAAACTTACTACCAGCGTAGTCCCGCCGATCAGGAGCCGCGTCAGAAGGTTGCGTTGTGATCTAGAAACTTTCTTGAACCATTGCATAAACGATTTCACTAAGAGATGAACGGCTACTGAATGGGGCGATCTCCTGGTAGGAGAGGTTGAGTGGGTAAGTTTTCAAAGCTAATCTTTAGCCATTTTTCTTGGAGGGGTTTCAACTCACCCTGTTCATGCAGGCTGCTAAGAAAGCGGTTTAGCAGATCGAGTAAGGCTTGATTGCCTTTTTTGACCGCCCACCCTGCGTAAGATTTGCGGCTCACACGCTCACCTAGCTCAAAGATTGCAGGCTTCTCATTCACCAATACTGAAAGCGAGACGATGTTGTGCAGCACCGCATCTAGTCGTCCATTGAGTAAATCTTGATACGCTTCTGCAAAGCCCCGATATTGTTTGACTTGTGAGATCGTGCCGCCTTGCTGTTTGAGTTGGGCTGCGAGATCGGGCACGGCAGCAAAAGAAACACCGCCCTGTTGGGTGCCCAAAATTTTGCCTGACAAGTCGCGTAGCGTCTTGATCGAGGAATCGTCTTTACGTTTGATGTAGGCGATCGTCGATTCAGCGATTGGCATTGTAAAGTCGAGCAGTTTAGCCCGCTCATCGGTGATGCCAACTGCCGTCAGCGCCAAATCATACTTTCCTTCTGCGACTCCCGGAAGAATTCCCTGCCACGGCAAAATCTCTTGCCGAATCTCGAAGGGAACGACCTTTCTAAGACGGTCTAACAGTTCATGATCAAAGCCCGTGGGCTTCCCATTGACCAAAAACTCGAAGGGCGGGTAATCATCTTCGGTTGCAACAAGTAAGTAACCTCTTTTTTTAATCTGGGTCAGCAGATCATCGCTAACACTAAGAGATGACGATGGACGGTTCTGAGACGGCTGTACACAACCGTGAGCCAGTGAAGCAAGCAGGGCAGTGGCTCCAGCCTGGAGAAAAAAACGTCTGGGAATGGGCATCGCTTTCGGACATCGGAAACTCTTCCCACAGGTTTCCCCGATCGTGGTCAATCTTTCTACACTCAGCGATATGTGATATTAAGTTTTTTGTCCCTCTAATAGCTAGTTAGCTCTAATCTTTTGTTTAAAGATTTTTAGTTTGATTGTGTTTGGCATTTTTACTTAGATGTTCTTAGCATGGCTAAAAATGTCATCTCTCTATCACTTGATACGTCGAAAACTTTAACTACTGAACGTTCTTTCCTACTAATTGGGATAGTATTAACAGGAATTCAGTTTTTTCTCGTCGTCAAAGTGAATAGTCATGACTGTGATTAATGCACCATCGATCAATCAAGATCGGCTCAGCCAAAGCATTGCTGAACTTGCCGCGATCGGAAAGCTTGCCAATGGCGGCGTATGTCGAATTGCTTACAGCCCAGAGGTGATTCAGGCACGTCAGCTTGTGCAGCGATGGATGCGGGAAGCCGGAATGACTGTGCGAATCGATGCTGCCGGAAACATCATCGGTACCTATTCAGGGAAAAAACAAGGCGCGCCAGCTTTGATGACTGGCTCTCACATTGACACCGTTCCTACAGGCGGACGCTATGATGGAGCGCTGGGAGTTTTGGCAGGAATTGAAGTCATTAGAGTGCTGCGCGAACATTCGATTCAACTTGACCATCCGATCGAGGTAGTTGTCTTCACGGATGAAGAGGGCGGCATGATTGGTGCAAAAGCCATCTCAGGTACCGCTTTTGAAGAACCTGAGTACTATCGACGCGATGATGGCACCTCGATCGAGTTATGTCTTCAGCGAGTCGGCGGGGATTGGGCAAAACTCGCCACGGCTAACCGCAGTGCTGCTGATATCGCTGCGTTTGTTGAGTTACACGTCGAGCAAGGCGGTGTTTTAGAACACTACGGTAAACAAATTGGAGTCGTTGAAGGAATTGTTGGACAACATCGCTATATTGTGACTGTAATGGGTCGATCGAACCACGCAGGCACCACGCCCATGAACATGAGACAAGACGCTCTCGTGACGGCTTCTCAGATTGTTTTAGCCGTCAACAATCTCGCTAAATGTTCTTCGGGTTCCCCTGTTGCTACAGTCGGAGCATTAAATGTGTTTCCCAACGCTGCTAACATCGTACCGGGACAGGTTGAGTTAACGATCGATATGCGCGACGTTGATCAAGAGCATTTGATCCTATTATCTGAGCAACTTCAGCAGCAGCTACAAGCGATCGCTAAATCAAACCAAACCGAAATCACCATCACACCGATTTTGCAAACCGAAGCTGTTTTAGCGACTCCTCAAATTCAGGCAGCGATCGAGCAAACCTGCGAAAAGATGGGCTTTAGCTATTGCCACTTGCCCAGCCGTGCCAGTCACGACGCTCAAGAAATGGGGCTAATCACCGACATGGGTATGATTTTTGTCCCCAGCCAAGCCGGAATCAGCCACGCTGAAGACGAATACACGTCGCCCGAAGAATGCGCTCAAGGGGTCAATATGCTGCTACAAACCCTGATTCGACTCGATCGAATGTATCCGGTATAGAAAGCAACTAGGTTTCTAAGACCTGTAAAGTTTAGTGCTCACGATCAAATCATAGCGAGGACGATAGAACAGTTCCGTAATAACTGCATCCTCTTTTTAGCCAATAGCGCCGAACTGCCTAGGTATTGTTTACCTTGATCTATCTCGTGAGAGGTCAACCCTATGTCAAATTCTGTCTAGTCGGCTCCGATTCGCCGCCCATTGCTGATCGTTTGTGCGCGGGTTTGAAGAAGCTAATACCGTCGATGAACGCAAGATGACCTATCAAAAATGGGGCTATCGGAATCACTATCAGATGTTCGATATGAACGTTTCACACTGAGTCAAGAAGGCTCAAAGTCATGCAGTACGTTGAGTCGTCCTAATTTAGTGTTTGACTTGCATCATTCAGTCGATAGACTCGCATTGGTTGCTCAATCTCAGATGAGGACTGTCCCATCAACTTGGAGGGGAAGTTCACATTATTGCTAGCTTATTACCCTTACCCAGTTCCCGAATCTTATCTAATCCACATCCTTAAAGGAGGCACGATCGATCGCACCTCCCCGATCGGCTGTCAACGTGTGAACTAGCTTATTCGCTGGCTGAGATCAATGTAGCGCTGCTTACCCAGAGTAGAAACCTGAATAATCGCCTTGTAGCCGTTGGGTCCGACTGTGGTGAAATAGCGAGTCTTCGCCTTGACCTTTTTTGGAGCCTTCTGGAAGCTCTCAACCAGAACTCGACCGTCTAACTGAGAAGAATCCACACCTCTAAGCGCCAAAATGGTTGAGGCAAGATCAATGTTGCTAGCAGGTGCTTCGACCTTCACGCCCCGTTTGAAATCAACGCCCCATGCAAAGAACGTATTGCGAACATTCCAGGGACTCATGCTGCCATGACCGCTCAAGTTGCCCTCGCGGGAACCCGTGACTCCAGTGCTTCGCTCGATCGAGTCCGTTCCGCGAACCCCAAACGCATTTTTCTGCGATGTCCAGGGAAAGGTCAGAATGATGTCTGCACCGCGTTCTGGGTTAGCTTGATGAATCAGGTCGAGTGAGAACGTCCCTTCTACCCAACCTTGGGGATTCACAGACTTCCGAGAAACTAATTTTGAAGCGCTACCGAGACGATCGGCAGCCGTAAAAGCGACTCCAAACCAATCCTGCTGCTGCAAGAACTTGACAATCTGCTGAATTCGCTCAGGGTCACGGTTCTTGACGTGCAGCAATACAGCCTGACTGCTGCTTGCTATCACCACATCGTCAGAATTAGGGTCGGATTTCAACCCCGCATCGATCAGTTCTTTTGCGGTATTGACCGTGAAGTTTTCCAGCCCAAAGCCGTGATCTGAAACCACAAAGAGGTCGGTCTTGTCTTCTAAACCCAACTGCTTAAGCTTGTCAATCACCAGACCCACATTGCGATCGTCATTGCGAATTGTGTTAACTGATGCGGGCGAGCTTGCCCCAGTTGCGTGCTGAATGTTGTCTGGCTCGGTTAGCCAGTTGAGAATCACATCCGGCTGCAACTCTGGGAGGACATACTCTCGCAGTACGTCTTGTGTCCAGTCCACCGCTTCATTATATTGACCGTCTTTGTTGGTGTCCTTGTCAGGTGGAGCTGCTCCAAACCGAGCTAAAACCGCATCGCTCACATCTTGAGGAAACGCAACCACTTTGCCCGGATCAAAGTATCCATTGATTACACTGCCGCCCACGCCGTTTGTGACAGCACGAGGATTGAGCAGCATGGCACTTCCCGTAGAGCCAGAGCTAACCACAGATAGCTTAAGTCCGTTTTCTTGAAGGGTTTCACCTAGGGTTTTCGTAAAAACGATTTGCCCTCCAGAAGCTTCGTTGAGTTTCAGAAGATCGCTATATTCGCCTGTGCTGAACGATCGCGTCGGGTTCACTTCAGGCACATACATCGAGTTGCTGACAATGCCGTTAGCTGAGGGATAAAATCCCGTCCCGATCGCCGTAGCATTCACGCGAGTCACGGTCGGAAAAACGGCGTGTCCATTGACGTAGTTCACGCCTTCTTCTCGGAGCCGATAGAGGTTTGGGGTATCGGTTGGGTTAATGGCATCGGGGCGAAGTCCATCTAACACCATCACCAGCGTTAACCGAGCTTTGCCGACGGGCAGTTTGGCAGCACCAGACATCTGCGCCAACGTTACTTCTGGGTTAAGCAACTGATTGATCACGAGACTGACGACTAAAACGATCACCCCGATAACTGTTCTTTTAAGCAGCTTCTGCATCAAAATTCCTCTTAGAACACGTTCAACGCTGAAGCTATCTTTTTTCCGATACTAGGGCGTGTCGTTCACAACACAGCGAGCAATTTACATGACGCAGGACTATGGACTAGGAATTTGCAGAGCGTTGGGAAGGTTGCCTGTCTATTCACACCAAACGTCACTATCGCTTACTTAGCGAAGCCGAATGGGAATAGTCCTGCCGTGCCGGAACAATAACCCCGTTTCACTTTGGAGAGACTCTCACTAACGAATTAGCAAACTATGACGGCAACTCCACCGATGGCATTGGAACCGATAAGGTTCTAGACATGTGGAAAGAGAGCTTAGAGTATGTTTGTAAATAAGTATTACGAGAAATAGCAGGGTTAATGCAGAATTTGCCAGATTAATCCTCATCCTGATTAGCAACCCTATCTAATTGAAACCATGTCCGTATATAAGGGATATACCAGCGATTTGACT
>JBBRPT010000094.1:0-20864 GCA_038227635.1 Leptolyngbyales cyanobacterium | reverse complement strand
GGCGGGGATGTGAGGCATGGGTTGCGGAAAGGTCTGTCGGAGGGTTTCCCTCCGTAAGAAACTTTTCAAGAAGAGCATCTAGTTAAGAGCCGAGGAAACAGGAAGGAATCTGCGTCCATACCCGAAGGGTTGGTCGTAGAGGATGTCAATCAAACCGCCATCAGTGCACACACACTGCGAGACATTCGGGGATTATCAGGGGATAATGGCACGTTAACTATAGAAGTCATTCGTAGCTATTTAACCAATGCCCTAGAACTCATTAAAATCATTCAAACGTCTGCTCAGATGGGCGACCTGCTGGCACTTCAGCAGTCTACTCATACCCTCAAGTCAACCAGTGCTATGTTAGGCGCACTCTATCTATCTGAGTGCTGTCAAGAGTTAGAGAAGATAGCTCGAATGGGAAATCTAGACAATATTGCCTCAAAAGTGCGCCAATTGGAGGCGGAATACGATCGCGTCAAAGCCTCGCTTCAAACGGAACTCCAGCAATGTCAGAGATAATCCCCCTCCATACTCCGCCTCTGATCTTGATCGCAGACGACGACAAAACTACTCGAATGGGTCTGCGTCAAGCGATGGAGCAAGAAGGCTATCAGGTGGTAGAAGCCATTGATGGCGAGAGTTGTGTAGCAATTTTTTCTCGGTTGCGACCCGATATCGTGTTGCTTGATGCGATCATGCCCCTGATGGATGGGTTTGCTTGCTGTAAGCGTATCCAACTACTGCAAAGCACCACCCCAACTCCGGTCTTGATCATCACAGGACTCGACGACCAAGACTCTGTCGATCAAGCGTTTGCATCTGGAGCGGCTGACTATATTACAAAGCCGATTCACTGGGCGGTGTTGAGGCAGCGAGTTCGCCGATTGATTCAACAAGCTAGACTTTATCAGCAGCTTGAAAGAGCCAACTTTGAGCTTCAGCGCCTAGCTACGGTGGATGGCTTAACACAAATCGCAAATCGTCGCCGCTTTGATGAATATTTAGAAAATGAATGGCAGCGTATGATGCGCGAGCAATTGCCGCTCTCACTAATTTTGTGTGACATTGACTGCTTTAAGGCTTATAACGATACTTACGGGCATCAAGCAGGCGATGATTGCTTGCGGCAGATAGCTCACATTATTCAAACCGCAGCAAAACGGGCGATCGACCTCCCTGCCCGCTATGGTGGCGAAGAATTTGCAGTCATTTTGCCCAACACAGAGCAAGGGGGAGCAATCCAGGTAGCTCATGATATTCAGGTGGGCATTAAGGGGTTAAAAGCTACTCACGTCCATTCCAAGGTGATGTCGATCGTGACCGTTAGTTTAGGGGTTGTGACGACGATACCGAGTTTAGAGGATAGCCCTGAAAAGTTGATTACAGCAGCAGATAAAGCACTCTATCAAGCAAAGGCAGAAGGGCGCGATCGCTATTGCGTCTGCACGCTTAGATAAAGCAATTTGAGCGAAATTGAGAAACAAAACACCGCGCAAAATCATCTTATAGAAGGTGAGCACGATGGTTTCCTGAAAAGACCCGCTCTAGACCTTTCAGGAATCAACACCCGATCTGCTGAAGAAGTATCAAAGTCCCGCTGAGCCTGCGGGAGCGTCAATTCGATAAACGTGACTTGTTACAATTCTGCCTCACCCGTGAAGTATATCCGGGGCAGACCAGCACCGCAGTGCCAAGATTTATCGAACTTGTATCAACGAAAGAATATCAATCTTTATTGCTAGAAAGCACGGATTGATGGCGTTTTATCAGCATTTTCTACTAATAGGAAATGAAGCTTTTATGGTTGAGCAAAGACTATTAGCCTATTCCATTTTGTATGACACTTCGTAAACAGACCACCCTTAATTCACCATTACAATTTCATAGATTACAACTAAAAACATAGAGGCATTGCTTCACCCACGGTGACAATAATCCTAGGTTCCTCAATAGAGAATTCGGAGATTTCTGTTCACAAAGTTAGAGCTTTTAAGACTCGTTAACAAGCCATCAGCTTATTAGAAATCAGTAGAATTCTTTGGAACAAATCAGCTCCTTCTTACGACATTAAACGTAAGATAATCATCAAAACTCAAGTACTCAGAGAACCGAAAATGAAACTCTCTCTTAAAGCTCTCTCAACCCTTTCTGCGCTTTCTGCACTTGTTCTGGCTCCTACCTTCCTGAGTGCAGGATCTGCATCTGCCGAACCCGTCCGCTTTGACGGGAGCTATGTCGGTGCAGGTGTTACAGGCGGTTTCACAAATGGTGGACGCAATAACGATGCCGCTGTGCTAGGTGGTAATGTTCAAGGTCGTTTTGCAGTCCCCGGCGCACCTGTCTCTGTCAGAGGTGCTGTAGTGTTCACAGGAGACAATAGCGCTGTGATTCCCAGCTTGACCTACGATCTGCCAATTAACAGCAAAACCAATGCTTATTTTGGTCCTGGTTACTCCTTTGTGCAAAACAACAATCGCTCTTCTCAAGTCGGTAACAAAGATTCAGCTGTATTGACGGCTGGGATCGAGTCTCAAGTTGCAAAAGGGGTTGTCGTCTATAGTGATCTGAAATATGGCATTAACGCCTATCAAGGCAGTGGTGCTGGTTCATTGAGCGGCAGCGCTGGTGTTGGTCTTCAGTTCTAACTTAAAGCAGTTCATCACTTAGATAGTGCTGTTTTCTTCCAACGTGTTTCGTTAATCTCAACGCTACTTAACTTAGTCGGTTCCCAACGCCAATTGGGAACCGATTTTTATTGGTCTCTTTCTTTAACCCAAAGAGAGAGGTAGATTACAGCTATTTCTAGCAGAATAAAGTTAAGAACTATAGCTGAAGCCTAGGTTAGCGAGCATCCAAACTAGACACACCTATAAATTTTATTGGAGTTAATCATGTCCAACCCTGTTAAAGAAAAGATTTCAACAGACTTAAAGCAAGCAAAAGAAGTCGGACAGCTTCGCACTGATCGCATTCGTGAAATTGTGCAGGCAGCGGTTTCTCAAGTTGCATCAGAACTGAAAACGGGTTCGAGTGAGCTGCGATCGCTGGTCAAAGATGCGTTTACGTCAGCAATTTCGGGAGTTCAAGAAAGTGGCGAACATCTCAGAGATGATGTGAGAGCTTCGGTTGAAGGCGTGATCGATGGCATCAGTCGAGCACGGCAAGCCAAAATTAGTGAAACTGAGGCAGAGGTCAAGCGACTTCAGGCTCAACTCGATGAAGAAGAAGACCAACTCGACAAGGATGTTGAAGAAGGTCTAGAAGGGCTGAAAGAAGCCAGTCAACACATGTCGGCAGAGGTCAGAGACCAGATTGAGCAAACGATCGAAACCATTCGCAACAGTGAGGAAGTGGCTTTGCTAAAAAAACGCTATGCTCAACTTCAAACTCAAGCAGCTATTTTGAGAGCAAACTTGGCGGCTCGCAGTGAGTCCTATTACGATCGCGCCCAAGATCATCTAGAAGATGCCAAAACTTGGTATCAGCAATCTCGCCCCAAAGCAGAAGTCGCCAAGGCGCAAGCAGATCAAAAAGTTACTGAACTAGAAGACAAGCTTGGAGAAGCCGGAAGTGCTTTAGCCAAGCGAGAGCGCCAGGTTCGCACCTTGCTAAGAGATTTACTCAAGCAAGCAACCGATTCTTTAAGAGATGGTGATAAAGATACGGCGAAGCGCCCGATCGTGGATCTTCATCCAAGACAGATCGACCTTGACCATGACGAGACCTGATTAAAAGACCAAACCGAATCCGGCTTGCGCATACAGATGTGAATAGACGGGAACGCAAGGACTCCTTTAAGCCGCTCTGCGCTCCCGTTTTTTCGATTGCTTATGTCATAGGCTTTCGCAATCGCTCAACCTCCTCTAAAATAGGTAGTCCGCTGCAACGTTTAGAGGAAGCAATGGCAGAAACCCTATTCTTTAACGCCCTGAGAGAAGCCATTGACGAAGAAATGGCACGTGACGCTACTGTGCTGGTCATGGGTGAGGATGTTGGTCACTACGGTGGCTCTTATAAAGTCACCAAAGATCTTTATAAAAAATATGGCGATCTGCGGCTGTTAGACACTCCGATCGCTGAAAACAGCTTTACAGGCATGGCAGTCGGAGCCGCAATGACCGGGTTACGCCCCATCATTGAAGGCATGAATATGGGCTTTCTATTGCTGGCATTCAACCAAATCGCCAATAACGCGGGGATGCTGCGCTACACATCGGGTGGAAATTTCAAGATTCCGATGGTGATTCGCGGTCCGGGTGGGGTCGGGCGGCAGTTGGGTGCCGAACACTCGCAGCGCTTAGAAGCCTATTTTCAGGCGGTTCCTGGCTTAAAGATCGTTGCGTGTTCAACTCCTTACAACGCCAAGGGACTTCTCAAAGCAGCCATTCGAGACGACAACCCAGTTCTATTCTTTGAACACGTTCTTCTCTACAACCTCAAAGAAAATCTGCCAGATGGCGAATATGTGTTGCCACTCGACAAGGCAGAGGTCGTTCGCAAAGGCAAAGACGTAACAATCTTGACCTACTCGCGAATGCGGCACCACGTCATGCAAGCCGTCAAAACGCTAGAAAAAGAAGGGTATGACCCGGAAGTGATCGATCTCCTTTCACTCAAACCATTAGACTTTGAGACGATCGGGGCATCGATTCGCAAGACTCACCGTGTCATGGTGGTTGAAGAATGTATGAGGACGGGCGGTATTGGTGCCGAAATTGTGGCTTCAATCAACGATCGTCTCTTTGACGAACTGGATGCTCCAGTGTTGCGGTTGTCATCTCAAGATATACCTACCCCTTACAACGGTGCCCTAGAAAATCTCACGATCGTGCAACCTCAGCAGATCATTGAAGCTGTTAGGAAGATGGTAGCCGTCAAGGTCTAATCATGCGGATGCCGTCGTGTGTAAGCTATGAGTCGAGTCCAAACCCTTACTGCGGCGGCTAACTTCCTCAACAATCTACTCCACGTTGTTTTGTCGGGCTAAGATTTTCCACCTGCTTTATCAATCCGAAACAACCCGACCATTAAGGCAATCACCCCAATTTGAATGGCTAGATTTGGCAGCGCTGCTTCGACATCTCGACCCGCTAGGATTTGCGCTAAGAAAACTGCTGCTCCGATCGCGCCTGATGCTCCAAATGACCCATAAATAAACTTCCTCAATCCACGATAAGGAGCCTTTGCTTCTGCTCTCAGATGAGCATACTTTTCGGGGTCGGTTTGCTTGAGGGTTAAACGCTTTGGTTTGGAGTCGGTCATGGCTTTAGATGGGTTAGGTCTGAGATCATCGTGACATGAGTGTGCAGCGATCGGACTCTGCAGAAGAAATCGCTCTCCGATCGAGCGGCAATTCCGAGGATGAGAGTAGTCTCTTTCAAAGCTCTGATTTCAATCATCTCGGGTAGCTGGAGCCAGCGATTTACTGTTCCAGAAATTGATCAGGAAAGCCTGCGGAGACTCTTAATCTTAGTAAGAATAGTTCAACATGAGAATTGCTGATGATCAAGCAAACCATGTGACAGAAGATTATCAATCCTGTTATACTTACTAATCGTGTTGCCGATGTGGCTCAGTGGTAGAGCAATCGATTCGTAATCGATAGGTCGCGAGTTCAAATCTCGCCATCGGCTTCTGTAGGTTCGCACATTAAAATGTCTCGATTCGCCAACTTAATGTCGTCATAACATCCTTTTTCTCTAAATCGCAAGTTAATGGTGCGGTTGACGTTAATTGCAAGATTTGCAGATACTTCAGAGGTACAAAGTCATAAAGCCTCTGAGTTCTCGTACTTGAAGACGCTCAGCGAAATCAAGCGAAGAATCTGCTCAACAATCTACGTTGATGATTTATGATCTAGCTCAACGGCTCAAACGATGGTAGTTCCTTCCAACTCTTTGCCAAAGCTAGATTTGAGACAAGTCAACTAGCTTAGGTGCGTTCGCAGGCTTGCACGGATATTTTTTGATTGGAGTAGTGAATGAGGTCTAGTTGACCCCTGTGGACATACTGGCTTGAAAAGTCCGCTACACTGGATGCCTAATCTTCAACCGAGGCATATTTGTGACCCCCCCTTCCGATCGGCTTTTGCAAAGCTCCGACCGATCTCCTCGTTCCGTCAAACCTCAGGGAATTGTCTCAGCAGATTGGGCGATCTCGTTGCTCCCCGGTTTAGGTGCAGACGATCACGCTCGGTTGATTGCCTATGGCATCCACACAACCCTACAGCTCTTGCATCAGGGTAAAACGCCTCAAACCCGCAACCAACTAGCTAGCCAGCTCCAAATTCCGATTCGCCATGTGAATAAATGGGTGGCACTCGCAGATCTAGCAAGAATTCCAGGCGTGGGCTGTCAATATTGCGGCTTACTGCTTCATGCAGGCGTAGCTTCACCGACCCAACTGGCTCAGACCCCGCTCGATCGCTTGCATCGCCAGATGCTTAAGCTGCAAGTTGCCAATCTGCAACGTCGAGACTTATGCCCCGATGTTGGAGTGGTCGAGCAGTGGAGTCGTCAGGCACAAATGTTGGGTTGACTCAAAATTCTTCTGCTCTACGTTTCCCTATCCGTTAAATAAGGGAACCTTTAGTTAATCCGGATACCAAAACATCCCTTTGATGCCTTCTGGATCAGACATAAACCCCAAATTACGGTAAAAATTAACGACCTGAGAATCAGCAAACAGCGTAATGTTGCTTATGTCTTCACCGCGTAGCTTCTTAATCATGTATTTCATCAACGCTTTGCCCATCCCCTTCCCTTGGAAATCTGGATGGACGACCACATCCCAAATGGTGGCGTTAAACGCATGGTCAGACGTGGCGCGAGAAAACCCAATCAATCGCCGCTGTGCGCCTCGCTGTTCCCACATCGAGACGACCAAAAAGCTGTGCTGAATGGCTTTTTTGACCTTCCGCAGAGGGCGGCGCGACCAGCCTACGGCATCACACAGTTCTTCTAGCTCGTACAGGTCAAGATCCCGTTCGGTGCTAAAAAAAATCCGGTTGGTGGCACGATCGTCTGCCTCATCGCTGACATACCGTTCCATCGGGGCTGCCTTTGGGGCAGGGGAGGCATCAGTCCCACTAAATAAGCTCTTCCAGAAACTCATGCAAGCGTGTGGTGAAGATAATAAATATGAAGCAGTATTAGACAGTATATCGCTCGAACTCTCTCTCGATAGCGTTCTCACAAGAAGCAAATGCCTTCAGTTAACCATAGGTCGATCAAAACCAGAGAATTCATTCCGATTCGTAACAATTTGACGCTAAAGTTGCCTTTACAACACACCGCCTCTTTAATCTTTTCTCTATTCTTTTAATCTAGCGAGAAATCCTTGCACCTTATGGCTCCGGGCTTAAAACCAACGACTGTAGAATTGCTAAAGCGCTTCAATCGGGCGTTTCCCCAGTTTTATGAGCAATTCGTTAGCAGCGAAATTCAACTGCAAAACCTCAGACTTGCTTACCATCTCTATAAGACTCGCCAAGCCGTTATTGAGCTAAAAGCAGAAGGTAGCAAAAGCGCCCTTCACTTTGCCTACCGCAATCAGTCTTTCTTGTTGAGCGACATTTTTGGGGTGTTAGCTGCCTATGGGCTAACAATTCACAGCTTGAGCCTATATGGGCAAATATACCCACCTATGCTGGTGTTTATTAAGCTGATTGTGTCTCGAAGCGGCAAAGCGTTGACCCATAAGACCGCTGAAAATGTCTGTCGAGCTGTTCGAGAAGCCTTAGCGGGGCGGTTTGAGGTTGAAGAAATGCTAGCGGTTGAATTTAATCTAGATGCAGGCTTAGAGCAAGTCGAAGCTGAATTCTATGTTGATCCTGTGTTTCATTTACCTGCGCTGCTCATTGAAGCCGATAACCAGCCAGGGCTATTTTACAAAGTCATGTATGCAATTTGGCAAGAAGACTTATTAGTTGTCAATGCAAATCTATTAGTCTGGCGGGGGCGAACGCGGCTAATTCTTTATTTGCTGGGTCCGAACGAAAGCTTGATTCCGGAGTATTTAGGGCAGAAGATCGCAGAAGGCGTAAAGCAGCGGCTATTGGGAAGACGGTTTTAGTGTTTTGAGATCGCCTTCAGGGTAGGATGAACTGATGCCTACCATTCATGTAATGGGTTCGCCGCACGCTTATGAGTTGACGGCCCCCACAAATTCGTCTGAGGTTTTGGTGTTTATTCACGGCTGGCTATTGAGCCGCAACTATTGGCAACCGATCGTGGAAAAATTGGCGATCGAGCACCCTTGCCTGTCTTATGATCTACGCGGATTTGGCGACTCGCAGCCCTGCCAGAGCAAATCTGGTTACAGTTTGCAGGCATACGCGCAAGATTTGGGCAATTTGCTCGATCAACTGGGCATTGAGAATGCTTGGTTAGTCGGTCACTCTCTAGGGGGAAGTGTTGCCCTGTGGGGAGCAGATCTGTTGCCCGATCGGGTCAAAGGCGTGATTTGCGTCAATGCCGGGGGCGGAATTTATCTCAAAGAGCAGTTTGAGCGCTTTCGTAATGCTGGGAAGCAAATCGTGAAGCTGCGTCCTCGTTGGTTGTTGCAGGTGCCGTTTATTGAGCGACTGTTTCGAGGGGCAAACGTGGTGCAGACGCTCGATAAAGTTTGGGCACAACAGCGATTAACTGACTTTGTGGTAGCCGACTCAGAGGCGGCTCTCGGTGCTTTATTAGAATCGACGACAGAAGCTGAGGTACATTGTTTACCTCAAGTGGTGGCTCGCCTCAAGCAGCCTGTCTATTTTATTGCAGGTGCTCAAGATTCGATTATGGAACCCAACTATGTGCAGTATCTCGCCAGTTTCCACCCTTTATTTGGGTGCTGTGGCGACAACGTGTTTGAGATTCTTGAGTGTGGACATATGGCGATGATCGAGCAGCCCAATGAAGTGACAGAGAGAATTCGCGCCATTCTTAAACAGGACGAAGGGCATGAAGGAGAGATCTGACCGATCGATCAAACTCGCCATTCACTCTGAGCAATCTCCGCCCATAGCTCGTTTTCTCCCGATTTTGTGGATCTTGCTGCTAAGTTGGCTGGTTTTGTTTCATCGTCTGGGCAGCACTGGGCTACTCGATGAAACAGAGCCTCTCTTTGCGGAAGCGGCTCGTCAAATGACGGTGACCGGAGACTGGACTACTCCCTATTTTAATGGAGTGACCCGATTTGATAAGCCTCCGTTGATTTATTGGCTGATGGCGATCGCTTACAACACGATCGGGGTGAATGAGTGGGCAGCGCGGTTACCGTCGGCACTGTCAGGAACGCTACTAATGGGGGCTTGCTTCTACACCTTGAGGTTTTTTGAGCGTCAACTCCAACCTCACACTACATCCCTCAAAATTCTTCCTCTTTTGGGGTCTGCTATCTTTGCCCTCAACTTGCAAACGCTATTTTTTGGGCGATTGGGCTACTCAGATATGCTGCTGAGTGTGTGCTTTGGTGGGGCGTTGTTGAGCTTTTTTTTGGGATATGCTCAATCTGAGAAGTCGCCTGTTCAGACTCGGTTTTATCTAGCATTTTATGGACTGTTAGCGCTGGCAGTGTTGACGAAAGGACCTGTGGGCATGGTGCTGCCAAGCACGATCGTAGTGATCTTCTTAATCTGTGTCGGCAAAGTTCGGGAGGTTTTAAGAGAGATCAAGCTCGTGCCAGGGGTCATGATTTTTTTGGGTCTCAGCGTGCCGTGGTATGTGCTGGCATATCTGCAGAACGGAGAGGTCTTTCTTAATTCATTTTTTGGCTACCACAATTTAGAGCGATTCACGCATGTCGTCAATCAACATCAAGGGGCATGGTACTTTCACAGTCTGATTGTGCTGATTGGGTTCTTTCCGTGGTCGATTTATTTACCCGTGGCGATCGCCCATAGTCTCCGAGTTCGATCGTGGCGACAACTGCCTCGATCGAGCCATTTAGGATTATTTGCATTGGTCTGGTTTGCGGTCGTGCTGGGGTTTTTTACGATCGCCGTGACGAAATACATCACTTACACCCTGCCTTTAGTTCCAGCGGCGGCAATTCTCGTCTCACTCTGGTGGGGCGATCAGAGTGAAAAAACGCCTCCAAACTGGAGTTTGAAGGCGAGTGTGTATGTCAGTTTGGCTTTGTGCATGTCGCTGGCGGCGGTGATGTTCTACAGTCCTCATTGGCTTAATCGCGATCCGTCGATGCCTCAGCTAGGGCGGCGAATGCAGGAGGCAGGGCTACCGCAAGTTGGCGGTTTGATTTGGCTCAGCGGCGCTATCGTGGGCACGTTCTTGATTCTTCGGCGTAAACTACATTTGTTTTGGGGCGTAAATCTTGCGACTTATGCGGCGTTTATCTTGTTCTTCATCACGCCGTTTATCGGAATTCTAGATGTAGAGCGGCAGCTTCCTCTCAGAGAGGTCGCCCAGACTGTAATTCACGTCAGGCAAGAAAATGAGCCGATCGTTATGGCGACTGACTCGTTTGAAAAACCCAGTCTGGTCTTTTACATCCGTCAGCCGATCACATTCTTTAATCGTTCCGCAAAAATTAAGCCCTACCTGGAACAAGTACGCCAACAAAAGACTCAGCGATCAATACTGATGGTGACAACCTCTAGCACGTTGAAGGAGGCGAACATTTCGCCCCAGAGTTATCAACCGCTAAAGCAGGTTGGTGTTTATCAAGTCATTCGTTTCTCGGTGTCGAATTAGTCGTGATACAAACAATTCAGAAAGGGTGGAGCCAGCTACCTCGATCGGTGATCGTCATCCTCATGGCTGGATTGGCATTCAGAAGCCTAATCGCGTTCTACCTTCCACCTGGCTTTGACGAAGCCTATTACTATCTCTACACGCTGCATCCTGACTGGAGCTATTTTGACCATCCGCCGCTCGTTGCACTGACTACAGGGTTTGGAGTTTGGCTCACCGGAACTGTTTCACCACTCACGATTCGACTCGGTGCAGTGCTACTGTTTACGGCAACGTTATATTTTCTCTATCGGGCAACAACTCACTTATTCTCTCAGCGAGCGGGTGTGTTGACGTTGACGATCGCGTCGATCGCGCCCATCTTTCAAGTTGGCTTTGGCATTTTGACATTGCCCGATGCGCCACTCATGGTTTTCTGGTCGCTGACGCTTTGGGTCGCTGCCTGTGAGTTTTTTAACCGAGACGACACGCCTTATCGCCCGACTTATCGGGTTGCTGCCATTGGGCTATTGGTCGGTCTTGCTTGCGTGGGGAAATATCACGGCGTTCTGCTGGGAGCAGGACTAATCGGTTTTTGTCTCACGAGTTCGGCTCATCGCTCAGCACTAAGATCGTCGTGGACTCTTCTTAGCATTGCTCTGTTTACGATCGCCTTTTCCCCCGTGCTCTATTGGAACTGGCAGCATGACTGGGTTTCATTTCTATTTCAAGGCAATCGTAGCATTCCCGCTACAAGTTACCATGTCTCAAAAGTGGTTGAGACGGCTCTTATTCACAGCGCCTATTTATTTCCCACGTTAGGACTGCCGCTTTGGTGGGTTAGCCTCTCAACTGCGACTCGATCTGGACGATCGACCGTGCGATCGTGGTTCAAACCCAGAGTCTGCACTGAGATATCTGATAGGCACGATCGTCAGTGGTTAGTAGTTTGTCTCTCTGTTCCAGCTTTTTTGGTCTTTACGCTAATTGGTGGCTATCAGCAGATTTTGCCCACCTGGACGATGCCCGGATTTTTTGCTGCAACTCCTCTACTCGGTCAACAGGTCGTCTTCTGGCAAAAACAACACCCAAAACTCGTGAAGCGATGGCTGTGGGGATCAGCGATCGCGGTCTTTATGCTGCTGCTGACTGCGCTCTCTCACATCACTCTAGGAACGCTGCAAAAACCGAGCCATTATGGGATTTTTGGAGGATTTTGGGCACCTGAAAACGATGCCTCGATCCAACTGGTCGATGTAATGCAGCTGCGCCAAAATTTTGCGGCATCTCCTAAACTTTTAGCTGCCCTTAAAAACGCTGATTTTGTCTTCAGCAATCGCTTCCATCTAGCGGGACACATAGGCATGGCATTGACTCCTTTATCGCCCATTCCTGTCACCTGTTTTGACAGAAAAGATCTGCGCGGTTTTGCGTTTTGGTCAACGGCTGACCAGTGGCTCGGCAAAACTGGTCTGTATCTAGTCTCCGACGTGTTTCAAACAAATGGAGATTCTGCGGCAGACTATGTGCCCTACTTTCAGCAATTTGAAAAATTGGGCGAAGTGCCGCTTCAGCGAGGGGGTGTGCTGGTTGATAAGTTTCATGTTTATCGCGGAACGAATCTAATAAAACCCTATCCGCGTCCTCCAATGTGAGGGGAAGATGAAAATAGACTCTACACCAGGTCAGGTGAGTCTCGATCGTGATAATGATCAGGTTAAAAGTCTTATCAAGAATTTCTGCAGAACGAGATGGAATAGAGCAGTCTGAGTTCTGAATTTTATAGGTAAGTAACTTCATCAAACAAGTGTGATTATAATCACACTTGAAAAAGTTATGTTCGTGGTATTTCTGTACGAAAGACGTTCGTACAAAAAACCATCATGCTAAGATCTTTTTCATCTGGGGCAACGATCTCAGTCTTGGCAATCTTAGGTAGTTTAGGCATCTATGCCCGTGCCGCCAGCTGTGCAAAATTGCCAAATTTGATACCAGCACAGTCTTCTACAGGCTCTATCGATTTAGCTGTTCGCACTGACCTAACCACGCAAGCTCTTGAACAGGCTGTTTATCGGCAAATCAATCAGTACCGTGCCAGCCAAAAGCTTCCGGCTCTGGCGATCGCAGATAGTCTGACCCAGCAAGCTAGGCAACATAGTCAAGACATGGCAACCGGAAAGATGCCTTTTAGTCATCAAGGCTTCGACCAGCGTGTCAAAGAAATCGCTAAGTCAGTTCCCTATCGAGGTGCTGCCGAAAACATTGCTTACAACATGGGCTACGAAGATCCCACCACTCAAGCAGTAGACGGCTGGCTGAAAAGCCCCGGACACTTGAAAAATATTAAAGGAGCCTACGGGCTGACGGGTATCGGAGTCAGTCGCAATGCGAAAGGAGAGATCTACTTTACGCAAATCTTTATTCGCAGATAGCAGATAGTAATATGAGATCGGTCTAATCTCTATTGCCGCTTCTCAACCTCTAAATGGAACCTAAAGACTTTCAGATCTGCGATCGTGATCTTCCAACGTCAGTGCTGGAGAATTATTTGCAGACAGACGCAATCGCTGTTGATACCGAAACGATGGGATTGTTGCCCCAGCGCGATCGTCTGTGCTTGGTGCAATTGTGCGACAGTGATGACCGAGTTACCGTCGTGCGAATTGCTCAAAAACAAACAGAAGCACCCAATCTGAAGACGCTGCTGGAGGCTCCGACGATTACCAAGATTTTCCACTTTGCGCGGTTTGACATCACCACCCTGCATCACCACTTAGAAATTCACGTTACGCCCTTGTTCTGCACTAAAATCGCCAGCAAGATCGCGCGGACTTACTCCCCTAAACACGGTTTGAAAGATTTGATTCAAGAGTTGATGGGCGTTGAGTTAGACAAAAGTGCCCAAAGTTCAGATTGGGGCAATGCTGCAAATCTGTCAGAGGCACAGCTTAAATATGCTGCCAATGACGTTCGCTATTTAATTGACGCTCGTCAAAAGCTGATTGCGATGCTAGAACGAGAGGATCGTTTAGAACTCGCTGAACAATGTTTTCAATGCTTGCCTGTGTTTAGATCGCTAGATTTAATGCACTATCAGAGCATTTTTGAACACTAAATTATGACATTAGCCGCGATTCTCTACGACCTTGATGGCACCCTTGCAAACACTGATCCCATTCACTTTCGGGCTTGGCAAGAGTCTTTAGAGCCATTCAACTTAGCCATTGACGAGACGTTTTATAAACGGCAGATTAGTGGAAGGTTGAATCCTGATATCGTGGCAGACTTGTTGCCCTGGCTACCACCTCAGGCAAGGCAAACATTCATAGATCGTAAAGAGGCACGATTTCGAGAGCTTGCCCTTCACTTGACTCCATTGGTAGGTTTACATTCGGTCATTGATTGGGCGATCACGCACTATCTCAAACAAGCCGTCGTCACCAACGCTCCCGGTGAGAATGCGCGATTTATGCTCAAAGCGCTGAAGCTGGATCACGTCTTTGGTCACCTCGTCCTCTCAGAAGAGTTAAAAGCGGGTAAGCCTGACCCAATCCCTTATCAGCACAGCTTGCAGCTATTTGGCTTAGAGGCAAATCAAGCGATCGCGTTTGAAGACTCTCCGTCTGGGGTGCGGTCTGCGGTTGCTGCTGGAATCTTGACGATCGGGATTGCATCGACTCAAGATCCGGCTGATTTGTTTGCTGTTGGAGCCTCGATTGTAGTGCCTGACTTTACGACTCCTAAGTTGTGGAGTTTGTTAGAAGGGCTTAAATAGAGCAATAGCTAGTTTGAGCGATTGACAGACGATCGCGCTGCCTCAATTCACCGTCTATCTTGCATTTTTGCAGCCAAGTTACACAGTCACTTTTTTGAAGACTCACCACTTTAGTCAAGGTTTTGACCGACACAGTGCCCCAATGACACGACACGTCTTGAATCGGCAACCAGGCAGTAGGAGTCACCAGCAGCAGTTCTAAGCGACTATCTAGCCGATACCGAGGGTGAATTTGAGCCGACCAAATTTTCCACAAAGCTTTGGCTTCAGTGCAGTGCAATTGATAACCGATTGGAATCTGCTGCGCCTCATAGCAAATAAACCCCGATTCGTCGGGCAGTTTGCGAGATGACTGCGCCCCCGGTTCTAACATAAATCCTTGCTCAGACAAGAGTTGATGCAAGCGTCTCCAAGATCGAATTTCTGGCTTGACCCGCACGATCGCGGGTTGAGTCGAGCGATCAAGTCGTGCTAAAAGCTCGCCGTTTTGGGTCAAAAGTTGCGTGACGTTAGGAGTCGTCTCAACGCATAGAGTCGGGTGGGCAGTCAGCGTTGTCTGAAGTGCGGCAAATCGCTGAACTAAAGTCGCATCACCAAGCGTAGTCATGGAAGGCAACGAATAAATAACAGGGTCGTGAGTTCCCCCGCGATTGGGGCAAACACATTCTCGAACACTCCCGCATTGTTACACGACTCACTGGGTTCTAAGGAGTATTACTGAGAAATCATTCAAGGATGCCATTTGTGAAGATTGTCGCTTTCAATACGAAACTGAGTGACTCCATTCACTCAAGATAAAATCTGTTTTGTAAACCTTTTTAACGGTCTAGCCCTCCACCGTCTGATCGAGAACCGACAATAGAACTAGTAGTCTTCGTCTTACAAGACCTGAAGAACTAGACGTGTTTGATTGACTCGCTAATACTCTACAAAGCTGAGAATTTATGGTTGCCCAAGTGACTGACCGCATCTATGAACCCCAAACCCAAGCGATCGCGCGGCAACTGCTCGGAGCCACTCGCGAGTCTCGATCGTTCTTTGCTCAAATGCGCGATCAGATGCGCTGGGATGACAAACTCCTGGGCTGGACGATGGAGAATCCGGGGTTAAGGGTGCAGCTATTTCGCTTTATTGACTGTTTGCCATCGCTGCGGAGCAAAGCCGAGATTGCTCGTCACATGCAGGAATACTTGAGCGATGCCAGTGTTGAGCTACCCGCTGCTCTTAAAGGATTGCTCAATTTCGCTAACGCAGACTCCCTGCCGGGACAGGTGGCTGCCACGACGGTTTCAACCGCAGTCGAGACTCTGGCACACAAATATATCTCTGGGGAAACGACAAAACAAGTTCTCAAAACTTTAGAGCGGCTGCGAAAAGAGAAGATGGGCTTCACGGTCGATTTACTCGGTGAGGCAGTGATCACCGAAACGGAGGCACAATCGTATCTCGATCGCTATCTCGATCTGATGACCCAACTCACCGAAGCGGCGAGGAATTGGGCAACGGTTCCGGCGATCGACCTAGCGGATGGGCAACCGCTCTCAAAAGTTCAGGTGTCTGTGAAGTTGACGGCGTTTTATTCGCAGTTTGACCCATTGGATGCTCAAGGTAGTCAAACCCGCGTCAGCGATCGAATTCGGGTGTTGCTGCGTCGGGCAAAAGAGTTGGGGGCAGCGGTTCACTTTGATATGGAGCAATATGCCTACAAAGATTTGACGCTGGCGATTCTCAAGCAGATTTTGTTAGAAGATGAGTTTCGCGATCGGACTGATGTTGGCATGACGCTGCAAGCCTATTTGCGAGACAGTGAACGCGATTTACAAGATTTAATCGCCTGGGCAAAAGAACGCGGCACGCCGTTAACCATTCGGTTGGTCAAAGGGGCCTATTGGGATCAGGAAACGATTAAAGCCGCGCAGAAAGATTGGGATCAGCCCGTTTATAACGAAAAATCTGCAACCGATGCCAATTTTGAAACGCTAACGCGATTGCTGTTAGAAAATCATGACCATCTCGACGCGGCGATCGGAAGTCACAACGTTCGCACTCAGGCACACGCGATTGCGATTGCTAAAGCGCTAAATATTCCCGCTCGTCGGATTGAGTTTCAGACGCTTTATGGCATGGGCGACAAGTTAGCCAAAGCGATCGTGGATCAAGGCTATCGAGTTCGCGTTTACTGTCCCTATGGTGACTTAATTCCGGGAATGTCTTATTTGATTCGTCGTTTGTTAGAGAACACGGCGAATAGTTCGTTCTTGCGACAGAATCTTGAAGAACGCCCGATCGAAGAGTTACTCGCTGCGCCTAAAGTTTCTGAAGCAAAGCCGTCAAATCTCAACGCTCACAACTTTGTCAATGTTGCAGATACCGATTACGCCGATCGAGAGTCCCGCAATCATCTTCAACAAACTCTACAAACAGTGCGCCAACAGTTAGGTAAAACTTACCTGCCTTTTATCGATGGAGAGTTTGTAGAAACCTCTGAGAAATTGGCTTCGGTGAATCCGTCTCAATTTACTGAAGTGGTCGGACAGATCGGCATGATCAGCGTCGAGCAGGCAGATCACGCGATCGCAGCAGCGAAAGCAGCATTTCCAGCGTGGCAAAAAACACCTGCGATCCAACGCGCAAACATTCTTCGCAAAGCGGGCGCTCTGCTGGTTGAACGACGCGATGACCTGATTGCCTGGATGGTTCTAGAAACTGGGAAGCCTGTTCGAGAAGCCGATGGTGAAGTCTCAGAAGCGATCGACTTTTGTCGCTATTATGCTGATGAAATGGAGCGCTTGGAGGTGGGCGATCGCTACGATCTGCCAGGAGAAACCAACCGCTATCGCTATCACGCTAAAGGCATTGTCCTAGTCATTTCTCCCTGGAACTTCCCGCTTGCCATCCCGCTAGGAATGACGGTTGCCGCGATCGTCACAGGCAACTGCGCGCTGCTCAAACCTGCCGAAACTTCTTCGGTGATTGCCGCCAAAATCGCTGAGATTCTGATCGATGCTGGCGTGCCGCGTGGAGTCTTTCAGTTTGTGCCCGGAGATGGTCCGACCGTAGGCGCTCACATGGTTAAGCATCGCGACACTCACATGATTGTGTTTACAGGATCTCAGGCGGTGGGCTGTCAAATTTATGCCGACGCTGCCGTGTTGCAGCCAGGGCAAAGACACATGAAGCGAGTCGTCGCGGAGATGGGCGGCAAAAATGCCATCATCGTCGATGAAAGCGCTGATTTAGATCAGGCAGTTCAGGGCGTAGTGCATTCAGCCTTTGGCTACAGTGGGCAGAAATGCTCGGCGTGTTCGCGAGTCATCGTGCTCGAATCGATTTATGAACTATTTTTGAATCGATTAGTCGAAGCTGCCCGATCGCTCAATATCGGCATCGCAGAGTTGCCCAGCACCCAAATTGGACCTGTGATCGACGGGGAATCTCAACGCCGCATCCAGAGCTACATTGAGCAAGGTCGAACCGAGGCAGAAGTCGCCTTAGAGATGCCCGTCCCCGATTCGGGTTATTTCGTCAGTCCGGTAATTTTTGCCAACGTCTCACCTGATGCCAAAATCGCTCAAGAAGAGATTTTTGGTCCGGTTTTAGCCGTAATCAAAGCCCGGACGTTTGAGGATGCAATGACGATCGCTAACGGCACGCCCTACGCGCTCACTGGCGGATTATATTCGCGCACCCCGTCTCACATTCAGCAGGCTCAAACCGAATTTGAGGTAGGAAATCTCTATATCAACCGGGGCATCACAGGCGCGATCGTCGCTCGACAACCCTT
Source organism: Leptolyngbyales cyanobacterium (assembly GCA_038227635.1). Lineage (GTDB taxonomy): Bacteria > Cyanobacteriota > Cyanobacteriia > Leptolyngbyales > Leptolyngbyaceae > Phormidesmis_A. The sequence goes on along the minus strand of JBBRPT010000094.1, from coordinate 2,635 downwards.
CGGCGGCTTCAAGCTCTCAGGAGTCGGCTCAAAAGCAGGCGGACGCGATTATCTACTGCAATTTTTGGAGCCGCGTGTTGTCACTGAAAATGTTCAGCGTCAGGGGTTTGCTCCGATCGAAGGAGTTGATTGAACGACCAAATGCAAAAAGTCTTAACGGTAGGGGCGTTCCACAAGCTGTTTCTACAGTTAGACAGCTAATATCCGACTGTAGGATTGGAGATCTTCAAATAGTCATCAAAGCGCGATCGCAGTTGCTCTGGTGTCAGCGATTGCGTCCAATATTCCGTCAGAGCGTGACCAAATGCCCAAGCCGTGCGCTCTGGCGAGGCAGAATTTTCGAGCAGCAGTCCCCAAATTGCCCGAAAGTCAAAGCTGGGTGGATTAGGCTGGTCAGCAGTCAGCAGGTCAAACAAGTCGTAGGCGAGTTGAAGTTTACCGATCACTACAGGAAGCTGCTCGATCGGAATCTTCTCAGCCAGCAACAGCGCCAATGTCGGCGAACCCGTCGTTAACGTCGAAATAAAGCTAAGAACGGGACTTTTGAGAAATGCAGTTAACCCTTGCGTCGTCGCCATCTGAAAGGTGTAGTGGTCGATAATCTTCGCTGCCCTGATCGTTCGAGCTTCGAGGCTTTTAAAGAACCGAGCCAAACGAAGCTGTTTTGCAGGCTCGATCGAGTCCAAAATCGCCAGCGACAACGCTTCGACACCCCACGCTTGACGAGATTTGCCACCCGTGACGATCGGCAGCACCCCCGAGCAGGTCTGACCGAGCAGACTCGCCCGATATTGGGTTGCCTCTCGAATCGAAATTTCTTTCGGACGATCGCCCGATTGCCAGTCATAAGGAGGCTGCCATTCTCGAATCGGACGCAGCCGATCGACCTGAGTCACGATGGCGATCGTAGGCGAATCTGAAATATCAGCCTGTAAACCCCTGAGAAAATCTAAATCCATCTGCAATGCTGGATCAAGTGCCGGAGTTACCAGCAAAACCAAATCAGCATGAGCCGCATGATCGAGAACCTGATCGCGGAGTTCTGCCCGATCGATTTGCTCATAACCAGGGGAATCCCATAACGTCAGAGCCGCTCCAGTAGACGTTTGCCAGTGATAATCTTGAATCCGATTAGTGCTCGGCAACGCATCAACTTTGGCTTGAGCTTCAACAAATAGAGTATTGATTAGGCTACTTTTCCCCGCTCCCGTCCGACCGACCAGTAACAGATTGACAGGCGTTTGCTCAACGGTTTGAGGAGAACTCGCTTGAGAAATGATGTCTCGCAGCGTTTGGGTTTGAGCCTTGGGTAAGACAGGCTGAACGATCGCTGCTGCTTCTAAACTGGGACTGGCACTGCCGCTATAAAGCGCGATCGCTTGTCTGCCCAAATTTCTCAAGGCGGCTTCTCGCATCAATTGGCTGAGGTTGGACAATAGCTCTTGAGTTGCACGACTGCTGGTGCGTTGAGTGGCTGTCTTGGCAACTGCGGCGGCTGGATTGAGCAACCATTGCGCCCAATTCCACGCTTGCCAAATCTTACGGGCAGATGGCTCAAGCTTTTGGTAAACCTCGTATGCCTGATAAGCTTGCCCGATCGTGACTTGGTTCAGCGCCGGAGCCAGTCGCTGCATCCACTGGTCGAGGTCATCGATCGTGCCGCGCAACAGTTTATAAGCCTGGGGAATGTAGATATTGAGTAACGGCTGCTTGGTTTGAGGATAGTAAACCTGAGCGATCGCGCCAATCAACATCTGGCAGCGCAACCAAAAAATGTTCCAGTCTTCCCAGAGCGGCGGATCGGCGCGCGCAGCTTGCAAGATTTTTTGTAGCTCGGCTTCGGCTTGCTGAACCGATGTATTGGCAGATGCAGTGGTCGAGGTTTCTGACTGCAAATCCGCAGAGAGTTCAGTGACGATCGCTTTGACTTGAGCAAGGGCAGGTTGCGTCCATTTCACTAAAAGCCATCGCCAGCCCACAAATAATAAGCCGACGATCGCCCAGATCCAGCTAATGCCCCATTCGTGAATTTGCAGTCCGGCGGCGATCATGAGAAAGCTAACCACCAGCACGATCGGAAATCCTAAAACCGCCCATTGCCAAAGTTCAAGGCGCACCATACTTGTAGCCAATGAATAAAAAACTGTTACATCTTAGAGGCTTGCTGCATTATGGCTTTTTATTTGTTGTGGAAGCATATTAGTGTCGCTAAAGAAGCAAAGCTAGATGTAGTTGCTTTCGGGACTAGAGACAGTCTGCAATTCTGATAACTTGATGCTCGATCACTAAGAAAACTTTCTCTAGAACCCGATAGCAAAGAGGGCTTGCCGAACGACGGGGATCTGTGTCGATGCCATATATTTGGAACCGTAAACCGGGGGATGAGGATTCAGAGAGAGCGTAGCTTTAAAATTTCCGAAGAGTTTGAGAGGAGTTTATGGGGGAGGAGTGGAAAGGTTGTGAGAGGCTAGGGAAAGAAGTTTAGGTTGAGGTGTTGACACCTATCTTTTTGCAGTGTTATATTCATTAAGCGGTGAAGGGGGAGGCGAGCGAAAGCGAAGCGAACTCGACCCGCTGTTGAACCAAGACAATTGCATAGTTTAGAAGTCATAATAGCACTTAACCTCGTCAAAGT
>JBBRPT010000093.1:0-21777 GCA_038227635.1 Leptolyngbyales cyanobacterium | reverse complement strand
CACGGTAGAAGAAACGGTCTGTGGAGGCGTACTGGCGGGGGCAGCAATGTCTAGTCAAGTGCCTGTGAAGCAGAAACCTAAGTCGTGAGTCTTAGGTTTCTGCGTCCATACCCAACGGGTTGGGCGTAGAGGATGTCAATTGACTAAGGTCGGGGGGCTAATGCTCGTGCATTTTGTGCCTGGGAAAGGTGCGGAAAAGATACCAGAAGACCGCGACATTCACAACAAAGACAATCAATTTAAGCGGTGAAAAGCCTTTCGCCAACTCGTAGATTTCGGGCGGAATGCTGATCCCTACTAGGACTAAAACTAAGATGTGCGCCCACCGTTTGTGATGCCACAGCCCGATCGCCTCGATCGCAGTCACGATCGAGTAAACCATCGCTCCAATCCCGCTAAATTCCAGCGTTCTAGGGTTGAGGTTAAGAATCTTATCCAAGACCCATTCAATAATTCCAGTTTTGCCTTCAAGTTCGTAATACTCAGCAAACTCTTGAAGACCTTCGTAGTTCTTCATGGCTAACAAGAGGGCGATCGCCGTCACCATCAGCAGCGAGGCAACAAACGATTTATAGAACACGATGGCGAGCAAGCCGATCGGACGATTCTTCAATTGACCTCCTAAAATTTGGGGTAAACTTCCTTACTATTCTGCATCTAGAGGTGGACATCTCTCACGGTATGATATAGCCCGCAGAGGAGAGATTGAGGATGAATAAGAGTCCTGATTTCACCGATATCCCCTCATTCGTCATTCCTTTATAAAACCCTCATGGCACAGCAATATCGCATCACGCTTCTTCCTGGTGATGGCATCGGTCCCGAAATTATGGCGATCGCCATTCAAGTTCTCAAGACTGTCGGTGAGAAATTTGATCTGACGTTTGCGTTTCAAGAGGCGCTGATTGGTGGAGCTGCGATCGATGCCACGGGCAACCCCCTGCCCACAGAGACGTTAGAGCGATGCAAAGACTCTGATGCGGTGCTGCTAGCGGCGATCGGAGGCTATAAATGGGACACCCTACCGCGTCATCTGCGTCCCGAAACCGGGCTGTTGGGTCTGCGATCGGAATTGGGCTTATTTGCAAATCTGCGTCCGGCAACCATTTTGCCGCAGTTGATTGATGCATCTTCTCTCAAACGCGAAGTCGTCGAAGGAGTCGATATTATGGTCGTGCGCGAACTGACGGGCGGCATTTATTTTGGGCAACCGAGAGGAATTTTTGTCACTGAGACGGGTGAAAAGCGGGGTGTCAACACGATGGCATACACCGAATCGGAAATTAATCGCATCGGGCGAGTCGCTTTCGAGACCGCCCAAAAGCGCAGTAAGAAACTCTGCTCAGTCGATAAATCCAATGTGTTAGAGGTGTCGCAACTGTGGCGCGACGGCATCACCGCCCTGTCAGCCGACTACCCTGATGTTGAGTTATCTCATTTGTATGTCGATGCGGCTGCTATGGAATTAGTCAGAAAGCCGACGCAGTTTGACACGATCGTCACCAGCAATCTATTTGGCGACATTCTCTCAGACACCGCCGCCATGCTCACCGGAAGTATCGGCATGTTGCCGTCTGCCAGTCTAGGAGCCTCTAGCCCGGGCGTTTATGAACCTGTTCACGGGTCTGCACCCGACATCGCAGGGCAGGACAAAGCTAATCCACTCGCCCACATCCTCAGTGCTGCGATGCTGCTGCGTTATGCCCTCAATCAGCCTGCCGCAGCCGATGCCATTGAGCAAGCCGTTCTAACGGTCTTAGATCAAAACTATCGAACGGGAGATATCATGTCTGAGGGCAAAACCTTGGTCGGTTGTCAGGCAATGGGCGACGCATTGGTCAACGCGCTCAAGAAATAGCGAGTATTTTTTCGTGCCGATTTCGATTTTTGCAATAGGATTACAGTCGGAGCGTCAATTGAAGGGAGTGCTGGTGATTAACACGATCGAGCAAGTAGGTGTGAGCGTGGAAGATGAGAGTGTAGCAGCGTATGTAGATCCGGCAGTAGTTCGATCGGCGCGGCTGATTTATCAGATTTATTATGAAGTGCACCCCGAATTGACGGAGCCGCCTTTAGGGGTAGCGATTAATCGGCTGACCCATCGAGGCAAGCTAATCTTCACAGGCAAGGCGATTTTGTTGCCCCAAGAATGTTTTGTGCCGTTTGAATGGATTGAGTCAGACGCTTATTAAGTCCGGTTGGGTTTGAGCGACCTATCGTGAGGTGGGGAAGATTAGTGAAGAACGTCAACTCTATACAACTTTGAAGTCTGACCTTTGACCCCCGACTCTTCATGGATTTTTTACTGGCTCTTCCTGTCTCTTTGATCGTGTTTTGGCTCGGAGCCTCGATCGGCAGCTTCCTCAATGTCGTGGTCTATCGACTCCCTGCCGGATTGTCGCTGCTCTATCCGCCGTCGCGCTGCCCTCATTGCTTGACTCGTCTGCGAAAGCGGGAAAACGTGCCAGTTCTAGGATGGCTGTGGCTGAAAGGTCGCTGTGGTCACTGCAAACACCCAATTTCTCCTCGCTATCCGATCGTCGAAGCTGCAACAGGCATTCTATTTTTGCTGACGTTTTGGATGTTTGGTTTCTCGATCGCCACGATCGGCTACTGGATCTTTTTAAGCTGGCTGCTCGCACTGTCCTTAATTGATTTGGACACGATGACGCTCCCCAACTCGCTGACTCGATCGGGGTTAATTTTAGGATTAGCCTTTCAGGCAGCCTCAGGTTTTGCAATCGCGTCGAGTCTAGCCGAAGCCATTCAATCTTTCATTGCCGGAGTCATTGGCGCAGTGCTGGGAATCTGGCTGCTGGATGCTATCTCATTGGGAGGCTCGATCGTGCTCGGTCAACCTGCAATGGGCGCAGGCGATGCCAAACTTGCTGCGATGATGGGCGCTTGGCTGGGTTGGAAACTATTGCTGATTGGTGGATTTTTAGCGTGTGTGATGGGGGCATTTGTCGGCGGCGGCGCGATCGCGTTAGGACTAATCAGTCGCCGCCAGCCTATTCCATTCGGTCCGTTCTTGGCATTAGGAGCCGCTCTAAGTGTGTTCTATGGCGAAGCGCTACTATCGAGTTATTTCCGAGTGTTTTTTCCCACGCTCTAGTGCAGAGTCACAATTAGAAATTAGGATGGGCAAATCCGTCCAAATCGGCGAAATTGGACAAAGCAAGAGGGCGCTTTATGCAGAAAAAGTATATTGTTCGATTAACAGACGAGGAACGGGGTCAACTCCAAGACGTGATCAAAAAGTTGAAGGGCAGTAGCGGGAAGGTTCGACGTGCCCAGATTCTGTTGAAAGCTGATGTTGAGCGGTCAAACTGGACAGACGAGCGGATTGCAGAAGCCTTTGGCTGCCGAACCAAGACCGTGGAAAATATTCGACAACGGTTAGTGGAGAAAGGCTTTGAAGTCACTCTCAACGGTGCGCTCCGCCCCGTCCCTCCGGTTGCGAAGTGCTTGGATGGTGAGCAAGAAGCCCACATCATTGCTCTGCGTCTGGGACAACCGCCTAAAGGATATGCCAATTGGTCACTCCGCCTGCTCTCTCGCAAGGTTGTAGAATTGGGCATCGTCGAGACCATCAGCCACGAAACGGTCAGACGCACTCTGAAAAAAACGGAATGACCAATCGCAAGATGGAATATTGGGTGATTCCGCCGACTGCGGATGGGGAGTATGTTGCCCACATGGAAGCCGTGCTAGATACCTACGCCCAGCCCTACGATCCAAACTGTCCAGTGCTTTGCATGGATGAACAGCCCGTGCAGTTACATCGGGAAATTCGCCCCCCCATCCCGGCGACTGCCCAGCATGGCAAGCGAGTGGATTATGAGTATGAGCGTGCTGGAACCGCCAGCATTTTCATGGTGACTGAACCGTTGGCAGGGTGACGGGAGGTGAGTGTGCGTCCAACGAGAACCAAAGTCGATTGGGCGATTGAGATGGCTCGCTTGCTGGAAGGTCGCTACGCGCAGTGCGACCACATTATTCTGGTTTGTGACCATCTCAACACTCATACGAAAGGGGCATTCTATGAGGCGTTTGAGCCAGAACGGGCACGTCGATTGGTTTGCCGCATCGAGTTTCGGCATACGCCCAAGCATGGCAGTTGGCTCACCGTCGCCGAGAACGAACTCAGTTCGCTTACCCGTCAGTGTGTTAGTGGTCGGCGCTTTGGAGATATCGACACCCTGCGCGAGGAGACCGCAGCTTGGTCAACGGATGTCAACCGCACCCAGCGTGGAGTCGATTGGCAAATGAAAATCGATGATGCTCGCTATAAACTCACTTCTGTCTACCCTAAAATTAAGCTGTGACGCTCCACTAGTCAACTTCGCCATTGTCCGAACGATTGCGCTCAATCTGTTTCGGCATCACGGGTTTGACTCCATCACTCAGGGGTTACGTCGTCTCGCCCATGATATCCCTGCTCTGTTTTCCTTTTTTCGATAGATCAGCCCTGCCCCAGAATGGGGGACTTGGGGGCGAGAGACCTCAGCCATGACAGATCGATCAACTTATGTGTACACCGTAGCTCTCCGTTCTAGGTCATAAGCCAGACAACCCGCTTTGAGATTACTCTCATCGAGAGCCATTCTGCCTACATAGCCGTGTCAAGCAGGATTCACTTCGACCTTCGGCTTAGAGCTGAGGTCGATGAGTTTGCCCTCTCTAGTCAGCTTGAGCTTTCGCCCTCGCCACTCAATGCGATCGCCCACAAACCCATAGCACCAGATCGCAAAGCGCATCAGATCGCTTAATGGCACCAGCCAAAATAGTTTTTTGACCGTGGGATCGTTTAAGACATTTACCCCAACAATCCAAGCCATTGTTAGTCTAAAAAACCAGGTTATGCCTAACACCATCCAGCCTGAGGGAGAGGCTTGGGTGGTCAGCAAAAACAACAGACTTGCTACCGTTCCAAAGGTGAAAATTTGCCCTGCATAGCCCCAAGGCTGACAGACTCGAATGCCTCGATTCCAGCGGGTCTGATGTTGAATGAGATCAGAAACGCTATAGGTGTCTAATCCGTGATTGACCACGTAGTGAGACAACACGACTTGATAGCCTAAGTTAGCGGGCATTCGTCCCAAGTGAAAGTCATCGTGAAGGTAGTTGGCAACTGCTTGAAATCCTCCGATCGCGTCCAACACAGAGCGACGAATCGCGATCGTGGCACCGATGCCAAAATTCATGCCCGATAGGGTTCGAGACACCAACGTAGTGGGAGCTAACTCGGTGGAAATTCCCAATGCTTCAAAGGCAGCCGTCCATCCTTGAACTTGTGAACGATACATACAGGTCACCACGCCGACTGCGGAATTGCACAAGGGTTGCACAACCTTGATTAGATAGTCTGATTCCACCCGAATATCACTGTCTGAAATCAGCAAAATCGCATGGTCAGATTTAACCGAAGCATTCGCCAAGTTGCTAATTTTTAGGTTTGTCCCAATCGCTTGATCGCTGACTACAAGCCGAATCTCGATCGCAGAAAAGTCTTGCATAATCTGTTTCACGACTGCCACGACCGGATCGTTTAGGTCTTGCACTCCAAAGATGATTTGATAGTCGGGATAGTCTTGACGACAAAATGAGGCGAGATTTTCGTAGGTGTGACGATCTAACCCACACAGAGGTTTGAGAATGCTGATCGGCGGATGAAACTCAGGATTCATCGGTGTGGATTGAGATAAGAACGCGATCGCGGAGTAGGCAGCAAGGCAGTAATAAACGATTGCAACAAGACAAAATAACAACGGAATGAATCGGGTGTAGTCACCAAATTCCGCTAAATGAAGAACTGATAGCATTAACGGACAACCGCTCCTAGCTGAGAATAATTGGTTAACTTAAAGCCTTGATTTTGAATCACAGTCCGCACTCGATCGCTGATCAGCGCATCGCGTTCTGCTTCCCCTAGCCCATACGCTTCGTTGGCGGGTTCTCCCGCAATGGCAACGGCTGGGTGAGAATAGATTTCTACCCAATTTGATCGAATGTGAGGGATCAGCTTGAGCAAATAGTCTTCAGTCATCCGACCGCTATTGAACAAGCCGTACACCCGATCAACAAATTGAATATTGCGTGACCGCAGCACAAATTCTCCGTAGCGCCGTAGCCCAGCATAGACGATCGACAGCAGCAGTTTTATAGGCAGGTCAGAACGATCGGCTCTAAGAGTGACAGACAGATCTTCAAGGGGCAACCGCATCGATCGGATGTTAAACTCATCCGACAAGTTGACCAGATGATTCAACACGACGGGCTGAATGTGAACGTGAACGTGCCCATCCACATGGGAAAGCGGCAGTCCAGTTTGACGAAATTTTTCCAATTGCGCCCGAATCTCAAGTAGAATTTCGCGCCGTGCAGCCGAGCTAAAGTGATAATAGATGCCCGCTTTTTCTGGCTGATTTGAGAAATTGCCGTGAGCGTCAACCAGGTGAGGAATTTGATTGGGTAGCAGCACCGATCGTCCACAAGCTAAGACGAGATGTAGCCCGACTGCGAGAGTAGGATGCGCCTTTGCCAGCGTCACAGCTTCTTCAAACGCGTCGCCCGTAACCATTAAGCTGGTGCTGGTCAAAATGCCTTGTTCGTGCGCTTCAATAATGGCTTGATTGACTCCAGACGAAAACCCAAAATCATCACCATTCACAATTAATCGACGAGGCGCTGTGTGATCGAATTTCACTGGTTTGTCCTTTAGCTGATGGCTGATTTTATTTCTTCTGACAAATCGGGTGAACAGGGAACCAGTTTGCCTGTCCGCGTCAGTTTAAACTGGCGATCGCGCCATCGAATCGTGTCGCCCAAAAACCCGTAGCACCACAAGGCAAAACTGATCAGATCACGCAAAGGCACAAGCCAAAGAAATCGTTTTGCAATAGGATCGCGAATTTTTTTAACTCCAATAAACCACGCCATCGCCAATCGACTTGTCCACGTAATCCCTAAAATTAGCCAGCCCCATACTGATCCTTCTGTTATCAGCAAGAAGAACAGACTCGCTACCGTTCCGTAAGTAAAAATCAGCCCCAAATATCCCCACGGACGAGAGACTCGAATCCCCACCATCCAACGCAGTTGACGCTGCAAGGAACCCATCAGAGTGCTGGTCGCGATCACATGGTCAACAATATGATGGGAAAGCACAACATCATAGCCAATCTGAGCAGGTAGATAACCCAACTGAAAATCGTCGGCTAGGTAATTAGCGATCGCCACAAACCCGCCAATTTCCTCTAGCACTGAGCGGCGAATTACGATCGTTTGACCCATCGCAAACTTCACGCCCTCTAACTGGTTGCTGACCAAAACTCCCGGATGAAACTCTGTCGCCGAACTTAGCGCTTCTAAATGGGTTAGCCATCGGTCTGTGAGCGATCGATAGAGACAAGTTACGACTCCGACTTGAGGATTACTCAGGGGTTGAACCACCTGCTGCAAATAGTTGGGTTCAACATAAACGTCACTATCTGCCAGCAAAATCATGTCATGACTGGCTTTGGTCATCGCATTACCAAGATTGCTGACTTTGCGGTTTGACCCAATCGCGCGATCGCTGACGACAAGCTGAATCTCGATCACCGGAAAATCAAGAATAATTTGCTTAATCACATCAATGCCAGGATCAGCCCAATCTTGCACCGCAAAGATAATTTCGTAGCTGGGATAGTCTTGGCGACAGAAGGAAGAAAGATTTTTATAGGCATCTCGATCGCAGCCACACACAGGTTTCAGAATGCTAATCGGGGGATGAAAATTGGGATCAATTCGTTCGGGCTGAGAAAAGAATGTGTGGGCTGCATATATCGCGTAGCTGTAATAGCCAATTGATATAATGCAAAAAAGCAATGGGAGCAATACCAGGAAGTGAGATGCCAACCAGATATCGGGAGCAACCCCTAGTGCAGTGGATAGTAAATAAAAATATGTCATGATTGATGGAGCTTTCTGTTAGATAAATTAATGTGATTGTTTAGGGAACTGTATTCATTAAGATGAACGCGACACCCATGCCAATAAGCCCGGTGCCAGCGATCCGCCCACCCGTCAGCCGCTCTTTGAGAACATAGTGGCTCCCTAAAATGCTGAAAGGATAACTCAACGCAGTCAGGGGCATGATCAGGCTCAGATCAGCCCAACTTAACAGGGCGATAAACAAAAAGAAGTCAGCCGCCATACATGAAACTCCCAAGCCAATTAGGGGATTCATCAACGCTCGATAGGCTAGTCGCAGGGGCGATCGCGCAGTCACCCTCGTCACTTCACCCACTTGCTTCATGCCAGCCGTCAGCAAAATATCACCCATAGATGCAGCGAGAGCCATGATCACGATCCCGGTCAGGGCGTTGCTTTGCAAGATCGTGATTCCCACCTTGGAGGCGGACAGAGAAAACGAGAGAGGCGCAAGCCATAAGCCAGAAAGTTGACTATCTTTCCTACGCTTCTTGATCTCAGCGGCGGCTTCGCCCAACGCCACCAGCAGCACACCGCCTGACACGAGAGCCGTCCCTACCCAGCGAAGTTGCGGAATGCTTTCACCGAGAATCAACCCCGCAAAGCAAGCGGATAGCACATACTTAAATGCGCTCATTGGCAGCACATAGCTCAGATCCAGTCGCGAAACCGCCGCTAGATAGAGCACCAGTGCGCTCAACAAAAAGGCGATGCCCAGCACAATCCAGGGATTAGTCAACACTTGCAGCCCGATCTCCAGTAGGTCAGCAGGATTGGAAACACTCACTGCCCCAACCTGCCGCATTCCTCGACTTAACCAGACATCACCCAAAACCTGAAAGACCACCAACAGCGAAAGAACAACATACTTACTCACCGAGATTCTACCGTTTGATAGTCGTGATTATGGAGTGGGAGCAATTTCCTGGGCGAGAGTTACCTAGTAGCTGCTTGGGTACGACGATCTTTTAGATAAGAAAAGAATTCTCCCCCTTCTCGCAGTCGGCGCATCAGCATTTGACGATCGCCCAACATCTCGCGCACGATCGGCACAATAGCTTTGGGTCGGAAGTAGAACCGACGATACATCTGCTCAACCGCATCTTCGATCTCCGCACTCGACAAGTCTGGGTAGTGCAGCGTCGAGGTTTGAATGCCAGAATTGGCGACGAGTGCCTGATCGCTAAACCAGCCGTTTGCGATCGCCTGCTGATAAAGCTCTGTGCCGGGATAGGGAGCCGCGATCGAGACTTGAATCGTGTGGGGGCTAATCTCACAGGCAAATCGAATGGTTTCTTCGATGGTTTCGCGAGTTTCAATCGGCAACCCGATGATGAACGTGCCGTGAACCGTGATCCCCAAATCGCGACAGTGTTTCATAAACTGCCGAGCCGCCTCGAGTTTGATGCCCTTGTTGATGTTGTTGAGAATCTGCTGATTGCCCGACTCAAAGCCGACGAGCAGCAGCCGCAGCCCGTTATCACGCAGTTGCTTCAGCGTGTCGTAATCAAGATTGGCACGAGCGTTGCAGCTCCAGGTGAGTTTTAGCCGCTTCATGTGTTCGCTAATGGCGATCGCTCGCTGTTTGTCGATCGTGAAGGTGTCATCATCAAACATATATTCACGAATCCGATCGCCAAAGATCGCTTTCGCTTCTGACAGTTCGCGCCCCACGGCTTCTGGGCTTTTGGTTCGATATTGGTGCCCTCCGATCGTTTGGGGCCACAGACAAAAGCTGCACTTTGCCGGACAGCCGCGCCCTGTGTAGAACGAGATGTAGGGATGCAGCAAATACCCAATGAAATATTTTTCAATGTCCAAGTCACGGTCATAAACGGGGAGAACGCTAGGCATCACGTCCCAATCGTGAATCAAGTCTCGATCGGGCGTGTGATAAAGATTTCCATCGGGGTCTCGATAGCTCAAGCCTTTAATTTGATCCCACGGCTCGCCTGCCGCCAGATCTTTGCAGGTATAGTCAAACTCGTGACGACAGACAAAATCAATCACTGGGTTATCGCGCAGCGTTTGTTCGGGTAAAACTGCGACATGGGCACCAATCAAGCCCACCTGTACTGCCGGGTTTTGGGCTTTGAGCGCTTCAGCACACTTCACGTCGTTTGCCAACGAGGGCGTGCTAGTGTGCATAATCACTAATTCATAGTCTTTAGCAATGGTCAGCACATCTTCTACAGTCTGACCATGAGGTGGAGCATCGACTAGTTTACTTCCTGGCACGAGTGCAGCAGGCTGTGCCAACCAGGTGGGATACCAAAACGAGGTGATCTCACGCTTTGCTTGGTATCTCGACCCGGCACCCCCATCAAATCCATTAAATGAGGGGGGGCTGAGAAACAACGTCTTTTTCATAGATGGCGCTCCTGAAGCTGGGGTTAATTCCCCCAGAATTGGATAAGAGGGTTAGTTAAAGTTGGCTGCCAGACTAAAGCAATATTGAATTATTTACACCCTTAATGTGTCAATTCAATAAACTTGGTGTGGTGATTGTACAGTCACTCGCTGCCTTTTTTAGGATCTGTTCATCATGAGACCTCCCGCGTAAATCTGGACAGCCCTCCTCGTGAGGAGGGCGTAGTCCTCGCCGACCCTTCTCTCCAAGGAGAAGGGAGCTAAAACCTCTTGTTCCCTCTCCTTGGGGAGAGGGCTAGGGTGAGGGCGAAGTATTCGCGCAGGAGGTCTATGACCCAAGTTTAAGCGTGGTGCCAACATACACGAAAAAAGTTAAGAACTAGGAAAGGTACCTCAACAAAAAAGGATTCCGCCGATCGTCCTCAGAGGTGCTAGATAGCAAAAATCCCTGATTTCTTGAAGTCAGGGATCTGAGCACACACTTGATAATAATGGTCTAGTTACAATTTCTCAACAATAGGACGACCTTCTGTATCCACATCTAGTTCTTCTCGGCGCACCTGCTTTTCAGCCGTGACTGTATCGTGATCGACTACTTTTGTGACACGCACTTCCTCACGCACAAAAGTCTCTTTGTGAATGTCAGGAACTTCTTCGTAGACTTCAATTCGTGCCACTTCTCCTTCTTGAAAGTTAGCCTCGCTTGCAGGAATTACCGCTTCAGTGTTGACAGCAGCTCGCTGGATGACAACGCGCTCTTTGTCAATCGGCACAGAAACCCGCGCTGTTTCGGTTTCGACGTGCTTTCCGATCGTGACTTCCCCAGTTTTTTGGCGAGTCTTGCTAGAAATCAGTCGCTCTTGATAGAGGCGGAGACTCTGATGGTCTTGGTCGTTCACATCATAAAGCGCTGGCTCTTTGTCATAGCTGTAGGTGTCACGATCGTAGCCAGCATAGCCAACATCTATGTCTTCTAGGATCGGTGCCGCGTTTCGAGAAGGGGCACTATCAGAGTCAACGCCTGATACAGTCGCATTTGTCATAGAGGGACGATAAATTCCTCTCACTTGCTCTTCGTGGTCATAATCGATCAGCATATCTTGGGTAAACTCAGGAAGACTTTCTACCTGCTCTCTGCTGAGGCTTTTGGCATAGATACGACGGGCAGCATAATCGATGCGAGCACCTCCGATCGGGAGCAAAACTTTTTTGCCTAAAATCCAAACGCCTGTGTTGATCACGAGGTAGCGAAACCGACCTTCGTCGTCAACTAACGCATCGTCAACCGAACCAATTTTTTCGTTTCCAGCATAGAGGTCAAGCCCGACAATCTCATCGCCATTGAAGTGACTGCGATAGTCGGGATCAAAATCTTCGATCTTATGAAGAGCCATGATCTGTTATCCCAAAAGTGCGTATCAATATATACATTCTTAAGCTAATTTTTTGCTTAAGTTTTCGCATCCTCCTATTGACCAAGTTGGTCTAACCGAAAGGAATGTCTCAGCAAGCTGGCAGGATTCGTGCCCTGCAACTCATGAATGCTCTGGCTTCTCTTTGGTTTTGCGACGCTCTTCGATTAACTGCGGCAAACGGTGAAGTTCGTTGATCGAGTAGTACTTGGGATCAGGATCTGCCATGAGCAAATCCATCAGGGCATGAAAGGCTCCGGTGTCGTTGCGATGCTCTAGCAGGTAGGCGCGGAGTGCTGCATGGATATGGCTTATTTGCTCTGATTACCGATTTCGCGATGAATGAGCAGACGCAACGCAAGTTGCCTTCAGGAGAGTTAAACCCTGACTCTCAAAAACAACACAATCATTAGCTCGACTTGCCAACGCTGAGATTTTTCCTTGCTGCAACTGAGTCAAAGCATGACTAAATGATGGCTCAAAGCTTTGAAGCCAACTTTTGTTGAGTAGATAACCAGGAGTAAAGGCAGTCCGATCGAGCAGCCAAAAATCAATCCCATATCTCTCCACCATCTGCTGAACAGGGGCTAACTCTGGACTATATTGAGCCTCAATCAACTCCAGACCTCGCTGACGAATCTGGCGATAATAACCTAGATGAAACGGCAGGGCATATTCTTTGCCGATTAACACCGATCTTTGAGCAAAGGTCGGAATATTATTTGCTTCATCCGAAAGGGTTGCAATCAAACTATCTTGAGGCTGTTTTTGCAGAAACTCATACAGTCCTCCTTCGCTAGAAACCCGATAATTTGTAGCAGGAAAATTAGACGAAAGATTTGGAAATAGAATTAGGAATGCTCCGATTAATCCAGTTAATGTCAGTCTCCAAACAAAGGGTTTCCAGTGGTGAGCACTCGCGAGATCTTCGCACTTGAGAAGTACGGCATCTAGGAAGACAGTTAGAGTGATACCAGCCGCGATCGCTAACACCATTCGCCAAGTGTGCGTCGTATATCGAGTCGGAAAAAATAGCTTGAGCAGAAGTGCGTGAGCCGCAAAAAACAATCCTAGAGACACAAGAGCCGTTTGAGCCAAGACGATGACTTCGCTCTTGAGATATCTGATTAATGGGAAGCGAACCGAATTTTTAGCGACGATCGATAGACCCAATCCAGCCCAAATCAATGGCGGTAATAACGGAGGCAAGATGCCACTATGCTGTCCGGTGAGCCAAAACCGCCAAAAATTGGAGTCAAAATAGGGATGCCGACCACCAGGATAGAGTTCTGGCATCATCAATGCCTCAGCTTTGGTCACAATCGGGCTAAACTCCGCAGACGAAACTGCATAGGGCAACAGTGCTAGAACTCCCAATCCGGCGGCGATTACAAAATCGGGAATGCGTTCTCGCTGGAGATGAGGATGCCAATGATCCCAGTTCCAAAGTCGCAGAAAAAGGACTCCGATCGTGATAAAAACCAGAGGCGGATAGATTAGGGCTTGTAGCACGATCGTGGTAATCACACCGATTAGATTACGACGCAGCACATAATATAAGAATGCTAAAAACAATGAATAGACGAATGCTCTAGGAGTCGCAGAGCACAAATCATCTCTAAACCAAAGACTTTGATTCAGCAGCAGCATCGCAACAAAACCAGCCGCAGGAATTGGAAACAGTTGTAGACAAACTCCAAATCCGTAAAGAGTTGTCACAACGCTAATCACAATAGGCAAAAGTTTACTCAACAACAATGGTTGAATGCCAACGTTTGCGATCAGATGATAAATTGCTGCATATCCGGGCGGCGTAATCGATTTGAAATAGTCTGCAATTAGGTCGTGAGGGAATAGAGACGGATTGACAAATTGCTGCATCCAAAACACATACTCTCGCGCATCGTCTTGAACGATATATTCTGCTCTAAACGCCTTCTGTAGCCCCAAACAGCCGTAGTAGGCAGCAAATCCGAGACTGAGACTCAGCCAAATTGCGATCGTCTTGGGGCGATCGATTTGATCAATAGGAGCGGTTAAAAGCCGACGCAAACGCGAGACTAGCATGGCGGATTGAGTAGAATTCCGACTCTCTACTTTAAGCCAATTTTGTCAACACTTGCTCATAACAGTGTCCAGCGCGCTCCCAAGTATAGTGAGTTTCCACAAACGATCGAGCTTCATGAGACATCTGATCCCGCAGCAGAGAGTCTTCAAAGAGCCGAGCGATAGCGCCTACAGAGTCATCAACTCGATTTGCCCGCAGCGCTCGTATCGGAGTGTCGTCACCATCAACCGCTAACCCTTCTAAGCCTCGATCGCTGGCAACGATCGGGGTTCCGGCTGCCATTGCTTCTAGCGTTTTATTTTTGATTCCAAATCCGGTTCGCATCGGAATCACACACACAGTTGCGTGATGTAAATAGTCCGCCATTGAAGGAACGCGACCTGTCACTGTAACGCTAGGGCGATCGCCAAGCTGCAATACTTCCGGAGTTGGACGTGCTCCCACGAGTGCGATCGTAGTGTCAGGATAGGTTCTCTGCAACACAGGCAGAATCTCTAAACATAAGAACTGGGCAGCATCTATATTCGCTAAGTTATCCATTGCTCCAATAAAGATGAGTCTATGTCCTCCTGGATCGGCGCTGCGATAAGGAAATTCAGTGAAATCTACTCCGTTGGCAATCACTTGAAACTGAGCTGTGGGATTAAACGCCTTTAGTTGTGCTCGATCGTCTTCCGTGGTGACTACGATATCTGAAAATTTATTGCAGTAACGTTGTTCATAGCGCTTGAGGAGCGGCAAATTTAGGCGATCGCGCCATTTATTTTCTGATGTCTGAGTCTGTAATTGATTTCTACACGTTCCATAGACTGAGCTATGTACATTCACGACAGTCCGAATTTTTTTCTGCCACTCAGAACGAACGTAGATTTCATTAACGCTATGTTCGCAGGTGATTGCTTCATAATGATTAGATTGAATAGCTTGATCGACCCAATCTTGCATTTCTGACGAATAAGAAGACAAGACGCTAGGTGGCGTTCCCTGGCGTAAAAACTTCCTAAATCGCTGAATTTTCGAGAAAACCCCCTGCTGAGAAGCAGTGTGATCAGAACGATCGAATACGACTAATTCCGCAACCCATTCTCGTAACGCTTTGAGGTCAGCGTCAGTCACATCTGGCGCTCTCAGCGTTGCTACTGTGACTCGATGGCGGTGACTCAAATATTTCAACAAATTGAATGTCCGTACTTGAGTGCCTCCCTTGGTGGGCGGATAGGGAAATGTTGCCGAGAGCGTCAAAATGTTCATCACCAGAGCCAAAAGAACTGAGTTAATGTACCCGTTTTGCGAGTTTCAGAGATGATCTGTGCAAACCTCGCTGCTTTGGTCAATATTAGAGGCAGTTCACCCAGCCAGTTTTTTATGTCGATCGTTAGCGTTTGCATCCCAACCTTTAATCGCAGAAAGTTATTAACGATAGCCATTGACAGCGTTCTCCAGCAAACTTACCAAGACTTTGAACTGATCATCTGTGATGATGGCTCAATTGATGGCACATCCGATTTAATGGCGCAGCTTGACGATCACCGGATTCGCTACATCCGTCATCCTCAAAATATTGGCAAAAGTAACAACATGATTTCTGGCTTTCAAGCCGCAACTGGAGAGTATTTTATTAAATTTGACGACGACGATCGCTTAACTCCCAGCTTTTTAGAAAAAACGAGTGAGCTGTTAGATAAAAATCCTCACATTGATTTTGTCGGCACTGATCATTGGGTCATTGATTCCAACACGATTCGCAACGAAAGGTTGACTCAAGCAAACTCTCAAAAATGGGGACGATCGGAACTCCCTCAAGGACTAATTAAAAACTTACTGGAAGTCACTTTCGTCAAGCAAAGCTTGCAAATTGGGGCAACGCTCTTCCGGCGAGAGGTTCTTGCTGAAGTTGGCTATATGCGATCAGACATCCAAAATTGCGAAGACAATGATCTACTCATTCGACTTGCCTTGACAGGAAAACAGGCTTATTATTTGCCCGAACGATTGATGGAATATCGGTTTCACGCAGAGCAGCAGGGACTTGATCGTGCCATTCCTTACCTAAAAGACAAACTCAACTATTTAGAAAGCTTTCACTTTGAGTCAGAAAAAATAGAGAAGATTCGGCACGATCGCCTCTTAGAGACCAAGCTTCTACTCGGACTTCGACTCATTCAAATCGGAGACACTCAAGAAGGCCGATCGCTCATTTCTCAAGGCAAATCAGCGTCACCCACCAAAGCCCAGATTGGACTTGCCTTGTCCCGATTACCTGTGCCTCTGCGACAGAAAGTGCTGACCGTTTTGAAGCAAATGAAAGCCTCTTAAAGGTGTTTTGCTCAGTCCCATTTAGTGAATGGGTCGCTGGTTGCTCAACTGCCTAAAATTGGTGGCGAGGCGATGATGCTCTGCATTAACCAGCAACCCGCTGATTTCTATGAACCCGGTGAAGAGTATTTTTGGATTGCCGATGCAAAACACAACCCCAAACGCGAAACGGTCTGGACAGGATCTTACTACGATCCTTTAGTCAAACGCTGGTTGGTATTCTGCATTTCGCCCATTTACGCCAACGATCGCTTAATCACCACGATCGGGCATGATGTGCTGCTTAACGAACTGATCAAACGCACGGTTAACGATCAGCTAAAAGGCACCTACAACCTGATATTTAGACGAGACGGACGATTGATCGCCCATCCTCAACTGATGTCAAAATTAGAAGCCAGTAAAGGCGATTTCAACATCTCAGAAAAAGGCGATTTGCAGTTAAAAGCAATCTTCGATCAAGTGAAAAACCACGCTGAAAGTTCCACGATCGTCGATAATCCTCAGCCCGATGAATATCTCGCTGTTACCAAAATCAACGGTTCAGACTGGTATTTTGTCACTGTCTTTCCCAAATCGATTTTGGCGGGTCAAGCATCCGAAGCTTCTCGGTTTGTGCTGATTTTAGGGCTAGTGGCTCTGCTAGTCGAGCTATTAGTAGTGGCGAGCATCTTGCGCCGAGATGTGACCAGACCTCTCGAAGATCTCACCAGCGCCACCGATCGTATGACCCAAGGCAACCTCGATATCAAAGTCGATGATGCCAAACAAAACGAGCTAGATCGCCTCGCTGCCTCATTTAACAAAATGGCTCAACAAGTGCGCGAATCATTTGAAGAATTAGAAGATCGGGTCGAAAAACGCACGGTTGAACTCAGAGATGCCAAAGAACTAGCAGAAGTGGCAAATCACGCGAAAAGTGACTTTCTCTCAAATATGAGTCACGAACTGCGAACGCCCCTGAACGGAATTTTAGGCTACGCACAAATTCTTCAGCGAGATGTCGGTGCGACTCTCAAACAAAAAGAAGGCTTTAACGTGATTTATCATTGTGGGTCACATTTGCTGATGCTGATCAACGACATTCTAGATCTGTCAAAAATTGAAGCTCGAAAACTCGAACTATTGCCCAACGATTTTCACTTTGAGTCATTTATTAAAAGCATTGTCGAAATCTGTCGAATTCAAGCCGAACAAAAAGAGATTCAGTTCGCGTTTCAGGCGCTCAACCCATTGCCGATCGCCCTTCACGCTGACGAAAAACGCCTGCGTCAGGTGCTGATCAATCTGCTGGGCAACGCGATTAAATTCACCGATCGCGGCACCGTTACTCTGAAAGTTGGCGTGGTCGAACCCCTTGATTCAAAGAGCGAATCGTCTAAAATTCGGTTTCAGATCGAAGACACGGGCGTTGGCATGACCCCAAAGCAGTTAGAAAAGATCTTTTTGCCGTTTGAGCAGGTGGGCGACAAATCACGCATGGCAGAAGGCACTGGGCTAGGACTCGCCATCAGTCAACAAATCGTGCAAAAAATGGACAGTCAGCTTCACGTTGAGAGTCAGTCTGGCGTTGGCAGCATGTTCTCATTTGACGTAACCCTGCCCCAATCGTCTCAGTAGGTCGAGTCAGGTCAACCGACTAATGCTGTCATCGGCTATGAGGGTCGCAGACAAAAGGTTTTAGTCGTCGATGATCGCTGGGAAAATCGCTCAGTGGTCGTCAATCTTTTAGAACCGATCGGGTTTGAGCTTCGGGAAGCCGAAAATGGACAAATTGGCGTTGAAGCGGCGATTGCGTGGCATCCCGATGTGATCATTACCGATTTATTGATGCCAGTCATGACCGGAACTGAACCCACTCAAACGCTGCGGACAAATCAGGATTTGCAAAATGTCGTGATTATTGCTTCATCAGCGAGTGTGTTTAACTTCGATCGTCAAAAGAGCCACGAAGCAGGCTGCAATGATTTTCTGCTCAAACCCTTGCAAACAGAGGAGTTGTTTCATCAACTTCAACATCACTTGGACATCACCTGGATTTATGAAAAAGAGATAGCTAATCAGCAGTCAAAATCAGCCGAAACGACATCGCTATCTGTCATGCCTCCCCGCAATGAGCTTAAAGCACTTTATGACGCAGCCCGCATTGGAAACATCAAAGGTGTCAAAAATGAAGCACTCCGATTACAGCTTTTAGATGCTCAATATTTTGCATTTAGTGAGCAACTGTTAAAATTGGCGCAGGAAATGGATGAAGAAGCTATCTTCAAACTGGTTAAACGGCATTTTCTATAGACAGATCTTCATTTGATCAACCTGAATTAAATCTATGGAAGATCAACAGGCAATCATTCTAATTGTGGATGATAACTCAAACAATATTAAGGTCTTGTTTGAGGTTTTAGAACAAGCAAATTTTTGTGTTTTGATTGCCAAAAATGGAGAAAGTGCCCTTGAAAAAGTAGCGGCTGTAACTCCCGATTTAATTTTGCTTGATGTGATGATACTAGGAATCGACGGCTTTGAAACCTGTCGTCGCCTCAAAGCTTCAAACTCTGCTCAAGAGGTTCCTGTGATCTTTATGACTGCGCTGTCAGATGTGGCAGATAAAGTTAAGGGGTTCAATTTAGGTGCCGTCGATTACATTACAAAACCGTTTCAACAAGAAGAGGTGTTGGCAAGAGTCAACTTACACTTAAAACTGCGAGATTTAAGCAAAAAGATAGAACATTTGGTCGAGCAAAGAACGATCAAGCGAACTAACACGGTCTCTCAGCTTCAGCAATCTCAGATTCAATTAATTCAGGGCGAAAAGATGTCAACCTTGGGTCAATTGGTGGCAGGAGTCGCTCACGAAATTAATAATCCGGTAGGTTTTATCGATGGCAATCTGCTGCATATTGAGCGCTATGTTCAAGATTTGGTCGCTCACCTTCAGATGTATCAGCAACATCAGCCAGATAGCTTGATTGCTGATCATGCTGACGCGATCGAGCTAGACTTTTTACTCGATGATTTGCCCAAAGTCGTCACTTCGATGCATCAAGACACCGGACGAATTCATGATATCAGTATGTCTCTTAGAACCTTTTCTCGATCGGACACTACCACTAAAGTCAAATTCGACATTCATGAAGGAATCGACAGTACGCTCTTAGTTCTTAAACATCGGTTAAAAGCAACCCCCGATTGTCCTGAAATTACCATTATTAAAGAGTATGGAGACCTGCCTTCAATTGAGTGCTTTCCGGGGCAACTCAATCAGGTCTTCATGAATATTATTGCCAACGCGACCGACGCTCTCGAAGAATCCGATCATCCTAAAAATGGTCAGATCACTATTCGGACGCTTATTACTGACGATCAGGCGTTTGCGACTGTAGAAATTGCAGATAATGGCATAGGGATTCCTGAAGATGTGAAACTCAACATTTTTGAGCAACTCTTTACAACAAAATCAGTCGGTAAAGGAACTGGATTAGGATTGGCAATCGCCGATCAAATTGTCGTTGAAAAACACAGAGGAGTATTAGAGGTTGACTCTCACTTCAATCAAGAAACCACCTTCAAAATTGTTCTCCCTCTTAAGTAGATCATCATCTTTTGGGTACGTTTACCCAAGTTCCAGTCTCGTTTGACTCGTGCGTTAAATCCACCAAGAGCTGCGAATATACACCTTCTTGCAAAGAGGGAGGCAAGGATTCGCGACGATCGATGCTCAGCACAAATTGATCCACCACTCGAATAAAGGGCGCAATTCTACCATCAGCATAGACTTGAGAAAACGAAAGGCGCTTGGGAATCTCTAACTCTGTTAACGGCTGCCCCTGCTGACTACCCAATAGCCTGAAGCCATGAACATAGTCTTTTTGGTTATCACTTCCGAGAACAAGTGTGCCCCGATCGCCATACACCTCGACCCAATGCCCACGCCCTTGATAGGTCGCGGCACTTAAGCAAATCTGACATGGAGTTCCATCCGCTAACTCAAGCATGATCAGACAAGTGTCATCGGCATCAACGAGCTTCAACTGTTTAGAACCGGAATCGGGTCGTTCTGGAATTGAAACGTGTAGACGTGCACACAAGCGATTGATCGAGCCAAACAGCCAAGCAATATAATCAAAGGCGTGAGATCCGATCGCTCCTAATGCGCCGCCGCCATAATCCTTCCGAGCATACCAATTCCAAGGGCGTGAGGCATCAGCACGACTTGACACCAGCCAATCAACTTTGATTAAGCGTTTTTGCCCGACATAGTTCTCTGAAATTAATTCCGCCAATCGCTGCCACGCTGGAATAAAGCGAAACTCAAAATTCATGGTCGCGATAGCACATCTCTGCACTGCCAATTTTTGCAAATGCTCTGCTTCTAACACGGATAACGCAGTTGGTTTTTCTAACAACAAATGTTTCCCTGCTTCGAGTACCGTCTTTGCCATCTCGTAGTGCAGAAATGGCGGAGTCGAAACACTAACCGCCTGCACACTGGGTAGCGAGACGACTTCTTCCAACGTCTGACAAGCATAAGGAATACTGTGAGCTTGAGCGATCGCCTGTGCTTTCTCTAAGTCACGATGATAGACCGCTACGATGTGAGTACGCGGATGCTCCTGAAATCCAGGAATATGAACTTTTTGACCGAAGCCCGTACCTACGATCGCTACACCAACAGGAGCTTGAGTCAAAAAAACCACGAGACACCTCAAACTCTAGAGTAGCAACGATACATCAAACACTAATTCTACCAGAAAGACTTTCTATCAGTGTTCAAATCAAGTATCCTGTTGAACTATCGAGGCTTTATCTGAATTCAACCAACGTGAACAGAAACAATCAGGCAAAAGGAGTCACTTAAGAGTGAGATGCAAGTCCAAAGAATAGAGCAGAGGCAACAATCATGGATATCGAGTTAGAAACACGGAGGAATAGATGTATCACCTCGAAAAAGAGCGATCATCAACCAGGCGATGCCATTACTCCCTCAACAAACTCACCTTCAACTGCTCCATTTTTGCCATCAGCATCTCGAATAATATCAAGGTCGATATCTAGTACAGTCATCTGTAATCCCGCTCTAGGAACATTGCCGTTAGTTGAAATAAAAGGATTAGGCTCAACGTTACCAGTACAAATGATAAGTGACCCTTTCTTTAAAAACTGAAGTTTACGCCAAGCATAGGATTTCTCCCAAATACTCAAAGACACAGTAAAAGACTCCTCGCGATCGCGCGGCTTCTGCACATACAGAGTCGCCGTTGCCACTTGAGCCTTCTCACCACTCTTCAACTCAACCGTCTTGATCTGTGCGTCCGCAGCCAAATTGCCGCTGACTATCCACTTATTCAACCCTGTGCTTGCCATAGTTATGCCCTAGATATTCTTTATCTACTCAGAATTCCCAAAAAGCTGTAAGGGCAAACAAGGCAAACGCAAAAATCATAAGAAATGGGGGAGCGTCTGACCTTGCAGTAAGACACCCCCCCACTCTTGGAATATTCAACCTGGCGATGAGCTATTTTTGCGGGAGGCTACCCTCCAACTATCTTCGCCGCTGTCACGTTTCACACCTGAGTTCGAGATGGGTCAGGGTGGGTCCACGACGCTAGGAACACCAGGAAAGCTTTGGGCTTT
>JBBRPT010000092.1:0-22040 GCA_038227635.1 Leptolyngbyales cyanobacterium | reverse complement strand
CGTGCGCCATGCCAGCCCAGCAAGGGCTGCAACGTCTGCCGCAATTGAGTAATCTGAGACATAGGGTTTCACAACGCTAACTACTATTGGCATGAAACCCTTTCCTAACTATCCTTTGCAAGCTTTTGTCCTGTACTTAGAAGTCTTGTATGTGTTCGCCCTTACTCTAAAGAAAGATTTAGAGTGAGTGTGGTTTCCTGCATCTTACATTTAATTAGGTCTGCCTACTTAGATTCTCGGCGGCCATAAGTGGAGGTATACGGTTATGACAAAGGAAAGTGCATTATTTGTGCTTGCTTTGGTCGGCTTGATAGGATGTCAACAAAATAGTAGAGGCGTATACAAAAGCTCTTCACCTCTTTCTTCTTCAACATTAGATAGTAGAGATACTGGTGCGCCTTCGGCAATTGATGCCGAAAGTGCACGCATCTTGGTAGGACACTGGCGCAAAACTACTATTGTGTTCGAGAATCCGCAGGATGAGCATTTGGTCTTAGATGCTGACGGTGCTGCGACAACATGGGAAGTAACGGCTTCGGGGCGATCGCCCACGACGATCGGTAGGTGGACTGTAGAAAGCAAGACGCTCACCCTGCGGCTAGAGGGAAACACTGTAATATCTCAACCATTTACCATCTACCAAGAACAGCTCGTTTTTCCAAACATCAAAGACGGGCGCAGCTTCTGGGAAAAAATAGCCCAGTAGAGAGGGAAATTCCTCTTCGTTGTCCACAGTATTTAGAGCTATCTTTTAAATACTTGAGTATTGTTGTTGATTAATAGGTGATGATATGCTGACGGATACCCAAAATGGAAAAATGCTTATTAATGAAGCTGCATACCGCATCGTTGGCGAAAATGCACCTCAAGAATTGCCTTTGTACGTCACAACCCGTGATCAATACTTTGCAGATCCTGAAAGATTTGTCCAAGTCGTAGAAGCGGAAGATGAGCCTTCGGGCTTTGGAGCCACGATCGCAGTGACAACTCTAACAAAGGTCGTGTTCCCAATCCTCACACCGATCCTTTCCTACATTTTAGATAAAGTGGCTGAAGCTCTACAAGAAGAGGGGTCTGAGCGGGCATCTGACTGGGTACGTAGCTTGTTCAAAGATACAAAACCCAAACCTGTTTTCACTCAAGCTCAACTAGAAGTGATTGCCTCAACAATTCAAGATATTGCTAGAACTGAAGCCGCTCGGCTTGAACTCAAACCATTACAAGCTCGAACAGTGAGCGACTCAGTGATTGCTCGATTAGCACTCGCCAAAATTTAGACGAGGATTATAGCTGCGAAAGCCCTTCACCTCCGATCGCGATGCTCATCTCAATCCATTTGCCTTTCCCTCAGAAACAGATATTCGCTTTCTTCTGTTGGTGTTGGCGATCGCTGGAAGCACGATGATTCTCGTTCAAGCACTGGTAGGCATCTTCATTGAGAGTACTCTAATCGCATTCCCATCTGCCCTCATTGTAACCGTTAGCCTTTTTGTCATTGCGTGGCATCAAGCGCAGCAAAGTGCTGTCAAAACTATTGAGGTCAATAAGTGGCAACCCTTTCCTCCGCAGAAAGCTGATCCACTCCAGTCTGCCTCATTTCAGCAGATGGACAACTATATTCAGCAAACAGTTGCAAATGTATCCGAATTAGCGTCTGAGAAGATTCAATTTATTTGGGATGAGACTAGTAGAAGTAGTACGCTCCCTTCAGGTATGGCGTTTGGATTTGGTAACCAGCAGTACGTTTGTCTCAGGCAAGGACTGCATGAGGCATTTATCCAATTCCCAGAATCACCAACGTTTCAATCAGTCTTGATGCATGAATTAGGGCATATTGCTAATCGCGATATAAGCAAAACTGTTTTTGCAATAAGCTTAGGGCAATGCTTCTTCCCAATTGCAATATTTAGTGTAGTAGTATTTACTGTCTACACGCTTTGGGCGGTGGGCGATCGCTTAATAAAAAGCATTGCGTTAGATTCGGCTCGATCTGGAATTCGAGAGATTATTAACACCAACATCAAAATCATTATTCTGTTGTTGATTGTAGAGATTGCCCGTGCCAGTATCTTGAGAGTACGCGAGTATTATGCGGATGCCCGTGCCAGAAACTGGTTAGGTACTTCCACTACGCTAACTCAACTTTTCTCAGAACATCTTGAACGCTCGCCTCAAAAAAACTCAACCCTAAAAAACAAAAATCAGCGAGGCGGATTGTATGTTTGGGAGTTTCTAGAGCAGCAGTTTCGATTGAAGCTTGCCCCTTTTCACCCAACCCACCACCAGCGGATTAGCCGACTAGAAAATCCTCGTCATTTATTTAGTCTTAGCTATGAGGTCGCACTATTAGCTGGTTTTTTATCGGGTGTTTCGCTCAATGCCAATATGACCATTTCTAGCATTTTCCCAGAACTATCAAACTTTAATAGTCAATTAAACCAAAGTGTTCAGGCGGCAAATGAACCAAGCCTGCTCGTAATATTACATATATTACTTTTCTTTACCCTCACACTGGTATTTTCCGCTATTTTTCTTGCCGTTTTTGTAGTGTTTGGACTTATTCCTATTGTGGGTACGGTTGGGTTACAAATTCAGCAAGCTGCATTTGCTGATTGTGCTCAACCGACGCAACCGCGTTTACTGACGTTGCAAAGGCTAATGGCGGTATCTCTAGTGTTGGGAACTGGCTTCATATTAGGCTGCCTGTTATCACCCTTCATCCACGCGCTTTCTATGCGAACATCAGAAGCAGCCATACCCTGGTTTGGTATTTTTGGGTTAGCTATTGGTTGGGCAGGTGTTTTCTTCATTTGGATAGTATCGATCGCACGGTTGGCTAGAAGCCTTTATCTAAACCATGCTGAATCAAGCATTCCTCGTCAAAAGCGCCGTTGGCTGACCGGGTTATCAGGTTTCCTTTTGTTTCCGATATTTCTATGGATGTGCATGGTTCAAATATTGTTTGGCGCACAAGCTGTCAAGCCAGATCTATTTTCCGTCTCCGCATTAGTAATCGGGTGCATGATCTCAGGTGCATTTGCCTTTGTTTTGTATGGAATTATCTGGGTTGTTGGTTGGAACATCGGGTCAGCAAGAGGATGGTTTAGAAATCCCCAATGTCCCCACTGCAACTCTTTAATCAACAATCAGTCAGGCTTATTACAAAACTGCCATGAGTGCGATCGTTCTATTACTAGTTGGGCTTGGTTGCCATTGCCTGTATCGTTGCCGCCGCCGCCTTCCCGATCTGTTCCTGTGATAGATACTGCACCACCGCTGTAGATTGGAACATCACCTGCCAGGTCATCGACAACCACAACTGAATCTATTCTAATTTCTATCGCGTTGCCCAAATTCTTCTCGGAAGGCTGTCAAGCGATCGCGAATAGCAGCCGCTTGTTCTGTCTTGTCCCGTCGTGCTAGAGCATGATCTAGAGTTCGTGTAAGTCCTCGATACTTGACAATCGAAATTGGCTGTGTTTGTATTTAGCTATGCAGATGAATATCAATTCCTAGATGTTCGTCTCATGGGCACTATCTCTGATCCTCAAGTCAATGCACACCCAATATTCTGGTTTAGCGTTTGTCTGAGATGTGAGATTCTATTTTAAGCAAACGCTGGTTCAGCATACTAGATATGCGCTGGTGTGAGGCTTGGAGATAGTGCGTTTGAGACGTTTACCATTAGGTGACAAGTTAGTGATTTCCTTACAGAAGGAAGGGCGCTGATTATGTCCGATATTCCGATGCTACTAAACAATAGCAGTCAAGGAAATTTGACATGAACTCTAAGCAAAAACGCGCTAAAACGACTCAACTACTCCGCGAGTTTGGTTCTCAATGTTTTTGGTGTGGGTGTGACCTGCTGTCAGGAACGCGAACTCTTGAACACCTTAGACCGAAAAGTAAAGGTGGCTCTAACTCACCAGAAAACTTGCGACTCGCTTGTTTTCCATGCAATAACTCTCGCGGAGATAGTCTCTTTCCACCTGGACACCCATCCACACGTTAATCAGTTTTCAGAAACATGAATTGAACAACATCAACAATTCCAAAGTCGAGTTATTTAGTTCAGCGTGAGTTCGACAGAAGTGGTTCACTCCGAGTATGAATTCGAGAACGCCCCCTAAATTCCTCAAAATTGGGGGACTTTGAATCGAAAAATTTGGCTTGAAGTCCCCCAAACTGGGGGATTTAGGGGGCAGAAGCCGCTGAGAACGAAGCAAAAAAACTCGTCGAACTCATGTTAATTCACGATCTCTTAGTCAATACTGTGAGAAAAAAATGCACAAACTTTTGATATTCAATGATGAGAAACTTTTGCGTCGATCGCTCACCCATCGTTCCTATGTCAACGAAAACCCTGAAGAAAATGGAGACAACGAGCGGCTGGAGTTTTTGGGTGATGCCATCCTCAACTTCATCAGTGGCGAGTATCTTTATCGGGTTCATCCAGAACTGGGAGAAGATCAAATGACACGGCGACGTTCTGCACTTGTAGACGAACGACAACTGGCTAGATTTGCTACAGAGGTCGGTCTAGATTTCAGAATGCGATTGGGACAAGGTGCAATTCGCGATGGTGGCTATCAAAATCCGAATCTTCTTAGCAGCACGTTCGAGGCAGTCGTGGGAGCTTATTATTTAGACCACGATCGAGACATTGAAACACTGCGTCCTTTAGTGGAACAACTGTTTGACTCTGTGCCTCCAGACGTTACCGTAGTTCGCTCAAGTGTAGACTCAAAAAACAGGTTTCAGGAATTCGCACAGGCAAATGGTGCCACAATTCCGAAGTACATTACAGAACAAATAGGTGGGGCAGATCACGCTCCAGAGTTTGCTTCTAGGGTTTATGTAGGGACTCAACTTTATGGGGAAGGTAAAGGTCGCAACAAGAGAGATGCAGAAAAACAGGCTGCTGAAGATGCTATATCCAAGTTGAAGAAACGAGGGTTAATTTGATGCAGCATAATCGATAAGGGCATAACTGAAGGTTCATCCGTCAACGTTGAACAAATGGAAGTAGTTAGGCTCACCTTTGGACACTAAAAAAGCAGTCGATCGCACTACACGATCGACTGCTTTCAGATTAATTCAGGTGAGGACTACATCATTCCCATGCCGCCCATGCCGCCCATACCACCCATGCCGCCCATACCACCCATGCCACCCATATCAGGGGCACCCGCAGCAGACTTAGGCTCAGGCTTCTCGACGACGAGTGCTTCGGTGGTTAGCACCATGCCTGCGATCGAAGCCGCATCTTGCAGCGCAGACCGAACCACTTTTGCTGGATCGACGATCCCAGAAGCGATTAAGTCTTCGTAGGTGTCAGTCAGGGCGTTGTAGCCAACGTTGAAGTCTAGACCCCGTACTTTCTCAACGACGACAGAGCCTTCAACTCCTGCATTATCAGCAATTTGCTTCAGAGGCGCTTCGAGCGCTTTCATCACAATGTTTGCGCCAATCTGCTCCTCTTCATTGAGGGTTTCTTTGAACGCTTCGAGTTTGGCAGCCAAGTGAATCAGCGTGGTGCCACCACCCGGGACAATGCCTTCTTGAACGGCTGCTTTCGTTGCGTTGAGGGCATCTCCGATGCGGTTTTTGCGATCTTTGAGTTCGGTTTCGGTTGCGGCACCAACTTTGATGACTGCAACACCACCCGCCAATTTTGCAATCCGTTCCTGGATTTTTTCTTGATCGTAGTCAGAGTCAGAGCGTTCTAGTTCGCTCCGCAGTTGAGCAACGCGCTTTTGAATATCACTGGAATTTTCGCCACCCGCCACGATCGTGGTGTTATCTTTGGTAATCGTCACTTTGCGGGCAGAACCCAGCATTTCTAACGTTACGGTGTCGAGGCTTAAGCCCATGTCTTCAGAGATAACTTGACCGTTGGTAAGAACGGCGATATCTTGCAGCATCGATCGCCGACGTTCGCCAAAGCCAGGAGCTTTAATTGCAGCAACGTTGAGGACACCGCGCAAACGGTTGACCACCAATGTCGCAAGTGCCTCTCCTTCGATATCTTCAGCGATAATTAGAAGGGGCTGACCTGCACGAGCAATCTTTTCTAAAACCGGAATCAGGTCTTGAATCGAGCTAATCTTTTTGTCGGCAAGTAAAATCGCAACATTCTCAAATTCTGCGATCAGACGCTCAGTGTCGGTAACGAAATAAGGTGAGAGATAGCCCCGATCGATTTGCATCCCTTCGACCAAATCCATCTCAGTGGCAAGAGATTTTGACTCTTCGACCGAGATTACGCCATCTTTGCCAACTTTATCCATCGCTTCAGAAATCATTGCGCCGACTTCTTCGTCGCCGCCCGAAGAAACTGTTGCAACTTGCGCGATCGCGTTGCCTTCAACGGGTTTAGCAACGGCTGCGATTTCTTCGACAATTTTGGCGACGGCTTTTTCAATACCGCGGCGCAAACTGACTGGGTTAGCACCTGCTGCCACGTTCTTCATGCCTTCACGGATCAGCGCTTGGGCAAGAACCGTTGCAGTGGTGGTGCCGTCTCCAGCCAAATCTTTGGTTTTAGAAGCCACTTCGCGAATCAAAGCCGCGCCTGTGTTTTCGAGCGGGTCTTCGAGTTCGATTTCTCTGGCGATCGTCACCCCGTCATTGACAATTTGAGGGATACCAAACTTCTTTTCGAGCAATACGTTGCGTCCCTTGGGACCTAGCGTAACTCTCACGGCATCAGCGAGAGCATTGACTCCTCGCTCAAGCGCCTGCCGCGCTTCGTCTTTAAAGACCACAAACTTTGCCATATCAATTCCCCAGTTCTCTACCTAGAAATTTAGCACTCGTTAAGGCAGAGTGCTAATTAAGATTAGATCGGAAAACCGAACGAGTTAGGATGAACGGTGAAAAATGAACATTTTCTCTACTGAGAGATGAGACGCGCCACCAAATCGCCCCATAACGACGATCGGATTTGATAATGCCGTAGAGACGTTTCGCCAGAACGTCTTACCCGATATTGCCATGACTCATAATCGCTACACGCAACCCATGAATGCCATGAACGATCGTTTATGGCATTCATCGCATCTCATACCGATTTAATTCTTGGATGCGTCAGATGATGGGTGATGGCGCGATCGGTTGGAGACGTTTCACCGAAACGTCTCTACGGCATTGGGGACATCCCCGATCTGGTGTGTTGATCGTTTGATTCGGTATCAGCCTCCTTTACGCAACATGAAATTTTTTACTCAACAACCGACAAGTTGGCAAACAGCTCTCATCCTGACTGTGGGAGTTTTGGCAGTTTCAACCGCCGCGATTTTAGTTCGGTTGGCGACTCGCGAAGCGCATTTATTGACCGTCGGATTTAGCTTAGTGTTGGCTGCGTCTCGGTTGACTATTGCCTCTCTAGTGCTGCTTCCCAATTGGCAAACAATTCGCCGCAGCAATCCAAGTCTTTCTGCCCTTCAATACTCAGGATTTGCCGGAGTTGCGCTCGCCGCCCACTTTGCGACTTGGATTACCTCATTGTCGTATACCTCGATCGCTGCCTCGACGACGATCGTCACGACGGCTCCGATTTGGGTTGCTCTCCTTTCGTGGCTCTGGTTTGGCGAGAAACCCAGCCATATCATGATGTTAGGCATTCTCGTCGCATTGGTTGGAGGAGTCACGATCGGCTGGGAAACGGGCGACTCTACAGGCGCGAATCCCCTTTTGGGAAACGGACTGGCACTGATTGGAGCCTGGACAGCCAGCTTATATCTATTGTTAGGACGGGAGGCACAGCGACAGAATTTAGGCGTAGGCAGCTACAGCACGATCGCCTATGGTGTGGCAGCCGTTGTGCTGTTGCCGTTGCCTCTGATCGCTGGAACCCCTTACACAGGATATTCTCCGCTCACCTATGAGTTGATGGTGCTAATGGCGATCGTGCCTCAACTCATCGGGCACACCAGTCTGAATTGGGCAGTTCGTTGGGTGTCGCCGACGATCGTGACGCTATTTAACCTATTTGAACCCGTTGCCTCTAGCGGATTGGCGTTTGTGATGTTTGGAGAAGTGCCTGGAATGCAGGTTCTCGTCGGAGCCATGATTTTGTTGATGGGAGTGGGAATTGCGATCGCGGCTAAACGTTAGAAGTTGTTTGAGACGTATAGAAAGACTCTTCGTTAGCGGTGCTGTCCCGCCCGTGATTGAAATCACGGTCTAACGGTGCGAAGTCCACTGAAGGGACTTAAACGCCCATCAGCGTTCCCTCTTCAGTCTGTTTCAATAGACTTCGCACGGTTAGCCCCGAATTTTATTCCGGGGCGGGTGAGGGCAATAAACGATACCTCAGACACCCTTTCAGAGACTTCTAAGAATTCACTCGTTCTATCAGGGCAATCACGGCTAACTCTTCCGATCGCAGCGCATAATCGTCTTCTGCCACCACATCGATAAATTGCTGCATCACCTCATGCAATGACGCATCCATATACGCGTCTAAAACGGCAGGATGCACATAATATTTTCGACACGTTGCGGGGCGGTTGCCTAAGTGAGAAGCGACCGTCTTAAGTGCCTGTGTAACATTTTTCTTCGCGGCTGTTTGGGAAGTGAAAACCCCAATTTCAACCAAGTGGGATGCCGCTAAAACGGTGCCTGCCCAAGTGCGAAAGTCTTTTGCAGTGAAGTCCTGACCTGTGATTTCTCTCAGATAATCATTGACATCGGTAGAGGTGATATCTTGCGGATGCCCGTCTTCACTCAGATATTGAAACAACTCTTGACCCGGAATGTCTTGACAGCGTTTGACAATTTTTGCGAGCCGACGATCGCGCACCTCAATCTCGTGATCAACCCCACTCTTGCCACGAAACTGAAACTGAATCTTAGAGCCAGAAATCTGCACATGCTCATCGTGCAGCGTCGTCATGCCATAGGATTGATTCGTCTTGGCATATTCTTCATTACCGACGCGGATGCGAGTTAGCTCCATCAGTTTAACGATCGCGGCTAGCACTTTCTGTTTAGGCAACCCTGACAAAGACAGATCGTGGTCAAGTCGTCTGCGAATATCGGGCAACGATTGGCTAAAGGCAATCATGCGCGTAAATTTCGTCTGATCGCGAATCGATCGCCACAACGGATGATAACGATACTGCTTGCGTCCTTTTGCGTCGCGCCCAGTGGCTTGCAGGTGACCATTCGCAAAGGGACAGATCCAGACATGGTGATAGGCAGGAGGAATCGCCAACGACTCAATGCGCCGAATGGCTTCAGCATTGCGGATCGTCTTGCCATCAACCCCAACATAAGTAAAGTTTTTTTTGCCCGATCGCTTGCGTTCAATACCAGGAATATCATCAGTGACGTATCTTAAACCAACTGCCTCAGCCGACTCTACGGGGTCGGTCGGCACCTCAGCAGACACCACGGTTTCGATTTCGTCCTCTAGAATCTGCGGTTCAATATTAAGCGGCATTTATGGTTAGGTTGAAAAATTATGTCTCTCTATACAACCACCCTAAGCAATTCGAGATAATCTGAAATCTGCACAGCAGACTACGCAAAAAGGATGACTGGGAAAAATCTTAATTATTGACTCCCCTTTGATGATGGCAAAGCTAGTGCTGATATGACGTTGACTTAACTGACAACGCGACCCAAAAATTTATTCTGATAGAGACTATGCAGATCAATCTTCCTGAGGTTTTGGCAGACGTGACCGCAGCCTTTGAGCGCTATGAAGCCGCTCTGGTCAACAACGATGTTAAGACGCTGCATGAATCCTTCTTAAACAGTTCTCACACGATTCGCTATGGAGTAAGTGAAAATTTATATGGATATGAGGCGATCGCTGCTTTTCGCGATGCCCGTTCTCCTCTAAACCTCGATCGCATCCTCCGAAACACCGTGATCGCCACCTACGGCGAAGACTTTGCGACCGCGAACACCGAGTTTCAGCGAAAAGGCTCTGGGCTGATCGGTCGGCAAAGCCAAACTTGGGTCAAGACTCCTGATGGTTGGCGTGTCGCTTGTGCTCACGTCTCTTTGCTGGCATGAGATCGTGATCCATTGGGTTTCGGCTGGCTTTAAACTATTGAGCAGGGGAGATGGCACAATCAACATCTATCTTCTGATAGCCATTCTGATCTTAGGCATCTGAAATGCTGTCTGATGCTTCAGGTATTCCGCCTCATATCGGAAACTCTATTGTTTGACTCTTCGCAATTTTTTAAGCTAAACCCATGAAGTCTTACCTGGCTGCCGCAATTCAAATGAATAGTCTGCCCGACTTGTCTAAAAATCTGGCTCAGGCAGAAGAACTAATCGACCTGGCAGTCCGCCAAGGCGCAGAGCTGATTGGCTTGCCAGAAAACTTCTCATTTTTGGGAGACGAAGACGCAAAACTCGCCCAATCAGAGACGATCGCTCAAGAGAGCGAGAAGTTTATTAAGACGATGGCTCAACGCTTTCAGGTGTCAATCTTAGGAGGTGGCTTTCCGGTTCCGGTTGAGGAAGGCAAAGTCTATAACACGGCGCTACTCGTCGATCAGAGTGGGCAAGAAGTGGCGCGTTATCAGAAAGTCCACTTGTTTGATGTCAATCTGCCAGATGGCAACACCTATCAAGAGTCTCAGACAGTGGTGGCAGGGCTGCGAGTTCCTCCCGTTTACCCCTCTAAAGAACTGGGCAATATCGGCATATCGGTCTGCTATGACGTGCGGTTTCCAGAGCTTTATCGCCAACTGTCGCAGATGGGTGCTGAGGTGCTGTTTATCCCGGCAGCGTTTACTGCTTACACCGGGAAAGATCACTGGCAAGTGTTACTGCAAGCTAGAGCGATCGAAAACACCTGTTATGTGATTGCCCCTGCTCAAACCGGACGGCACAACTCGATTCGGCAATCTCACGGACACGCAATGATTATCGACCCGTGGGGCGTGATTTTGGCTGATGCTGGAGACGATCCTGGCATGGCGATCGCGGCGATCGAGCCTGCCCGGTTAGAGCAAGTTCGTCGCCAAATGCCCTCGCTACACCATCGTGTTTTTGTCTGAACCAAAAAATGTGAAGAAATGAGTACCATTAGAAGCGACGAATCGAGGGTGACTCATGGTTGTCTCTATTTCTTGGCTAAGCTTCCTAAATGGGACTCATCTCTCTCTTAGCAAGACTGCGCCTATCTTAGCAGCAGCGACCAAATCAGAAAATAGCTCGATCGTGCTAGCCAGCGTTTTGCTGAGCCTGGTGATCATTTATTTTGCCAGCAAGCTGGGCGGTGAACTCTGTGCCCGAATTGATCTGCCCCCCGTCTTAGGCGAATTAGTAGGGGGCGTTTTAGTGGGCGTTTCGGCGCTGCATCTGCTGGTGTTTCCAGAGAGTGGAATCGATGCCAGCAGCTCTCTGATGATGCAGGCGATTCAGACAAGCGCTCATCTAAGTCCAGAAAGACTGACAGCAGTTTTTCAGTCACAGAGCGAAGTGATCTCGGTTTTGGCAGAAATCGGGGTCGTGATTTTGCTGTTTGAGATTGGGCTGGAATCGGATCTCAAAGAACTGATTCGAGTCGGACCGCAAGCCGCGATCGTGGCAGTAGTCGGCGTAGTGGCTCCGTTCACCCTTGGCACTGCGGGACTGATGCTGCTCTTTAACGTCGCTGCTGTCCCGGCAATTTTCGCAGGAGCTGCCCTAACTGCCACTAGCATTGGCATCACGGCGAGAGTTTTAGCAGAGATTCAGCAACTCGCGTCCAAAGAAGGGCAAATCATCGTTGGTGCTGCCGTGCTCGATGACGTGTTGGGCATTATTGTGCTGGCGGTGGTGGCGGGGCTGGCAAAAACAGGCGAAGTGCAAGTCAGCAGTGTCACCAATCTGATAGTCAGTGCAGGGATCTTTTTAGTCGGCTCAATCTGGTTGGGACGGCTGCTCAATCCGTTTTTTGTTGCCCTTGTAAATGAGTTGAGAACGAGAGGTCAAGTGCTAATCACGGCATTGATTTTTGTCTTTCTGCTCTCTTATATAGCAGCCGTGATTCAGCTAGAGGCAATTTTAGGAGCCTTTGCCGCTGGATTGATTTTGGCGGAAACCGAAAAACGCAAGGAACTCAAAGATCAAGTGGTGCCGATCGCCGATATGCTGGTGCCCATTTTCTTTGTGGTAGTCGGTGCCAAAACGGATGTCAGCGTCCTCAACCCGTTTGTGCCAGAGAATCGGGAAGGGCTGATCATAGCAGCGTTTTTGGTTGTAGTGGCGATCGTCGGCAAGGTAGGGACGGGCTTCACACTAGTCGGACAACCCTCTTTGAATCGATGGGCGGTCGGCATCGGCATGATTCCACGAGGAGAAGTCGGGCTGGTATTTGCTGCCATTGGTGCCTCTAGCGGAGTGTTGTCCGACTCGTTGCAAGCGGCGATCGTCGTCATGGTAATTTTGACAACGTTTGTTGCCCCTCCTCTGCTGCGGGTAGCGTTCTCAAATCAGGCGGCGCAGACTTCCCTATCTGAAGAGGCTGAGATTCTCAACGAGTCTGCTCTATTCGATGACGAATTAATTACAGAGACACCCTTGCAAGAAAATAAGCAGGAAGCAAACGAATAATTCTTCGGAATATCTGCGCATAGATAGTGCCCGATCGCTCAGCTCAATTCGTGCAAAATCACCAAAAAAATAGTTTGAGCGGAGAGCAAGTGTATTAGAATGCTGTAGCCTAAATCTAATTTCCATCAAGTGGAAAAATTGGCAAAAATGCGTTCACACAAAATACGTTGCCTTCTTGCTCATGTCTTTCACGCAACCAGTCTCTTCGAGTAAAAATCTTATAGAACCTTTCCGAAACTTGAATACCGATCTCTGCGTCTTCCTAGATTCGAGGGTGCGTTAGATTTCTGCGATTTAGATTGTCCGGAATGGTGTGATCAGATTGAGAATATTAAAAAACAAAAATTGCATTGCTGATGTCTTTAGAGACGTTGCTGGCTCGACCAGCAGACGTTATCTTTGCTCTTAAATATTCCTCACGATGCGACATGCTCTACGGTATTCAGGTTGTAAACCTAGCAATCTTTAGAATTTTAGGCAGCGTCAGGATGCTATCTAACTCAGCCTTGCATCTGTTTCAAAATGCAACCGATCGCAGGAATTTAGCCCTTAGATTCAGATGACTTTCGATTTGTCAAATCCTTCAGAGATGCGAGGCACACCAGGAGAAATTGCTTTGAAACGCAACGGATTATTGTCCCAACTAGTTAAAAGAAACCCAGAAAAAGTTGATAGAAACGTCGTGAAAGGAGCAGCTAATTTCTTCTTTTTTCTGTTACCTTTTGCCCTCTTTTTAATTACATTGCCTGCTCAAGCAGCCCGACTGCAATTTTGGCGGTATGATGCTATCCAAAATCGTTTAGAGTTTACCACTGATCAGGGAGTGCAACCCAGAGCGCAACTGGTTGCCAACCCAACTCGATTGGTGATTGACCTACCCGGAATTCAGCTTGGTCGCCCTGCGGTGACGCAACCGGGGAATGGAACCTCGATTCAATCACTGCGAGTGGGGCAGTTCGATCGAGACACCGCACGCATCGTAGTCGAGTTGGCTCCCGGCTATACGATCGACCCCAATCAGGTGCGGTTTCGGGGTGCATCTCCTCAAAACTGGACAGTGCAACTCCCAACTCCCCAATTGACCTCGGCTCCGAGTCCTATCACGTCGGGTGATCCGTCATCGGTGATGGTGCCAACGATCAACTCCCCTAATCTGGGCACAGCGACTTCAATCACGCAGATTCAGAGCATTCAGCCAACACCCGACGGATTTTTTATTCGCACGAGTGGCGGTCAGCCAGAAACGCGAGTGCAACGCACGGGCGATCGTCGTCGAGTGCTCGTCGATCTCTATGGAGCATCAATTTCACCAAACTTGTCGTCTCGCGACTTTCTGGTCAACCGCAACGCAGTCAGTCGCGTGCAGGTGACACAACTGCAATCGTCTCCTCCGGTGGTGCGCTTAACCCTGCTGATGTCGGCACCTGATAGCGGTGACTGGCGAGCAAGTGTCAGCGGCTCAAATGGCATTGTGCTATTGCCTCAAGCTGGGACGGCAACTAATCCTATTGGCAGCCAGCCTCCGCTACCTCGCTCAGGGCTAGCCGTCGTGAAATCGGTCGAGTTGGATGAAAGCAGCCGACAACTGCTGATTCGCGCTGATCGCCCAATCACCTATACCTACGGCTGGGATCGAGCATCGGGAGCCTATCGAATTACAATCCCGTCTGCCCTATTGGATCGATCGGTACAAGGACCTCGACTCACCGCAGGTAGTCCGTTGCTGCAAGTGCGTTTGCGGCAAGAAAACCAGAGCACGGTGGCAATTTTACTTCTGCCTGCATCGGGAACACAAATTGGGGAGATCAATCAACCCAATCAGCAACTTCTTGCTCTGCAACTGCGGCGATCGTCGCTTTTTCCGGTGCCGCCCTCGTCAGGGTTGCCAGAATCTAGCATTCCAGTGCCCCCTGCGACAAATGTGCCGCCCATCTCTCTACCCCGCATTCCCAACGGTAAAATTGTGGTGGTGATCGATCCAGGACACGGCGGACCAGACCCCGGAGCCGTCGGAATTAACGGTCTGCAAGAGAAAGAAATCACCCTGGATATCAGTCGTCAACTTGCCGCCGACTTAGAGCAGCAGGGCATTCAAGCGGTGTTGACTCGCACCACTAATGATGTCGATGTCGATTTAGAACCTCGTGTCAGCCTTGCAGAGAGAATCAACGCGACGCTGTTTGTAAGCATTCACGCCAACTCGATCAACCTTAGCCGTCAAGATATTAGTGGCTTAGAAACCTATTATTATCAGAGCGGAGCGGGGTTGGCTCGATCGATTCACAACAGCGTCTTGCAAGGAACGGGAATTCAGGATCGGGGCGTTCGGACGGCACGATTTTATGTGTTGAGAAAAACCTCGATGCCATCAGTTCTCGTTGAAGTGGGGTTTGTCACAGGGCGAGAGGATGCCGCTAAGCTCTCAACGGCTGCTTATCGCAAACAGATGGCAGACTCGATCGCACGCGGAATTTTGCAGTACATTCGTTAACAGTCTGTGTTGGGATAGATTGAGTCGATCGGCGTTAGCCTTTAGACTTAAAATCATCCAGGCTTTTTTCCTCAGTGAGGTCTTAAGTCTGTGAACAGAGTGTGTGAGGAGTGAGCGTTCATTACATGGAAAATCAACCATCCGATTTTGGTCGGCAAACTGAGTTTTCGCTCAGCCAATTCCCTTCTAATCAAGCATCGATCGGGGTCTTTGATAGTGGGGTTGGAGGGCTAACGGTTTTACGAGAGCTTTATCGTCAACTGCCCAACGAGTCGATTCTCTATTTTGGAGACACGGCTCGTTTGCCCTATGGAACAAAGTCTCAAAGCGAAATTCTGAACTATGTGCGGGAGATTCTCACCTGGATGGTGCAGCGTGGGGTCAAGATGGTGATTATGGCGTGTAATACCAGCTCGGCACTCGCGATCGAGACGGTTCGCTCTGAGTTTCCAACCTTGCCGATTTTGGGCGTAATCTTGCCAGGGGCGCGAGCAGCCGTGCAGGTTGGCAAACGAATCGGTGTGATCTCGACTCCCGCAACAGCAGCCAGCAATGCCTATCGAAACGCAATTTTAGAAGTTGACCCCACCGCAGACGTGTGGCAGGTGGGTTGCCCTGAGTTTGTGCCGATTATCGAAGCAAACCGAATCGACGACCCCTACACTTATCAAGTCGCCCGAAACTATTTAGAACCCCTGCTTGAGCAGCAAATCGATACGCTTGTCTATGGCTGCACTCACTATCCTCATCTTGCTCCGGTGTTAAGATCGCTGTTGCCTCGATCGGTGCAACTCATCGATCCTGCCGTCTATGTAGTCGCAGCAGCGTCTCAAGAACTCGATTTGTTGGGCTTAAAACAAGGGCAATCACTTAAACCCACTGAATTTTGTGTGAGTGGCAACCCCCAACCGTTTATTGAAATTTCTCGGCAGTGGTTAGGGTGCACCCCCCTCGTCCAGCACGTGAGCTTGCCCACTGTAATTTGGCACCCGATTGCCCTAGAGTCAGAATCCCCCTTGCTTTGAGAACCAAGTCAACTGGAATTTGATAGTTTAGATAATCTTCGACTGCAAATTTATGAAGATTTTGTACTCAAGTCCCTTGCGTGATTTGTATTACACCCGTTTGTGGAACGCTCTTAAACAATCATAGGTAATGCTCAGATTCATTTCACCCCAATTTCTACTTCAATGGCTTTAGAATCCTTTCAAAATCATGTTTTTGTTATTGAAGATGATCGTGGACGACGAGAGTTGAGGCTGGAAGAAGTCACTTATTCGATCGGGCGTGATCCTAAGTGCGATCTTCGGCTAGCCTCTCAATTTGTGTCTCGTCGTCACGCGACATTATTGCAGTTGCCTAACGATGATGGCACTCACCATTACCGCATTGTAGACGGCACGCTCAGAGGCAACCCTAGTGCAAATGGGTTGCTGATCAATGGTCGTAAGTTACG
The DNA here is from genome assembly GCA_038227635.1 of Leptolyngbyales cyanobacterium. Lineage (GTDB taxonomy): Bacteria > Cyanobacteriota > Cyanobacteriia > Leptolyngbyales > Leptolyngbyaceae > Phormidesmis_A. The sequence goes on along the minus strand of JBBRPT010000092.1, from coordinate 5,526 downwards.
CACCCATGATTTGCAAAGTGGAGATGAAGTGATCTTTGGTCCGCAGGCGCGCGCAATCTACTATTTGCTTGCAGGAGACACCGCTTTACCTGGGTTACGAGATGAACTTGACACGCTGATTGGCTCGACTATTGACGAGCTATCTTCTTAATTCAACAAAGTCCCTGGTTGTCTGAAATGCCTTCTGAATGAGAGGTTAACGCGATGTGCAACTAATTTACCCTCACCCCCAACCCCTCTCCCGCAGGAGAGGAGCGCTAGAAATCTTGTTCCCTCTCCTGTGGGAGAGGGCTAGGGTGAGGGCAGTCTTTGCAGGTGTTTTAGGAAAGTCGCACATCGCGTAGGTTAGGTAAAATCTACGGTTAATTTCACCTCGGTTTCTAACGTAGCTCCCGGGTCAAGATAGAACAGTCTATCGCTAGTATTCAGCGCGTTCCGAAGGGCGCTCCAGGGTTCTAGACAATAAAAGTCTTTGCCTTTGAGCGTCCAAAAAACCAGTGCTGAAAATTCAGAGCTGTAGTTGAGCGTGATGCGAGTGTGACGACTGAGATCAGAAACACGGGCAATCTGTCTGTTTAGTTGAGGAAATGCCCAATCGATCTCAGATCGATCGAAGTCAAATAGATTAAAAAATGGCTGCACTGCTTGAGATTTGTGATCCAACGCTTCGTTAGATGGAATTTCAAAGCGTAATTGATGTTTGTCTAATACCAAAAAGTAGGGATGAAACCCGATCGAAAATGGCATTGCCTCGTTAGACAGATTGACATAACGCTGCTGAAGAGCCAGCGTTTGACCCTGCAACGTGTAGGTAAACTCAAGCTGAAAGTCAAACGGGTACACCGCACGAGTCTGTTCACTGCTAGAGAGTCCCAACGTTAGGCTGACTTTATCTTGCGTCACCCGATCGAGCACGTCCCACATCAAATCTCTCGCAAACCCATGCTGTTTGAGCGTGTAGGATTGTCCATTGTGAGTGTAAGTATTGTCTGGCAGATTGCCGCATATTGGAAACAGAATCGGAATGCCCCCGCGCACCGACAAGCTTGGATCGGCAAATCGCGCCGTATCCATGTAGAGCAATTCTCGCCCTTGCACCTGCCAGCTTGTAATAATGCCCCCTCGATCGGGCACCACTTCTAACCGCGACTGTGCAGTTTGGTCAGTCAGAATATAAGTGTCATACTGCTGACGGCGAAATGCGATCGCAAACACAGGCATCATCCCAAGTGAATTAACAGGCTATAGAGTAACAGGTCACTGGATCACAAAGGAGTATTCTGCTCTACTCTCTGGGAGTCACAGCCGCAGCAACTTCAGCAGAGCTAGAATCGGCATATCGCTTCTTCATCGGCTCTAGGCTATTAGTGGGGCTAGGAGCGATCAACGCAGGCTCAACCCCTGGCACAGAGGCATCTCCCTGCTGATTAGGGGGCATTGTAGAACTCGGCGTAGAATTGGGAATCGGACTCTCTGACGGCAGAGTAGACGGGCTAGGGCTAGGAGTCGAGATAAAAGAGTCGTCTTTCCAAGGTCCGGTGGCGGGTTTATCAGAGGACGAACTCGGCGATGTGATCGGTGTGCCAGAATCGGGAGGCACTGGAGGCGGACTCGACGCATCAGGCTGAGTCAGGCTGGGCGTTTGCGGACTCGGGGAATCAGCAGGGCTGGGGGCTGGGTTGAGCGGCTGACTCGTCTCTGGGCTGGCAGGTTGAGGAGAACTCTGAACGGCTGCGGGGGTTGCCGGAGCCATCGGCGAAATCACCGTCGTGTTAGTTTTGGCATCTAGCACCGCAGAAGACTTCATCGGCTCGTGAAAAATGTCTGAGACGTTCTCGATTTGGTGCAAAATCTCAGTGCCACGATCGCCACTAGCGACTTTAGGCTGAAAGCCCCTCACTTCGACGGGCACAAACTCTACCTTCATCTGTTTGTCTTTGAGGGCAACTTTAAGAACAGCAGTGTCATAATCGCTCACTGACTTGCCGCCAAAGATGAAATTGCCGAGCGAGTAAACGATCGGACGACCTTTATAAATCTCTGCCCCTTGCAGCACATGGGGATGATGCCCGACAACCAGATCGGCACCTTGGTCGATCGTAAAACGCGCCAGATCCATCTGATAGTCACCGGGATATTTTGCTAACTCTTCGCCCCAGTGATAGTTCACAACCACCCAATCGACTTGACTGCGAATCGCTTTGATGTCAGCAGCAACTCGATCGTTCTGGCGAGAATTCGTTCCGGCAACGCCTTCTCCTGCCGCCTGAAACTCGCCATCATAGTAGCCGAGGTAGGCGATGCGTTGCCCTTTGACATCCAAAATTTCTGGACGACGGGCTTCTTCGATCGTGCGTCCTGCCCCGACGTGGCGAATGCCAGCTTGATCTAATGTTTTGATCGTGTCGTCTAACCCAGCCGCCTGATAGTCCATCGCGTGGTTGTTCGCTAAAGTGACGAGGTCGATGCCACCATTCTTCAACACCTGCACATTCTCAGGATCGACTTTGAAGTTAAACTGCTTATCAGGTAAAGGCGTTTCTGCTGTGGTAAAGGGCGCTTCTAGATTCACCATTGCCACATCTGCCTGACGCGTTTCACCCATTGCTGCAAATGCCCACTGGCGATCGCTGCCGACCGAGTCAGTGTAGGCATCGGTAAGGGTCACATCTCCGCCAAACATCAGCGTCACGGTTGGATCATTGGCATTCCGCACACCGTCAGGAGTCTCAACGGGGACATTGCCCATCGCCGTGACCACCGTATTAGGGCGAATTAAAGGCGAGATCTCGGCTGGAGATGCCGATGCAGTGGTTTGATCGGTAGGCGCATCGCTGTAGCCCAACCAGCAGCCCAGGATGAATGCAGCGGCGGTAGTGCCTGTGAGCAGGAGCGATCGCAGCGCCCGAAACTGCACTTTTTGACGAGTTGCTTGCTGCACTTGCGATTTGATCTGACTCGTTCTGCGAATAGGAGGGGTCTGTTTGGTGGAAAGCCCAAGTTTGGCTCGTCTTGCCGGAGACAGCACCCGCACTGATTGCCGCCAAATCACTTGAGGCTTCCCTACAAATCGCGTTGCTATCTGCACACCTTCGATCACCTCTGAGTTGAGCTGCCAGAGATGATGACAGATAAAGCGCACCAGGCTGCTGCGAAACTCAGGAGATTTGGCATGACGATCGGGCGATGGCTGAAACTCAACGAACACCTGCAAACATCCCGATTGAGGAGCCGCTTCGACTCGTGCACATAGGTTGTGAGGCAAGAGAAACACATTGAGCCAATAGGCAATGGCTCGAAAATTGCCCGATCGGGCTAGCTCTAACACAGAGGGGTGATCAGGCTCGCCTGTGTAACTCATACTTCAAAACTCCCACACGCAACTCGAAACAATAAGGAGAAAACCCCGAATAACTGAGATTGCTAGACTTGGGTCGTGTCCATGATGCAGATCACAGAATATTAAACTCTATATCTCTGCGTTTGCACGAAAATTCTTTTTTCGACCGGCACCGGGAATGCGATCGAGCCTGACGTTCAAAAGGCTGCTTTCTTAGAAAACTTTCTTGTAACGGTGATTTTGAGCTATCTACACCCCAAAGTGTGTTCCTCAAAAACACAAAACCTTCAGCCTTACGAATCAAGTGAAGCAGCAGCATCGCTAACTTTCACCATGAGCATCATCGGGTCAATCGGTGACGCAGTAAAACCACACGTCTCATAAAACTGCTTCGCATCGTCCGAAATAGCGTGTACGAGGATTGCCCGTATTCCTGCAATCTCAGCCGCTTGGAGAATGCGAAGAATGGCATCTCGCAGCAGTGCACGACCGATGCCTTTATTCTGCCAGTGACGATCGACTGCCAGCCGTCCAATCACCATGACCGGAATCGGATCGGGCATATTACGCCGAATTCGCCCGGTGGCAGCAGTTTGCGCCACTGCTCCATTAGCAAGACAGTAGTATGCAACAACGACTTTGCCAGCACAGAGAACATACGTGCGTGAAGATCTCTCGGATTCATTTTTTAGAGCACGGCGTTTTAGCCAGTCATCGAGTTGACCGTTACCTGAGTCAAAGCTTTCAAGTTGATGGGATGAATTCAGCTTTTCGGGTGGGCGAAGCGTGTCTCGATCGCGATCTACTCCCACGGGGACTTCGTGATCAGCAATCTATGTAGCTTTTCATCTTGTGTAGGGGGCGCATCTAACAACCCCACAAATTGCTTAAATTTAAGTTCATCTAACCCAAAAAAACTCCGCTCTAGAAGAACGTCTTGGGCTTTCTGATAAGCTGACTCAAGCATAAACTCCGATCGGCTCTTGCCCTGCACTTCAGCCGCGTGATCAATGAGATCACGTTGATTCTGTTTAGCTCGAATATTGATGGTGACATCGCGGATCTGGCTGGCTGACCTTTCACGTGCTGAGGCATCCATAGCGGTTAGTTTTTGAATAGAAAACTCTTCTAATCTAAGAGCTTTGTATATACAATGTCAACACAGATGGCAGAACGAAAGCCAAAACGATGAACCGCACGATGCTTACTTTCAGGTTTGCTGTAGCGTTGAATGGCTCCCGTAAGCACTAATGTCTACTGCGTTGCTTGGGCAATAAATTGTTTAACACGCTGCTTATAAGGCTCCGATAGATGATTATCGTGTCCTCCTCCCTGAATGATAATTAGCTGCTTAGATCCAGGAGCCGCCGCATATAGCCGTTCTCCCATTTCAACTGGGATTTGGATATCTTCAGTCCCTGTCATGATCAGAACAGGCATTTTAATCGATTTCATCTTCTCAAGAGACTCAAACCGTTGTCGCAGAACTAGCTCGATCGGCAAAAACCAATAGACCCCAAATCGCTTTGTCATGTCACGCATACTGGTGAACGTGCTCTGCACGACTAGCGCGGCGGCTTCTAGATGCTTGGCAGCAAGATCGATCGCGATCGCGCCCCCCACTGAATGCCCATAGATAACAATCCGATTGGGTGAAAGCTTACGCTCTTGAGTCAAATAATTCCAAGCGGCTTGAGCATCTTCATACAGTTGATATTCTGTCGGAAATGCTCCTTCACTTTGACCAAACCCTCGGTAGTCAAACAAGAAGATTGAGTATCCTAGTTTGTGAAACTGAAGGGCTTGGCTGACATTTGCGCCAATGTTAATTGCATTATGATGAAAGTAGAGCATCACAGGTGCATCAGGCTTTTCAGCAGGAATCCACCAGCCATGTATCCGATCGCTTTGCCTCCCTGATTTTGAAACGGGAATCCAAACGTCTTGATACTTGAGTTGATATAACGAGGGCGTATGCTCAAGTTGGTGCGTCGGAAAGAACATGAGCCGCTGCTGTTGAAAGTAAAGCGCGATGCACAGCAAACTGTATCCGATCTCAAATCTTTGAATGAAGGGTCGCGATCGCTTCCAAGCTAATTTTTTGCTAAACATTCCGCCAAAGACCTTAAGGGATTGCCTTATCATTCACCAAGCATAGATACCATCTTGAAAGTTAAGAGAGTATT
>JBBRPT010000091.1:0-22261 GCA_038227635.1 Leptolyngbyales cyanobacterium | reverse complement strand
GCATCTTTCAGGGTAGATTTGAGCGTATTGTCTAGCATGATTTTCATCCTTTCAGACCTAGAGATGCAGGGCAGAAACAGTCTGTTTCACGCGTCCTATTCTCTATAGTCGCCGGGAGGTTATTTCTACGCAAGACCCTTATTATAATCATCACTTTCTATCAAGTGTTGAATTAAAAAATACCAAAACACTGGAGGCAGTGATGACCAAACAAATTTCTCTTGATGCGCTATGGGCTTCAGCCACATCTCAGGATCGTGTATTCCACTTAGATAACTTCACTCACTTGCCAGAAGCTGCCAGACGATATCTTGAACATGCGATCGCGCCTGGGACAAAGATCGCCTCTGCGGTTCGACTGTGGATGCATGGAGAAATGAAACTCGGAAAACATTGGCATTCATTTAAAGCGGAAGAAGTGATTTGCATGGATCGAGGCATGATTTGGCAGGCGACGACTGAGATGAATGGCTTACCGATTTTGGGAGAGGATCGCATCGTGGATGGTGTCGGTGAAGCGAAGTGGAATACCATGCAGAAAAGCGGAGAGGATATCACTCGATCGTGTGTGGGACGAGTTCACTCAGAGTCCATGTGGTTGCCATCTGTCTTCTGTAACCCTGACATCATCTGGACAGAGTTAAACGTTTCCCAAGTTCAGGCAACCTTCACAGCACTCGGAGAACCAGCCAAGATTACCCTGACGGTTTCTAATCAGGGAGTCTTGGAGCAGATCAAAGTCGATCGCTGGGGCAGCCTAGAAGGTGAAGCGTTTCAATATAACGACTTTGGCGGAATCGTAGAGAAGATCGGCAGCTTTGAGGGCTATACGATCCCGACGCAACTTCGAGGGGGATGGTTCTTCGGCAGTGAACGCTTTGAGTCCGAGGGCGACTTCTTCCACTGCACGATCGATAATGCAATCTATCGGTAGACGGATCGGCGGCAAGGAATACCAGCGATGTGCTGAGTGGTGGCTGGCGATTTTCGCCATTCCATCGGCTGTTTTAGGGACGATCGATCTGATGCTTTCTTAGATTTTAAACCATTGCTAGGTAGAATCGTTGGCGTTCTTCTCGCAGCCCGTGTTTCAACGTTTACCCTGTGAATGACTAACCTTAACTAAAGGATGCCGTGATGAACAAAAGAAAATTTATCGGCATTGCGGTTGGCAGTACCATTGCTACCGGAGCAATGGCTTATTTATTCAGCGACAAACGTAATCTTTTAAGAGCCGACATAAAACCGACAAATGACCGCAACTCAAGGCTAAAATCAGACGAAAAAGAGATTTTGTTTCTCGCTTCGCTGGCACCAAGTGGGCACAATACGCAGCCGTGGTTTGTCCAATATCTTGAACCGTATCACTGGATCATTGGCAACGATCGCACCAAATGGCTACCAGCCGTTGACCCGACCCAACGAGAAACAATGTTATCGCTCGGCGCTTTTATCCAAAATCTGGAATATGCCGCTGGTGCTTTTGGCTATGTTTGCGAGTGGAATTTGCTCGCTCAAACCAATCAGTCTGATCGCGTAATGGCAGTAAAACTGAGCAAAGACACATCGGCAAAGGCATTTACTACAGCAAAAATCAAGAATCGGCGCACCGTTCGTTCCGGTTTTCTCAGTGATGTGTTGAAACCGGGCGATCTCGCCGATCTGGTTGATTCCGAACCAGAATGGATTCATTACCTGCCTGCTACTAGTCAAGCAAGTCAATTTATCAACGAGCAAACCATTGAAGCGAATCGACTCCAAGCCGATCGCGACCCAGCACAGCAAGAGTTAGCCGACTGGATTAGATTTTCGAGCCGCGATGCGGAAAAATATCGTGATGGGCTAACAACAGCAAGCATGGAACTCGAAGGGGTCTCTGGATGGGTAGTGCGGAATTTTTATGGTAGAGATGATGTGATGAAACCTGATTTTAGAGCGCGAGGCATTGATCAGATTAAACAAGAGGTAGCAGCCTCAGCGGGCTGGATTCTGATTACCAGCAGGGAGAATTCCGTTGCAGCACTGCTCGAAACTGGAAGACGAATGCAAAGACTTTTCCTGAAAGTGCGGGAAAAAGGGATCGCGATCCATCCAATGACCCAGATATTGGAGGAAGCCTCAACCAGGAAAATACTGAACGAATCCATTGGCATCAGTGAACCGATTCAATTTATCTTGCGGACAGGTTATGTAAAGAACTACCCACCACCCGTTTCCTTACGCCGCCCCGTTGATGGGTTTATGCGGAGATGATGCTCCGTCAAAGGAGATGATAGGGAATGAGAAAATATCCCGTTGCTTGATTTTATAAAGAGGATGGTAGGAAATGAGAAAATATCCCGTTGCTTGGTTCTATATCTTGGCTTTTAGCATCTCATGGCTTGGCATGATATCCGTAGTCTTAGCCTCGCGAGGCATTGCCCCATCTTACCGTCCTTACTTCGTGGTTCTTTCCATCTTTTATGCCATTGGTCCTGCACTTGCGGCTGTGATTGTGTCACAGGTGGCGCATGGTAAGACAGGGGTTCAGAATTTGCTCAAGGGACTGATCCGATGGCGGGTTGGACTAGTCTGGTATATTGTAGCGGTGCTGGGTCCTGCGGTTCTTTTCCTGGCGGCGCAACTCATCACGAAATTACTGGGCTTTTCAGTCACCATCGCAGTGCCACCAGTCGAACTATCTCCCTATGTTATCTTCAGTTACATAGTAAATTCGTTCGCCAATACATGCGAAGAAATAGGATGGCGTGGGTTTGCACTACCACACTTGCAGAAACGACATAATGCCTTGCTTGCCACCCTCATTGTGGGCATATTGTGGGGTTTGTGGCATTTACCGCTTATCTTTTTGACGGGTTGGATGTCTGACTACCCTTTCCTCTGGTTCATCACTCTTGTTTCAGATGCTTTCATCTATACCTGGATCTACAACAGTACTAAAGGCAGTATTTTGCTAGTGGCACTGTTTCATGCTTCGGGGAATATATTTGGAGCATTTATCACTGGGGTATCCCCTGTCGCATACGCTCTTCTAAATTGTGTGGCGGCGATCATCCTAATAGCAGTGTTTGGAAGAGTAAATCTCTCTCGTCGAGAAAAGGTTTGCGCTGTCTAACAATTCGAATGCAGCAGACGGTTGAGAGCCGCTAGTGTTGAAGCTCAAGTTCTCTACCGCCGCTAATTTGAGCCGTTAGCTCGTCAGACCTAAAAGCCAAAGTTAAGTTTTAGATGCAGTTGTCCTAGTGTATGACCAAGTTAATCTTGACCCCACTTTTAAGACGGACTGTTCAGGTGTAAATAGCTCCCAATAGGGTAGTTCATATTCATCATCAGCTAAACACGGGAGTATGCTCAACTGAAGTCGCTCTCCAAAAGTCAAGATCAGCCAAAGGCTTGGATAGTTGATATCTAATGCCGTTAGTGCAAGCCCCTCAATTTGACGAACATACTCCCGCATGATTTCCGGGGTTGCATCAGAATTCACAATGCAATGAGATGCACGGCTTAACTGCCAACTCGTTCCGCGTGTTCCTAAGATCCAACTTCCTTTTTCCAAATTAGCCATAGAAGGTTGAGCATAGGAAACCCAATCGCCAAAATGGAGCGTGAGTTCGTCGCCATAGCTGAACTTTGCTTGCCAGCAGGTTTCACCTAATAGTTGATCGACAATTGTGTGAATGGCTCCTAGATCAGAACTAGTTAACGTTTGCTGGGCTAAATTTGTGGTCATAGGTTTACCCGTCACATCTCAACTTAAGCTTAGAAACTCACGCGCTTTTTGTCTTAGTTCTTCTTAAGTGAAATCAACTCGATCATTTTTTGTGCCGCCTTGTCCATTGATTTTTTCCATCTCTAAGAAGTCTCCGAAGTCCCTTCGTTCTTCGTGTGTCATCTTAAATTCTTGAGTGATCGCTTCTATCTGCTGAATGTCTCTCTTTTTCCCCATCGTAGCAATTACAAAACCCGCAGCACACTAGCAACTCTTGCAACCGTGGTCATGCTCTGAATCTCGTTGAGTGCTGCGCGGAAATTGCCTTCTCGAACATCGTGAGTGACGACCACAATTTCAGCCAGTCCGTCCCGGAGTCCGGCTTGCACGACAGACTCTAGGCTGACTTCATGATCACCAAAACAGGTGCCCAGTTTGCCGATCACACCTGAATAATCTTGAGTGAGGAAGCGGGCATAAAATCGGGTCACAAGCTCTGACATCGGCGCGATCGTGCAGTAATCCTGGTGCGAACATGCTAATAACGGATCGAGGATTGGAGGCGCATCCGTCTGGGTGACCTGCCCACGCCCGACTTTTAGAATTGCTGCAATGTTGAGAACATCCGAGACTACTGCACTGGCAGTCGGACCTGCACCCGCACCGCGCCCAAAAAACATCACTTGCCCGATTGGGTCTCCCTCAATCAAAATTGCATTGTAGACATCATTCACATTTGCGAGGGGATGAGCTTTAGGAACGAGAGTCGGATGCACTCTTACCTGCAATTGCTGATCAGATTCGCGTTTGGCGATCGCCAACAGCTTGATCACAAATCCCAGCTTTTCTGCATAGGCAATCTCTGCTGCGCCAACCTGCCGAATGCCCTCACAGTAGACTTCTGAAAGTTTGATGCGTCCGCTAAAGGCTAAAGACGCGAGAATCGCAATCTTGTCAGCGGCATCGAACCCATCGACATCCGCCGTCGGATCGGCTTCGGCATAACCAAGCTGTTGAGCGTCTGCCAAAATTTCACTAAAGTCGCCGCCCTCGGTTTGCATCCGAGTCAGAATGTAATTTGTTGTGCCGTTCACGATACCTGTGACGGTGTTGATGCGATTGGCGCACAGCGATTGTTTGAGTGGCTCAATCACGGGAATTCCGCCTCCGACAGCCGCTTCTAATAAGACGTAGACTCCCGCTTCTGAAGCTGCTGTAAAGATTTCGTCACCAAACCGCGCGATCGCTGCCTTATTTGCAGTCACCACATGTTTTTTGTGAGCGATCGCCTTAAGAATCAGCGATCGGGCAGGCTCTAAGCCGCCCATGACTTCGACAACGATATCAATTTCAGGATCGGTGACGATCGCGTCTAAATCCGTGGTGAGCAGGTCTGGGGACACGTTTAGCGATCGGGCTTTGTCGAGCGATCGGACTCCTATTTTATGAATGACTAGCTCTTGCAGTAGAGGATGCCGCTGAGCCGGGTCACGCAAAATCTCAACGGTTCCGGTGCCAACGGTTCCCAAGCCAAGTAAACCAACTTTAAACGCCACAGTGATGTCCTACTACAACCGTTAACCATTTTAGAATTGTATGGGTGCGATCGGTGAGGTTTGGCTATCGGATTAATCCGATTAAGTGGGATTTTGAGACTGTCCGCACTGCTTGCAATACGGTAAGTTTTTGTAAGTCAAATCATGGCAGTTGGGACACTCGGCATATTGAGAATAACCGCAGTGTGGACAGTGAGAATCATGGTGTCGAATTTTTCTGGCACATTGTAGACACTCTGACTTTTGAACTCGACTCGCTGCCTGATTTTTAGGATTGAACGCAAACTTTTGAAAAAACTTGATAATTCCAAACCCAATCAGTGGAATTAGCAGAATATAAAGATAACTAATCAGAAACACTAGCCCACCAAATAGAGATTTGATGATGCTAATCAAGAATTCAAAAAGTGCCCCGACTTGTAGAAATTCAAAAACTTTGAAAATCAGTGGAATAAAGAAGATCACCAGCAAATGCCAGCTAATCAATGAAATAAGTCCATATCCCCTGCGTTGAGCAAACCGATAAACAGATAAAGCGATCGCAATGAGCGGCAACAAAAAGAGCGCCTGAAATGCAAACTGAATGCTGGGATACCAAAAAGAAGCTTGCTGATAGCCTTTTTCAACGGTTTCAAAACTTGGACGATCGTTCAAAAAAGCAATAAAACTATCGCTCTCTGGCTTAGCAATCAGTTGAGTTTTAAGGGCAGACGTTTCTGTTTTAAGGGTAGAAATCGTGCGATTGTTTTGATCTAGTTCCTGTTTTGCTTTTTCAGCAGCGACTTGATTAATCGATTGCCCAGGAGCCTGACCTGCAATTTTCTCTAACAGCGTTGAGTCATATTGAGCGCGGATTCGACGGTTAGTTTCTTCGATCGAGCTAACTTTATTTTCTTTCTGATCAATCAGATTGACCGTCTTCTGGTTTTCTGGAGTTTTGATTTTATCTTGATAATCTGCATACTTTAGACACGTTTCTGAGACGTTGCCTAAATGCCCGACTTCCGCCTGTTGATAGCTTCGTCGGAAACTAGACGGGTTGGGAGAAGACGTAAAAGCGTTATTAATTACGTCGTATTCTTTATCTTTTTTGGTTTCAGTCTGATAATTCTTCCAGTCAGAATAGCAGGGATAGGCTTGCGCTGGGGCGAGATGCCATCCACTAATATCATTGAGTCCTGAAAAGACATTAAATAAAATGAATAAATCAATCAAAATGAGAACAATTAAGCTCACTTTGTTGAGAGGTTCGTTGTTAAGGGTGCGAGATCGGTTAAAGAAGCGATTCAAAAGACGGCGAATTCTAGCAAACATAATGTTGAGATTTACTCGATTTCAAGATCGAGCCATAGTGTCAATTCTTGGAGTTAGAAGCACAGCATATCTGACATCAACCTTATAAAATTTGTAGGGCGTTGACTCTTTTGAGATTGGCACAAATTCAAACTCTTTGTAGAAAATGACACATGAAAACAAAAATCCCCAAATCTCAAAGAATTCGAGGATCTGAACGGGATAAAAGCTGCTTTAATCCATCGATTTAATTTGAGGAAACCCCTGTGCCCATTGCTGCATACTCTTTAAACCTGATGGTGAGGTGAGATTGTAGTGAAGCGGTGTAATCGTAATGTAGTGGTCTCGATTTGCCTGCACATCAGTCGGAACCTCATCTGGCACACAGGGATCTTCTACGTCTTCAAGTGCTTCACCTGCTAGCCAGTAATAGGTTTTGCCTCTCGGATCTGCTCGTTTCTCAAACACGTCAACATAGCGGCGAATGCCCTGACGAGTGACGATCGCGCCCTTAATCTCAGAAGCCGCGATCGCCGGGACATTCACATTCAGCAACGTCAGTGGCAAGGGCTGCTCTTTTAACTGTTGGATCAAAGAACACGCAAAATCAGCCGCCACTTGAAATTCGTGAGATTTGAAGCTCGTCAAGCTAAACGCAATGCTGGGAATTCCTTCGATTACCCCTTCCATCGCGGCTGAAACGGTTCCTGAATATAGGACATCGGTGCCTAGATTTGAGCCATGATTAATGCCAGACAACACAAAATCAGGAGGACTGTCTAATAGCGCCCAGAGAGCTAGCTTCACGCAATCTGAGGGCGTGCCTGAACACGCCCACGCTTTGATTGAAGGGTGAAAAATCGACTCAATCACGTCGGCTCGAATCGGTTGATGGAGGGTGAGTCCGTGTCCGGTGGCAGAGCGCTCACGATCGGGGCAGACCACCGTTACGTCATGTCCCGCATTTGCCAGGGTATTTGCCAAAGTCCGAATGCCCAAAGCATAAACACCGTCGTCGTTGCTGATCAGGAGTTTCATCGAATCAACTAAACTAGTAAAACAAATCGACTTTACGCGGTATTGCGTCCAGCACCTCTATTCATTTCTTAGTATGACTGCTCAGACGATCGAACTTGAATCTCAGTTGAATGCAATCCAGCAAGAAGCCCAAGCTGCTATTGCTGCGACCGAAACGCTTGACCAACTAGAACAACTCCGGGTCAAGTATCTCGGTAAAAAAGGACCGATTCCGCAAGTGCTGGGTGGCATGGGAAAACTCGACCCCGCCGAACGTCCGCGCATCGGTGCCCGTGCCAATGAGGTCAAAGAAGCGATTCAAGGCGACCTTGATCGAACGCGCACCGCTCTGCAAGCTGCCCAGATTCAAGCGCGATTAGAGGCAGAAACAATCGACGTGACGATGCCGGGAGTGTTTCGTCCTCAAGGTCGAGTGCACCCTCTCAATGGCACGATCGATCAGGTGCTCGATATCTTTGTTGGCATGGGTTACACCGTTGCTGAAGGTCCTGAGATGGAGACCGATTACTATAATTTTGAGGCACTGAATTTCTTGCCTGACCATCCGGCACGAGATATGCAAGATACGCTGTATTTACCCGATGGCAACCTGCTGAGAACCCATACCTCGACGGTGCAAGTCCGCTATATGGAGAACAACGATCCCCCGATTCGGATTGCGGTGCCCGGTCGGGTCTATCGTCGTGACACGGTGGATGCAACTCACTCAGCCGTGTTTAATCAGATTGAAATTTTAGCGATCGATGAGGGTTTAACCTTCACTGATCTCAAGGGCACGATTAAAGTGTTCTTGCAAGAAATGTTTGGCGATCTGCCGATTCGCTTCCGTCCGAGCTTCTTCCCATTCACCGAGCCGTCTGCAGAGGTCGATGTGCAGTGGAAAGGTCGATGGCTGGAGATTTTGGGCTGTGGAATGGTTGATCCCAATGTGCTCAAAGCGGTGGGCTATGACCCTGAAGTGTATACCGGATTTGCGGCGGGGTTTGGGGTGGAGCGACTGGCGATGGTGATGCACCAAATCGATGACATTCGGCGGCTATATAGTAGCGATTTGCGGTTCTTAAAGCAGTTCTGACCTAGAGGTGTTTGAAACGTTATCGCCGATCGCATCACCCGCTCCGGACTGGAAGTCAGGGCTAACCTTGCGAAGTCTGTTGAAACAGACTGAAGACCTTGACGCAATTGGCATTGAGTCCTTTTAATGGACTTCGCACGGCTAGCCCGTGATTAAAAATCACGGGCGGGTGAGCAACGAAGCCAAGAAACGTTCAATGAATCTACATTTCTTAGTCATCGTTCAACTACCCTGAATCGAGTAGTGTGCGAGAAGTTGCACCTTAATAAATCCGCATTCCTTAGCTTAACTAACCCATTGTAAGTTCAGGAGAAATTAAGCCCTTCTAATATACTATTTCTGTAACAAGCCCTCAATTGCGCTGCAATCTCGGATGAAAATCTCGTCCAAGATCCACGAGTTTTGTCATCACGATACCGTTAACTTTCACGTTGATTGTATAGAAACTTTGAATCGAACTGTGCACAAGTTGAATTGATAGACATATCATTTTTTGATTGCATTGTGATCAAGAAAGGATTTATAACAATGTTAGAAGTTCTATTCAGATAAATGAAGCATTAAGACAAATGATCCTAGCAACCTGGATTTTAGAACCCTGTATTAAACTGCATTAGGAAACGATCTAAAAAACAACACTATAAGAATTATCACTAGTGTTACTAGATGTGTTTTAATTACCATTATTAAATCTATCCACAAACCAATGAGCCACGAATCTACTTCAGAATTGCAGCAGCTAAAAGCGACGCTGGAAAAACAGGGTGTGAAGTATGCGATCGCCAGCTTTGTCGATATTCACGGTATGTGCAAAGCCAAGATGGTGCCACTGACGCATTTTGACCAAATGATGCAAGGGTCAGAATTATTCACAGGAGCTGCGTTAGACGGAGTTCCTCAAGCCGTGAATGATGATGAGGTCGCTGCAATGCCCGATCCTGCAAGCGTCACGATTCTGCCTTGGAATTCAGAAATGGCTTGGTTTGCCAGCGATTTATATTTGCAAGGCAAACCGTTTGAGGCGTGCGCTCGCAGCATTCTCAAGTCGGTTTTGCGGCAAGCAGCAGAGATGGGATTTCAGTTCAACTTGGGGATTGAGACAGAGTTTTTTATTCTCAAAGATCAGTCTGGGCAGGCGATCCCCGTCAGCGATCGTGACACATTAGACAAGCCCTGCTATGACCTGCAAGGACTGCTAGATAACTACGCTTGGGTGGATGAAATTGTACAGGCGATGAATCATCTCGGTTGGGATGTGTATTCGTTTGACCACGAAGATGGCAATGGTCAGTTTGAAACAGATTTTGCCTATGCAGACGCGTTAATGATGTCTGATCGTCTCACGTTTTTTCGCTTAATGGTCAAAGAAATCGCTCGTAAGCATGGTTATTTTGCAACGTTTATGCCAAAGCCGTTTGCTAACCGAACTGGAAGCGGTGCTCACTACAATATGTCACTAGCAGATTTAAAAACGGGAGAAAACTTGTTTAGCGATCGCCAAGATTCGCGTCACTGCGGGCTGTCAAAATTAGGCTATCAGTTCATCGCGGGAGTGTTGCGTCATGCCCCCGCAATTTGTGCCGTGATCGCGCCAACCGTGAATAGCTACAAACGGTTAGTAGCGCGAGGCAGCATGTCTGGATTTACTTGGGCACCTGTTTATATCTGCTATGGCAACAACAACCGGACAAATATGCTACGCATTCCATTAGGGGGCGGACGGGTAGAATGTCGGGCAGCCGATATTTCAAGCAATCCCTACTTGGGCGCTGCAATGATTCTTGCAGCCGGATTAGAAGGTATCCGAGAAGATTTAGATCCCGGTGAGCCACACACCGAAAATATGTATACGTGTACTTCGGCAAGATTGACCGAAATGGGGATCAAAACGCTACCACGAACGCTGGGGGAAGCGATCGAAGCATTTGCATCTGATCCACTAAGCGAGTCAGTGATGGGATCGCTGATGTACAAAACTTACGTAGACTTCAAAACGCAGGAATGGTTTGAGTATCACAGTCATGTGTCTGATTGGGAGACCCAGCGCTATCTAAAGTTTTTCTGAGGAATAAGAATTTATTAACGTGTGATTCGTTGGGTTCGCTCCCGACACTCAATCTGGGGAAGCCGGAGTTCAAAGTCCCCCAGATTGGCAGGGCTGGTTTATTGAAAAAAGGAAAATGCCTCCAATTCTTATTCTTTCGTTCAACATGGGCGAACACTCATTGACAACTAAACCTAAGAATGAGGGTTGTAGATTTTTCTCTTCTGAATAAACCAGCCCTGCCCCAGATTGGGGGATCTAGGGGGCGACCGTTAGGCAAGTTAGCTGAGACCTTGCACCAATCTCGATAAGCCGATTTTGCAACGGGGCAAAGAGGCTTCTAAGCTTTTCTATTCTCAATAAGCGTAGTTTTAGCTTGGGTGCAAGATCTCGGTTAGCGTCAGTTCAAAATGACAGATTATTTGACCTATGATCCTGAGGAAGATTCAGGCGATCGCCTTCAAGATTTTGTAGGACTAAATCCCTGGTTCTTAAAGAATCGGGGATCTCAATCAGAAAACCAACTTTACTAATGCCGAGTTTGATCAGCCCAAGGCGTGAGAACGGCTGAGAGCCACTTCAAACTATAATCGATCGCCAGCCCGATCACCCCAATTAACAAGATGCAGAACAATACTTTCTCAGTTTGTAAATAACGCTGTGCCTGAATGATTCTGAATCCTAAACCTGATTGAGCAGCAACGAGTTCGGCAATCACGAGATAGTTCCACGCGCCAGAAATATTCACTCGCAGCGTATCCAACACACTGGGAAAGGTTGCTGGAACAATCACCTTAAATAAAACATCTCGTCGAGTTGCCCCTAGCGTATATGCCACATTGATCATGTCGCTGGGAATAAATTTAACTGCATCGGCAATCATGATCGCGTTGTACAACACAACACCCAACGTAATGATCAAAATCTTAGATTCTTCACCCAACCCCAGCCAGATCACAATCAACGGCACAAATGCTGTTACAGGCATATATCGCACTGTTCCAACAAACGGCGCAAACAAGCTGTTCATACTGTAGAACGTGCCCATCGCAATACCGATCGGCACCCCGACGATCGCTGCGGCTAAGAAACCCGCCAACACCCGGCTGCAACTGACGATCACATCGGTCGTCAGATCGTTGTTGGCAAACATATCAATCCCAGCTTGAACCACTGCCGTTGGAGTAGGCAGAAACAAGGGCGGCACTAACTTGCCATAGCTGACGATCGCCCACAGCAAAAGCGGAACCGCCAGCGAAACGGTGACGATCAACGCTGCCAACCGACGCGAGAAGCCTTGACGAATGCTCCAGAAGACCGAGGGCTTTAGATAATGATATTGACGATCGGACGAAGATGAATCGAGACTCGCATTAGCCACTGGGATAATCCTTTATCGAGTAATATAACGACTTGCCTCAACTCCATTGATTCGGCAACTCAGACGGGTAACGTCAACATTCACTGACATCTTTTCAGTCTAAACAGACGTTCAGGCTTTTTTGTATCGAAGGCTACTCACTCATGATTCTCCGGCTACTCAAAAGCACAAAAATGATGATTCTAGAGGCTCTCACCCCGAAATTTTCCTAGTCTCAAGCTCACCCTGTAAATTTGCTGAATTTATGTTGAGCGAACGGATCGTTTTGTAGCAAAATTAACATTTTGAAACGCCGGTATCTAGTTAGCTAGTAGGCAGACTTCAATTTCTGTTGCCCAATCCTGGACGTTCAACTATGCTCGACATGCGATCTCAAGATTTACGGGGGCAATCTGGCTGTGCTGTTGCCGATCTCGCGCCCAATCCTCCCAAGCTTGAGGTTCGTGGCTTGTCTAAGTCGTTTGCAACTCAAGACGGCTCGATGACGGTGCTAGACGATATTAATTTTCAGCTTTATCCACGAGAATTTGTTTGTTTGGTGGGTTCGTCGGGTTGTGGTAAATCTACATTGCTGAATATTGTGGCAGGGTTGGCAACCCCTTCATCTGGGAGCGTGTTGGTCGATGGGCGAGCAGTGACGGGTCCCGGTTCCGATCGCGGCATGGTGTTTCAAAACTATACACTCTATCCGTGGCTGACAGTTTATCAAAACATCGCATTTGGGCTACAAATTCGCAAAATGCCCAAGGCAGAGCAGCGAGAGCGAATTGGACACTATCTGAATGTGGTAGGGTTGACCCAGTTTGCAAAGGCTTATCCCAAACAACTATCGGGAGGGATGAAGCAGCGAGTGGCGATCGCCCGCGCCTTAGCCAACGAGCCAGCCGTCTTATTGATGGATGAGCCGTTTGGTGCATTGGATGCTCAAACAAAAGAGCAAATGCAGCAGTTTTTATTAGAACTCTGGGAGCAGACCCACGTAACGGTTTTGATGATCACCCACGATGTAGAAGAAGCCATTTTTCTGTCGCAGCGAGTCTACGTGATGAGTGCGCGTCCAGGGCGAATGAAGTTAGAAGTTCCAGTCGGTCTGCCAGAACATCGCGATTTAGACATGAAGTTGTCGCCTGAGTTTGTTGAAGTCAAACGTCAGGTTTTGCACTCACTGCGCGAGTAAGATAGCTACTCGTACATCGTCATCGACTCCGCAATGCTCAGTACAGTCTCAAAACGAGGTGTGAAGTGTGACTTGCAATACTTTTTTCTGGTGACCGCATGTTAGAAATAGTGACGTTGATCACACCCGCTAGGAGTAGCAAACTGCCCTACTGAAGATCTTGTGTCAAAAAAATCTATAGCTTCTAGGGTTCCGATCGAGACTCAATCAGTAATGAGGAGTTCGATGACTGGTCCGAGAGAAGCAATCTGTTTGGCGCAATGCAGACAGTCACACGGCGGGAAAAAAGCCCGGGAGAGACGATTAACAGCGATAAGCCTGTTGCGCCTCTTTCGGGTTTTTTGATTTCTAGAACCGTATTTTCTGCGATTGGTTTCACGTTCTCAAAGGAATTCTCAGATGTTTAAGTTTCGCTCAATTAAACTGATTGCTTTTGCATTAGTTGCCCTGTTTTGGATAGTTGCGTGTTCTCCTCAATCTACCAACAATAATGCGACCAACAATTCTGCCTCGTCTCAATCGCTCAGTGTTGGCACAAATCCCTGGTCGGGCTATTCAGGTCATCACGTCGCCGTCAAAAAAGGCTTTTACGATCAAGCTGGACTAAAGATTCAAGACACGTTGTTTCAGTCCAATACAGAGGAAATTACAGCATTTCTGTCTGGTAAGCTCGACTTGGCTTGGCTGACGGCAGGAGATGTGATTCAAATGGCAGGGAAAGATCCCAACCTCAAGATCATTTTTCTGTGCGATTACTCAAACGGCTCAGATGGCATTATCGGACGCGGCATCAAGACAGCAGCCGACTTGAAGGGCAAAACGCTGGCTCGTGAAGATGTGCTGTTTGAAAAAGTCTTGTTGCGGGCATACCTCGAACAAGGGGGACTAACCGAAAAGGATCTCACGATCAAAGATCTGCCTGCTCCCGATGCGGCGACGGCATTTAGCGCTAAGCGAGTTGATGCAGCCGTGACTTATGAACCGTTTCTCACCAAGGCAGCAAAAGAAGGCGGTGGAGAAGTCATTTTTAGCACTAAAGGAACAAATTTGATTGCGGATGTTCTGGTGACGCGTCCCAGTCTGATCGCTAGTCGCAAAGCTGAGTTGCTCTCGTTTATCAAAGCAGCCGATCAAGGAATTAAATTGCTGAAAGCAGGCGATGCGGATGCGATCGCGGCTGCATCTGGAAAGCTAGGAATTAAACCCGAAGAGCTTCGCGAACAACTCACGGGTATTACGCTATTTGACATCGCAGGAAACAAGGCGATCGGATTCAATGCTGAAAATTCTAACAACGCTATGAAGAGCTTTGAATTAGTTGCAAAAGCTGCCTATGATTTCAAAGTGGTTCAACAGCCGATCGATGCCAAAACGCTATACGATGACTCTCTCGTAAAGTCTCTCTAGCACTCGCATCATTTGAGGGTGGAGATGCCATTCTTCACTCTCAAATGATTGATTTGAGTGGGTCATTTCGGTCAGGTGGTAGAGAGATATCGTAACGGTTCTACACGAGTTAACCCTGCGGATGAAGAGCGGAAACCCCATTTTGTAGTGTGGCTTGATCTGAAGGACAACCTGGCTTTCTTTTTGCCTCTAGGTATTCAATAATAATTTGCTGATAGCGGTCTTGACCAAAGATTTGATAATGCCCTGGATACACCGTTTGAATGGGAAGATTTTGCAAGCGCTCATAGCTAGCGACATACGTGGGAATGTGACTGCAATGGAGTTCGTCTAACAAATCACCATCGTAAATTACGTCACCAGAAAATAGATCACGAGACTGCGAATCATATAATCCAATACATCCGGGCGAATGCCCCGGTAGATGCAAAACTTCAAACGCTCGATCGCCCAAATCTAACACGCTGCCTTCTTGTAAAATTTGAGTCGGCTCTGCGCCTCGCAGCGTATATTGTTCTACGGTAAACCCAGGATGAGGCAGGAGATCGAAGTGTTCTTCTAACACACAGCCTTGTGCAGGCGAACACAACGCTTCGTAATCGTCTCCAGTTTGCAACGCTTCGGCTTCGGCAGCGTGAATGGCTCGATGCTCAAATTCGTGCATTCCGCCCGCATGATCAAAATGGATGTGAGACGCGATCGCTAATAAAGGTTTATCAATCAACGAAGCAATATGCTGACGTAAGCTAGAGACCCCTAAACCTGTATCAATCAGTAGATCCCGGTCACGTCCTTTGATCAGCCACAAATTAGCGCGATTCCACCAGTAGTAGTGTGGTTCACTGATCAAGTAAAGTCCATCGTTAATCTTTTGGGTCGAAAACCAGTGTTCGCAAACAGGCTTGTTACTAGCCATTTTTTCAGCCTCTCATGATTCAGTTATAGCTCTACACAGATACCATAACTAACTCTCGAATTGAGGCACAGAATATAAATTCGGTCTAGACACCAAAAAGTAGGGATCTTTGAGAGATCAATTTCTGCGGATGTTGTTTTAGGCAGCGGCTCTAACCCTTTTATTCTTTAGTTAAGTGAATGAATTTGTGTTCTCAATCACCTACTCATTCGTTTTAGTCCACAAGTGTTAGCGATCGTGTGATAGGCAGTTGAATCGTAAACGCAGTGCCCTCACCAGGCGTTGAAAAACAATTTAGCGTGCCGTTATGCTTGGTCGTAATAACTTGATAGCTGATCGACATTCCCATTCCTGTTCCTTTCCCAACCGGTTTGGTTGTAAAAAACGGATCGAAAATGCGTGATTGAATCGATTCAGGAATCCCAAATCCATTATCTACGATCGCGATCTCGACCCATTCACCATTGAGGATGGAGGTACGAATCGTGATGCAATTAGACCGTTCCTGCTGCTGTTGCTCGGCTTGGCTGACGCTCACCTCTTCTAAGGCATCGATCGCGTTTGCCAAAATATTCATAAATACTTGATTGAGTTGCCCCGCACAGCACTCAACCAGCGGCAGCTTACCGTACTCTCGAACAAGGGCAATCTCAGCACGATCGCGCGTAGCTTTGAAACGGTGACGCAAAATCAGCAGGGTGCTTTCGAGTCCTTCATGGATATCTACTTGCTTGAATCCTGCTTCATCCGTGCGCGAGAAATTCCGCAGTGACAGCACGATCTCGCGAATGCGATCGGCTCCCATATCCATCGAGTTGAGAATTTTAACGAAGTCTTTTTGCAGAAATTCGAGGTCAATTTCATCTGCTTCTGACTGTATCTCAGGAACCGGATGCGGGTAGTGTTTTTGATAAAGCTGCACTAAGCTCAGGAGATCTTGAGCATAGTCTTTGGCATAAACCAGGTTGCCATGAATAAAGTTAACCGGGTTGTTGATTTCATGAGCGACCCCGGCAACTAGCTGCCCCAAGCTAGACATCTTCTCTTGTTGCACTAACTGCGTCTGGGTTTGCTGGAGTTGTTGAAGCGTCTGCTGAAGATCGTCAGACAACGTTTCTGCCTGTTCACGAGCAGCGTTGACAGCGATTAGTTGGGGCAAAACTGTCCAACACGCGATCGCTATGCCCACAAACGAGAGCACTAGGATCAAAACAACCAAGAGATCTGCGCTTCTTGCAAATGACGCTTTAGTCACTAGCGCGCTGCTGAACCAGCTAATAACCGTCGCACCACAGATAAACAAAATTAAAACAAATACCTGAATCGCAATAAAGTCCTGAAGGTCTTTTCGCTGCTTGGTGCTGTAGCGCTGAACCCACCATTGGGGCTTGAGAACGTTCCACGAAACCCGATGCAGAATTTGATCGCCTTTTAAGATAGCGATCGGCAGTGCCAGACCCATTAATAAGTCTTGTACTCCCCATGCAAATCCGCCGACCACCAGCACAACGGTCTCCATAATACAGAAAACCAATGACCACCAGGGAAATAGGATGTTTGTTTGACCTCGCTGTTGCCAAAAGCCCCAATGCAGAACAATAAACGATACAAGCCAACCAACCCCTGTGATCATCACAATTCGAGGAACGCTTCCAAAAACGAAGCACCCCAAACTCAGAATTAAGGTTAAAAGTAAGCCTGGTCCAAACACACCTTGACGAGATGTGACACCGAAGACTGGAGACAGATGACCGTCTTGGGCGAGTTGATACAGAATTCGAGGACAAATAGAGACGGCTGTGGCACAAGCCAGTAGGCTACTAGAGGCGACGAGAAATGTCACTAAAAAAGATGCAGACTCACCCCAAAAAGGTTTAGCAGCCGCTAACAAATTCAAGAAGGTGTCGTCTTTGAGTCCCGGTTCTGTTGCCAAATGCAACAATACCCAAGACCCTCCGATATAAACGATCGGAATCAGCACTGCCGCAACCAGTAGACTTTTCAGAGTTCCGTAGGGGCGTTTACTATCGGCGACAAAGACGGAGGCAGTTTCACACGCATAAAAGGCGTAGGTGCCATTTAAGTACCACTTTGCCCACCCCTGAAAGGAGAAGCCAGATTCATGGCTCGGAATTAAGCTGACAGGGGAGGGTGAGAACAAAATCCAGTGGCTTCCTTGAAAGCAGAAAGCCAGCAGAAAGCCCACAGCAGGCAGTAGGAATACTAAATGCAGGGTGCCAAGAGCATTGTTGCCGCTAAATGCGACAATGAATGCTAAGACCGTAAATCCAATTCGCAGAAGGGTTTCGGGTAGCGCAATGCCCAAAGAATCCAGGTTCGATTTGAGCAAATCACTTAAGATGATCGCATTAACAGGCAGGACTGCAACCCAACTGACAAAGTATCCGATCGCCGCATAGCGGGTTAGCTTAGGATAGTCCTTTAACAAGTGAGTGATGTAGTTCGGGGTTCCTCCCGACACCTGAGTCAGACCGCGACCTAATTGCTTTATTTGCAAGTTTACCAACACGCCAATGATGGCACCGGGAATCCACACCCACATCGCTTGGGCACCTAGTTCGGCATGGGCACCTGGCGCGACTCCCATCCACAAGAGTAGCCCTGTGAGACCAAATCCCCACGTTTCGATTAGGCTCAGGTTCCGCTGAAGCCCAACAGATGTGGATTGCTTTGATTCGACTTGGGCGGAACCTAGGATCTGAGTCATTGCTAACGCCCTACAATCGAGAACTCGCTGGGATAGAACAGCAACCTGGCATCTAGTATGTATGCAGTCTTGCTGTGTTCAGCGTTCCCATAAAGTTAAGGAAAAAGCTAGCTATGAGACAAAAACGGCGTTGCTGAATTGATCTATGAAGCACAGATTTTGCCCTCACCCTAGCCCTCTCCCGCAGGAGAGGGAACAAGATTTCTAGCGCTCCTCTCCTGCGGGTGAGGGGTTGGCGAGGGCTTCGCCTCACTTCATGAGGAGGGCAATTCATATCTGCATTCAGCAACGCCACAAAAACTTGCAAAGGGAACCCTAACCGCTGCTTTTTTGCATTAGAACAATCGCGTGCTGTTTATAATCTATAAATCCATACGCTGGGATCGTTGCTGGGGAATTGTTGCTGCTCATTTTCCAGCGTTTTTGATAGTCTTGAGGACTTAATTTCAACACTGCAAATTCACCCATCTGCGGCTTGGCGATCGCTGCTTGTGCAGCTTGGCAAGGCAAGGGCAAAACTGCGATTCCAGCACTCGTAGGAAATTTCTTCGGAAGCTCTAGCAGCGTCTGTAGCTCTTTTTCTGCATCTGGGAGAGACGGGGCTTGAGCCGCGATTGTCTGAGGAGCTTTAACTAACATACTCTTCTCAAGTTGGGCTTTTGAGCTTGCAACCGTCACTACGCTTTCTGGTGCCGAGACTGGCAGGGAAGTCTGAACTGAGGTTGATCGCAGGTCTGTTGCAGATTTTTCAGCTTCAGCTGTGGGGTTAAAACAACGATCGTCGGCTGTCGGTTGAGGCAGAGTGGCAGGTTCTAAAATGGGTAGCGCGATCGGAGGGGCAGGAGAGATCGCCGCCCCTACTTTGTAGGTTGAAGGCAGTGGAGAGGTTTGAAGGGGGGCGGGAGCGATCGTCGCCGCACCTGTATGAGCTGGAGGCGGTGGAGATGTTTGAAGGGGGATAGGGGCGATCGTCGTCTCTGCTTTGTAGATTGGAATCAGTGGAGACGTTGGGAGTGAATTCGTAGGCGATTTTTGCAATGGCGCGATTTGAGCAGACGGGCGCACTGGGGGAGCAGGCAAGGGTTTGGGCAGCGATTGTGGCACCGTCACCGCAACCGTCGGCAGATCGAGATTGGGTGGAAGCTCGGGTACCGCGATCATCTGTTGAGCCACCGCCTGTTGCGAAAGCTGCTTTGCAGAAAGTTGCTCTAAAGCGACCAGAGAGGGTTTTGGGAGCGCTTTTTTAGATTTTTGAGGAGACTTGGCTAGGGTCGATTGCAGTTGCGGCATGACTTCGGGCGGAGCAACTTGTGGCTGTGCCAGGTTTGATGTTGGGGTCTGCTTGACCTCAGACTGAGTAAGGTTCTGTGGAGACTGGGGTTTAGACGTGTTGGCTAAGCCAGCGATGACAACGCCAGAAATTAAGGTCGCTCCAATGACACTATTACGCGCAAGATAACGAGGTGAAAAAATGCTTTTGTTAGATCGCTTAGCTAGGGGTGAAGAAACGGATAGCGGCGACTGTCCGTCTCCACAGTAATAGTAGCGGAAAGCATTCATCTCGGCAGTTGCTTCAAGAGGAAATTCTTCTTGTGATGATTCGTCTTTGAGCGTCTCAATCACTGGTTCTTGAAGATTCGTTGGTGCAAGGCTGTGGTCGCGTGGTTCCTGCAACTGATAGAACTCAGTCATTGTGGGTCTGCTCCTGAGCTTATTGCGATCGTCTAGTTCAGGCAGAGATGGGGTTCTCTGGCTTTGAGTAATTCGGGCAAAGCGGCGATCGCGCCAGACTGAACCAATTGCCCTCTTTGTGCTTAAATCCATATCAGTCTAATGTTTTCCACGATCGGGTTACATTTGCCACTACGTCCACTCTCTTAATGAGACGATGCCCATCCTCTTTGCTTCTACAGACTTTGCAAGGAGAATCAGGAAGATTTTTGGAGAGGGAATGCGTTCTTCTTCCTACTAATTTGTCAATCACGCTGATCAAATTCAAACTCGTTGGAAAGGGGCTTGATCCTTCCCAATTCATCTGTCTAGGTAGATTCTCCCGGACAACTTGATGCAGGGCTGTATAACTTGCAGAGGAGTATCTTGTACCGAAAATAGAGTTCCATAGTCAGCTATGCATTAGGGGAAGGGAACGATGGAAGCTACACAGGTTGCAATATCTTTATTGCGCAAACCTCCTTCTGAGCCTGAGACACAGGTCATTCGGCTTCAAGGCAGACAATCCAATATCTCTAGCCGAGTGAGAGTGGTCGCAGGTGTAGCGCTTGCGGTTAGCTCGGGAGCGATCACACAGACGGTTCATCAAACCCCTCAATATGAAGGTAAGTTTGAGCTAGCGACTGCGCCCGTGAATGCGGCTCGATCGACCCCTTCCCCTCAAATTCAGGATGTCAATCAAACCATTCCGGTGTCTGTGCGTTCTGATCAAATTCGGGTTTTAGAAAGTCCGATGTTGATTGAGCCAGTCGTTGAGCGGCTGAAAGTCAAGATTCCAGATCTTGATTATGCTGCGGTTAAAGAAAGTCTTCAAATCACGGCGAATGACAATCAGCAT
This sequence comes from Leptolyngbyales cyanobacterium, assembly GCA_038227635.1. GTDB lineage: Bacteria > Cyanobacteriota > Cyanobacteriia > Leptolyngbyales > Leptolyngbyaceae > Phormidesmis_A. The sequence goes on along the minus strand of JBBRPT010000091.1, from coordinate 1,368 downwards.
CTAGAGGTGCGCTATCGCGATGCAAATCCGCAAACTGTTCACCTTGTTTTAGAACAGTTAGCCCAAGCGTATGTCGAGTATAGTCAGCAATGTCAAAGCGATCGTTGTCGTGGTATGGACTTTATTGAGGGGCAGATTCCTCAAGTTCAACAGCAAGTAAAGCAACTTCGTAGTGGGATCGAGCAACTTTATCGACAGAATGGTTTAAAGAATCTTGATGTGCAAACGGGGCTAGTGACCGCCCGTACTACAGAAATTGCCAGACAGAAAGCCGAAGTAAACAGCAAAATCTTGCAGGCAAATCAGCAGTACACAGCCCTGCAGAGGCGGATGTCACTTCAGCCTAATGATGCGATCTCGGCAAGTATTCTCAGCCAAAATCCTCGCTATCAGAGATTGCTACACCAGTTGCAGGTAGTCGATCAAAAACTGGCGATCGAGTTTAAGCGATTAGATGTTCGCAACCTGCGTCTAGAGGCTCTCAACGCCCAGCACCAAACATTACTCTTACAGCTTAACCAGGAAGCTCAACAAGCGTTGCAGCGATATCTTGCAAACCCAGGAGCCAATCTTCAAAATCCAATTTTTCACGATCAGACCTATCTCAATTTGCTACAGCAATCAGTGATAACGGTCAACTATCTGCAAGTTCTCAAAACGACTCAGCAAAGGCTTGTGCAGATGGAAGGAGTGCTCAAGCAGCAGCGGAGCCAATTGACAAAGGTTTTATATCAAGATGGTCAAATGCGGCAAGAGCTAGAAGCTAAAACGCAGAGTCTACAACAATATATTGATCAGTCAAAAGCTTTAAAGGCTCAGTCACCTGAGCAAACTGCTTTGCAGATTATTTCTCCGCCAAAAATGCTGGAAGACAGCACCGGGAAAATAACGCCGATCGAGGCAGAGGAGCAGAATTATGCGGACGCGATCGCGGCTCTGGGGATTTTGCTCGGTGTTGGAGCTATTGTGGGACCAGATTTGGTAGGGAGTGTCATTAAACGGATTGAATTGCAGAAAGTGAGGCATGTGACGGAGTGAGAAGTCTCCCAAAATTGGCAGGGCTGATTAGTTGTCACCAGATAAAATCTACAAGCTTGGGTCTTCGTTCAGCATCAAATGATGCCTCGACGCAAGATAAGGGGTACATATTTTCTTTCTCGACCTTAAATTAGCCCTGCCAACCTGGGGGACTTTGAGATAAAACGAGGGTTTAGAGGGCAAGTCATTTATCTGGTTCCAAGTCCCCCAAAATTGGCAGGGCTAATTTATTGTCATGAAGAAAAGTTAGGCTAGTGCTGATGTCTTAATTAACCGGAGATGACCGTCAACTTAATTGACACCCTGAAACAAGTCGAAGATTTCCGCAGT
>JBBRPT010000090.1:0-22279 GCA_038227635.1 Leptolyngbyales cyanobacterium | reverse complement strand
TTGCTTGGCTCAGACGTCTATCAGAACAGTCGCTTCGTTGGTCGGAGATGGGTTGTTTTTTGCCTGCCTTGCTGGGTCTCCAGCTTCGGTGAAGACCACCCGCAAGACGGCAAAAAACAACCCTGGCTTTCATCCCACACCAACGAAGCATTTGGTGTGGGGATTCCCGCCGAATTAGCTAAATTAAAAGAGATGTCCTCAAGGGGCATCTCTTTTGGTTTAATGAACTAGACGAGATAAGCTTTGTTAAGAAGATGGATACACTTCGGGGATCAAGGCAGTAAAATCACTTTAACAAGATAGAGTGAATTACACGACTTCTTATCGGGCAGGTGTAGCTAGCAATAGCAGCTAATATCTTCACCACACTCATCAGCTAAATAGCACAAGGCTCGAAATCGTAGTGCAACCACTTCATCATAAAGAGGGTTGAGCTTGCACATCGGGGGGATGTGAAACAGGGTCTTTCCTAAGACTTTGACATCGCGCTCAAATGGGCACTGGGATGGAATTAGCTTACAGAGACGATGAGCTAGCTCCGGGTTATGAACTTGGGTTCGATCAACGATGGTGCGGAGTGGGCGCAGTAGATCAAACGGTTGAGCAGAGTTAGATGATGGAGTGGTCGAAGCATCAGGAGTAGTGTGGGCTTCTGAGGAGAGGTTTACCCAACCTGCAAGGGTGATTCGACGTTGGGTGTCTTGCTGGGATTTCATGTCTGTACGTTTCCTCAACTCTGTTGTAGTGCGTAATAGCGAGAGGAGTAAAGCCTGTGTGTAATGACTACCAATCTAGGAGTAACGATCCCGACTGGTGAGCCTGATTCAATAAAATCTTCAAAGGTTGATGGTTCACAAGTGTAAAGGAGTCGTTACATATTTCACCTGACGCAACTATATTGCCTAAAGTTTCAGCAAGGTAAATGAGAGGAATTACTGAACTTTTTAGAGGGCGGCTTTTTGGGGGGCAAGTCAGGTAGATGAGTGTTCGCTCTGTCGTGAGCATGTTGTTAGATTTGTAGCGCTATGTAAACCTGCCAACTATTCTAGACAGTCTTGAAGCGATCGTTACGTTACGCTTGCTACAAACTGACGACCAAGGATGCAAATTTTGAATGAAGAATGGGTGATTTTCGCATTGCGAAGGGTGAGTTGATTCTCTAGGGCAGTCAAAAAGACGCTCGATCGAGCGTTTCCTCCACAAGCATTAACACCACGATCCTAAGGAAGCTGTGCAGCAGTCTCAGAGGTTGCATCACCCCAAACAATCTGGCGCTGATTAGGGTCGCTGCGGTTGGTCTGCTCCTGCATAATGACTTTTGCCTGACGGGGATCAAAATAGCGATTAAATTCTGCTTTGACGCGACCGACTCGCCCCTCTGTTGTCTTGACTTCAGACTTAATTTCTTGCAGCTTTGCATGTTGAGCCATGCTGTACGGCAGAAGTTGAACGAGCGCAGCGATCGCGACCCCTGATAAGGCTAGATTTACCCCTAACTTGATTGATGTCTCAATCGCGATCGCTCGATTGTGTTGGCGTTTTTTCTGCTGACCTAATCGAGGATTCGATCGAGGGGTTCTGACGGGCTGGAGGGGCGTAGTCGGCGATTGAAGTGCGTTCATGAGTTCAACGGATGCGAGTGCAGACGGAAGACTTAGACAGTCTTAGGTGGGTAGTTAACTGCCTTTGACGGTTCATTTTGGAACGATGTCTCTTGACTAATCAAACCGGGCTGGCTTTAAAGCTTGATTAAACTCTTTTAATAGAGTTAACCCAAAATTGCAAATATCAGCACCAAAATCAAGAAGTACGTGCGAACTAAGCAGTGTTTCCATCTAACTTGTCTGGGTCAGCAATCTGACTGGTTGGTAGGAAAACTGCCCTGTCAGTCTACCCCGCTTCTTAAAAAACGATCACCCAACTTATGAAGGGAACCATTTGTTACAGCGGGGATCAAACAAAGCAGTGTTCCTACCACAATAAGTAAAGGGTTACTTATAGAGTTCGGTCGATAGCCGGAAAGCGAGAATGCCAGGAATGAGGGCAACCACTAGGGCGACTAAAATTTGAGTATCTGACAGAGGCATTGGGTTTGAAACTCCTTAATCTCAGGGTTATCGTTTCTCAATGTCGATCAAACGATCCGCTTTCGGAAGATTTTGTTACAAGATTCAACACAAGAGAACGGGCAGGAGGTTGATGTTGTGACTGTCTCCTGGCTCTTTACCTGCCTCAGAACCCCTAGTTAGGGTAGGCTGATTAGTAAGCAAAGCCTTTGACTGAATCAAAGTTGATGTCAAGACGTGCCCATAACGCTTAATTAGAAATCATTGATGCTAGACCAATTTTCAGACCTCCCTGCCACGTTTAATGTTCAGACCCTTTTATTGCTGCTGGTTTTGGTAGCGTTAGAAGCGGTGCTGTCGGCAGATAATGCGATCGCGCTGGCGGCGATCGCTCAGGGCTTGCAAAAACCTGAACTCGAACGGCGCGCCCTCAATATTGGGCTAGTGTTTGCCTACATTTTGCGGATGAGCTTGATCTTGACAGCCTCGTGGGTCAGCAAATATTGGCAGTTTGAGTTGGCAGGGGCAGTCTACTTGCTGTGGCTAGTCTTTCAATATTTTTCGTCTGACTCAGAGGATGGAGACGAGCATCACGGACCGCGATTTACGTCGCTTTGGCAGGCGATCCCCGTTTTGGCACTCACCGATTTGGCGTTCTCTCTAGACAGCGTGACGACTGCGATCGCGGTTTCTCAAGAAACCTGGCTGATTTTAATTGGAGCCACGATCGGGATCATTGCACTGCGGTTTATGGCAGGGTTGTTTATTCGCTGGTTAGATGAGTTCACTCATTTAGAAGACGCAGGTTACACTACAGTTGCCCTGGTTGGATTGCGTCTTTTGATGCGGGTGATTAACGATAGCCTAGTGCCGCCCGAATGGGTAATGGTGACTGCTGTTGCCCTGATATTTGTCTGGGGGTTCTCTAAGCGCAACCCTGTCAAAGATGAAGAGGTCTCTGAGGGATCAGTTGAATCTAAGACAGAAAAACTAGTCGAGCCTGACGAGAAGAAACTAGAAGTTTGAGTCAGTTGCTATTAAAAGAAAAAGAAAGGACGTTCTATAAAACGTCCTTTCTTTTTAAGAACCGCAAGGCGTTATTCGTAGATCCAGGAAAGGATAGTCGGTTGCCAGTTGATGAGTTCTTCTGCTTTAAACCACAGACCAATTTCGCTTTGAGCGGTTTCTGGGGCATCTGATCCGTGGATCAGGTTGCGTCCAATATTTGCGCCCAAGTCTCCGCGAATCGTGCCGGGTTCTGCGGTGAGTGGGTTGGTGGCTCCGATTACTTTTCTGGCTGCCGCAATCACGCCATCGCCTTCCCACACCATTGCCACAACCGGACCAGAGGTGATGAACTCGACCAAGCTGCCGAAGAAGGGGCGTTCTTTGTGAACACCATAGTGCTGTTCGGCAAGTTCGCGGCTGACGTTCATGAATTTCAAGCCCACGAGGGTAAATCCTTTCGTCTCAAAGCGTCCAATAATTTCGCTGATCAGCTTGCGCTGCACACCATCTGGTTTGATTGCCAAAAATGTCCTTTCCACGAGTCGCTCCCAAGAAATTTATGCCTTTTTACAAGACAAGGTTAGCCCAGAACGGAGACGATCGGAAACGGATAAAGTCTGAGTGAGTCGAGGTGTTCTGCTGAACCCACATGATCGGGACGGATGCGATAGACTGGCATCTCGATCTAGATATTTTAAGGGGTAAACGATGATGGGGGAACGCCACACTTCAGCGAAAGCAGAGGCGGAAAAAGCGCTGGTTAGCGTGCAGCCAGAACCGAATGGGAAGGCAATAAAAAGCAAGCTTTCTGAAGAAGCGCGATCGCAGTCGTCTAGCTCATCGTCCGCGACCGACCCTAAAAAAGGTTGGACGATCGAAGACAGCGAAGAACTCTATCGCATTCAAGGCTGGGGCGCTCCTTATTTTTCGATCAATGCGGCTGGTCATGTGACGGTCTCACCCAAGGGTGATCGCGGCGGCTCGTTAGATTTGTATGAACTCACCAATGCGCTCAAGCAGCGTAATTTAGGGTTACCCTTACTGATCCGGTTTTCAGACATTTTAGAAGATCGGATTGAGCGATTGAATGCGGCATTTGCGAAAGCGATCGCTCGCTACAACTACACAGGGGTTTATAAGGGCGTTTTTCCGACGAAGTGCAATCAACAACGCCATTTGATCGAAGATTTAGTTCGTTTTGGTGAACCGCATCAGTTTGGGTTAGAAGCCGGATCTAAGCCAGAATTGATGATTGCGTTAGCATCGCTAAAAACACCAGGAGCACTGCTGATCTGCAACGGTTATAAAGACCGTGAGTATATTGAAACAGCAATGCTATCAAGACGACTAGGACAAACTCCGATCATTGTTCTAGAGCAAGTCGAAGAAGTGGAACTGGCGATCGCAGCCAGCAAAAAACTCGGAGTGCAGCCAATTCTCGGAGTTCGGGCGAAACTGAGCGCCAAAGGCATTGGACGCTGGGGAACCTCGGCGGGCGATCGGGCAAAATTCGGTTTGACGATTCCTGAGATTATTCGAGCGATCGAGCAACTGCGTGAAGCCAATATGCTGGATTCTCTGCAACTGCTGCACTTCCACATCGGCTCACAGATTTCTGCGATTAGCGTCATCAAAGATGCGTTGCGTGAAGCAGGTCAGATTTACGTCGAACTCGTGAAACTGGGCGCAAATATGCAGTATTTTGACTGCGGCGGCGGGTTGGGTGTGGATTACGACGGATCTCAAACTAATTTTCACGCCTCCAAAAATTACAACACGCAAAACTACGCCAATGATGTCGTCGCGGCGGTCAAAGATGCCTGCACAGGGGCAAAGATTCCGTTGCCGACGTTGGTGAGTGAAAGTGGACGGGCGATCGCCTCTCACCAATCGGTCTTAGTTTTCGATGTGTTGGGCACGAGCGAGGTTCCGTCTGACAAACCCGAACCGTTGCAGGAAAACGAGCATCTAATCATTCGCAATCTCTACGAAGTCTATGACTCGATTAAGCCAGACAACTTCCAGGAGACCTATCACGACGCGACTCAGTTTAAAGAAGAAGCAGTGAGTCTGTTTGGCTTTGGCTATCTGAGTTTGCCAGAACGCGCACGGGCAGAACGTTTGTATTGGGCGTGTTGTCATAAAATTTTGGCGATCGTGCGTCAACTCGATTATGTGCCCGACGACTTAGAAGACCTTGAGAAAATCATGGCTTCGATGTATTACATGAATCTCTCGGTGTTTCAATCTGCGCCGGATGCGTGGGCGATCGACCAACTCTTCCCCATCATGCCGATTCACCGATTAGATGAGGAGCCGACGCAACGGGCAACGCTGTCTGATTTGACCTGTGACAGTGATGGCAAGATTGACCAATTTATCGATCTGCGCGATGTCAAATCGGTGCTGGAGCTGCACAAATTGAAGCCCGGTGAGTCTTATTATCTGGGGATGTTTCTCAACGGTGCCTATCAGGAGATTATGGGCAATTTGCACAATCTCTTTGGTGACACCAATACGGTGCATATTCAACTCACGCCGAAGGGCTACCAGATTGAGCATGTGGTGCGAGGCGACACGATGAAGGAGGTGTTGGGCTATGTGCAGTATGACGCGGAGGATATGATTGAGAGTATTCGCCGCCAAACTGAGCAAGCGCTAGAAGAGCATCGGATCACGCTAGAGGAGTCTCAGCTTTTGCTGCAAAACTATGAGCGCAGTTTGAGCGGCTATACGTATTTGTCGCCTTAGTTGAGCGGTCGGTCAGGGGTAATGAGTAATTGGACTATTCATTGTCCTTGATGAGAAGGTAATAGAATGAGCGGATCAATAACTCTAAAACATAAACGACACAAATCGTGTGAAGTAGAGAGAAAATGACTCAAAACGACCAACGGATTAATAACCATGTAGAAACTTATTTAGATTACTACTGTCAGCTATCTCACGCGCCTGAGTTTGCTGTTTTACTGAAGGGTCAATGGGGGTCTGGCAAAACATGGTTTATCAATAGGTATCGTGAAAAATCTGGAGATAACAATAAGCGGTTTCTGTATATAAGCCTTTATGGAATGTCTAGCTTGTCAGATATAGATGATGAATTCTTTCAATTGCTGCATCCCATTCGATCATCAAAGGGAATGGCAATAACAGAAAGAATCCTCAAAGGACTTCTAAAAGGCTCCCTGAAAATCGATCTAAACAATGATAATAAAGAAGAAGGAACCTGGAGTGTTCAAATTCCGGATATAAATCTTCCTGAACATTTAAAAGATATCAATAAAAGCATTTTGATATTCGATGATCTAGAGCGTTGCAATATAGAACTCAGCAGCACACTAGGATATATCAATCATTTTGTAGAACATCAAGAATTAAAAGTCATCCTTATTGCAAATGAAGACAAGTTTACCAAAGATGGTATTTACAAGGATATTAAGGAGAAGCTAATAGGTAAAACTTTTGATATATCTCCTGATTTTGAGGGTGCGCTAGAAAGCTTTATTATTAATGTTGAAAGCTCAGAAGTTAGAAAGTTTTTGTCCGATAGCACAGAATTGATAAAAGATCTATATAGCAAAGCTGAATATGAGAACTTAAGAAATCTAAAGCAAATCGTTCTAGATTTTGAAAGAATTTTTAAATTGCTACCAGAAGAAGCAAAGAGTAAGCTAGAGCTTCTTCAGGATTTTCTGAGATTGCTAATGGCTTTTTCCATAGAAATTAAACGTGGAGCAATGTTCGCGAGCGATATTAGTAAGCTGCTAAATGAATACGTCTCTGGAATAGGTAAGCGGCGTAGCTCGTCGCCCAATGCAGCCTTAAAAAGTGATAATGAAGAGCAAACCTCACTTCAAAAAATCCTTGATAGGTATACTGTACTTAACATACACGATCCTTTCCCAAGTACAATATGGTGGCAAACTTTTTTCGATAAAGGAATTATCGATTTACAGGAACTAAAGCAATCAGTATTAAATAGTAAGTATTTTCAGGACGAGGAGACACCTGATTGGAAAAGATTATGGCACTTTTCCGGTCTTTCTGATGATGACTTTGATAGGTTAATCGCGAAAATCGAGTTAGAGTACGCTGATAGAGAGTTTACTGATATTGGCATAATTATTCATATCACCGGGCTTTTTTTAAGTTTCTCTGATGCTGGAATATACAATAGATCCAAGAAGGAGATTCTAGAGAACTCAAAGCTCTACATCGACTATTTGAGAAATAGTAGCCAACTAGAATCTTCGACTCAATACGTTCATTCATCAAAAATAGGCGATTATATGTTTGAAAGCTACCTTAGTCTTGGTTTTCAAGGGAAGGAGCTTGAAGAATTCAAAGAATTTACTTCTTATGTTTATGAAGCTTTAGAATTAGCAAAAGTTAAGAGTATGCCTAGCTTAGTTCAAAGCTTACTTTCTACTATGGAAAGCGATGTATGGAAGTTCTATGGATTGATTTGCTTACCTAGCTTGCGGGAGCACGATGAACTTAACCAAAATTATTACAGGATTCCTATATTTAAACATATAGAGCCAGTTGATTTCATGCAAAGGCTCCTACTCATGAAGTACGAAGATCGGCAACATGTTTTTGCAGCTATAAAAGAACGCTACAAGTTTGGTAATATTGACGATGAATTTCTTGGAGAATTGGAATGTCTAAAAGCCATTCAAGTTTTGTTAATCAAGGAGGCTGATTGTAGAAAAGGGAAAGTTAGTGGATATTGCTTAGAATTATTGAACACACACTATTTGAGCGGAGTGATCAAAAAACTTGAAAAAATACAGTTAGAAAAACGAGTTAGCACAACCTCTGATTCTTGAACAAAACGGCTGTTTAAGTAAGACGATCGCACCCTTTCATCTCACCATCAGGGCGAAAAACCCAGCTTGGGTAAAATGACGATCGCTAGTGACAGCGTCCGTCAAACGATAGGTTTGCATGACGACGAAAGAAACACAATCAGTCAGCCCCCATGCTTTATCAGAGCGCGATTCATAAAGTATCAGTGCTTGCATAAATAACGCTGTATCAACACCAACCACTCTAACATTGTCAGTACGATAACACTGTTGAATAAATTGAACCGCACCTGCTCGATTGAAAGCACTCAAAGCGTTGCCAACTTCAGTCAGAATTGCTTCTGTGATCAAGACTTCACCAGCAGCACGAACGCGAGGAAAAAGCTGTTTTGCTTGATCGTGATACTCATCGCGTGGATTGAGCAGGGCTTGAATGAAAGCAGTGTCCAGAAATAGACGATCTTTAGTCATCGCTCGGTCTCTTCTCGTTTGGGTGTGCTGTAGAGATAGTGATCATGTTCACGCGACCAATCAGCAGGAGCCTCGATCGTTCCAGTAAGCGATGCGAGAACATCCCAAGCACTATCCCGTGAGTCTTGCAGATGTGACTGCCGCAACGTGAGAACGTAGGTTAAAACTTGCTGTTGGAGATCATCAGGTAAATCGTTCATCTGCTCAACCACTTTTGTCACGATCGGACTACTCATTGGTGTTTTTCCTCCAATTCAATCATTGTGGCTCACTCAATAATTGTCGCTCAAAGCAGGCTAACAAAAAAAACGCCAAACCAAATTGTGATCTCACCTTTACCAGCCGATTCAGGTTTTTTGCTACGATCGAAGCCTCAAGACAATCTACATTCAAGCTGGAATAGCCGATGAACTTGCCCTCATAATTGACGAAGATGGAAGCTGGGAGTTTGTTTTATGACACCAAATTTGCCTGATATGACGAACGCCGAACTCAAACGCTATCTCTCCGAGCATCGGAACGATCAAGACGCTTTTCGAGCAGGGCTAGAGGTTTTGATGAGTCGCCGCAACCCAGCTAATCGCCAACCTTACCCCTTTGATTTAGCTGATCCGAGTGAAGTTGAAGCCATTTTCAGAAACAAGCTGAGCCAATCTGAATAACCTTTTGTAGTGATTCTGAGGTAGTTCCGAGGCAACCATCGCCAAGCCAGGGTAGATGCTAAAATGCTGGAGAATATAGCGCTGACAGCGGATAGAGAGGAATAGCTGTGGCTTCTATTACGATCGACCTTTCCGACCAGCAATTTCAAGCAGTGCAAAACCTTGCAAAACAGCTTGGACTCACACCTGAAGACTTGCTGCGGATTGGCATTGAAGACTGGTTGAGCCATCCAAAAAGTGAGTTTACTCAAGCTGCCGAATATGTATTGCACAAAAACGCCGAACTTCATCAGCGATTGGCATGACTCGCTACTTGTCACTGCTTGAAATCCTCAGCCTGCATCGCCAGATCATTGAGCAATCAGGAGAGGCGATAGTTCAGCATGATTGAGGGACGCATTATTGAGGCAAAAAAGCAGTTGATTCGGTTGATGTTCGATCGCGTCCAGTTAATCGGAATCTCAACCCACGATTTAGAAATAACGATTTTTGAAACCCCTAAGCACAATTGGGGGTCTCGAGGCTTGCCCGGAGACAAGCATCACCTCAACTATAAAGTCGAGGTGTAACGGTTGCTAGAAAAGACTCGTGGTAAATGAGCGGAAACGATCGCGATGAAATTCACTGCTCCTGATCATCAGGAAGACCATCATTTTGCCGCCTTGGCTGCTGCACTGGGGGGGTAGGCGTGGTCTGGTTGGGCGCTCTAGTGCCAGAAGGCTGCACCGGAGCCGGAGTCACAACCGGAGTCGGCGGAGCCACAATCGTCACGGGAGCCGGAGACAGTTGCTCAAACCCCAATAACACCGCCGATGTTTTATAATACGTTGCCCAACGTTTCGTGTCGGGGCGGCTACTCCACTGCGTTCGGCTGACATTCAGAGTCAAAATGGGGGTTTCTGCCCCCTGATTGCGACCGCTCACGATCACCGAAACTTCGCTGGTGAGAATATCTTGATCGAAGCTGCGTTGAGCCGCTGCCCTCGCCACAATGTCGGCTCTCTGAATCAGAGCCTCATAGCTCTCATTGGGCAAGCGATCGAGTGCCACATCGACTCTAGTCGTGTAAGCTTGAACGGCTTGCGGCGCGATCGCCCCTTCAGAAAACCAAATGCCCCCGGCTACTCCTAGCAACACGGCGAGTCCGATCACGGTGAGTCTTGGCTTCACAAATCGACGAGGCAGTTGGTAGTGGCGATCGCTAGACATTCTTATCTCCTTGGATATCTACGGTTGCTGAATGAAAGGGTTAAACATTCTCTTATCTAGAATTGATAACTTGGTCTTTAATGTTAGTTCTAGAAAAGATATTTTTTTCTATCATGTCAGCAGTTACGCAGTTTGGCTCAGTCTTGTTATAGAGGTAAACCAAACTGTTTAAAGTTAAGTATCTCTGTTCACTGCGCTTTGTGTGCACTTGCTAACTCATTTGAGGTGTCTGAAATGGTCAACCACTGGGCGATCGCCATCGGAATCAATCACTATCAATTTCTTCAGCCCTTAAAATTTGCACAACAAGATGCTCAAGCGCTGTGTGAATGTTTAGTCAGTGAAGCTGGCTTTTTGCCCAATCGCTGCATTCTGTTTACAGACAGCTCCCCATCAGTGACCGGACGATCGACCTACCCCAGTCGTGGCAACCTTGAGGGCTGGCTTGACTACTTTGGTCGAGAATTAATTCAGCCAGGAGATTTGGTCTGGGTGTTTTTTAGCGGCTATGGAGTTTGCTGGAAAGGAGAGGATTATTTGCTGCCGATCGAGGCTGACCCCGTAGACATCGCCAGCATGGGAGTGCCTGTACGATCGCTGTTTGACAGTCTCAAAGCGCTGCCGACTCAAGAGATCTTAGTGCTGATGGATATTAACCACAGCCAAGCCGCTTTCTCAGGTGAGAAAGTAGGCGTTCACATTGCAGAGCTTGCCCGTGAAACTCGCATCTCGACAGTTTTGGCAAGCAAGCCTGAACAGTTTTCTCACGAAGCGTCAGAGCTAGGTCACGGCTTATTTACAGCCGCACTGCTAGAAGGGTTGCGCGCTCACCAATGCTCAACGTTAGCGAATCTAGAAGAGTTTCTCAAAAGCCGTCTGCCAGAACTGTGTGAGCACAACGATCGCCCCGCTCAAGACCCTGTAATTGCCCTCGCGTCTCTAGACCAACTCAACCTCGTGATCACCCCAGTTAACTGGACAGAGGCAGAATTGTGGACGAGTCCGGGTGAGGCAAGTCCGAGTGAGGCAAATCCGTTCATGCTAGAGGGCAGCTTATTTGACTCAGATGACGATGCCCTCAAATCATCGCAGCCTATCCATTACGATGTCCTAGAGAGCAACTCATTTGAAGTGCCAGACGACGATGCCCGCAGATCATCGCAGCCCAATCCTTACGAGTTGTCATCTGACTATTCTCAGCCCGTTGCTCCCTTTATAGAGTTTGAGCCACTGCTGCCCAATGAGTCAAATTCAGATGTGCCTGTCGATGACACCGATCACCCCAGCGTTGCACCAGTTCCACAAATTCCAAAGCCTGTCTCAACGCCGGGTGTTGATCCTCTACGAGAGACAGACGCAGAGGATCAAATGTTTTGGGAACGGCTTTTGTTTGGCGGCGGAGCAATTTTGCTGCTGCTTTTAGGCGGGGTGTTTGTTCGCAATTGGTCAACGTTTTGGGGGCAGAAAGCGGCAACTAATTCTCAGCCGATCGTGCCTCCCTCTGAGGTGGTAAGAACTCCTAAACCCAGCCTAGCGATCGTGCCCAACTCAACCAAGCCACCTATCAACAAGCCAACTCCGACGGCTCCGATTGCAGCGCCTAAAGATAGTCAAACGATTCTCAACGAGGCTAGAGGATTGATTAAGCCGGTTTCCGCTTCTGAGGCAAGTAAAGCGATCGAGCGTGCCAGTCAGATTCCGGCAACTGATCCGCTCTATGCTCAAGCTCAAGTAGATATCGATCGCTGGAGCCGCAACATATTAGAGATTGCCAAAACACGGGCGGCAGATAGGTCTTATAAGCAAGCGATCGCGGCGGCTCAACTAGTCCCCAAGGGTCGCCCTCAGGTGTCTGCTGAAGCGCAAAAAGCGATCGCCGATTGGCAAAAACGACTTCGTTAATTAGCGTGAAAATTCCATCTTCACCAGGGTTGCGATCGCTGTGGACGGTCGGAAAATTCTTGACGATCGCCTATCTCACGATTTGCCTAATCCTATTTTTTGCCCAAAGTCGTCTGCTTTTTGTACCGGATGCCCATGACTATAAAAGTCTAGACGCGCTCAATCTGCCTCATCAGGAAGTTTGGTTGCCTGTCTCCACCAAAGGAGGCAAAGTTGAACACATTCATGGCTGGTGGATTCCACACGCACAGGTTCCCTGCACCGGAGGTGTTCGCCCCCTAGCAACGATGCTCTATCTGCACGGCAACGGCGGAAACATCAGCGTCGAAGTCAAAGCTCGTCGCTTTTATCAGATGGGCTTTTCAGTCTTGATGATTGACTATCGGGGCTACGGTCGCAGTGAAGGCAGTTTTCCATCTGAGGAGACCGTTTATCAAGATGCTCAGACTGCGTGGAATTATCTGGTCAAGGAACGCCAGATTTCTTCCAAACAGATAGTGGTGTATGGACACTCGTTGGGAGGCGCGATTGCTATTAATCTCGCCAGCCAAAATCCAGAGGTCGCGGGACTGATTGTGTCGAGTTCCTTCACCTCTATTCAGCAATTGGCAGCGCAAGATTGGAAGTTTCGGCTGTTTCCGATCGAGCTAATCCTCACCCAAAAATTTGACTCTGTTGGGAAAATCCGATCGCTGAAAATGCCTTCTCTCTTTATTCATGGCGTGGATGATACACTGATTCCGGTTGCGATTGGCAAAGCCCTCTATGAAGCTGCCCCTCAGCCCAAGCAACTGCTGCTAATTCCTCACGCAGGACACAATCATAGAGACCCTGAGTTTGACAAGCCAGAAAATTTGCAGGTTATTCGAGACTTTGCAGCGCGTGTAGTGGGCACTCCTTGAGAGCTTCATCGAGAGGAATAACCAACGACCGCTAGAATGAAAGAAAGAGTTTGCAATACCCAGAGGAGAATGGATGATTAGTCCGGATCAGGTTGAAGGATTGATCAAGGCTGGATTGCCTGATGCCCAGGTGCAAGTTCAAGACCTTACAGGAGGTGGAGATCACTATCAGGTAACAGTCGTCTCGTCTTTGTTTGAAGGCAAGCGGCGGGTGCAACAGCATCAACTCGTCTATGGTGCCGTGCAGCAAGCGATGGCATCAGAAGCCATTCACGCGCTGGCGCTCAACACCTATACCCCTGAAGAGTGGGCGACCGCCAAGTAACTCGTTTAGTTGTTTATAAATTCTCAGAGAGCACATCATGACAGAAGCAACCCACGATCGTATCAGCAGTCTGATCAACGACAACAAAATCATGGTCTTCATGAAGGGCACCAAACTCATGCCCCAGTGCGGATTCTCTAACAACGTAGTACAGATTCTCAACACCTTAGGCGTACCCTACGAAACGATCGACGTTTTGGCAGATCCTGAAGTCCGCCAGGGCATTAAAGAATTTTCGAGTTGGCCCACTATTCCCCAGGTTTATATCAATGGCGAATTTTTGGGTGGTTCTGATATTCTGATCGAGCTATATCAAAAGGGCGAGCTTCAGCAAATGGTTGAAGTGGCAATGGCTTCTTAGATCTAGCCACAGCCTGATGGTTTGGGGTCACAGAAAAAATCTGTCGCCCCTTTTTTAAACCCTCTAAACGCAAGAAGGGCACGTCAGCGACGCACCCTTTCTTTGCAGTTTAGCGATAGTCTCGTTCAGGCTCTACTGGGCTTTCAAAATTAGAAGAGTCGTAGAGGAAACGAGTCATTTCTTCTTCAAGGCGATTAACTTGATAAGGCTCTAAGGCGTTAGTGTGTCTCAAGGACGCGAGATAGCCATCGAGATAGAGGCGCATATCATCGAAACGGTATCCCCGGTTCCATAAGCCCACCAAACCGTCTGTGAGTCTCTGGTAGTAGCGAATCGTGAGCGTATCTTGAAGCATAGGGTGTGTCGCTAAATCGTGAACAGCCTTGTGATTGAAAACGTTACAAAGTGAATAGCTTGATACACGGGCGTAGTTTAACTACACGGAACTTATTGCTTGATTTTAACACCAACCTTCTGTATTCCTGCCTATCTTTGTGTTGATCTCTCTAAGATAGGGGTTAGGCACGATCGGGCTACTCAACCTCTAATTCTTGATTTATTCAGCCCCAGAGAATCTGGAGTAGCAGTCGTTACAAACACATTGCAGGTGCTTTGATACTCTTAGGTGCAAGCAGTCTCAGGAAAGCCAGCCCCCGTGGGAGCCGTAAACGTCCAAATCATTGAAGGAAATCCGCACCTGCGATCGCTACTTGGGTGGCACTTACAGCAGGCAGGACACCACGTACACCAGTCGGCAGACCTGCATCAAGCGCGCGAGGTCTTTTTAGTCCGACAACCCAACCTGGTGATCCTTGATTCAGAATTGCCCGATGGAGACGGAGTTGAGTTTTGTCGCTGGCTGCGTCAACAGCAGCAGGCAATGATTCTCATGCTCTCTGCTCGCACTACAGAATCTGATATTGTCGAGGGGCTGCGGGCTGGCGCAGACGACTATCTGACGAAGCCGTTTGGAATGCAGGAATTTTTAGCTAGAGTCGAGGCACTCACTCGGCGAACGCGTCTAGCGGCTCCTCCGGCTCACCTCGACTATGGTGACCTCAAAATTGATCTGGTGCATCGTCGAGTCAGATTTAAGGGGGAGTTGATCGAGTTAACTCCTCAAGAGTTCAGCTTGCTCTATGTTTTGGCGCAGGCAGGAGGTGCCCCTCTGAGCCGTCAAGACTTATTGCAGCGAGCGTGGCCTGATGCGATCGACAATCCCCGCACGGTTGACACTCACGTCCTCTCTCTTCGCAAAAAAGTAGAGTTAGACCCTCGACAGCCCAATCTCATTCAAACGGTGCGAAATGTTGGCTATCGGCTCAATTTAGAAATTCTCAACGCGTCTCTACCTCCTAAAAATGGACATGTAAGCGGCAACCAACACAAGTCAGCGACTCGCATGGGTGAACAAATGGTAGTGAGCGATCGGAGAGTTTAACGGCGTTGCTGAATGCACATATGAATTGCCCTTCCTCACGAAGTGGGGTGAAGCCCTCACCAACCCTTCTCCCCCAGGAGAGGAGCGCTAGAAATCTTGTTCCCTCTCCTGCGGGAGAGGACTAGGGTGAGGGCAAAATCTGTGTTTCATAGATCAATTCAGCAACGCCAGTTTAACTTGGCAGCAACCTACTGCGGTTTCTGTCTGGGCAAGCTACTCCCACTCAGCAGATTCTTGAGCTTCTGATTGACGAATGGTGGCTCTCAAGGTTTGCCAGTCTACGCGATCGCTCAACTCATTTTGCACCAACTCGCCTCGGTGAAGATGTAGAACTCGATCGCTGAAGGATTGCGCGAGGTCTAACTGATGATTTGCCATCAAAATTGTGATTTCTGGCAGATCTTTGAGGACATTGAGAACGTGATCACTCCGTCCTGAATCCAACGCTGATGTGGGTTCGTCTAAGAGCAGAACTTTGGGCTGAATGACTAAGGCACGCGCGATCGCCACGAGCTGCCGCTGCCCAACTGATAGTTGAAGTTCAGTGCGATCGAGCCAATCTTGAGGGACGTGAAGTCGTTCAACCCATTGGCTTACCTGCTGCTCGGCGGCTGTGATTTGAACACCTCTTAGCTTGAGTGGGTAAAGCAACGCTTCCCGGACGGTCATGCCCAGCAGTTTTGATTCTTGCTGCACTAAAGGAACTTGCTGGCGCAATTGCAGCACCGGAATTTGACGAAAATTCTGTCCGTCTAAATAGAGAGATCCTTGCGTAGGTTCGTTGAGTCGATTGAGCAATCGCAGTAGGGTAGTCTTGCCCGACCCAGACGCGCCGACAATCGCGACGCGCTCCCCTCGACCCACCTCAAACGATAAGTCTTGCAGTAAATAATGGGCGGCGATCGGCAATCGAGTGCCCAGTTTTTTGCTAGATGCGACTCCTCTAGAGACAAAACTAACCTGTTCTAAACAAATTCGAGGCAGTTCTACTGAATTCAAAGTCATTAAGCGTGAAATCTCATGCACCAGCTTAACGTCGCTGGATCAAACTTTGCAGTTCACGCGGATCGTGACGACCCGCGAAAAACTCCCTGGAAAATCATCGAATGCCCCCACTTAACTCACTCCAGGGAGTCTGTGCTTTATTCGGTTACTAGAATACGAGCGAGAAGCTGTATTGAACCTGTAGGCAAATACATTCCATCTCTATTGGGTCGAGCTAAGAGTGGGCAACTCTGTGATCTGTGCCCAGCAGTTCAGCGATCGCTTGATGCTCTGCCGGAAGCTGAGTTGGAAGCTCTTGACGGGTGTCAGTGATTAGCCAATCAAGAGAGGCAGCTTGGACATCGATCGTAGCTCCCGTCTTATCAACACAATAGCGACCAAATACGAGCTTATCTACTAGCCGCACACCCGGACCTAATCGAGAATATTCAAAAATCACGCTGTTATCAACGGTCGCACCGCTACACACCCAGCAGTTTTGACCAATCATAGCCGGACCGACAATTTTAGCCCCGTCTTCAATGCAGGTCATGCTGCCGATATAAACCGGACCCTGAATGTCTACTTTGTCCCAATTGACACAAACGTTTAGCCCTGTGTAGATACCAGGAGCCACTTCGCGCCCAGGAATGGCAACGTTTTTGACTTCGCCATTCAAGACGCTGCGAATCGCGTGCCAATAGTCGGGCACTTTGCCAATATCGACCCACTCGAAGTCCATCGGCAAGCCATAAAACGGCGCATTCATCTCGACGAGCTTTGGGAAGAGTTGACTACCAATGTCATATTCTTGACCTGATGGGATGTAGTCGAGGATTTCGGGTTCAAAAATATAAATCCCAGTGTTGATCGTCGTGCTCAAGGCTTCCTCAACCGAGGGCTTCTCCTGAAACGCTTTAATTTTGCCCTCTTTGTCAGTGACAACCACGCCATAGCTAGACACCTCTTCGCGAGGAACGGTTTTCATGATCACAGTCGCGATCGAGCCTTTTTCCCGGTGCCATTTCACGGCTGCGGTCAAGTCTAAATCGATTAAAGCATCGCCGCATAGCACCACAAACGTATCGTCAAAAAACGGGGAGAAGTCCTGAATTTTTTTCATCCCACCCGCCGAGCCGACTGCCTCGCCAACTAGCTCACCATCGACGATTTTGCCTTCAAAGGAGTAGCCAATTTGAACGCCAAACCGTTGCCCATCCCGAAAATAACTTTCTATCTCGTATGCTAGGTGACTGACATTCACCATGATTTCGTCAAAGCCATGCTGCCTGAGCAGTTCTAACAGAAACTCCATCACGGGCTTTTGCAGAATGGGAATCATGGGTTTGGGAATCGTGTATGTGATCGGACGAATCCGCGTTCCCTTCCCAGCCGCCAGAATCATGGCTTTCATAGATCGTTCTCTCTACCCTACACCGATAAATTTCAAGCAGTCAGCTACCAATCTGGAGAAACTCCAAAACTTGACAGTTTCTATATTATGCGGGTCAAGACTTTGGCAAAAGGCAATCCGCACCCAACCTTTACATGACCTTTAGAGACTATAACGGTTCTGAATGAGATGTGACACACTCAAAAGGTTTAGCCTCTCTATATTGCTCTGCCTAGCTAAAAATGCCTAGAATCGTGGATTAAATAACCTGTCAGACTTGTGAGCGTCTTCTGCCCTCCTCACGAAGTGGGGCGAAGCCCCCGCCAACCCTTCTCCCCACGGAGAAGGGAGTTAGAGCCTTGTTCCCTCTCCTTGGGGAGAGGGCTAGGGTGAGGGTGAGACGTTGCATCTTAATAAATCCGCGTTCAGTAGAGATGTAATCTCAGTCAAGCAGAACGCTAGCAGAGAGTTCGCTGAGTCCAGAGCCTGCTAGCTGCAGTAGTGAGCGAATCTTTAGATCCTGGTAGAACTCTTCTTGCGATAACTCAACCTTGTTTTGTGCTGAGAGCAGCAATAGTGCCCAAAACACCCCGACTCGTTCATGATTGGGGTGGGAGTCGTGCAAATTTTCACTGTCTTTAGGTCTTTGATCCTTCAAGGCGACCCAAAACTCTAAGACGAGATCAAAGTCGATCCACTCTTTGTCTTGTGCCACTTCTGTCCAGTGGTCATGAAAAAACTGCTCGATCGCCACCGCCATTTCTGAGAGGTTTTCTTGATGAGCGAGTTCGGCGATCGTGCGGACGGTCTGAGCACGAGATTGAGGCTTTGAGCGACGAAGCCGAGCGCGAGGAGCCTGGTCTTCTAAGGTCGTAGCAATCAGTTGAAGCTGGTCGATTAGCTCTTTGAGAGTGACTCGCCGCTTTTGGGGAGGTCTTGCCACTGCTCTACGTCGGAGCTGGCGCTCTAAATTAGGAGGCAAAGCCCCGCCCAGGTCTGCACTATTGAGAAAGTCCTCTTCAAACTCCTCGGGATCGGCAGAGATCGCTTCGGGCTGAGTCAAGCTATCAGCTTTGAGCAACAGCAGCATCGACGCATATAAAAATGCCTGCCCTGACTGTGACAAATTTGACTCATACTGCTCCCGTCCGACCGTGGCGACGGGCATCAACTCGCTCAAGAAGCGATCGATCACATCAATAACCTTGACATCCCAGGGGTCGATTTCTCCTCGTTCTGCCAGGTCAATCAAGAGCGCGATCGCGTCCTGTGCTAAAGAAAGGGTCATTGAGGCAAGGGGGAGGGGTGAATGCTTTATGGTGGCACGATCTTGCCGAATCGACTACTTAATTTTGATTCGCACAAAATAGACGGCTGCTAGAAGAATTAACCCTAGCAGCAGCAAAGGAATCAGCAGACTCCAAAGACTCTCAGGATTCGTCACTTCACGAATTGAGTCCACACCTCTTATTGAGCGAACACTTCGGTTGATTCAGCATCTTGCGTGATGCCTTGAGGCAACAGCCGCTGCTGCTCCTGAATTTCTGCCTTGTAGCGCTCGACATCTTGCTCAAGTTCGTCGATGCGCTCTTCTCGAACCTGGAGTTCTTTGCGTGTGCCAACCATGCGCTGGATCTGAGTCCACACGCTAAACACCCACGCCAACACCGCCCCGATTCCCATCGCTAAGATCAGCTCGATCGAGAGTGGTGCCTGCACCTGCACGCCTTCGATGACGCGAATCACCGCTGGCTCAGTGTTTTCAATGCCAAACAGCACGAGTGCTAAACAAATCACGAAAATGATTAAGAAATTAACTTGTCGCATCTTGGGTTTTCTCCAATCACGCAGCTAGTGGTTCAACGTCTTTAACAGAATAGTTGCTCAAGGGTAGAAACTGGAATCGAGTTTAGCACCCCGTTACTCGATCGGAGGATAGTCTTTGTGAACGATCTCTGTCACAATCACCTGAGTCGAAGTTAGACCGCGCAGTGCGTCGATCGTGCCTTTGATGGTGCCTGCGATTGGCACAGCAACCACGACCCCCAAGAAACCACCAATTTGCAGCCCCATCAGCAGGGCGATAAAAATCCAAAGTGGATTTAGCCCGGTGAATTCGCCCATCATTTTGGGAGCCAGCACATTATCGCGGACTTGTTGCAAAATCGCTGCCGCGATCGCGAATTGAAACGCCAGCCAGACACTCTGAAACATGATTAGAATCGTGACCAGCCCGATCCCCAACGCTGCTCCGATGAAGGGAATCAGTTCTGCAATGCCGATGATCAAGGCAAACAGAAGCGTGAAGGGCACTTTAAGCGCCAGAAGAATCGGAATCAGCCCGCCTGCCATAAACAGCGCGAGCAGCACTTGACTCAGAAAAAAATTATGAAAGTTTTTCCGCAGCGACTCACTAATCGGAATGCCAAATTTAGGTGGTAGTAGATTGATGAGTCCTTGCCAGAGTCTCCCCCCATAAAGCAGCATGTAAGATGCCAAGACAATGACTAAAATGCTGTCGATTAAGCCAGAAACGGTTCCTAGGGCAAATCCGAGGGCTTGGGTGGCGACTTCTTGAATCTGGCTTTCAATCTGGGTGCTGACTCGACCGCCAAAACTTTTGAGGTCGATCGGAAAGCTTCGCGTTCTTGCCCAGGCATCCCAGAAGTCTAGATTTTGCCGACTTCCCTCTAGCCACCCCGGAATTTTTTCAAGCAACTGGGTCGTTTGGGCGACCAAAACAGGCACCAGCGTAACGCCTAAAATCACCAGCACGGTCATTGCCACCAGCAGCACAATTACCACTGCCCCGATGCGTTTGATCCGAGCGCGTTCAAAAAACTCGACGGGATAGTTAAGCAAAAAGGCCAGAATTGCTGACACAGCTAGCACGGTCAAAAGATGCTCAAAATAGCGCAACACCAACGTCACTAGCCAAACGTTAAGGGCGATCACAGGTCCGCTGAGACCTAATATGATTAGTCGTTGTAAGTCGGCTGAACGGCGAGACATCGGGTAGTAGTTATGAGTTAGGAGCTAGAGGCGGCGCAATCGCCGGAGTCGGCAAAATACGTCTGAGATAAATTCCACCCGCAACGATCGCGGCAATTACCACTGTCCCAATTCCTAAAGGGTTAGGAAGCCAGTAAGCAGCTTCTAGGTGATTGCTTTGCCCTGGTTGCAGCGTCCAGATCAAGTGGTTGTCTTCACGACGGGCAGCGATCGCACTACTACTTCCTTTAGTGATGCTACGGGCACCCCAGGGTGTGGTTAAGCCAAACTCTAGCTCAAGCAGCGAACCCGGACTCGCAAGTAGGCTGCCGTCAGGGGCAAGAATCCCGAGCGATCGAAGGTCTAGATCATAAACCAGGCGATGACGCTGTAGCAGAATGAAATTGCCCTCCTGGACTTTGAGATGAGAATCTAATTTAGGTAAGTCAAATTCTTTATGAGGAGAGCGAACGTTTGGCTCAGCAGTTGGACTAAAAAATTCGTTAAATTTGGTTTCTAACTCTCTGCCACTACCAAACGGAATCGTGACCAGAATCTCTTGATTTGAGAGACGACGAGTTTTTCCCTGGATTCTGCGAACTCGTTTCTCAATGCCGTCCAGCCACTTCTGAGCTGTGCCGTTGTTGACGCTAGTCAGGCGTTCATCCAAGCGGATATGTTGCACGATCGTGCCTCGATTAGGACTCTCAACCGTGATGCCCACGTCAGACTTAACGCAGCCTGATAGCACTAAGCTGGCGAGTAGCATCACCCAAATCATCCGCGATCGCTGCAAAAATCGCACCACAGAATGTGGATTTAGTGAAAAACCGTCGGCTGAGGAGATAGTTGCAGTTCTCTGAGGCATAGTGAGCAGGGTTCGTTAGTCCACTAACATCTAACACTACTTTGGGGAAATCAAGAGTTAACGGATGTAACGGACAGCCATTGGTGCTAAGTCAGCCACGCCAAGCCACCTACGATGAGACCTGCTGCCATTAGCGCCACCCAAATAAAGAGATTGTCTTGAGTGTTAACTTGATTCAAATCTACAGGTTCTGGAATGGCAGGGCGGCTTTTTTGAGTCAGTTTCGGCGGCGTGGCAGTGCCAAATTTGGATACCCCACGACTATCTTTTGCCTCACTGTCTGACAGTTTGGACAAATCGGGAATCTCCGTCAACCATTCAGGGCGGGTTTGCAGCTTGGGAGCTTCAAGAATGTAGAGCAGTCGCTTTCCCTGCTGACGAGTTTTGATATCTGGGTGGCGACTAATTTTTTGACAGAGGGCGATCGCCTCCGATCTCTGTCCGGCAGCTTCATAGGCAGTGACGAGCCAGATTTGCACTTCGCCCCCAAAACGTGATCCTGGATCGGTTAAAGCGCTAGCGCGTTCTAAGTACTGCACCGACTTGCGGTATTCGCCTCGCTCAAAGGCATCTTTTCCAATTTTATAGTCGGTGGTCGCAAGGTCTAATTGTTCAGAACTCACAGGCTTTTTAGTTGGCTAAAGCTACTTTTTCATCCTATGCCATCGTGACATACCCAACGCCGATGCTACGCATACAGCATGGGCTTCCTGTTTCGTCGGCAACTGCCTCTATCAAGTTGTCTTGACTTTGGTCTGACATTGACTCCAGAGGTTTTGAAATGCAAAGCACTCCACTGACTCTCGCAACGCTCCATAACGTTACCCAGGCGGCAACCCTGTGTCCCAAGGTTGATAACTTTTCGTACAACCCATCATGGATTTA
>JBBRPT010000089.1:0-22932 GCA_038227635.1 Leptolyngbyales cyanobacterium | reverse complement strand
CACGGTAGAAGAAACGGTCTGTGGAGGCGTACTGGCGGGGGCAGCAATGTCTAGTCAAGTGCCTGTGAAGCAGAAACCTAAGTCGTGAGTCTTAGGTTTCTGCGTCCATACCCAACGGGTTGGGCGTAGAGGATGTCAATTTTATTGTGAGCTTAAGAGGATGTTCTGAGGATCTTCTGAACTGTTTTTGGCTACCTCCACCACCCAAAAACTACTACGGTGGAATAAGCATCTGAGGCTTGCCACTTACTTAATTCAGTAGCATTTGAGACTCAACTCGACCCTTTTAAAATATCCTCTAAGAAGCATCTACACCCCTCAAAAGCATCCCAGATTTAGTGTTGATAGCTCTCTTCAGCTAGATGAGAGATGGTGTTTAGAATAGAGCGCAAAAAGCTTCTTTAAATTTTAGTAAATCTGTAAATAGTTAGATGTGATTTCTTCAGATGTTTGTTCCTGCTCTCTTAAAGAGAGTTGACCACTCAATCAACTTGACTAAGTTTTGCAAAATTGCGTTAGGTAGTATATTCTTAAACGAACTGACTTATGCATCGGGTAGGTTAGTTAATTTGATGAGCGATCGTATCGAGTGACTGAGTTTCCTGAAACGTCATAGAGTGACGTGAGATTGAACTGCTGTTTGGCTTGTGGACGATGAATCTAATCGAATTTAGCTAATAAAGTAGAAATTTGAGACACGTTTGTCCGCTATCTATGCAGGTAGTGGTGAGAGTTTTTGAGTCCAAAGTGTAAGAAGAAACTGCTCATTGCGTTGAGAGGTGTTGACGCTTTCTCATCCCTAAAGTTGCTGAAAACTATTCAAGATTATTTCTCGCGACTGATTGGGGAAACCATATTTTAGCTGTAACCTTGAAGGCAATTATGGATTGTATACGCGATTGATTTCAAGTTTTGATGCCCTTCTATTCACCGATTTTTGGTAAATAAAACTATGCTATTTCTAGGTCAACGGCAAAGGATTGCATTAATCTCTGAACATGGCGACCCTGCTATTGAGATTGGCAAAGAAGAAGCAGGTGGACAAAATGTTTATGTGCGCCAAGTGGGCGAAGCTCTTGCTCGTCAAGGATGGCAAGTTGATATGTTTACCCGGCAGTCTGACGCAGAGCAACCAAAAATTGTGGGGCACAGCCGCCATTGCCGCACCATTCGCCTAACGGCAGGTCCGGAAGCCTTTATTCCTAGAGATGAATTGTTTCCTTACATGCCGGAGTTTGTCCGAGCGTTCCAGCGCTTTCAAGCTGAGAATGGAATCGAATACAACCTGGTGCACACTCACTACTGGATGTCAGGCTGGATCGGCATGGAGCTAAAGAAACTGCAATCAGTTAAACAGCTTCATACCTATCACTCATTGGGTGCCGTCAAATATCAGTCTATTTCAACGATTCCTTTAGTCGCTAAAACACGGCTTGCCAGCGAGAAAGCCTGTCTTGAAACTGCCGATCGCATTGTGGCAACTAGCCCTCAAGAAATGGAGCATATGCGATCGCTGGTTTCGCCCTACGGCAACATTGATGTGATCCCCTGCGGCACCGATATTTGCCGATTTGGATCAATCTCCAAAGCGAGAGCGCGTCAGTTATTAGGATTCTCACCCGACGATAAAGTGGTGCTATATGTCGGGCGGTTCGATCGTCGTAAGGGGATCGAAACCCTAGTGCGTGCAGTCGGTCAATCAAAGCTCCGAGGTGACGGAAATCTGAAGTTGGTCATCGGTGGCGGCAGTCGTCCGGGTCAAAGCGATGGCATCGAGCGAGAGCGGATTGAGAGCATTGTCGCCGAATTGGGACTGCAAGATATAACTCTATTTCCAGGTCGTTTAGGTGAAGATAACCTCCACGTTTACTATGCGGCGGCGGATGTATCGGTTGTGCCTAGCCACTACGAACCATTTGGATTGGTCGCGATCGAAGCAATGGCAAGCAATACACCAGTGGTTGCTAGTGATGTAGGTGGGTTGCAGTATACAGTCGTTCCTGAAGAGACAGGGCTGCTGGCTCCTGCACAAGACGATGCTGCATTTGCAGTGGCGATCGACCGAATTCTATCTGACTCTGAGTGGCGCGATCGCTTAGGTCGCGCAGGTCGCAAGCGTGTTGAAGAGAAGTTTAGCTGGAATGGAGTAGCTGCCCAACTGAGCAAACTCTATCACCAAGTGTTGAAAGAAAAGGTAGAGAGACCTGCGGTTGCGAAGAAGCGCTCTCCAGTCAGCGCCTAGGCTTATTAAGAAAGGTATGCCACTCTGTTGCACAGGGCGGATCTGGTTCGTTAGTTTTTGGAAGTGATTCCAAAATGATGAACCAGGTTCGCCCTTAAACTTCTTTCTACTCCTCAGCCGTTTGCACTTTCTTACGAGTGCCTGTCGTTTTTTTAGCAGCGGCTGTTTTAGTCGTTTTTTTGGCAGCTGTCTTCGAGGTGGTTGCTTTTTTAGCGGTCGTTTTAGCTGTACTCGCTTTTTTGGTCGTTGTTTTCTTCACTGTGGTTTCGGTTACGCTATCGTCGGCTGCATTTTTCGATCGCCCAGTCGTTTTCTTGCGACCTTTAGTTCCGGCTTTGGCGGCGATCGCATCAAGGGCTGCTTCCATGGTGATTGACTCGACGGTTTGACCTTCGGGCAGCGAGGCGTTCACTTTGCCATATTTAATGTAAGCCCCATAAGGACCATCGTAGATGTTGACGGGATCGCCCTCTTCAGGGTGAGCACCCAGTTCGCGTAAGGGTTTTGCGGTGCCTCGCTTGCCCCGCGTGGCTTTGGGTTCGGCTAAGAGTTGCAGCGCTCGATCGAAGTCTACGGTCAGGACGTTATCAGCAGCTTTGAGCGATCGATAGTCTTTGTGAACTTTGCCGTCTTCGCCTTTGCCCAAGTCATGAACGATGTAAGGACCATAGGGACCTAAACTCGCCTGAACTTTTCGCCCTGTGTCGGGGTGCATTCCCAAGGTTCTAGGCAGTGCCAATAGTCCGGTCGCTTGCTCGATCGTTACCGTTTCAGGCGTAACGCCTTTGGGAAGAGACACATTCTTGGGCTTCGGATTCTCCTCCGATTTATCGCCTAGCTGAATGTAGTGTCCATAGGGACCAAGCTTGACGTAGATCGGCTCACCTTGCTCAGGATGAACGCCCAGTTTCTTAGGACCCTGAAGCAAAATCTCAACCTGTTCGGCGCTGAGATCGGCGGGCGGCATATCTTTAGGCAAATTGACGTTGCCGTTCTCTGACTCGATATAAGCCCCAGTCTTGCTGATTCTGATTCTCGTCTCTAAATCACCAAAGTGAATCGTGCGAGCATCTTTGGGGTCGATTTTGCTGTCTTGCTCTCTGACCTGCTTTTCTAGCCCGTCTTCACCTGAGTAAAACTCACGGAGATAAGGCAACCACTGCACTTCGCCTGTTGCAATATCATCTAGAGTCTGCTCCATTTTTGAGGTGAAGCTGGGATCAACAATTTCAGGGAAATGCTTCTCTAAAAGGTCGGTAACTGCAAAAGCCGTAAAGGTAGGAATCAAGGCATTGCCGACTAATTGAGCATATCCCTTGGTGATGATGGTGCTGATGATGCTGGCGTAGGTACTGGGGCGACCGATGCCTTCACTTTCTAGAGTTTTGACAAGAGAGGCTTCGGTATAACGAGCAGGGGGTTGAGTTTCGTGCCCGATCGCCTCCAGATTCTGACAAGTGGGATGGTCGCCTACGCGCATTGTGGGCAGAATAACTTCTTGACTCTCGATCGCTGCGTTGGGATCATCTGACCCTTCAACATAAGCGCGAAAGAATCCAGGAAAATCAATGCGCTTGCCACTGGCTCTAAAGCCTGCATCCTCAACTTGAATTTGAACGGTGATTTGAGTTTGTCGAGCATCTGCCATCTGAGTCGCAACGGTACGCTTCCAAATCAAGTCATAGAGTTGAAACTCTCGCCCACTCAGCTTAGTCTGCTGCGGAGTGCGGAAGTTGCTTCCGGCTGGGCGAATCGCCTCGTGCGCTTCTTGGGCACCTTTGCTCTTAGTGGTGTACTGACGAGGTTGAGGGCTGAGATAATCAGAACCATACATTTGCTGAACACACTCACGAGAGGCGGCGATCGCTTGCCCTGACAAGTGCACTGAGTCCGTTCGCATGTAGGTGATGTAGCCCTGCTCATAAAGGCTTTGAGCCGTCCGCATGGTGTCACGGGCAGACAGCCCTAACTTGCGGTTTGACTCTTGTTGCAGCGTCGAAGTCGTGAATGGAGGCGACGGCTTGCGAGTGACGGGACGTTCTTCCTGATCTGAGACCGTCCAGGTTTTGTCGGCAAGCCGCCCTTGTAAGGCTCTCGTCTCAGTCTCGTTGAGCAGCAAAACGTTTCGACCTGCAACGACTTGACCCGTCGATTCGTCAAAGTCGGCACCTGTCGCGAGTTTGCGACCGCCTAACGTCATGAGTCGGGCTTCAAATTCGTTTGTTTTCTGCTTGCCATTTGTCTCGCCCACTGCCAGCAGAGCCTTAAGATCCCAATACGATCCTCGGCGGAATGCCCGACGTTCGCGCTCGCGTTTTACCAGCACGCGGACTGCTACGGACTGAACGCGCCCCGCCGACAGACCCATCGCGATCTTTTTCCAGAGCAGGGGGGAGAGGGTATAGCCCACTAAGCGATCGAGAATCCGTCTCGTCTCTTGAGCACGAACCAGCTTTTCGTCTACATCTCGACAGTTGCGCATTGCCTCCTGAATCGCCTCTTCGGTAATTTCGTGGAACACCATGCGCTTGATGGGCACTTTGGGTTGCAGCAGTTGCAATAAGTGCCAACTAATACTTTCACCCTCGCGGTCTTCGTCAGTCGCTAGCAGCAGCTCGTCTGCATTCTTGAGGGCTTCTTTGAGTTCTTTGACAATCTTTTTCTTGTCTTGGGGGACGATATAAAGAGGTTCAAAATTGGAATCGACGTTGACTCCCAGCTGCGCCCACTTTTCACCCTTCACGGATGCCGGAATATCAGTGGCAGACTGGGGCAAATCGCGCACGTGCCCCATGGATGCCTCAACCCGGTAGGTGGAGGGCAGATAGTTGCGAATCGTGCGGGCTTTAGTAGGGGATTCAACGATGACAAGAGTTGACATGAGTCTCGTTAACTTACAGAAGGGAGCAGGGGACGTGAATGGGTGAGGCAGCGTGTGTATTTAATCAATAACACCAAATCTGAACGATCGCCGATTTTCGGTGAAGTAACTTTTAAAATCCTGATATGCCAAACCGCAGTTCTTCTACCTTCACCTTTAATATAGATGGGTGATCTCATCGCTAGCAGCCCACGCCCCCTTTAACTTATAACCATACTTACAGGCAAATCGATTCAACACAAAGATTTAGAAAGATTTCCCGACTCGATTGGGTCGGATCTCCCCGCTAGAGCAAACGTGCTATATCTTTAAATCGTCGTCATTTTGGGTCAGTTGGCATAAACTCAATCCAACAAATTTGAAGCGTGAAACAATCCAATTTCACTTCAAATCGCCAGAATTTAAGGGGAAATGGACAGTCTAGCGCGATAGAATCCGTTAAAGAATCACACTACCTCACCCGGTCGATCGGGTTGCTCAGTTTAAATTTTTTGTTAACCCTGCTCAATCGGACTAAGCTCTATGGATTTTGCTACGCTTGTAGCCCAGCTAAACACTGGAGCGATCTTGCCAGAAATCATTGTCATCACGACGCTCTTGATTGTGATGGTCGGTGATCTGATCGTCGGGCGAACGGCTTCGTCAAAGTGGACTCCCTATTTTGCGATCGGCGGTCTACTCACAGCAGTGGGTGCCCTCTATTTTTTGTGGGATACGACGGCTCCGATCGCGTTTCTAGGCGAATATAACAGCGATAATCTCAGCATTTTGTTTCGCGGAATCATCGCCCTCTCGTCTGCCGGGACGATTTTGATGTCGATCCGCTATGTCGAGCAGTCAGGCACCGCTTTGGCAGAGTTTTTGATTATTCTCCTCACGGCGACCCTAGGAGGTATGTTCCTGTCGGGTGCAGATGAGTTGGTCACGGTCTATGTCTCGCTCGAAACCTTGAGCATCTCGTCTTATTTGCTGACGGGCTATACCAAGCGTGACCCTCGCTCTAACGAGGCAGCTTTGAAATATCTGCTGATTGGGGCTTCGAGTTCTGCCATCTTTTTATATGGAACCTCGCTGCTCTATGGATTGTCGGGCGGTGAGACAAATTTGAGCAAAATATCGACTCAAATCGCTGCGGCTGGGTTGGCTGACTCGATCGGGCTGGTCATCTCGCTCGTCTTTGTGATCGCGGGGATCGCCTTTAAGATTGCTGCTGTCCCCTTTCACCAATGGACACCCGATGTCTATGAAGGCTCTCCGACTCCAGTGGTGGCGTTCTTGTCGGTAGGCTCTAAAGCGGCAGGATTTGCGTTGGCAATCCGGCTGTTGGTGACCGCATTCCCACTTGTGACTGAGCAATGGCACTTTGTGATGACGACCCTCGCCGTGCTCAGTATGGTGCTGGGAAATGTGGTGGCATTGGCGCAGACTAGCATGAAGCGGCTGTTGGCATATTCCTCGATCGGGCAAGCGGGCTTTGTGATGATTGGGTTGGTCATCGGCAGTGATGCAGGCTACGCCAGCATGGTGTTCTATCTGATGATTTACCTGTTTATGAATTTGGGTGCGTTTATGTGTGTGATTCTGTTCACGCTCAGGACGGGCACAGACCAAATCAGTGAATATGGTGGCTTGTATCAAAAAGATCCGCTCTTGACCCTGGCACTGAGCATTTGTCTGCTGTCGCTGGGAGGCATTCCACCGCTGGCTGGCTTCTTTGGAAAGCTTTATCTCTTTTGGGCAGGTTGGCAGGCAGGGGCTTATCCGCTCGTGTTGCTGGGTCTGTTGACGAGTGTGATTTCTATCTATTACTACATTCGGGTGGTGAAGATGATGGTGGTCAAAGAGCCACAAGAAATGTCTGATGCGGTGAAAAACTATCCCGAAATTCGTTGGAATCTGCCAGGAATGCGTCCGCTACAGGTAGGCGTGGTGCTGACGTTGGTAGCAACTACGATCGCGGGCATTCTCTCCAATCCTCTGTTTACGCTGGCAAATGACTCTGTGACCAGAACTCCAATGCTGCAACAGGCGATGGAGAAACCTGCGATTCAGGTGAGTCGTGAACTCGATCGAACTCCTGTCAACCTATAGCTATTGGTGTTATGACGTAGATCGCTCTCAGATAACTGGGAGCGATTTTTGTCTCAAGTTTTGGCAGTGCTAACTGTTTTGAGCGATCGCAGCAATAATACCCACGAGACGTTGCTGATATCGTCTAGCTTCTGCTTTGATTTTGGTTTTGGTTGATCGGGATTTATGGGTCGTTTAGCCAATAGTTGTCTCGCTCGTTTGAGATTGTCTCCTGCTACTTCACAGGTGAGATCGGATTGCAGCGCTTGCTGATAGTGCTGAATTGCGGATTGCATTTTGCCTTGACGCTGAAGCACTAACCCTAAGCCATTGTGTGCCAAAGAATGACTGCCAATGAACTTTGGCTTTTTGAAGTTGGGTAGATCTAACGCTTTTTGGTAGGTGAATGAGGCTTCGTCCAAGCGTTTTTGATCAGAGAGAGCGTCTCCCAAGTAGACGTAGGTGATGGCATATTTAGGAGCCAGCTTGATGGCGTTGCGATAAGGCTCGATCGCGGCTTCTGGGTTTCCTTGACCATGCAGCGATCGACCTAACCCGACATAGGCGATCGTGTGAGCGCTAACGCTCGTTCCGGTCATCTCTGGCAGCGAGAGCGCTTTTTGATAAGCGACGATGGCTTCCGATAGATTCTTTTGCTGACGGAGTGCGTTTCCTAAACCACTGTAGGCATAGGTCAGAGTCGGCTCGGCTTGGATGGCTCTGCGATAAGCGGCGATCGCGTCTTCGGGGCGCTTTTGGTCGAGTAGCGCATTTCCTAGCCCGCAATAGGCTTGAGCATTGTTTGAGTCGATTTGAACGGCTCTTTGATAGACCGCGATCGCTTCCTCAAGTCTTCTTTGGTCATAGAGCGTGTTGCCTAACCCCTGATAAGCATCAGCATTTCTAAAGTCGATTTGAATGGCTTTTCGATAAGCGGCGATCGCGTCTTCTAATTTTTGGCTGACTCTCAGTTCAGCACCCAAGTTGATGTAGTAAAGGGGATCGCTGAGTTCTAGATCAAAGCTTTTTACGGGTGAAGCAACTATCTCGGCTGGCTCGTTACAGCCCGTCATCAGCACTGCACTGGCTAAAGCCAATGTCAATGGAACCGTCGATCGTGAGAAAGCTTGGATCATTGCCTGTTTGAAGTAGAGAATGCCGTTTTTAACTAATGCCTAGATGAAGATAATGCGCCTGAAGATGTCTTAGTTCCTTATTCTGAGGATCTTGATGACTTCAGGAACTTCAAAAAAATGTTGCATTTATTACTCAGATTACGGATGCCACTGTTCTTTAATATTGGGAACCCATCTTATGAGATCATTCGACTTAATTAACTTAGGAATTCTATTTGGGTGGCGGCGCGGAAGTGGAGATTGGGCAGGGGTGGGTGCGGCACTCGATCGTCGAGATGCTATTCAAATCATCCAGGAAGCGGGATCAACGAGATGGCAATCCCTTTTGCCTCCTGATCTGCCTGTTTGTTTTGGCTTTCCTGACTACACGGCGCTGACCCGAGAAACAATGCCTGAACCCAAAGCGCGGATTTGGATCAGCTCTATTCAAAGACGGTTTGCGCCCGACTCGGCATTGCCTAAAGTGCAATGGCATCCCAGAGTGCTGTGGGTAGGGATCGGCTGCCAGCGAGGAACCTCGGATTCTCTGATCGAACACGCGATTCAAAAAACGCTGCGATCGCATCACCTTGCAGAAGCCGCGATCGCTGGGATGGCTACGATCGATCACAAAGCCGACGAAGCAGGACTCGTGAAATTCTGTGGCGATCGTCATCTCCCTCTAAAACTCTTTTCTGCTAAAGATTTGAATGCTATTAATGTCCCTACTCCTTCAGTCGTTGAGAGATTAGGGACGTTTAGCGTTGCAGAAGCCGCCGCAGTTTTGGCAGCTCGGATCTATAAATTAGGTGATTCTTTCAAGGATTCTCTGCGCGTTGCTAAAAAAATTGTTCGAGTGGAGGGACAAGCCGGATCAGTGACGGTGGCGATCGCACAAGCTGATCAAGAATATACCGACGACCTTAAACTAATAAAGGACGTTCTCTAATCCCTAACCATGACTCGCAAACTTTCGGTATTTTCTAAAACGCTGTCTAGAGTCATTTCCTTTCTGCTAGTGGGTTTGGTGTGGTTTAGTAGTGCCCTTCCTGCACAGGCAGCAGCGTCTGCGGCAGCAAGCGGCAAATCACTCGACTACTCAAATGAGGGACTAGCCAAAAAAGACTTTTCGGGCGCAGACCTGCGCTCAGAAGAGTTTCCGGGTGCTGATCTCGACCAAGCCAATTTCACAAATGCCAATTTAGAAGGAGCCGTCTTCAGCACCTCAACCCTTAAGGGAACGAACTTTCAGGGCGCAAACATGAACCAGGTCATGATGGATCAAGTCCGGTTGTCTAACGTAAACCTGAGTGATGCAGTACTCACAGATGCTATGTTGCTGCGGACTGTGTTTCAAAATGTGACCATCGCAGGTGCCGATTTTAGTGGGGCAATTTTGAGCGGTCTTCAGGTAAAAGAGCTTTGCAAGGTCGCTACTGGCAGCAATCCCAAAACAGGTGCAGACACGCGAGAATCGTTGGAATGCAAATCATAGGTTCTCTTCTCAACCTTATGTTGACGAGGATCTGGAGTGTTCCTAAGTACGATAAGCTAACAACTACCTATCACTGAGAGAATTCTGTCTTATGCTTTTTTGGCGATCGGCTGCATGGTTACTGGCTTTCATTGTGTGCAGTCATCCCTTTCCTGCTCAAGCGTTAGACTATCCACCTCCGCTTTCGTTTAGCAACGCTGAGTTGTCTCGAAAAGATTTTTCAGGGCAGAACCTACGATCGGCAGAATTCTCAAACACCAATCTCGAAAGCACAAATTTTGCTAGTGCAGAAATGCAGGGAATAGTCTTGAGTGCATCGGTACTGACCAAGACCAATCTACACGGGGCAAATCTGACCAACGCCTTGATGGATCAAATTAAATTCACTGAGACAGATCTGAGTGATGCAATTTTGACGGAGGCGATTCTGCTGCGATCGACCTTCGATCAAGTCACCATTACCGGGGCAGATTTCAGCAATGCGATTTTAGACGGTGCTCAAGTCAAAGAACTCTGTCAGATCGCCAAAGGCGTGAATTCTAAAACGGGTGTTGATACTAAAGAGTCTTTAGGCTGTGGGAAACAGTCCCGTGTGACTGAGGGATTCTTTGCGATGGTTCCAAAATGGTTTTCGTCGTTTGCCTCTCGCGGAGCAGTGCAATGACTCGAGTGGGCATCATTGGTGGCGGACAACTCGCTTGGATGATGGCAGACGCAGCAAAAACGTTGAGCGTCGAACTGATCATTCAAACCCCGTCTCAAACCGATCCGGCAGTGGCGATCGCGACTCAAACAATTCTCGCA
Organism: Leptolyngbyales cyanobacterium; assembly: GCA_038227635.1. Lineage (GTDB taxonomy): Bacteria > Cyanobacteriota > Cyanobacteriia > Leptolyngbyales > Leptolyngbyaceae > Phormidesmis_A. Next base: position 12,325 of record JBBRPT010000089.1, on the reverse strand, counting down.
GCGATCGACGATGCTCATTCGACGGCTCATCTCGCGGCGTGTTGCGATGTCATCACGTTTGAAAACGAGTTTGTTGATTTAGATGCTCTCTCTGAACTAGAGAAGCAAGGCGTTTGCTTTCGTCCTAGTTTGGGGTCGCTTAAACCGCTGTTGGATAAATATGATCAGCGCTGCTATTTGCGCGATCGTCATCTTCCTGTTCCAAATTTTTTTGCGTTAGAAGTGGGTTCTTCGCTGCAAACGGTCGAACTTCCGATCGTGCTTAAAACCCGTCGTCACGGGTATGACGGGCAAGGCACATTCATTCTCAAAACAGTTGAGGAACTTGAAACCATTCTCAAAACCCTTAATGATCAGCCTTTATTAGTTGAAGAATTCGTCCCGTTTGAGCGAGAACTCGCGGTGATGGCAGCTCGATCGACTACAGGGGAGATTGTCGTCTATCCCGTTGTCGAGACCCAGCAAGAAAATCAGGTGTGTCGTCGCGTCATTGCTCCTGCCGATCTGCCCACCTCGACCGTCATGGAAGTGGAAACGATCGCCCGCACTCTCTTAGAGAATCTGCAAGTCGTTGGCATTTTTGGCATTGAGCTATTTCTCACCCATGATGGCAAAGTGTTAGTTAACGAAATCGCGCCTCGCACTCATAACTCTGGACACTATACGATCGATGCCTGTGTCACATCTCAATTTGAGCAACAGCTTCGGGCGGTGTGTGGCTTATCTTTGGGCAGTCCGGTTTTGACTTGTGATGGAGCAGTCATGATCAATCTGCTTGGTTATGAACACTCCCAAAGCGATTATTTGGATAAGCGGCAACAACTTGCTGAAATTCCTGGTGCTGCCGTGCACTGGTATGGCAAGCCCGAATCGCGTCTAGGGCGCAAGCTGGGTCACGTCACAGTTTTGCTAGAAGGCTCTTCTCATTTGCGTCAGCGAGCGATCGAGATCGGGCAGACGATCGAGTCTATCTGGTACAACACCTAAAAAACGAGCCTCTCCATTCCCACGATCACTTCAAGCAGTGAATGGAAGTTAAGAAACTCGTTTTTATAGAACATTCAGGACTTTTTAAGCAGCAACTTGCCAGACAGAAGGAGCGATCGGCGAGACAAAATCAGTGCCCGGTAGCAGCGTCGTGCCATCCAATTCCCAGACAGCAACCTGGTTCGTTGTCTTGTTGTGCCAGAGTAAATCTATTCTGGCATCACCGTTATAATCACCCGAATCTTCAATTACCCAATCAGAAGGTGCAATTGCTGAGATAAACCCAGTGCCCGGTAGCAGTGTCGTGCCATTCATCTCCCAAACGGCTGTTTGGTTTGTCGCTGTGTTGTACCAGAAAATGTCGGAGAAACCATCGCCATTCGCATCATCTGTACCGTTCACAGTGCGAGCAATCTTCCAGCTAGAGGGTGCAGTTGCCGAGATAAATCCAGTTCCCGGCAGCAGGGTTGTGCCGTCCATCTCCCAAATGGCAACCTGATTAGTGAAAGAGTTGTTCCACAGGATGTCAGCTTTGCCATCGTTATTGAAGTCGCCCGTGCCAGAAATCTGCCAGCTAGAGCCTGGATTTGCCGAAATAAAGCCTGTGCCTGCTAGCAGGGCTGTGCCATCCATCTCCCAAATGGCAAGCTGACCCGTAGAGGAGTTGCGCCACAGGATGTCTGCTTTTTTATCGCCCGTGAAGTCACCCGTTCCCGCAACTTGCCAGCCTAACCCAGGATTTGCTGAAATAAAGCCTGTGCCTGCTAGCAGGGTTGTACCGTCCATCTCCCAAATGGCAAGCTGACCCGTAGAGGAGTTGCGCCACAGAATGTCTGCTTTTTTGTCTGCATTGAAGTCACCTGTGCCTGCAATTTGCCAGGATGAATCCGGTATGGCTGAGATAAATCCAGTTCCCGGCAGCAGGGCTGTGCCGTCCATCTCCCAAATGGCAACCTGATTAGTGGAAGGATTACGCCACAGGATATCTGACTTCCCGTCGCCATTAAAGTCATTTTTGACAAACTTTGTGATGGGCGTGCTGTCTACGATCGTGGCTGTGAAAACATTATTTTGAGGACTCAGTTGAGCACCTATTGGCGTTCCCAGGGTCACTATAGCCGTTTCATTAGGCTCAACTAGCGCGTCATTCAGTGCGTTTAGGGTAATGCTACCCGTCAGGTTCCCCGGTAAAATCGTGATGGACGTGTTAGACAGGGTGTAGTCTGTTGTATTCGTCGCCGTTCCCGATAGCGTAACGGGAACTGTCACAATGTTTGTGGTCGCTACATCAAGCTGGGCAGTAATGCTTAGGGCAGAACCTTCATTAACTGACGCGCTGGTGCTGCTAAAGTTTACCAATGGGGTGTAAGGCACACCGCCGAATGTATCAACGTTCAGCCCTGTGATTTCATGGACATTAGTAGAGCCACCCGTGGAGGCAGAGAACCCGAACTTAAATGTGGATGGCAGCGCCCCATTGCTAGCAACGACATTGTAATTTTGCAGTGCCGCTGGAGCTTCGTTAGCGTCTGCGAAATCTCCGTCATTGTTCAAATCAATTTTGACGGATAATAGCCCAGCAGGTGTCAAATCAATCTGCACTGCCTTTTGGGAGGACAATCGAGTTCCAGATGTGTTGTCAATACCCGGCACTAGCGTTCCCGTTCCTGCTAGATAGTTATAGTTATTAGCTTGACTACCGTGAACTGCAATAGAGTCAGGTCTTGCACCTGGACCCCCTGCCCCATATTGGGAGTTAGAGAAGTTACCAAACTCGTCAAAGCCGATGCCGAGGTAGCCGCCTATCAAACCAGGTGTAGTGCCGTTACTGGAATAGCCGAGCGATCCACCAAATGCGCCTGCCTGAGTTGGGCTGGCATTGCCATCAATCAAGAAGAAGCTGATGCCATCGGCACCATTACCACCATAAGCGTGAATGTTGAATGTGATTGAGAGACCATTACTGTCATTAATAGGGCGGTTGTAAATGACAAAAGATGCCTGATTTCCACCAGCAGAGGTTAACCGTAGTGCGCCTGACCCAACGGCATCAGAACCACCACCGGGTATACCACCTGGCGATGCGGTTGCTGTAGAACGGGCAGTCAGAGACGGTTGCGTACCCGTTGTGTTGTAAAGCCAAGAGGGATTTGTGACATCGTTGCCATTAAAGGTTTCACCTAAAATGTTTAGATCGTAGGCATAAGCAGTGGTCACCTTGGAGTCAAAGGCGAGGGATGACTCAATCTTTCCAGTGGTCACTTCCAGATTCCAGTCACCATCTTTTCCGGTCAGGTTATTGGAGGCAGCCACATCGGCTCCGGTCAACTGGCTGAGAGTGTTGACAAACGCCTTGCCCGATTCTCCCTGTGCCACGTTGCAGCCGTAGAGCAAAATATCTGCATCAGAAGTCAGAGCACTGCTCCAAGATTGAAGTTGGCTAGCATAGGCTGGCAGATCACTTAGGTTGAGCGCACCGCCTCCAAAGTCCAACCCGCCCGCTTCGCCGTGGGAAACGACGTGTAAGCTAGAAATATTGCTGCGCCCCAGCAGGGTTTTGGTGATTTGGGTGACCGCATCTTCACTAGAGTTCAATACATGAACTTCGGTGCCCGGAGCGCTACTTGTGACTAGAGTTTTATAGTCAGAAACACTGGAGTCAACAAAAAGAAGAGAGGAGGAACGAGAGACGAAAGCTAGCTGAGGAGTAACAGAGAGCGGAGAATTATTAGAAGGAGTGAGGTTAAGAGGTTGTTGATCGAAAGCGGATGCAGACTTAGTGATCATGATTGTTCTCGTTAAAAGTTATAGGAGCAAATGGGTAAGCGTACCCAAACTCAAACTTGAATCGTTTCAGGACTGAAAGATTGAGATTAGGACAGCAAAATTTTCAAGGTGGGGAGCAGGCAATCGTCATCATAGAGCGATCGCCAGCTACTAAAAATACAAAATGTAAAAAATCAGAGTTTTTGATTTCATTAACTCCGTCGCTGTTTTAGTATTTAATGTCTTTTTTGATACAGTTTTTATAAAAAAATTGTAAATATACGAGGACAAAGCATGAATTTTCGACTTATGGGTTTGTCTCCCCAGATTTTCAGACCGTAAAGGTTGCCCAGGAGTGGGATTTTTGTATAGTCTACTAACTCCGAAGTTTTAGCTAACTCGGCGGGAATCCCCACACCATACGCTTCGTTAGTGTGGGATGAAAGCCAGGGTCATTTTTTGCCGTCTTGTTTGTGGTCTTCACCGAAGCTGGAGAACAGGCAAGATAGGCAAAAAATAACCAATTTCTGACAAGCGAAGCGATAGTTCTGATATACTCCTAAGCAAAGCAACATAAACACTGCGACGACTGCAAAAACCACGCAGTCAGGGTCGTGAAAACCAAACGGTCAAAGCAGCTAGTCATGATTGTTGAAAACATTGGGTCTTGGGAACCAGGACTCCTGCCCTTGGAGGGAAGGTAAGACCAACGGAATTACGGAATTCTAGAGGCGCTTCCCGGTGAATTGGGAAGCCCACAAAGTACCGCCTAGCGGTCGGTGTGTGGTAGTTCACGCTATTGACTAATCAGAGCAGTAGTTTCTTCCTACTTACGCTTTGGCGAGAAACCCGCATCAAGCCATGTTCAGTCAGGTAGATTAGTCATCGATCGATACAAAATCGCCATCTGTGTGCCCGTTAGAGAGATGGGCGGTTCTGCCTTGCTGTTGCTGACTGCTTTGAGAAAAAGAACGTCCTGTCGACTCTGTTAAATTGGCTGGTTAATACCCATTCACTCCCTCAACCACTACAATGAAGGAGTTCACTGCGGCGTTGGTGACTGCCAATAATGTTTTATGATCTTGCTTTTCAATAAGGGAATCTAATTACGTCTGGCAGCAGTAGACCGGGCTTGTACCCGGAAACTTTAAGCCCGACGATCGACTCCCACCTGGTCTCGCACCAGGTCAAAAACTGAGGTAAAACGGCGCTGCGGTGAACGTCTATCAAATGGCTTCCCTTACTAGATTCAGTGGGGGAATTTTTATTAAGAACTCTCAACCGAACTTTATAAGGACTAATGTAATCGTTTTATAACATTTAGTGTTCTAGCTTTATTCAGCCTGAGAGGAAACTCGCTTAACCTTTGAGTAAAATGGTCTAGAATAAAGGGATCGAAATGTTAGTAAATCGACCATTTGTGTCCTTTTTCCTGCTAGGAAATGGCACAGCGGAGACAACATTTCTTTAATTTCGTTTACTCAAATAATTAATTGGGTCGAAACTGAATTTTGAATTTAAATCAGTTGTCACGGTCTGCGGTCGTTCCATTTCCAGCCGAGATTCTTACGCTAGAGAGTGGATTGACGTTAATTCATCAACGGGTTCCCGCTACTGGAGTAGTAGCAGTTGATGTGTGGGTCAAAGCGGGTGCGATCGTTGAGCCTGATGAGTGGTCAGGCATGGCACACTTCTTAGAACACATGATTTTTAAAGGCACTGATCGGCTACCTCCGGGCAGCTTTGACAAAATAATTGAAAATCGTGGTGGCGTGACTAACGCTGCAACCAGCTATGACTATGCCCACTTTTTCATGACGACGGCATCTCAATATCTGGGTGACACGTTGCCCTATTTGGGCGAATTGCTTTTAAATGCGGCAATTCCTGACGATGAGTTTGATCGAGAGCGTGATGTTGTTCTCGAAGAGATTCGGCAAACCTACGACAGTCCAGACTGCATTGCATTTCAGGCGCTAGCTGAGAGTGTCTATCAACGCCATCCTTACGGACGACCCATTTTAGGCACCGAAGATAGCTTGATGCCGCGATCGCCCGACGAGATGCGCTGTTTCCATCGCACCCACTATCAGCCCCATAATATGACTGTGGTGATTGTCGGAGATGTCGCTCACGATGACACGGTCAAGTGGGTTGAGCGATCGTTCCCTGCGTTCCCAGCTCCAAGCATCTGTCCGCGCTCAGAGCCAGAAGCCGAACCTCCGATCGTCAGCATTCGTCGCCAAGAACTGCGGCTGCCTCGTCTCGAACAGGCTCGACTGATGATGGCGTGGATGGCTCCGGGTATCGATGACGACCCGCTTCAAAATACTTACGGGCTAGATCTAATCTCGGTGCTGTTAGCAGAAAGTCAGTCGGCTCGACTCGTGCAAGAACTGCGAGAAGATCGGCAACTCGTGCAGGCAGTCAGCAGCGGTTTTTCAATGCAGCGAGAATCGAGTCTGTTCACGATCACCGCATGGCTAGAGCCAGAAAATATTGAGCGAGTCGAAGCGTTGATCTGCGATCGGCTGTCGTCACTAACGACAACTCTCGTCAGCGATGTTGAACTAGCGCGCAGTAAACGCCTTCTGTGCAACGATTACGCCTTCTCGATCGAAACGCCGGGTCAACTGGCAGGGCTTTATGGCTACTATCATACGGTTGCTGAGGCAAATCTGGCTGTCACGTATCCTCAACGTATGCAAGCCTTTGGGGCTAAAGACTTGCAAAGCTTAGCCAATCAATATCTTTCGCCCTATCACTATGCGGCGATCGTCATGAAGCCTCTCTAAAAAGAGTCTGCGTCCCTATTTCCCATCCCATTCATGTTAAAGGACTCCTGTTTGTGACCTCTAGCGCAATTCTCCAAAATCGCCAGACCCACCGTACCGTATTAAGAAATGGCATCGTGGTACTGATAGTTGAAAATCCCTCGGCTGACATTATTGCCGCGCGTTTCTTCATTCGCGCCGGAAGCCGTTGGGAACCGTCGCACCAAGCAGGGTTGTCGCACTTAGTCTCTGCCGTTCTGCCTAAAGGAACTGAGCAGTTTTCGTCTCTAGATATTGCCGAACGCGTCGAGTCAGTCGGAGCAGGTCTGGGCACCGATTCGGCTTCTGACTACTTTTTGTTGAGCTTAAAGACCGTCTCGGCTGACTTTCCAGAGATTTTGGCGCTGGCAGGTGACGTGCTGCGATCGCCCACCTTTCCTGAGGATGAGGTCGAGTTAGAACGTCGTCTGACGCTGCAAGCGATTCGCTCTCAGCAAGAACAGCCGTTTACTGTGGCACTCGATGGACTGCGCTCTGCCATGTATGGGCAGCATCCTTATGCCTTTTCGGGGTTGGGCACCGCAGAAACCGTTGCTCAGTTGTCTCGGCAAGACTTGCAGCACTATCATCAAACCTATTTCCGTCCAGACAATCTGGTGATTAGCGTCGCAGGTCGAATTGATCCAGATACCGCGATCGCTCAAATTGAGACCGTTTTGGGCGACTGGCAAGCCCCAGCAGAACCTCTACCAACCTTAAATTTGGCTCCGATTCAGGTAAATCCCCATCGGGTAATCAAGACCCAAGAGACGCAACAGTCGATCGTGATGTTGGGCTATCTAGCTCCATCCGTCAACTCTAACACTCTTGATTTGTCTGACTACACGGCGCTGAAGTTGCTCAACACTTATCTTGGCAACGGGCTTTCTAGCCGTCTCTTTGTCGAACTGCGAGAAAAGCGAGGACTCGCCTATGAAGTGTCTGCCTTCTATCCGACGCGATTGGATGCGTCGCAGTTTGTCGTCTATATGGGAACGGCTCCCGAAAACACTGCGATCGCCCTAGACGGGCTGCAAACTGAAGTTGATCGGCTCCGGTCAATCCCTCTTAGCCCTGAAGAGTTGCAATCGTCTCAAAATAAAATGCTGGGGCAATATGCGTTAGGTAAACAAACAAACTCTCAGCTTGCTCAAATTTTTGGCTGGTATGAAACGATCGGGCTAGGAGTTGAGTTTGACACGCGCTTTCAGCAAGAAGTTGCGGCGGTGACATCAGACGTGGCTCAAGCAGCAGCAACCCGTTGCTTTGTTGAACCTTATATCTCTATTTTGAGTCCTGCCGCTGGGATTGATTTGCTATACGATCGCTGATCTGGCTATCTATTCACATCTCAAGGATGAAGCTCTCTTCAAAAGGAGGTAGGCACACCTTAGAAAAGAAATGTCAGAATAGTGCAAACGGTATTTCTATAACTCTATGGTGTTTAACCCTGACGGTGCTAATTTTCTCCAAACCGATGACGAGGCGGCTGATGTGGATGCCCTTCTCAACTATCTTCAGCATCAGCCTCCAGAAGTCTTAGAGCGGGTAGCTCGCTCAGTCAGTCCCAGAGTTAAGCAGATTATTTCTCACAACGTTCAAGGGCTGCTAGGGGTGTTGCCTTCTGAGGGGTTTGGAGTCAAAATCGCTACCGATCGCGAGAACTTAGCCGGATTGCTGGGATCTGCCATGCTGACGGGCTATTTTCTGCGGCAGATGGAGCAACGGATGGAGTTAGAAGATCTGTCAGGAATTGGAGAAGACATCGAGTAGGCAGCCCCAGAGCTACTTACTGATCAGCCCGATTAGTCGGAAACGCACCTGGACGCACCCGAATCGTCTTTGTCTGGCTGCCACGAATCACTTCGACACTCAGAGGAGTGCCAATCGAACTAGATTCTACGTGGGCTTGCACCTCAGAAGCAGTCTTGACCTGAGCGCCATTAATTTTTTGAATCACATCTCCCTGCTGCATTCCACCCTGAGCGGCAGGAGAATTATCTAGCACCCGTGCAACATAGACCCCTTGATCTTGGGTGACTTTAACCTCAGTTTCTTTGTCTTTATTAATCTCACCTTTGATCGTCGGAGTCAAATCGACCATCTGAATGCCTAAAAACGGATGCTCGACTCGACCTGTGCTAAATAGCTGCTCAACGACTCGCCTCGCAGTCTCGATCGGAATCGCAAACCCCAGCCCCTGAGCATCTGCTCGAATAGCGGTGTTGATGCCGATCACTTCTCCCCGATCGTTCAACAACGGTCCGCCGGAGTTGCCCGGATTAATCGCCGCATCGGTTTGAATAAAGTTAACCCGCTTATCGGGCACACCCACCTGAGAACTGGAGCGATCGAGGGCGCTAATAATGCCTGCTGTGACGGTGTTGTCGAGTCCAAACGGGTTGCCAATGGCGATCGCCCACTGCCCCGGCAGCAGCGTCGAAGATTTTCCTAACTGCACGCTGGGCAGATTGCTGGCATTGATTTTCACGGCTGCAACATCCGTCACAGGGTCGATCCCCACCACTTTTCCTTCAAAGGTGCGCCCATCTTTGAGCTTGACCTCAACGGTGTCTGACCCCGAAACCACATGGGCGTTAGTGACGAGACGACCATCGGCGCTGACAATAAACCCTGACCCAGTGCCCCGCTCAACTCGATCTTCGGGAGCAGGCAGTTGGTCGCCAAAAAACCGTTTGAAGAGAGGATTCCGCAAAGCATCGGGGACTTGACTGCTGACTCGGCGGGCAGAGTCAATTCTGACGACAGCAGGTCCGACTTTTTCGACGGCAGCGGCAATGAAGTTTGAGTTATTGGTCGCGCTATCTGAGACGGCGATCTTGGTAGATTGGTCAGCAAAAAGAGGCAACCCAGATGGCAAACTGCTGCTGAGGCGCTCGTTATAGTGACTGCTGATGAGGGCAGCACCTCCCCCAATTGCTAACAGTGAAGTGCCGATCGCCAATTGCCTAAAGGAGAGAACCATAAATCTCGATCGCTCTGTATCGCCCTACTTTAACCTTAATCTAATTGAAGCGGTTGCCAGTCTGCCAGAGGCTTTTGTTAGAGAAATCATGCATTCTTAGCTGGACACTGACTGGTTGCCTTATTAGAGTTCGTTTTGAGATAAACTCCTTTAATAGGTAAGCAGTCAACAGTTGCTCCTAACCTTGTGAATGCAGCTCTAGTTAGTCAGTTGAAAGAAAGTGTAGTTATGACAAAGCATCGGTCAATTTTGTCTATTGTTCTAGCGCTTGTAGCGATGTTGCTCATTAGCTGTGGCAGTCCAACCTCAGCGAAGGTTCCCACTTACACGCCTGAGCAGGTTGCAGAGATCCAAAGCTATGCTAAAGATGTCTCAGTCATGGGCGATCGGTTGCCCGAACTTCAGGCATTGATTGAAAAAGAAGACTGGACGTTTGTGCGAAATTTCATCCACGGTCCGTTAGGTGAATTGCGGGTCAAGATGAGTGCAGTGACACGAGATCTGTTGCCCAATGCCCAAAAGCCATCTCGACAAGCGGCGAAAGAATTCTTTGATGCGCTCGTTACAATCGATCGGGCAGCTGGAGAATCCAATTCTGAACTCGCCACGCGCAAATATAGCGAAGCTGTCAAAGCGTTTGATGCGTTCTTTCGGCTAATTCCTCAAGCGTAGCGTGATGTGTGGGTCATAGGTACAGTCGTTTTACAAGTGACCCATGCTTAAGATTGCAGTGGTCGGATGTGGCATTGTAGGAGCCACGATCGCTTACGAACTCAGCAAGATCCCAGACTTGACGGTAACGGTTTTTGACCAACAGCCTACACCTGTCGAAGCTAACTTAAGTCTCTGCCCCACCTCTACAGGGGCAGCGCTCGGTGTGTTGATGGGGGCAATCAGCAAAAAGGAGAAAGGTAACAACCTCCGAATGCGATTAGAAAGCCTCCGATATTATGAAAAATTAATTCCTGAATTAGAAGCGTCTACAGAGTTAGAAATTCCCTTTAATCGCAAGGGAATTTTGATGCTGCAATTTGAGGAAGACCTGTCTGTCTGGGAAAAGCTGGTTGAAATTCGACGATCGCAGGGCTGGACGTTAGAGATTTTAGGACTCGATCGCCTCAAATCTGATTATTCCTATCTGAATTTAGATTCTGTTACGGCTGCGATTTATTCACCCAACGATCGTCAAATTAATCCGGTTGCGTTAACTCAAGCATTGATTGCTGCAGCAAAACAGCGAGGGGTGACATTCCAGTTTGACACGACAGTAACGGGAGGCAACGATCGCGAAGTCCACACAACTAAGGGAACGATCGAGTTTGATTGGCTGGTCATCTCAGCCGGATTGGGATCAACGGCGATTACACAATCTTTGGCGCAACCGATCGATATTCGACCTGTTTTAGGTCAAGCAATTCACCTTCGACTCGCCCACCCTTTAGGAATTGATCAACCCGTGATTACAGGAAATGACGTTCATCTCGTGCCGTTGGGAAACTGTGATTATTGGGTTGGCGCGACGGTGGAATTTCCGTCTGATGGTGAAGAGTTAGCACCGAATGCCGCGAGTTTTGATGCAGTCATGCAGCAAGCGATCGCATTCTGCCCTGATTTAGCCAACGCTGAAACGGTTCGCACTTGGCACGGATTGCGTCCTCGTCCTCAAGGTCGCCCTGCGCCGATTATTGAACGGCTTCCTGGCTATCAAAACATTCTGCTCGCAACCGCTCACTATCGAAATGGGGTGCTGTTGGCTCCGGCGACAGCAGAGAAGGTGAAACTGACGATCGTAGACTCTACGATAAGCAATACAATTACATCAGGTTGAGAAAAGACTTGGCAATCTACAACAGTCAAACCTATGGCAATTGATAGCTATATTGAAATATTGAGCAAGATCAGAAGTCTTAGTCATTCTGAACAAGAGCGATTGTTAAATGAGTTGGTTGCAATGGTCTCCTCTCCTTCCGAGAATTCAAGGACTTTTCCTAATCTCGAAGAATTTCGAGACTCAATTCAATTGCAGGGAGAACCCATGAGTAAGACAGTAATAAAGATGAGAAAAGAAGAGCGAGATTGAGTAATTTCTATCTGGATACCAGTGTCGTTGTTGCTTACTATATACCGGAATCTCTCAGCAACACCGTCGAAGAATTTTTGAAAGACAAGCCTCACCCCGCTATTAGTCAATTAGTAGAGGTAGAGTTTTTCTCAGCAGTTTCGCGCAGAGTGAGAACTAAAGAGCTTTCTCAACAAGATGCGAGACGGATTGCAGATTTGTTTCAATCTCACTTAGCAAACGGACTGTACACTCGATTACTTTTGAAGTCAGTCTATCTCGATTTAGCCCGTGATTGGATTGGTCGCTTTACTTTGCCTCTACGATCGCTAGATGCTCTACATTTAGCGATCGCTGAATCTAATTGTCTTTGTTTAGTAAGGGCAGATGCAGCTTTATCCCGCTCGGCTCGTGAGCTAGAGATCGTCGTTGAATTGCTGCGGGTTTAGAGAAACAACCATCGCTTAATCATCTGTAACGAATACAGGGGGTAGACGCTCACGATCGGGGCGACTGACTACGGTAAGGTGGAAAGAGTCACCGTTGAAGCCAGTTTCGCATACTCGTTGATATGTCTCTCACCACATCCCCCGTTTCTAGCCGCACCATTCGCATTGGGTCTCGCAAAAGTCAGCTTGCGCTCGTGCAAACCCACTGGGTGCAGGCGCAATTGCAAAAAGCGTTTCCCGATCGCACCTTTGAAGTTCACACGAT
>JBBRPT010000088.1:0-23078 GCA_038227635.1 Leptolyngbyales cyanobacterium | reverse complement strand
CGCAGTTTTGGCTGGATGTCGCGGTTTCGGCGATTAGCGCGAGATTACGAGCGGCTGGCAGAAACCTTAGTCGGGTTTCACCTGATTGCGTTTGTGATGTTGATGGTCAGGCAGTTCGTGGGTATCAAATTCAAACGTGCACAACACCCTCTAGGCATAAGCGACCATCCTTATGCAAATCTACTATCAATTCAGCTAACTTAGCGTCATCAATCCCGCTTTTAAGCTGGCGGTTTAGCTTATCAATTGCCGAAGAACACAGTGAATATTGCAGCAGGTTTTCAAATGCTCGATTTAGATCATCGGTATCGAAGAGAGTTCCTTTTACCTCTTGCAAATAACGTCTCAGTCGCTCATAGGTTCTGGCGCGAGCGCCTTTGGTCGAACCCAGTTGCCCACCTGAACCCTTCTCTTCTTTTGCAATCAACACTGCTCCAGTTGCAGCTAATTGATGGTGCTGAGGATCACGCGCGATCGCAGGCGTGTTTGGCTCACATTGCGCCGCTCTCAAAATTGCTAATTGAGATTGCGTGACTGGATTTCCGTCTCGATCAATCCAAGCTAGTGCATCATTGCCTTCTGCGGTTCGCACATACAGCAAAACCCCTTCAGGGTGAGCTTTTGTTGGTATATAAGCACGAGTCGAATAGGCAACATTGGGAACACGCTCGATCGTCTCTTTAAGCGACGGATCATAAGTAATCGCATTGTTCCAAATTTGATAGGCTTCCGAGGTTAAATCCACCTCTAAATCCTCTGTTTCGTCCAAAAATTCCGATTTCTCATGATAGAGATTCAGCATTAGACGGTTACTTTCTTCACCTTCAAAAAATTCCTCATCGGTTCCAACGACCTCGGCATTCTCTTTCAAACGGGCTTTGAGACGACTCCGCAACCGAATAATTCTCTCAACTCCTTCCGCAGGCAAGAACGAGTAGCCCAAAATTTCGGATGACTGTTGCCCAATCCGATCGACTCGTCCTGCCCGCTGAATCAATGCGATCGAGAGCCTCGATCCTCTTTTGCGGCTTTATGAAGGATGTGCGTCTCGCACGATCGGTCGTCCTAAAGAGGCGAATGGCATCGAGTTCCATTGCCGCAAACCGAAAATCTCTTATCTGGTCTATCCAGACTTCAATGCCGATCCCCATCCATCTCTCCATACCAGTATGCAGGTTGACTTGCGGGATCTGCACGTCAGCTATCGAGACTACGATTCAAACGACAATTCACCTGTGCTGCATCAGAAAGATCTGCTCGTCATGTCAGACTATCCGCTCTATGGGAAGTTTGCCAAGCTGAGTCGGCGAAGATTGGGGACTGCTAGACGATTGGGAGAAGATTCGCGATCGACGCGGTTGGCTCAAATGCCTCGAAGATCACTGTGCGGAATTGAAGGGCTATCGAGTCGTCTGGCAAAAGGATGCCGATCCGTATCGAGTGAAATTAGTGCGATCAGTGATGCGGGGGAATCAGGCGATTCGGAAAAACCAGACATGCTCTTAAATTTAGATGAATGCTAAAATGATCGAAAAATTCTATGCCTAAGAAAGACGGAAGAACGATTGTACAAGCAATAAAAGAAGTGATGACACAGTACGATCATCCAATGTCTCCTGAGGAGGTCTACGCAGCAATTTTAGAAAACAAGCTATACACTTTTGGAGCCGCAGATCCTCTTCACGTTGTTCGAGGGCAAATTAGAAAGCACTGTAAAGGACTTGAACAGAAAAGCTCTTACTCAAAGACGAAATACTTTTTCATAGATGAGCAAGGAAAGTATTTTTATCTACAAGAATCCGAATTTATTGGAGATAAGCTAGCTTCTAGTACTGAGGAAGAGCAAGACAGCGAAAGCCAAGATGCGAACATTAGCCCTCATCTGACAATTAGAGCGGTAAAAGACTGGTTTTTGTCTGAATATGAGCCTCTTTACGATCGCAGCTCAAATAGTTTTGAGGACAGTGAGTACATAGCTGATCTCGATGGTCCTTTCGCAACTTTGGATGTCATAAAGAACAAGTTCTGGAATGTAGCGTCTCCTAATGTCATATCAAAAGCTGTAGAGACATTAGAGGATGAATTTGAGTGCTTTGAGTGGTCAAAAATTCCAAAAGATAGAGACATCAATAACTATTACTTAGAAAATCTCGGTACAGATTCTTATAAAGAGTTCGTAACCGCCATAAGCCATATCATAAAACTTAGCCGACCAACTGACGGTCCTTACACGCTTAAGAGTGAGTTAGAAGAACCATTAAATAGAATGTTATATGCAAATATCATCACCGCAATGGAAAGTTATCTTTCTGATGCCTTTATCAAAATTGTTCTTTCAAGAGAGGAACGGCTAAGAAAGTTTGTGGAAACAACTAAGGAATTCCAAAATCAAAAGATGAGCTTGAGCGAAATTTTCACCAAAATGGATGGATTGAAGGGAGAGATAACTGATTATTTAGCTGCTTTATCGTTTCATAATCTAGCTAAAGTAGAAGCTCTATATAGTGCAACTTTAAAGGTGGAGTTTCCTAAAGACTCGACAAGAAGAATACACAAAGCAATAGCAATTCGCCACGACATTGTTCATAGAAATGGAAAGAGTAATAATGGCGGAAGCTATCATAAGATTGGTCACGATGATATTAAATCACTAGCTGCTGAAGTTAAGCATTTCTTGAGAGAGATAGATAAGCAATTACGAAGTTTCGCCAGTGTAAAATAGACTTCGATTAGTTACTCATTGAATAACTCTCATCGTTGAAAACTATATGTTTTATCACACAGTTAGATTATTTACCCAATTTTTAATTCCTTTTCTAGTAAGTACTCCACTGCTAGCAAATGCCCAAATATTTTTCCTATGTTGAGGGCTGAAGCTGATATGGATCGGTCGCGCTGCTTCGCAGATACCGCAAGGGTCGCTTCCATAAAAATACAGCGAATCAAACGGCAATCGCTGTTCTAGAATCCATTCCACCAAGAGATCGCTTTCCAAATTCACAATCCGAAAATCGCAGGCAGCCTCTAAGCGATCGCAGTAGTACTTCCCACTCCGATTCATCTCATGTGCCATGTGCTGATCTCGGCTGGGGTCAACGCGCCCATTCTTGATTCCTGTCTTCGGATCTTTCTGGCTCAAAAATCGTTTCAAATCTCTTGAGCAGAAGCCATAGGTAAGCTGGAATCGCTCTTTGCCAAACTGGTCGATGATGGGGTCAATCAGATGCTGGCAGACTGCCTGCAATGCTGGAATCGTCTCCTCTGCATTTTGGGGATAGGGATTGATACAATCGCAATACTTACGGTATGTCTGACTACAAGTACAAAAGTCATCAAGCGTTAAGTATCGACCTAGCACTTGAGGCTGCATTCATCGCAATCTCCATTGGTGAGACCTGAACAGGCACTTTACTGTTATTCGTTGCCTCTATCTTAGAATTAATCGAAAACTCGGCAGAGTCTTGTTAAAACTGCTCCACATTATTCACAACACATTAGCTGAGGAATCCAGGAGTTCTAGCAGGTGAGGCTTTTAGAAAGCGGAATCAGGAATAAACTAGCTGATATCGATTTGCGCTTCTGACGTGCTATCTCTGCTGTTTTCCGAGTCGTTGAACTAAATCTCAGCCGCGCCAAGATGCGACAGGTCGCCCATGTAGTGCTTCTCGATTACATTGGCACGATTCCCGACCCAACGTGCGATCGTTGTCGGACTCTTTCCCGCTTCAATCTGCAACGTGATGAAGGTATGACGAGTTTGATATTGGGGTCGGTAGTGGTCAATCTTCCCCTCCTTCGCCAGCTTCATCACAATGCCATCAAACTGCTTGCCGTGATTCTTACAGCCTTTCCAAACATTTGCGTTGAACGAATGAGAATTGATCAACTTTCCAGCGACGGATGTGAAGACTGGAGACTCTGGATCACAATCGACAGGCTTGATGCTCTGCAACAGATCAACCAACTTGGGCAGCGAAAACAGAGGAAATTTTCTGGCTTTCCTGGTCTTGGTACATTTTCTGATGCTCTTGGAGGAGACATTCACCACGGCTTCCGAAAAGATGATGTGCTGAAAATCAGGAGTAATGTGTTTCCACTTCAGTCCCACCGCTTCAGATGTTCTCGCTCCCGTCCAAAATAAGAATTTGACAAATGACGCATAGTGTTTGAAGTGCGGATGGTTCTCGAAGGCAGCAATCACGATCTCCATCTCTTCTTTCGAGAAGCTGTCAATGTCCTTTAGCTGCTCAGAATCGCTGTACCTGAAATCTTCTCGCATTTCGGCAAAGGGATTTTCAGTAATCAGCTTGCTTCTCAGTGCCCATTTGCAGCAGGCGTTGAATTGCACCCAGATGCGATGAGCGGTGTAGCCAGAATTGTGTTCGAGTAGGTGATCTCGAATCGCGTTGCCTTCGGCACAGCAAAGCTGCCCGCACCTTCCAACGCAACCATCGGCAACTTCTGAACATGACCCGTGACCCTCACGTAATTGAGCTTCATTGTCGTTTCGCAGACTTTATTCGATCGCGACTCCTTGTACCGTTCCCACAATTGCGCGAGGTCAAGTTCTGCTTTCGGCTTCACGGCTTCAACTACAGTAAGAGTTGGCGCTTTCGGCTTGCTATATTTCTCAAGCGTGTAGTCAAATCGCTCCAGCGCAATATTGGATTCGATCAGTTTCACTTTTGCTTCAGCCATCCGGCGATTCAAATCGGTGTCAGGCAATTCCAAAGCTAAGTATTTTTGTTTGCCTTCAAACATTTGCCGAGGGAGTCGTACCCGTAACCGTCCTCGAAAAGTTTCCACGCCAACAGAATCCTTGGGCGACTAGCCTGGATTAGCTTTGCTGTACATATTAATTTTCCCGATGAAGAATACAGCGGTACTCATTCCGCTTTGAACCAACTATATCGCTCAAATTTAGATAGTCAACTGATAGTCAAAAGGTGGCTAAAAGCGTCCAAAATCACCCAACCGATCGATTAAAAGAAGCCCTCGAAGTTTTGAGGGTCTTCTGAAAGCCTTGTTTAGCTTACGTTTTAGAACGGAGAGAGAGGGATTCGAACCCTCGTTAAAGTCACCCCTAAACAGCATTTCCAGTGCTGCGCCTTCAACCACTCGGCCATCTCTCCAAGGCTGTGCTGTGTTCTCAGCCACAGAATTTCTATCGTACCAGAATTGTTTCATACTGAAAAGAGAGCGAAAGAACTTTGGCGAATCTATGACTCAGTTTCATACCATCCGTGTTTATAACCGTCAAAAAGACACCTACAGTACGTTTCAGGTGCCTGACGATCGCTACATTTTGCACAGTGCCGAAAATCAGGGCGTTGAGCTACCGTTCTCTTGCCGCAATGGAGCCTGTACGACCTGTGCAGTCCGGGTTAAATCAGGGGAACTCTATCAGCCAGAGGCAGTTGGGCTGTCGGTTGACTTGCAGCGACAAGGTTACGCGCTTCTATGTGTGAGCTATGCCCGATCAGACTTAGAAGTCGAAACCCAAGACGAAGACGAAGTCTATGAGCTTCAGTTTGGGCGCTATTTTGGCAAAGGCAGAGTCAGACGGGGGTTGCCACTCGACGAAGAGTAAAAACGAAACTGGACGGTGACGTGTGAAAATTTGGAAAAAACTTGTACCGTTCTGGATCGTGCCCGTTCTGCTTTGTCTGTTAGTGAGTTGTCAGCGTGTGAATTCTCCTTTAGGAGACGCGATCGCCGTTCAACGCGTTTTTAACGGTCAAGAATTTGAGCTACAAGGCATCCTCAGAGAACCGGAGATCACCGAACGAGTTCGACTTGCGGGAATCGCAGTGCCGAGCCTCGACCAAAAACCGTGGGGAAGCGCCGCTAAAGCCCGGTTAGAGCAGATGATTCTCAATCAATCAGTCGTATTGGAATCTGATCGCACTCCCCGCACCAAACAGGGGCAGCGCTCGGTTTATGCTTGGCTCAATGGCAATTTGCTCAACGAACGATTAGTTGCTGAAGGACACGCAATCACGATTTCTAACCCGCCCAAATCTGCCTACGAGCTGCGGTTAAGTCGTGCCCAAGATCGCGCTCGAATTTTAGGGCTGGGCATCTGGAATCCTCAAGATCCGATGCGGCAACCTCCTGGAGAAAGCAACGATCGGGCGTAGACCAACACCGCGATCGAGCCTGAGCAGATGCTAAACTTTTCTCGTTTCCACTGCCTAAACTCATGTCTCACACGCCTCAACACCTCCAAATCTTTTTAGACATTGCGACTGAGGCAGTGTTAGCCGCCGGAGCCATTCTGCAAACTCACTGGGGCAAGCTCGAAGACATTCAGGAAAAAGGTCGTTTTGGTGATTTGGTGACTGAGGCAGACAAAGCCGCCGAAGCCGCCGTTCTAGACGTGTTGCGTCGTCACGTGCCTGATCACCCCATCTTGGCAGAAGAATCGGGGCAGTTTGGTCGCTCTGACAGTGAGTATTTATGGGCGATCGATCCCCTTGACGGCACTACTAACTACGCCCATCAATATCCCTTTTTTGCTGTCTCAGTTGGGTTACTCATCGACGGCATTCCACAGGTAGGAGTCGTGTTCAATCCGATTCAGCAAGAGCTTTTTAGAGCCGCCAAGGGGTTAGGGGCAACCTGCAATCGGCGATCAATTCGAGTGTCGCAAACTGAGGAATTAAGTAAAAGTCTTCTCGTCACAGGCTTTGCCTACGATCGCCATCAAACTCCTGACACGAACTATGCAGAATTTTCTCATCTGACTCATCTGACTCAAGGCGTTCGTCGTGACGGAGCCGCCGCCCTTGATCTGGCTTACGTCGCCTGCGGGCGATTTGATGGCTATTGGGAGCGCGGCTTGTCAATGTGGGATATGGCAGCGGGGATCGTGCTCGTCGAAGAAGCAGGAGGCAGCGTCACCGCCTACGATCGCACTCCCTTTGATCTCTCATCTGGACGAATCTTAGCTACAAACTCAAAGATTCATAACCCCTTGAGTCAAGAGTTGATGCAGGTAAAACGAACAGATCCGATAAAATAAGCGGATACTAATTGAAAGACCTGTTAAATTGCAGCGATCGTCCTTGAAAACACAGGTTCAAAACGGCTCGTTAGATCACACTACTCACTCAGATAGACAGCGCCCATGAGTTTTCAAATTGAACGAGGTCTGTTCATGCTGGACTTCTCCGACTATCACTCGATTATCGGAGTGTCGGTCGAAGCAGACATTAAGGAGATTCGCAAGAATTATTTGAAAATTGCCCGTCGTCTGCACCCAGATAGCGGGGTTTTAACAGGCGAAAGCGATCGTCACTTGGCAAGTCAACTGCTCTCAAAACTGGTTAACCCTGCCTGGGAAAAGCTTTCTCAAGAGCGCACTCGCGTTGATCACGAGGTCTTGCTCAAACTCAAAGGGCAAGGAGCCATGCGGCATCAAACTCACACTCACGTGTTAGGAAGTTTGGCAAAACAGTTGTTGACTGCCAATAATCTTGATTACTTTTATCGAACTGCGCTGCAAGATCTTGCCGATCGCCAATATCAGCAGCTTGACCAAGTTTTAGAATTGATTGCTCAGATCAGTGAACTCAATTTAGTGTATCTAGCGAGAAAAGAAGGTAAGGGCGAGGGCACGATCGGAGACCCTAAAAAACCGCTCTATGCGACCGCAACTCCAGTTGCTAAGGCAGCGACTCCTAGCTCGCAAGCGGCGGCTCCTCCCTCCGCTCAAGGACAGCGAGAATCGCTCCTCGATCAATATTACCGTCGAGCAGAAGGATTTATGAAGAAGGGCAACCACGCGCAAGCAACGTTAGAACTGCGAGACGCGTTGCAGATTGATCCCAACCACTCTCGTTGTCACAGCCTCATGGGAATGGTCTATTTGCAACAAAAACAAGGGACGATGGCAAAAATTCACTTCAATAAAGCGCTGGCAATGGACCCAGAAGACCCAACCGCCTTAGAAGGAAAAAAATATCTAGAGCAACAGACCCACAAAGCTGCTTCTCAAGCCCCTACCACCAACCCAAACAATAAATCTGACCGCAGCAAACCCGATAACAACGGGGGGCTATTTGGCGGTTTATTTAGTGGGAAGAAAAAATAATGGTTTATCAACCTCCAGCAGGTGCCAGAGATTTATTGCCCCTGGATGTCACGCAAAAACGCTGGATTGAAGAGCGGCTCCAGCAAGTTTTCCATCGCTGGGGCTATCACCGCATCATCACCTCGACTCTAGAGCGGCTCGATACCTTAATGGCAGGTGGCGCAATTCAGCGATCGACCGTCATTCAACTCAACAATTTGGATGATGAAGTCTTGGGTTTGCGTCCCGAACTGACGGCTTCGATCGCCCGCACTGCGGTAACTCGCATGGCTGGCGCAACCTATCCTCAACGGCTCTACTACAACACAAATGTGTTTCGCCGCGCCCAAGAAGGGAGTCACAGTGGACAGCAGGAGTTTTATCAGGCAGGGGTTGAGCTTTTAGGTGGTGGTGGGCTTTTAGCCGATGCCGAAATTCTCTTACTGGTGATTGATTGTTTAAGCAATCTGGGGCTAGGACAGCTAAAGAGTTCGCGTGATGTGTCTTGGAGCTTGATTTTAGGAGAAGCGGGGTTAACTCGATCGCTCCTCTCTCCCTTTCCAGCAAATTTACGCGATAAAGTCCGTTATGCCATCGCTCAACTCGATCGGCTTGCCTTAGAGGCTTTGCCTCTTTCGACGGAGTTGCACGATCGGGCGCTCCTCCTGCTCGATCTGCGCGGCAAACCTGCCGATGTGGTTCAGCGAGTCAGCAGCCTCGATCTCGATGACACTCAGCGGGACTCGGTCAATAACCTCAAATCATTGATCGAACTGCTGCAAGATAGTCTGAATTTACGCATGGGAGATGCGGCGATCGAGCTTCCGATCGTGCTTGACTTGAGCTTGATTCGCACCTTTGACTACTACACCGGAATCGTGTTTGAAGTTGCCAGCAATACTTCGTCGGGGCAGAAAGTCTTAGGACAAGGTGGTCGCTATGACCAGCTTTTAGGATTGTTTCATCCTCAAGGACAGGCAATTCCAGGGATCGGGTTCTCACTGCAAATGGAGCATCTGCACCAGATTCTTCTGCCCACCGGGCAACTGCCCAACCACACCCCATCCAGCGATTGGTTAGTGGTGTCAGAGACTTCGCAGACCCACGCTATTGCCTTTGCCCACGCCCAAACGCTGCGCGAATCGACGCAATCTCCACAGGTTGAACTCGACCTGAGTGGCACCAGCCGAGAGAATATTAGAGACTATGCTCGTCGTCGTGGCATTGCTCAAATCGCCTGGATCGAACGCGACGGTCTGGTCAATGAAACCCTGACTTAGCGATAATAGAAGGCGTTCTCACTGATTTTTGTGACTCAAATCTTTTAGGAAGAAACTACTGTGTCTCATACGATCGTTACCAATACATGCGAAGGCGTTGCAGATTGCGTTGATGCTTGCCCTGTCGCGTGCATTCACGAAGGTCCTAGCAAAAACACTAAAGGAACCGATTGGTATTGGATCGACTTCTCCACCTGCATCGACTGTGGAATTTGTCTGCAAGTCTGCCCCGTTGAAGGCGCGATCGTGCCCGAAGAACGACCAGAATTGCAAAACACCCCTCAGTAATCTTGCTCAACTCTCTATGAATGACTCTGCTCCTCTGCTTGATGTTGAAAATGTCTATGCTGGATATATCAAAGACCTAAATATCTTGCAGGGGATTAGCATCAAGGTCTATCCGGGTGAGTTGGTAGCCATTATCGGTCCTAACGGAGCCGGAAAATCAACGCTGGCGAAGGCAATATTCGGCTTGCTGACTCCTAATCAAGGCACGATTACCTTTAAGGGCGAAAGCATTGCAGGGCTAAAATCTGATCAGATTGTTCGTCAAGGCATGTGCTATGTGCCACAGATTTCCAACGTCTTCCCGTCTCTCACCGTCGAAGAAAATCTAGAGATGGGTGCGTTTGTCCTCAATAGTTCGCTCCAGCCGCTCAAAGATGAGATTTTTTCTAAGTTTCCTCGCCTAGCAGACCGTCGTCGCCAACGAGCCGGAACTCTGTCGGGAGGCGAACGGCAAATGCTGGCAATGGGCAAAGCGTTAATGCTGCAGCCCAGTTTGCTGCTGCTAGACGAACCTTCAGCCGCGTTATCTCCGATTCTTGTGAACAGCGTCTTTGAGCAGATTCGCCAGATTAACAAAAGCGGAACGGCAATCGTCTTGGTCGAGCAAAATGCCCGTAAAGCGCTAGAGATGGCAGACCGAGGCTATGTTTTAGAAGCAGGGCGCGATCGCTTTGAGGGTTGTGGGGCTGATCTGCTCAATGATCCCAAAGTAGGAGAACTCTACCTAGGCGCGGGTAACACCCACTAACACCCTTGGATAAGGAGCAAAAAATCGATGCGGGTAATCGGTCTAATCAGCGGCACTTCGGTCGATGGAATCGATGCGGCTCTGGTCGAAATCTCAGGCACCGTTCATGACCTCACCATTCAGCTTGTGGCAGGAGAAACCTATCCCTATTCCCCTGAGCTGAGAGAAAAGATTCTGTCAGTTTGCGGCGGGGCGGCTCTGTCGATCGCGGACTTGGCAGAGTTGGATGACGCGATCGCCGTTCAATTCGCTCAAGCTGCGCTGTTGATTCAAACCGGGCACCCAATGGCGCAGTTAATCGGCTCTCATGGGCAAACCGTCTATCACCGACCGCGAGGAAAGGAGGAGAGTGGCAAAATGAAAGATGAATTGGGATATAGCCTTCAGTTAGGTCGCGGTGCCACGATCGCTGATAAAACCAAAATCACAACGGTGAGCAATTTTCGGGTTGCAGACATCGCGATTGGGGGGCAAGGAGCGCCTCTTGTTCCGCCTGTCGATGCAGTGCTGCTTCGTCACCCTTTCTACAGTCGCTGCGTTCAGAATATTGGCGGCATCGGTAACCTAGCCTATCTGCCTGCAACGTCTACGACTCACTCCTCAACGATTCTCGGCTGGGATACGGGACCCGGAAATGTGCTGCTCGACCTCGCAGTTCAGCAACTCTCAGACGGCTCAAAAACCTATGATCAAGATGGCGCTTGGGCAGCGACCGGGCAGCCGTGTCAGGCATTGGTCGAGCGCTGGTTGCAGCAAGACTTTTTTCAACAACTTCCTCCCAAATCGACTGGGCGAGAGCATTTTGGGCAGGACTATCTGCAAACCTGTCTTGCAGATGCCGTGGATTATCCGCTCAGTTCTGCTGATATTTTGGCGACTTTAACCGAATTAACGGCTGCCTCGATCGTTCACAGTTACCGATCATTTCTGCCTCAGATGCCCGATCAAGTTCTGCTTTGTGGAGGTGGTAGCCGTAATTTGTACTTAAGGCAAAGGATACAATCTCTCCTCGGTAATATCCCTGTGATGACGACTGATGACGTGGGCTTAAGTGCAGACTTCAAAGAAGCGATCGCCTTTGCGGTGTTAGCTTACTGGAGACATCGAAAGATTCCTGGTAATTCCCCGGAGGCTACAGGTGCGCCCAGAACTGTGCTTTTAGGGGAGATTAACCACGCAGGTCAAAACACTCGCATGATAGCATAAGGTGCCATTAGACTCACTGGCTCGCTTTTGGGCATTAGCTCCCAAAATCTGCCAGCCATCTAGTCGGTCTTTATTGACGCAAGGAATGGCACTGTGACCCACACCTTTTTAATAGAACCAGGACGGTGGACGCTTCAAGGAAGCTGGTTAGAACGTCACGGCTTGCCCATTACCGTTAAAGGCAAAATATTGGTCGCTTGGAGTCGTGATGATTGGTTCACAATGGTGACAAAACTGGTCTTCCCAAACGCAGATCGAGAGGAAATTAGCTTTCAGTACAAAGGGCGGCTAGACTCTGGAGAGCGTCGCTATACCTTCGTGCTACAGCACAGTTTGCTCGGTCGTGTTGAAGGAGAAGGGTGGGTTGCCCCTGATTCGATCGTGCAACGCTATTGGGTGCTGGGCGATCGTCAACGCCGTAGTGGTTTTGAGACGATGGTGCGCCTTGGCGACAATAAATACTATCTTTCAAGCGGCATTCTCTCAGGGCACTACCTAACCAGCGCAATGGAAGCAACCTTAGAACGACAGTTAGAGTAGTCGCCTCTTGTTACTTTAGGGTTCAACGTGTCCATAATTGAAGCTACTAATCTGTATCATTCTTTACACCCAACTAGTCTGAGTGATTGAGAATTTAGACTCTACAATAGAGTATCAAGAGTATCAGACTAAGTTTGGTGGTTAAATCCAGCACTACCCCCTTCCTCCTGTGCAGAATCGTTCACCTTCGATGACAGACCTTAAAAGCGAATCTCTATTGACCAATCGCTATCGGCTACTGGAGTTGATAGGTCGCGGCGCAATGGGGCAGGTTTATCGAGCTGAAGATGTGTTGTTGGGCGGAGTCATCGTTGCCGTCAAGTTTTTAGCACAGACGCTGCTGACCCCAAGAATGCGCGATCGCTTTCGCAGTGAAGCTCGCACCTCAGCGCTGCTCAGCACTAAAAGTATGCACATCATTCGAGTCATGGACTATGGAGTCAATGATGAAGGCGTGCCTTTCTATGTGATGGAATATTTGCACGGTCACAGCCTCAGCGAAGTGATCACAACTCAAAATCTGCCCCTACCCAGATTTCTCAGCACCGCCCGTCAGATTTGTCAAGGTCTTCAGTGCGCTCACCAAGGTATCGCGATCGATGGTTCGATTTACCCAATTATTCATCGCGATGTCAAACCGAGCAATATTCTCGTCAGTCAAGACCCCAGTTGGGGCGAACTGGTCAAGATTTTAGACTTTGGTATTGCCAAGATTCTGCAAGCCGATGTTAATCAAACCAGTTCGTTTATGGGCACCCTCGCCTATTCGTCTCCTGAGCAGATGGAGGGCAAAGAGCTAGATTCTCGATCGGACATCTACAGCTTAGGGGTAATGCTGTTTGAGATGCTCACTGGCAAGATGCCACTGCAAGCAGAAACCCATTCCTTTGGCAGTTGGTATAAAACTCATCACTTCCAAGCGCCCCGCAGTTTTGAAGCCGTTAATCCTAACCTAAAGGTTCCTAAAGTCTTAGAGAGCCTGGTGATGAGTTGTCTAGCAAAATCAGCCAACGATCGTCCGCAAACGGTCGGCGAAGTGTTGAAAGCGCTAGAACCCTTAGAGCAACGCTATAACGCGACTCGTCAGATCAGTCACCGCATTGGAGAAGCGCTGCTGAAACGTCCAATCATCACTCCAATGCGCGCTCCTGAAGCGCTTTCACCTGATGAATCGTGTCAACTGACGACTTGGCCTCAAAACAAGCCTATTGCTCAGATTGTCTTTCCTCATGTGCTGAAAACTAAGCGCGAGGAAATTGCGACCATCTGGGTCATGCTGCACCAGCAGGAGATTGAAAACCTTCAGCTAGGAAAGCTTTATAACAAGCTCTATAAAAACTTCTTGTGCTGTATGTCTCCACACCCGATGCTGCTGTGGATGACTGCCATTTATAATCAGCTTCATCACGAAGCAATGGGTCCGCGCTGGCTGCGCTGCTATCTGGATTTAAAGTCAGCTCAAGGGCAGCAGATCATCCACCTTTTAGCTGAGCGTAAGCAGTATCACGTCTTGTTTTTTGCCATCGAAGACCCGCAGCACTGTGCCTATGTGATGCCGATCGCGCTCAATGATTCTCAACTCTCTCAACTTAAAACTTGGGCTGTAGACAGCCAAACTTGGACCTCAATTGGAACTGCTGCTCTTAGCAAAGAGGTTCTTAAAGGGGAATTTGAGAAGCTCAAACCCAAAATCACTGGAGATTTAGCGGGTCGTTAAGTGAGATTCCCGATCGACGTATTGATCCACTCTGAAAACTGCTCTTGCTCAAATGCAGAAACTCCCCGCACGGCTTCTTTTAGAACTTTAAGCGCGATCGGTGGCAGCACTTGGCTGAGTTCTCGTCCTGCATCGGTCAACCAGATTCGCCAAATGCGACGATCGTGAGGGTCTCGTTCGCGACGAATCAGTCCTCGTTCGACCATACGATCCAAAACTCCCGTTAGTGTGCCGCCCACCTGCTGGAGTTGATCGCTAATATTTGAGGTTGCCAGTCCATCTTCTTGCCAGAGACAGCAGAGCACAACCCAATGGAAGGGCGTTAACCCGATCGGATCTAAATTTTCTTGAAAGGTGCGAGTTAACAGTTGAGCTAAAAGTTTGATGCGATAGCCCAAGCTATAGGGAGCCAAAATCTCTTGCCAGCCTCGTCTAGGCTCTGTCACATCTAAGCCGAGTGAGCTAGATGACCCTTCGGTTTTGGTAACGACAGATCGCTGTACGTTGACCAGCATCCGATCAAGAAGGTGGGACAGATGATCGCGGTCAGGGTAAGAGATGCCGTGCAAAGCGACTTCGCGCAGTTCGATGGCAATCGGCGGCAAGATAGTCTGCAGTTTCTGACCGTCATCAGTGAGCCAAATTCGCCAAATGCGACGATCGTGAGCATCTCGTGTGCGGCGAATCAGTCTTCGTTCAACCATGCGATCCAGAACCCCTGTAAGAGTGCCACCCACCTGCTGTAAGCGATCGCCTAATGTAGACGTTGCCAGTCCGTCTTCTTGCCAGAGACAGCAGAGCACAACCCAGTGAAAGGGCGTTAACCCAAGCGGATCGAGGCGTTCTTGAAATTTGCGTCCCGATAGTTGCGAGAGCAGTTTGATCCGATACCCAATTCCGTGCGGAGCCAAGATGCCTTGTGTCTCAGATAAAGGTGAATGGTGTGGTGGCAGAGAGATCATCTTGGCTTTAAAAATTGCTTAGAACACTTAATAATAAATAATTTTACTGATATCTGCTGTGACATATGGCTCAAACTTGGTGAAGAGTTCTTAAGCAGTGAGAAATCGAGGGGGAGTTAGCCAAAAGAGGCGGCTGTTAGAAATGGGCGAACCGACTAAGGGAATGGATAGCCCGATCGCTCCTGCTTTTTTCAAAATGAATTTTTCTTGAGATTCACCCCAGAGTAGAAGTTCAGCCCAAGCACTCAGATCTGGCTCGTGACCTACGAGTGCCAGCGACTTTTCAGAGTCTTTCCAACTTTCTAACCACGCTACCCAGTCTTGAATGTTGCCACTTGGAGCTAGATAGGCAGCGTCTTCGAGATAGTTGGTTAACCCAACGTCTTTAAGAATTGCAGCCGTTTGCTTTGCTCGAACTAAAGGACTCGTCAAAATCAGGTCAAACTTCAAATCCAGTTCAGCTAGGCGTTTGGCAATTTGACGTGTTTTGCGCTTGCCCTCATCGGTTAAAGGACGCTCAGCATCATTTTCATAATCGCCATGCTGCCCTGCCAAACCGTGACGGATGAGATAAAGATTAAAGGTTGACATAAAAAAGGGTAGAACGCTCTTCCTTACGTTCTACCCTTTTTTGTGAATGGTTTAATTCACGCCTTTGGGATAGTTTTGCTCTGGATTGACCAAGCGCAGCAGTTTTTGCTTGACTTGAGCATCATGAACACTCCACTTCATCTTGGCATAATCGCTGTTTTCAGTGAAGCCAGACAAAAAGCCCATTGGAATCTCAAACCCGCCTGCCTGCGATCGTCCGCCGCCGAAAAAGCGCCCTTGAGCATCTTGCCCAAAGGCTTCCTTAATAAACTCGTCGGGATCAAGAGTGAGCTTGTTGGTTCTTAGCGAACCGACCACCACCTCTAGTTCCTCATCTTCATCGTGAACGATGCCGTAAACGACGGCGGTATGGACGTTTTCTTCGGTGACTAAGAAATCGGCGGCTTGGGGGATCGCGTCACGATCGTCGTAGCGCAGATAGCCCACGCCTGCGATCGAGAAGTTGTTGTGCACCGTGCGATTTTTGAGCGATCGCTCGATTACATCCATAACTTGCTTCGATCGAGACGATTGCAGCACCGCGTTGAGCAACTGAGCGTCATAAAATCGACTCAGATAAGCGGCTGCTAAAAAGTCTTCTTCTTGTGCCTGCATCAAACGGTTGGTGTCTGAGCGCAAGCCATGCATCAGCGAGGTTGCACATTTGACGTGCTCAGTCAGGTTATTGTCGAGCTTCAGCAGCCCAGCCTGTAAGTATTGCGTCAAAATCGTAGCGGTCGCACGAGTGTGGGGACGGATATCAATAAACTCCGCCTTCATATCCTCTTGCATACTGTGATGGTCGATAACAACAGCGATCGGCACTCCAGCCTGCTGCATTGACGTAAATAGCTGGCTCGTGGTTCCCTGATTGTCGATAAACACGCAGCCTTTGTAGAGAGACAAGTCTTTTGTTTTCAATGATTGCACTGTCCAGCGCTGAAGCGGCAATCCTGTAAGCTTGACGAGGGCAATGTTTTCTTGGTGACTGAGTGTTCCCGCATAGACGATCTCGCACTGGATATCGTATTTTTGGGCGATCAGTTTGTAAGTCCAGGCAGAAGAGAGTGCATCAGGATCAGGAAAGTCCTGTAGAATCACAATTTGACGATCGCCACGGTGACGCTCTAGCGTTTGCCGAAACCCATCGATCTTTTGCTCTTGTTCGGGCGATCGAGCCGCATCGTAGGGAAAGCGACCCCGATACTCACTGGCGTATCCCATTCCATTTGTCGATTTGACAGCAGGCTCAAGAGTCGAATAGTCAACCGTCGAACTCGCACTTAACGCGAGAGAGTCTGGTTCCATTGTGATCAGTAAGGTGTTAAGCGATGGACTCGAATCAGATTGCATAATTGAGTGTGATACAGCGACGAACTCCAGAAAGCTGCCCTGGTAGGGCATTTCTGCCATGTGTAAAGGATTTTTAATCGGTTTTAAAGCGATCACTTCCTAGATCTTCGCAAAAAAAATCACAAAACGGTGAAGTCTATTAAGGTTTCTCACTCAAGGCAGACCAAAACAGGAAAATCTCGCGGATTGTGCAACACGCCTACCTAAAAAGACCAGGAAGCTAGATGCCAATGACGTATTTACGCCACTCTTGGTTCACACCGTTCTTAACGTGTTTGGTGACTTCAAAGTAGAGGCTGCTATAAGGCTTGCGGGGCGGATATTGAAGGGGCATATTCGCTTCTTTGGGAGTGCGGCTACCTTTCTTAACATTGCAGCGCACACAGGCAGTCACAATATTTTCCCAAGAGTCTCCGCCGCCGCGCGATCGAGGAATCACATGATCTAAAGTCAGTTCATCGCCAGAATAGCCACAATATTGACAGGAGTGACTGTCTCGGTGCAGCAGGTTCTTCCGAGTTAGAGGAATCTCTTTATAGGGAACGCGGACATAGTGACGCAGCCGGATTACCGTTGGCAACGGAAACCCTGAATAAACGTATTTACCGTTATGTTCGACCTGCTCTGCTTTGCCCTTAATCAACAAAACGACCGCTCGTCGCCAACTGGTTATGTTGAGCGGTTCGTAGGAGGCGTTAAGCACCAGAACCTTGCCCATTGATGAATCTGCTGAGACATTATTAGTCCCGATGCTAACACATAAACTCTTACGAGGATTAGCAGCGAGGAATTGGGAAATTCTGATCAGTTGAAAAATGTCTCAAATCAATTCTTTGTATCTAGATGATTAGTGACATTTCAACTTTGCTGGATTAATTTGAAACTGCACGCTCACAATCTTGTTTTTTCCTGGTAATTCCTGTGCGCCTAAAAGGTAGCCTTCTTGCTTCAATTCTTCAACGGTGCGCCAAAAGATTTGATTATTTCGAGATGAGTTGCTGCCCAATAAATCTAAGTTCTTAAAGAGATATTGTTTAGAAATGACGACATATTGACCCTCTTGAAGAGTGTCCCATTTCATTCGGCTAGCTAAGTAAATCAAGAGTTTGGTTTTATAGTCACTTTTAGCATTGCTGCCTAATTTCTGAGTGATATCGATCGTGTTTGCAAATAGAACAGAGTCGCCTGTGCGAGATGGTCCATCAAAAAATTCTAAAGAAATTGTATAAGCGTCGGCTAATTCATAAGTGTAGTCAGCAGCTTTGCTGAGATCAAAATCGCG
The DNA here is from genome assembly GCA_038227635.1 of Leptolyngbyales cyanobacterium. Classification (GTDB taxonomy): domain Bacteria; phylum Cyanobacteriota; class Cyanobacteriia; order Leptolyngbyales; family Leptolyngbyaceae; genus Phormidesmis_A. The sequence continues at coordinate 5,037 of JBBRPT010000088.1, read as the reverse complement.
AGGTACGTTGTCAATTTCGTAATCTTTGATGCGCAGAACGCTCTTAATCATGACTTTAGCACCCATCGTTTGAGTGCCCTTTCTAAAGGATTGAGCCAGGACTAATTCGGTGCGATGAAGAGACACTAAATCGCGGTTGAGCTGTGATCGTAGCTTTGATGCAAAGCCACCGTCTCTCGTGCGCGTATAGCCCAAAACTTCTAGCAAATCGTTTGATCGAAATGTGACGATCGCACCATTTTCTTGTTGAGAAGCAAGTTTATAGAGATAGAGCACGATCGAGACTTGGCGAGGGTTGAGAAATGTCAGCAATGCTGCAAACAATCGCTGAGTCTTGCGATCCTGAATCTTTTCTAGCCCTTTGCTGATGCCTTGATTGGCGCACACGCTCCAGTCAAGTTTGGCATATTCAACTTTGAGATCTTCCCACTCCTCAGCAGAGAGATTTTCGAGGGGCACTCGGCGAATGAGTGTGAGTTCACTACTTTCTCGTGGATCTGCTTCGACGCGCACTTCAAGATAGTAGCCGTCTGTGTCAGATCGCAAAATTGGCAATTGCAAGTCTGGGTTTTTGAGAGATGCAGCAGCCCTGGGTAACACCATCAAGAGTTGCCCGTCTACAGGGAACGTTGCCTCTAATTTTTTCATCGATCGCGGGTAAAAGGACGGTGGCTCAGGTTGCGGTCGCTTACTGCTAGTGTCTTGCCACTAACCACAAACGGCTGACCGTACATATCCTGCATTAAGGTTTCGATTTTGTCCAGCAATTAGACGCTATAGGTAGCGGTACAACATCAAAGAGATGGGGTGACACTCTGTATCTGGGTAGTACCTTCGATCTTGTTCTATAACGCCCGCGTATGTTTTTTGCCCGTTAGCCCATAACTCCAGCGTCTAATTCGTGCCTGTAACTTTAGCGTAGAGACGATCGGTGATCCCATAACTCCAGCGTCTTGTCTCAGCAGGTCATTTGCTCTCTAACCTGATTAGACAGGACTTTGCTCTATCAAGCGTTTAGTCTCTTGTCCCGTAACTCTAGCGTCTAGTTCCTGCCCGTAACTTTGGTGTCAAAATCCTGCCGCTTCTATAACTCCTGCGTCCGATCTTTGCCTATAACTCTCGCGTAGAGTTTACCTGTAACTTTCACGTATAGGCTGCGACTGCCCCTTGAGTTGTCAAATCTTCGGTGTTAATGTCTCATTCACACCACGAGAGTTCCTAGAACTACTATCTGTGGTGTGGCGACAAATATTGCTTTGCTAGATGTAGTCTGACCTACCACTCAGACTAACTCTGACCTACCACCGGAGGCTATCTAGACAAGCAAAACCCCTCTAGCGTCCCTACCACAGTCTGCTAAAGGGGTCTGAATGCAACCTTGTGATCCCAACAATTTGCTGGGAATCGATTCTTATGCTGACAAATTGTATCAGTTGTGGCGACTCAATGCTAGAGTCGTCCCCATTCCGGCAACCCTTAAATCTGGCTCTACCTTGCTCTGAGCTTGCTGTTGAGCATGAGCAAGAATGGCTAGAAAGTGGAGTCGATCGAGACCTCATTCGCCTAAATGTGCAGACATTGCATGACACGGCGATCGACCCCTTTAGCCATGAGGTTTCTTACCCAATCGCTGACCATCTGCACTGGAGCGTAACGCGCTTTGGGCAAGAGGCGCGGGCAACGGTGCGAGGCTGGTGGGTGAGCGGCATCGATCCGTTTAACAACTGGCAGCGCATGGAGTGGGGACGATTTAAGCCGGATGCTGATACACCCGTGTTCGATCGGGCAAAGCGTAAACCTGCAAAGTATCTCAGTCCTAGTTTGGGTAAGGGATCTAGTCGGCTTGTGCTCTTGGATGTGCCTGAATCGATTTGGCAATGCGTTGCTGATCGTCATCAGATCGCAATCCCTACAGAACTTGAGGATAAAAAATCTTTTTGGCAGTGGGTTTGGGAGAATAATCTGCCGCTCGTATTGACTGAGGGCGAAAAGAAAGCGGGATGTCTGCTGAGTTTGGGATATGTGGCGATCGCGCTGCCCGGAATTTTTAGCGGCTATCGTCGAGATACCCGGCAACTGATCGCAGAGTTGGCGCACTTCGCGACAGAAGGGCGACCGGTGCATATCTGCTTTGACTATGAGACGAAGCCGAAGACGATTCAAAACATTTTGCTGGCAACGTCTCGGCTCGGTCAACTGCTGACGCGTGCCGGATGTGAAGTCAAAATCATCGCGCTGCCGGGACCGCAAAAAGGAGTGGATGATTTTGTCATCGCTTGCGGACGGGAGGCATTTTCAGAAATCCACGAGTCTGCGATCACGCTGGAATTTTGGCAAGCTTCGCGGCTGTGGTCGCTGACTTATGCGCCAACGATCGCCCTCAATCAGCCCTATTTGGGAGATTTGCCTTATCCAACCTCTGGCTTAGTCGGAGTCAAAAGTCCGAAAGGAACGGGTAAGACAACGGCACTGCAAAACTTGATTAAAGCCGCCCGATCGGACGGGCGAAGGGTTTTAGTGATTACGCACCGAATTCAACTGGGCAAAGCAATTTGCAACGGCTTAAACCTGGACTGGATCGAAGACGTGCAAGAGTCTGAGACACAGGGAATGTATGGCTATGGCTTGTGTATTGACTCGCTACATCCCGGATCAAAAGCGCGATTTAACCCTGAAGATTGGGAGGGCGCGATCGTCATTCTCGATGAGGTTGAACAGGTGCTCTGGCACGCGCTCAACAGTTCGACGTGCTATCACCAGCGAGTCAGAATTTTAGAGACGCTGAGAGAATTGGTGCAAATTGTTCTCTCGACACAAGGATTATTAATCGCGCAAGACGCTGATCTATCGGATGTCAGTTTAGATTATTTAAAGGGACTGGCAGAATTTCCGATCGCTCCCTGGCTCGTCACTAACCAATGGAAGCCAGAACTGGGTTGGGATGTATCACTCTATGACACCAAAAATCCCGCTCCGCTCGTCGCTCGCATGGAAGACGTGATCGAAACCGGAGCCGTGTTTGTCTGTGTCGATTCTCAAAAAGTTAAAGGTAAGTGGAGTTCTAAAAACTTAGAGACTTATTTAAAGTCACGCTTTCCAAATAAGCGCATTTTGAGAATCGATAGTGAAAGTGTTGCCGATCCTGAACATCCTGCGTTTCGAGTGGTCGATCGGCTGAATCAAATTATTCCCAACTATGACATTGTGCTGTCAACTCCGACGATCGGAACGGGAGTCTCGATCGACATTCGCGGACACTTTAAAGCCGTGTTTGGCATCTTTCAAGGAGTCACGCCCGACTCAGAATCGCGTCAGGCGTTGGCACGAGTGCGCGAATCAGTGCCCCGATTTGTGTGGGGCGCGCACTTCAGCCCGGTCAAGATTGGCAACGGAAGCTGCAACTATCGAGACGTGGCGCAATCGATGACCAAAGCCGTCAAATACAATATTTCTCTCCTAAAAGAAGTGGATTTTGATTTGGACGAACAGAGCGACCCGATCGCGCTTCGCACTTGGGCGAAGATGGCGGCACGAGTCAACGCGTCTCTCTGGAGCTATCGCAAAGAACTCCGCAACGGCTTATCGATGGAAGGTCATCAGGTCACGATCGTCACCGATGATGCGACGAAAATTTTTACACAAACTCCGGTCACTGAAGACATGCTGTATCTACTCAAAAATGGCTCACTAAAAGTTCCTGGATTTGAGTTTTTAGACTGGCGACACAACGCCCAAACCACCGAGAAAGTTGTGCAAGCGGTCACAAAAATTAGAACTCAAAATCAAAAAGCAGAAGCGATCGCCATTTCAACCTCTGCTGAATTGAGTCCTTCAGAATATGACGAACTCAACGATCAATCATCACAAACCACACGCAAGCGCAACAGCAAACGCAAACACGAACTGCAACGCCGTTATCCTGTCGAAATTACGCCAGAAGTCAAGCTCAAAGACGATGACGGCTGGTATGCTCAACTACGTCTGCATTATTATTTGACTCATGATCCCAACTTTGTGCAACTGCACGATATGCAAGAGCTGCAAGGACATTTGGATCGAGGGAACGGTAAAGTCGCCGTTCAAGATTTGCGGTTGCTAACCGCACAAGTCGAAGCGCTGCGATCGCTCAAACTTCTCGACGTGTTTAAACTTGACGAAAAGATTCGAGCCACTGATCCCGAAGTGCAGCACATCGTCTCATTTGCGATGCAATATAAAGACGACATCAAAACCTTATTTAACGTCACCATCACTGAGAAGTTGGCACCGATGGCGATCGTGCAAGCCCTGCTTGGCAAAATTGGCATCAAGCTCACCTGCACCGGACGAGATCAGGCTCCTGACGGGCGACGAGGCGGAGTTCGGGTTTATCGCTATCATCCGCCAACCGACGATCGAGACACCATCTTCGACGAGTGGGAAAAGCGCGATTTAGCCACTCTGCAAACCATCATGGATGTGACCGGATGCGGTTCTTTTGACGACATGGATGACTGGATGCAGATGTCAGCTTAGAGATTCCAAAAATCTAAAGTGTGAGAGAGGATGGAGTGCTAATGTTCTTCGTTATGCCGCTGAAATCTAGTATTTTGCGCTAAATCACTTTTCTGCATATGAACCAGTTGTCAAGCCCTATCACTTCTCATTTGCGAAAAGTAATAGGGCTAAAGTTACTAAACGTAACTCTTTTCTGCTTTGAATATGAGAAAAATTCTGCGGAGATGGAGGAGCTTCCCTTTTACTTTGGCGGTGAGGTTATCCTAAATTTCGACAGTGAAAGAGTTGTAGTTACTTGGGATGAGAATGCTGGTTGGACAGATCATTTCTCACTATATGTAGGTAGTGAACGTCTCTACTTACCAACTTCCACTCTCCTAGAGTGGAATGTATCTGATTTGGGTGCATCCCAGTCTTGCAAGTCTCATTTTGAGAACTGTCCGTTGAGATAGGCACAGCGCTGCAACAACACTTGAGGGACATTTTCCGCTTTCCATTGTGCGCCAGAAAGTTTGATGCGTGCCCCAATTTGTTTCACTG
>JBBRPT010000087.1:0-23270 GCA_038227635.1 Leptolyngbyales cyanobacterium | reverse complement strand
TGATCATGGTGCAATAGTACCCTGATCTACACCAAGATATTATCTGTGTAGATATCTCAGAGATGGACGGGTTCCGTGCCTTCATCCGTCCGCCTATCCCCCATACGACTAAACGGAGTACCGTTATAGTCGCAGTCCTCCCGCGCTTCAGATAGGGGTAGATCCCTCTACCCATCAAACAATTCACTCAAGAACTCATGAGATATCAGTAAAGACGACTCAAAACATAGTCAGCCAGCTTGCTCAGGGCTTGACGAGACTCAGACATCGGTAGATCAGATAGATGCTCGATCGCTGCCTTGGCGTGATGGGCTGCAAGCTCCCGAGATCGCTCGATGCCTCGGCTATCTTTAATCAGTGCTAACGCTTGCTCTAAGTCACCTTCTTGAGCAAACTCTCGCTCAATCAAAACGTCTAAATAGGGTTTTTCTTCAAGCGCATAGAGCACCGGAGCCGTCAAATTGCCACTCTGAAGGTCAGACCCAGCAGGTTTGCCCAGGCTGTCAGTTGAGCCTGTGAAATCTAGGATGTCATCTACAATTTGGAACGCCAACCCAAAATGACGACCATAATTATAAAGCTGCTGTGCCTGTGCTTCTGGCAGATCACTTAGCACAGCCGCCGCTTTGCAACTGTTGGCAATTAAAGAAGCGGTTTTATAGTAACTCTTTTCAAGATATGCCTCGATCGACACCGTAGAAAAACGGTTTAGCCCTTGCTGAATCTCACCTTCAGCAAAGTCTTTGATCACTTCTGATAAAAGTTTGACGACCTGTAGGTTGTCCAGATTAGCGAGATACCAAGACGATTGAGCAAATAGAAAGTCTCCTGCCAGCACAGCAATTCGACTACCAAACGTGCTGTGAACGGTTGGAATGCCCCGCCTCACGTCTGACTCGTCTACCACATCATCGTGCACAAGACTGGCTGTATGAATCATCTCAGTGATTTCAGCGAGTCGTCGATGACGTTCAGTGATTCCCTGATTAGGCATCGTTGCCCGTGCCACTAGAAAAACGATCGCGGGGCGAACCCGTTTCCCCCTGGCTCCAAAGAGGTGTTCTGCGGCAGCATAGAGGATAGGATGACGAGCACCAATTAACTGTTTAAGGTTATCCGTCAGCACACAGAGGTCTGCTTCAACCGGGGAAAAAAGGGATGTTGCTGAGGTCATGAATAAGCCAGCGAAGGGGCGACATGGTTAAGAAACTTTACAAGTCCTGACTTTATTTTAAGATAAGGGTTGGATTCATGGAATGTTAAGGCAGAAAAAGTTTGAGCGAGCAGTGTGCTTTTCAGAAACCCTGCCTTCAACTCTCCAGACAGCTCGACAAAATGTCCTCCAGTTCCGTGAGAATTACTACGATACCCGGAATCTAGTCTCCAATTTAACCTTCTAAAGCTTGAGGTTTACGAGACAAGTTCCGCTTAATTTTTCTTTTTTAATAAACTTCTGAAACACTTACCCTCTTTGGCTTTTAGAATCGTGAAGCTTAGGAAAATTGCTCAGAAAAAACCACTCAAGTTGACAAATTGCTGTGTTATGCTGTGAGGTAAAAATTTCAAAAATTTCATACGCTTACTGCGAGCAAAGCCATAGAGGGTCTTTGGGTCGGGGATAGCTTGATCGAATCGAGCGAATTCGACGATTCTAGACAAGACTGCGAGTTCTAAGGTTTGACTCCCCATGTCTATTGAGGCGCTGAATCCAGGTGATCAGCGGCTCTCTGCACAAAGCTGCGAAGTCGAAAATCGTTTTATTCGTTCGCTCTATTGACAGGGCGCTGAGGTTCAGCAGACTGTCGATGAGTTTCTAATGCGTCAGCAACCCACCTCCCTCTTCATTTCTATTCACACCTTTATTTAGTGCTCTGATCGACCATGTTTTACCGCGATATCCCTCTCATCATTCCAATTTTGGCTTCTGGCTATCTGCTGATTGTTTATTTGCTGCTGGCATTAGCGCGACGCAGCGCCGCTGAGTCACCGTTTGCTTCGCGAGGGTCTCAAGGGTCACGCGATTAGTTAAATCTCCGTGCTGTTGTCTGGGGTGCCGATCACCTCTCTGACTCGATAAATGGGTCTTCCCTGCGACTCGTGGTAGGTTCTCATCGATAATTCAGCCAACAGCCCAAAGCTAAAAAGTTGTATTCCTGATAAAAACAGCACAACCGCTAAAATCAGCAGAGGACGCTGCCCAATAGCGTCGCCCAAGACGAGTTTGACGTAGGCGAGATAGCAGCCCAGTGCCATGCCTGAAATCAGTGCCAGTAACCCAAACAAGCCAAAGACGTGCATCGGGCGAGTCAAAAACTTGCGCATGAAGAAGATGGTGAACAAATCCATAATCACGCGGAAGGTGCGGTCTAAGCCATATTTGCTTTGACCATAGCGACGAGCGTGGTGACGCACCGGAATCTCAGTGATTCTTGCCCCTTCAATAAAGGCAAGCGCAGGGAGAAATCGATGCAGTTCTCCATAGAGATTCATATCGGCGACGAGTTCGGCGCGATAAGCTTTGAGCGAACAGCCATAATCGTGAACTCGAACTCCGGTGACTCGACCAATCAGCCAATTCGCGATCTTAGATGGCAAGACTCGTGTGAGAGACGCATCTTGTCGATTTTTGCGCCAACCGCTCACCAAGTCATAGCCTTCTTCTAGCTTCGCCATCAAAATCGGAATGTCTGCCGGATCGTTTTGCAAATCACCATCCAGGGTAATGATAATTTTACCCGTGGCGTGACTGAATCCTGCCGCGATCGCTGCCGTCTGTCCATAATTTCGTCGCAAAATCACGGCTCGTAAATCGGTTCGAGTTTGAGCTTGCTGCTTGAGAAGCTCGTCGGAGCCATCGCGAGAGCCATCGTCAACACAGACAATCTCGTAGTGAATCTGCTCGGCAATCAAGCTAGTGGCGATCGCGTCTAATAATAATGGAATGCTCTCGACTTCGTTGTAAATGGGAACAACAACTGAGAGATCTGGCACTTGAGAGGCTCGATCAAGGGCTTGGACTCCAGTTGTAGCGCGAAACAGATTCATGATGGGCTTGGCTCTAGAGATGCAAAATAATTAAGAGCTTGACGCTCAAACTTGAAGAATATAGCTTATCAGGAAAGTTGATTTCGCAGAAGTCTCACCTTGAGGCTTTCCACTAATGCACTGCATCATTCGTGTCAGTGTTTACTCTCAAATTTGCTAGACTGTATAAAAACCAATTAAAAATAGTTTTTCTAGCTTTATAAAGATGTTTTGATTATCAATCATGGCAACTATTCTTCGCGATTTAAGTTATCAATATCAGTGGTTATATGACGGCATCTCTCGCATTGCAGCGTTAGCAGTCGGGGGAGAGTCGCGGTTTCGGCAGTTGGCATTGCAAGGATTGCCGATCGCTCAAGACTCTAAAATCTTAGATTTGTGCTGTGGAAGCGGGCAAACGACTCAGTTTTTAGTCCAGCGATCGCGCCACGTCACCGGACTAGATGCCTCTCCGCTCTCGATTAAACGAGCCCAGCAAAACGTGCCTCAAGCAAGCTACATAGAAGCATTTGCCGAGAAAATACCGTTCTCGGACAACGAGCTTGATTTAGTCCACACCAGCGCTGCGATGCACGAGATGGAAGCCGAGCAATTGCGTCAAATTTTGCAAGAAGTCTATCGCGTCTTAAAACCGGGTGGATATTTCGCAATGGTGGATTTTCATGCCCCCACGAATCCAATCTTTGTACCCGGATTAGCAGTCTTCTTTTGGTTGTTTGAGACGGAAACTGCGTGGCAGTTAATCAAAACCGATTTAGTTAATTTGCTGACAGAGATTGGATTTCAGGTCAGCGATCGGACACTTTATGCAGGCGGCAGTCTCCAGGTTATTCAAGCCCAAAAGCCAGCCCTGTAGCTCACCTTTAAAAAACAACACGACAGAAGCGAACTCCTGCCGTGTTATTTGTCGTGTATAGGGTTAGGAGAAAAGCCGAAACTCTTCTGAATAAGGGGTTCTGTATAGCCCAGAAAATAACTTACGTGGAGTGTGAAGAAAAGCGGTTAAAGACTTCAAAAACTCTAGTTCGATTTGTTTTCTTCACAAGATTAATCTACCTCCTTTCATAGGCTCGATCGCTCTATCTTGAGAAAGGCAATTTCCTCACCCTTCAGGTAGATTCTGCCTGCTAATCTTGAATCATTTGTGCTCAGAGAGGTCTGATAACCAGCGCTGCGCCATGTTTGGAGAAGTCAATCTAACCTTTTTGAGATATTCAAATTCAGGTTTTTGAAACAAGGTCGCATATTGTCTACGATTTTTTTGATAAGTCCGGGCTGCCCAAACAATCATCGAATCGCTGCTCAAAAAGGATTTTTGAAACGTTTCGCGATTGCCATTACAGCACTCTTCTTGCAGCACAACCCGCCGAATGGTTCGTTGAAGGATTTGCCTCATCACGATCGCAAATGAATAATCGAGCCACACGATCGTGTCAGCACGACTCCAAACCAGTGGACGAATCTTACTGTAGTTGCCATCTACAACCCAAGCGTCACCGCTCAAAGCCGCCTCAACTCGCGCGCCAAATACCTCGATCGTCGCTTCAGTCCAGTTTGGCTTCCAGTGAAGGGCATCTAGCTCAACATGAGGAATCGCCAACCGTTGAGATATTTGACGCGCTAACGTGGTTTTGCCGGAACCACCAGTGCCCACGATCGCAATCTTACAGTTGGACATAGTTTAAGTGGTGTATTCAGCATTGATTTTCACATAGTCATAGCTGAGATCACACCCCCACGATTGCCCCGTGCCTGACCCGTTGCCGATGTTGACCTCAATGAGTACCGGATGACTGACAAACTGAGTGTGAGGGGTTCCTCGATCGAGCGCGACCGGATGGTTTCCTTCCATTAGAAGTAACTTATCGCTAATCTCAGCGCTCACTTCTGACTCGATCGGGCAAGGAAGCGTGCTCGCCTCAGCCTGTTGTTTAAGATAATTGCTGGCAGCTACCCGATCAAACAGTTGAGGCTGACCGTTTTGCATCATCAAAAAATCGCCCAATTTGATTTGCAAATGCTCTTGCTCAAACGGCACACCTGCCCGTCCCGCTGCCGCCGAGATTCTGCCCCAGTTGGGATCGCGTCCAAAAATAGCCGCTTTGACGAGGGAAGATCCCGCGATCGTTTTTGCAACTCGCCGCGCCGCCGCATCATCGATCGCGCCAGAAACCTGCACCTCAATTAAGCACGTTGCCCCTTCACCATCCCGCGCGATCGACTTCGCCAAATAGGTGCATACCTCAGTCAACATTGCCTCTAACTTTTCTGCCTCTGCGCCCATCTCGGTAATGGCAGGTGTGCGAGATTGACCGTTTGCCAAAGCAATCAGAGTGTCATTTGTGCTCGTGTCTCCATCGACGGTGATTTGATTAAAGCTGCGATCGGCTGCCCGACTGAGCATCTGCTGCCAAAGTGGGGGAGAAACGGCTGCGTCACAGGTCACAAACGACAACATCGTTGCCATGTTGGGATGGATCATACCCGACCCTTTAGCAATGCCACCGACTCGAACGGGACGATCGGCGATCGTGGTTTCTAGCGCGATCGATTTCGTGACTAAATCAGTCGTGCAAATCGCTTTAGCTGTAGCCGCCGAGCCGTTTTCATCCAAGGAAGCGACCAAATTAGGCACCGCCGCCCGAATCGCCTCCATTTTGTTGCGCTGCCCAATCACCCCAGTCGAGGCAAGCAACACGAGATCCGATGAAATATTCAGAGCTTGAGCGATCAGTTGGGCACACTCTAGAGCATCCAGCATTCCCTGAGCGCCGGTTGCAGCATTGGCTTGCCCCGCATTGCAGAGAATTGCCCGCGCCGTCTGTTTTAACTGCAATCGCTCTTGGCAATAATCGACCACCGGAGCTTTGGTTTGACTCGTCGTAAACACCCCTGCCGCGATCGCATCTACATCAGAAACAATCAGCGCTAAGTCTGGCAAGCCTGAGGGTTTCAATCCGGCGATGATTCCGGTTGATCGAAAGCCTTTTGGTGCCGTCACTCCACCTGAGATTTGCTGCCATGCCATGATTGTGCCTCACTTGCCGTTGTCGTCTCTGAGAGGCGATTATATCAAGCTCAGCGGCTCACAGTGTTGCTTAAAGCATCAAAGACAAGAAAAAAGGGAGGGTCGCTCTGCGACTCCCCCTGTCATCAGGGTGCATCTACTCTGCACAGTATGCCATTTTTGGAGTGAGGGGTAACACCCCTCAAGAACTTTTTGCTAAAAACATGGAGGTTTTATAAAAAATTCATAAAAGAATGAAAAACCCAGCGTTTCTGCAGTAGGTTTAGCAAACTTCAGGGAGGAGTAGTCCATAAAATCTAGGCATTCAGCTTTTTGGCTAACAACTGATTAGTCAGTTTGGGATCAGCCCGTCCGCCTGTTTGCTTCATGACTTGACCCACAAAGAACCCTAAGAGTTTTGTTTTACCGCCGCGATATTGCTCAAGCTCTTTAGGATTTGCCGCGATTACGGCATCGATCGCAGTCTCAATTGCCCCACTGTCTGAGATTTGCACTAACCCCTCACGCTCGACGATCGCCTTGGGTGCCCCCCCTTTCGCTAACAGTTCGGGCAAGATATCTTTGCCGATTTTGTTGCTAATCGTGTTGGCATCAATCAACGCCGTTAGTTCAGCCAAAGCGATTGGGGTTAAAGAAATCTCTTTAATCGTCTTGCGCTCGTTGTTGAGATAGGCGCTGATGTCGCCCATAATCCAGTTAGCGGCTTGTTTGGGGTTTGCCTTAGCGGTCACAGCCGCTTCAAAATATTCGGCGATATCGCGATCGTCAGTCAACACCCGCGCATCATACGCCGAGAGTCCAAAATCAGCTTCATAGCGAGGACGCTTTTGGTAGGGCAGTTCGGGCAATTCGCTGCGCCAGTGGTCTAACTGCTCAGACGGGACTTCGATCGGACCTAAATCTGGCTCCGGGAAATAACGATAATCGCTAGAGCCTTCCTTGATCCGCATACTAATCGTGCGCTGCGATCCTTCTTCCCACAAGCGCGTTTCTTGCAGAATGCGTTCTCCTGACTCGATCGCTTCAATCTGGCGCTCAATCTCATGCTCAATCGCTCGTTGAATAGCGTTGAAGGAGTTCATGTTTTTGATTTCGACTTTGGTGCCGAACTCTTTTCGTCCGATCGGACGCACTGAAATATTCACATCACAGCGCAGAGAACCCTCTTGCATGTTGCCATCGCTGACCCCCAGATAGCGCATAATTCGCCGCACCTCTTGAGCATATTCGGCGGCTTCTTGCCCCGATCGCAGATCCGGCTCTGAGACAATCTCAACCAGCGGAACCCCTGCTCGGTTATAGTCCACCAGCGAGTAAGTTGACCCTGAGAGCCGCTCACTGCCACCATGCACCAGTTTGCCAGCATCTTCTTCCATGTGCAGGCGAGTCACTCCGATCCGTTTACGAACCGGATTGTTTTCAGCATCCAACAACTCGATTTCGACCCAACCATGTTCAGCGATCGGCAAATCAAATTGAGAAATCTGATAGTTCTTGGGCAGATCAGGATAGAAATATTGTTTGCGATCGAACTTGCTATAAGGCGCAATTTGACAGTTGAGCGCCAGTCCTGCTTTGACCGCATATTCCAAAACTTTTTGGTTAAGCACAGGCAATACTCCCGGCATCCCCATACAAATTGGGTCAATGTGCGTGTTTGGATCAGTCGTAAACTTGGCAGAACTGTCAGAAAAAATTTTCGTTTCAGTGCTCAACTGACAGTGGGTTTCTAGCCCGATAATTGCTTCATACTGGGTTTTGGCTGGCGCAGCAGTCGTCATAAAATTTCAGAACTATAACGGGGCATACTCCACCTATTCTAGCGGGAACCGGAACCTCACCTCCTCTAAATCAGACTGCTGGCTCCCCCCAAATCTTCAGGGAATCTTTACAGACTCAGTGGCTCAGAGGAATTTTGCGTAAGATTGGTAGAACTCTCCATGCAAAACATTTAGGAAAACCCGAATGCTTGTCTGTCTTCAGTGCCAGTTTGAGAACCCCGATGTCAACAAGTTTTGTCAAGAGTGCGGTGTCGCTTTGGGTGTCGCTTTGGTTGAAGACGCTTATTTGAGTGACAGCACTCCAAGCGAGATCGACATCCAAATTTACTCAACACTGCGATCGCAGCTTCACCAAGTCATTCCTCAAGTTCTTGATGCTTTGGGATCGGGTGACGGCGCTCTCTTACTAGAAGATCGCTCCCACCTGCCGTTACTGGTTGATCGCTTGCGGAGCGATCGCGACCTATCTATGCTGCAAGTCTTGCACTGGTTCTATGAGATGGTCGAGATTTGGGAAACATCAGAACCCTGGCACTGTCGGCAAAGTTTGCTAGATCTCCAAAACCTGCGAGTGGATGAAGATCAGATATTGTGCCTACAAAAATTGTTGCCGGAGGCTACGCCAGCACCATCGCTGCAAAATCTGGGCGAAACCTGGCAATTTTTACTCAGTCAACTCTCTCAAACTCAACTGACAACCCTACATTTGCTGATTGCTGATCTGCAAGTGGGTAAACTAATAACAACCGATGAGCTGAGATCGCGCCTCGAAGCGATCGCTCACGAGATGCAATCAAGTTTTACTGAAACCGAGATCATGCCCAATCCTCAAAATCTATCGGCTCCAGACCCAACCAATGTTCCCCCAGAAAATTTTGAGGAGGAAAGCTCAGAAGCTGAAGCGATCAATCTGCAACCTGATGCAAAAGACGAAGATTTAGAAGCCGAAGCGGTCACCCTACAACCTGAAGAAGAGGGTGACGATATGCCGACGATCGTTCTGCCGATGCAGCTATTTAGCATAGAAGACGCAGGTAGAACCGACATTGGACGGACTCGCGATCACAATGAAGATTGTTTTGGCATTGACACCAAAATAGCAAAAATTCAGATCCCATCGGGCAAAACGGTTAGAGCACAAGGGCTTTATATTCTGTGCGATGGCATGGGGGGTCATGCTAGCGGCGAAGTCGCCAGCCAGTTAGCAGTAGACACTCTGCGTCGTTATTTTCGAGACTATTGGCAGAATGCAGGCGCTAATGTCACTGGGCTTCCTTCCTCAACCGTGATTCGGGAAGCGGTGGAGCTAGCTAATAAAGCGATCTACGATGTCAACCAGCAAAACGCTCGATCGGGCAGTGGCAGAATGGGCACCACAATGGTGTTGCTGTTGATTCAAGACACGGAGGCGGCAGTCGCTCACGTCGGAGACAGCCGCCTCTACCGCTATAGCCGCAAAGGAGGCTTAACGCAGGTGACGATCGATCACGAAGTGGGTCAGAGAGAAATTCAGCGCGGCATAGAAGCCACGGCTGCTTACAGTCGCCCTGATGCCTACCAGTTAACTCAAGCGCTTGGACCGCGCGACGAAAGCTTTATCAACCCCGATATTCAGTTTTTTGAAATCAACGAAGATATGGTGCTGATTCTCGCGTCAGATGGCTTAACCGACAACGATTTGCTCGAAACTCACCGTGAGACTCATATTGACCCGCTAATTAGCTCACTGACTAACCTTGAGCAAGGAGTCAGTCAGCTCGTCGAGCTTGCCAATCAATATAACGGTCACGACAACATTACAGCGATCGCGATTCGAGCCAAAGTCAGACCAAATCTAGATCAGCTATGGTGATCTCAAATGAGCTGCAGCTCCTAATCTTCTTCGTCCCACGCATCGACTGAGAGCAGCTCGCTTACTGGGTCTTGCATTGTAAAGTCAAATGAGAGCAACTCTTGTTTCCAATAAGCCCACTCATCGCCGTAGAGGAGTGCAATCTTCCAGAGACTGTCGCTGGGCTTGAGCAGCTTTGAGTCAATGAGCGATCGTACTTGACGCTGTAGCTTCACCATTGGGTGAGCAACTTGTGTGTTCATACCTTCCTTGATCATGATTGAGTTGTGTTAATTTCTGGGGTGCTTCCTAGCAAGACGTAGATGGCTGCTGTGTCAGGAAGTGTCTTTTCAATTTCTCATGTTATCGTGCTTTTTGAACTTTGGAACACGCCAAAAGGCTACGGTCATTCTCCTTATTAGGACACTAATTCGGCTTTTGCCTGATTTTGCACTATCAAGCTACACTCCAATCCTTCTACCACAGCTTGATAAAACGCTTTGAGACTATCGCCCGATACGTCAACCGTTATCCAGTGCTGAGATCTATTGCTCGACTTAATTAACGATTTTAACGCGATGTGCAACTAATTTGCCCTCATCCCAACCCTTCTCCCCAAGGAGAAGGACTTTCGGACCTTTCTATTCCCTCTCCTGCTGGGAGAGGGCTAGGGTGAGGGCAGTCTTAGCAGGTGCTTCAAGAAAGTCGCACATCGCGTGATTTTATAGATCGAGAACTCTTTAAAGCTGGGACAATACAGCTAACTCTAAACAAATGTGCACACCATGCCCAACATCAGTATTCAAGGAAAAATCATTGAATGCGCGATCGGAGACAATCTCCGTCAGGTGCTTCTCAAGAACGAGATCGATGTCTATAACGGAGGTGCAACCGTGATTAATTGTCATGGCTTGGGGACTTGTGGCACCTGTGCCGTTGAAATTCACGGAAATGTGTCTCCGATCGAGTGGCGCGAAAAAGCTAGATTGTCTCTGCCACCTCACTCTTCTAAAACGTCTCGACGGCTTGCCTGTCAAGTTCAAGTTATGGGTGACTTGCAGGTGACTAAGTTTGACGGCTTTTGGGGACAGGGAACCCAACCTGTCTAACGAGCCGCAAGGTAGAGATTAGACTCTATCCTACGTACCAAGTGTTTTAATGGAAACTTAGGTAGGGTAAAACTAACTGAACAGTTGGCACGAGATTATGAATTTTCCTGGCAGAATTATCGGTGGCACATTGGTCGCGATCGCCGTGGCATGGATTTTGAACATTGCAGGCGTATTTCCCTTCGGCAGTCGCAGCAACAATCAACTTGCTGGTGGCGGTGCAGCTAATCCGTCGATCGCTGCCGATAATCAGCAAACCCGTCCAGGCCCTCAAAACTTGAGAGCAGGCACTCAGACTTACGGGACGGGCAATCAGGGTAACGGCAACACAGCACAGCTACCCAGTGCGACCAATCAACCTAGTACTGGATCTGAAGGAACCGTTCCCATCAATCCTGACCCTAATGCAAACCCTCCGGCTCCTCCGGCTCCAGTTGTCAGAGGAGCGTGGTAATCAGCAGGAGGGTTAAATCTTGCTTTAGCGAATGCGCTTTTCTAAATATTGACCGATCATTTGCTGCTCACCTGCACGAGAGATGATCGTTTGACGGGTGCGATATTTGTACCCTACCAGTTTTAACTCTTCTTCAAACACTGATTCTTTGTATTCAGTTTTTAGGCATAAGGTCTCGGGGTTAGTGAAGTAAAACTCAGCCGTCACAGGTTTGGGAGTGGCAAACCCACGATCGCGATACAGGGTCGTCCCCAATGCACCAAACAACGTCGATCCTTTAGACTCTTTTTTGCCCGAAACCGAATTCTCACTATTCCAGGTGACAGCCGCTCCACAGGTCATAATGGCTTCATCTGTCAATTTGTGAAGTTGAGCCAGTTCTCGAAGTTCTAAGCATCCCGCCTCTAAAAAGCGAATCTTGACCAGGCTGACCATCTCTTTAAGTTCACCATCGGGCAAAGTATAATAACGTCGCTCAGAGCGCCATTCGCCCTCCGACTGCTGGAAGAAGGCAGCAATCAAGGCTTCACTCGTCGTAGATTGAAATTGCAAAGATGTTGTCATGAAAGTGCTCCTCACGAGAGTAGGTGGCGTTTGGCAATCAGCGATTAGATTCGGCAGTGCTTACATCAGCACTTTTAGGTGAAATTACGCTCACCCTGTTACAATTTTTAATATACTACACAAATTTGGCTGACGTTTCCCCTTAGAGAAGGATTTTGCTTCTGTCATTTTGAGGAAAAGATGAGTTAAGAGATTCCTTTGATTGCTTCTTGCATTTTTATCTACATCACTTATCTGTTTCAAATTCATGCAAATACTTGAGGTTCAACACCTTCAAAAAGCCTATCGATCGTCACGCAAAAAATTAACCGAAGCGGTGCGAGATGTTTCGTTGACGATCGCTGGGCAAGAAGTGCTGGCATTTTTAGGACCCAATGGAGCCGGAAAAACCACGACCATTAAGATGATTGCAGGGTTAGTTTTGCCCGATCGGGGTGATGTCAAAATCAATGGACGCAATCCTCACCACGACCCTCAAGCGTTGCGATCGCTCGGAGCCGTTTTAGAAGGCAACCGCAATCTCTATTGGCGACTGACTCCTGCTGAGAATTTAGAATATTTTGGCGTGCTGCGAGGTTTGAGTTCTAGAGTGGCAAGACAGCGCGGACGAGACTTGCTAGAGCGATTTGAGCTATCTCACAAACGGAGCGCTCCGGTTCAGACTCTATCGCGAGGAATGCAGCAAAAACTGGCGATCGCAGTTTCCCTAATTCATGAGCCGCAGTTATTGCTGCTTGATGAGCCGACGTTGGGGTTAGATGTTGAAGCCACTCAAACGGTGAAGCGGCTAATTCGAGAGATTGCCAGCGAAGGGCGAGCCATTCTGTTAACCACTCATCAATTAGACATTGCAGAAGAACTCTCCGATCGAGTCGCCATCATCAACCAAGGCGCAATTGTCGCTGAAGAATCGACCGGGGAGCTAATTCGACGATTTTCTGGCGGTGCTTATGTGGTGGAATTAGAGCAGGAACTCGATCACGATCGCCTCAGTAAGATTCAAAATTTGGGCGCGATCGTCACCGAAAAAACGATCGTGATCCGAGAAACGGAAATCTTGTACGACATCTTGCACATTCTCCAGCCGCTTCCCCTGATTCGAGTCGAAAAAGAGCAAGCCAACCTGACCGAAGTCTTTCTTCAGCTTATTCAAACCCAATCAGAGCCATCGTGTTGAAATTATTTTTAGCAGAAGTCAAGCGTAGTTGGATTCAGTTTATTCGCTACCCAGCCGAAGCGATCGGAGGCATTTTCATCATTAGTGCGCTGTTTTATGGATTGTTTCTGGGTGCCAGTTATGTAGCGGGGTCGAGCATCAAATTAGGCGATCGACTTGACTCGATTATTGTTGGATATATGCTGTGGACGCTCGTCACCTTCGTGCTGTTTGACATTGCCGGAACGCTGCAAAACGAGGCACAGACGGGAACGTTGGAGCAGCTATTTATTTCACCCTTTGGGGCACCTCGCGTTTTTTTGACTCGCGCGATCGCGAACTTAATGATTCAATTCGTTCTGATCACCACAATTTTGCTGATCATCATGTCGCTCACAGGACGGTGGCTGTCATTTCCACCTACGCTGATCTTGCCATTAATCACAGTGATACTGGGTGCGTATGGATTATCGTTTGCGATCGGGTCTCTAGCATTATTGCTAAAACGCATCCAGCAGCTATTAGGAATCTTTCAGTTCGCGTTGCTATTTTTGCTGACAGTTCCGACTGAAACGTGGACAGGATCATCAAAAATAGTGGGGCTGCTGCTGCCAATGACAGCCGGAGCAGGGCTTTTGCGAGACATGATGGCAAGACAACAGCCTCTTAGTCTGCCGCAGTTAGGCTTAGCGCTGCTTAACGGAAGCGTTTACCTGGGGCTAGGACTTGCTCTGTTTCGATTTGCTGAACGCGAGACTAAACGCAGAGGCAGACTGGGAGGATATTGATCGCTGTGCACGATCGTAGGCTTCTCGCTGATTATAGTCTCAAAGTTTTGACGCTAAATCAGATTCGCGTTTAGGCTAAGGAGCGTTGACGACCTGAGGCTCGAGTGCCTGTTCAACCATTGAAACAAGTAATTAACCTTGAAAAGCCTGCTCTAATTCGGCAGGCTTTAATTCTGCAAATCTGTCTATAGACAAACAGACAAGTCACTTAGAAATCAGTTATCTTCCTGCTAAATGATAGTCAAGGAAAGATCCTCGTGTTTCCGATCAGCGATGACAACCCAACGCGCATTACTCCATACGTCACGTATGGGCTGATCGCCGCTAATGTCTTGGTATTTATCTATCAGTTGAGCCTGACTCCACAACAATTAGAGTCGTTCTTTTTCACTTGGGCAGTTATTCCAAAAGAGTTAAGCCAAAGTTTTAGCGGCACTGCAAGCAGTTCTGGTTTACCTGAATGGGTTACCCTCATCACCTCTCAGTTTCTACACGGGGGCTTCTTGCACATTGCTGGCAATATGCTGTTTTTGTGGATTTTTGGCAACAATGTTGAAGATCGATTAGGACACATTAAGTTTTTAATCTTCTACATTGCCTGTGGCGTTTTAGCTGCTTTAAGTCAGTGGTTCTTCTCAGTCGATTCTAGTGTGCCTTCGCTGGGAGCAAGCGGTGCGATCGCGGGAGTGATGGGAGCCTATATTCTGCGATTCCCGCAGGTGAGAGTGCTGACGATTATTCCTCTCGGCTTCATTTTCTTGCCCGTACGCATTCCGGCTATCTTCTATCTAGGAATCTGGTTTTTGCAGCAGGCACTCTACGGAGTTGCTAGTTTAAGCGTAAAAACCAGTATTGGGATGCAGCAAGGCGGAGTTGCTTATTGGGCACACGCTGGCGGGTTTGTGTTTGGCGCAGTGTTGGGACCTCTATTGGGTCTGTTCTCGGATGATTCCAAACCCCAATATCGAAATTGAGCGTGCGATCGCATCCTACAATTTCCGAAAAAGGGCTTTGATTAAAGCCTTTTTTTGCTGAGAATGCCTCACTGATATCAATCAGAATATGACAATGCGCTTTAGGGCGGCAGGTCATCAGTTTGCCCGTTCAGGATGATGATGCGGTAGCAGTTCGGGCGTTGCTGAATGCAAGCACGAATTTCCCTCTTCACGAAGTGGGGCGAAGCCCTCGCCGACCCTTCTCCCCAAGAAGAAGGGAGCCAGAAATCCTGTCCCTTCTCCTCTTAGAAGAGGGCTAGGGTGAGGGCAAATCTGACGATTCATATCTGGATTCAGCAATGCTGAAACCCTTTCTTTAAAAAGAACTCTCTAAAACTCTGCTGGTTTGCCTTCTCAGTCAGACTGACCGAATCAAGAGTTGTCATGTGTCCGATCGAGACGCTACCCAGACGCTATATGATCAACAAGGCATCTCATTTATTCGTTTTAGATTAGTGATTTGTCTCAGCGATCGCATCAATACAAATTTCCGATGCACCCTATATCAGCCAACATCC
This sequence comes from Leptolyngbyales cyanobacterium, assembly GCA_038227635.1. Taxonomy (GTDB): domain Bacteria; phylum Cyanobacteriota; class Cyanobacteriia; order Leptolyngbyales; family Leptolyngbyaceae; genus Phormidesmis_A. The sequence goes on along the minus strand of JBBRPT010000087.1, from coordinate 8,001 downwards.
CAGGAGCAGTGACACATGGGCGGTCTTATTAAACTCATCAAAAATCTCTTTAGCGGCATCTTTTCTTTTTTGGGCGGTCTGCTCGCTGGCAAAAAATCCATCGAAGGCAGCGCTCCCAAAACCCGAAAAAGCTCTGGCTATTTTCTAGAATTTGACGACTCTGGAGCTTCTAAAAAGCCTGCCGTCAACTTACCTATCGCTGAAGCTAGCTCTGCACCTGCTGCTGTAATCGGCGACTCTACCCCGTCTTTTAATCGATCGGAACAGGTAGCAGCTTTGGCTAGCAGCTCTGCGCCCGTTGAGAAGGCACTCACATCGGTGGCAGTCGCTCCTAAGCCTGAAGCTTCTGTTGAGTTTGCAACCAAATATCTGATGCCCACCAGCAATGGCAGTCGTCGTCGCCCTGGCGCAAATATGAACTCTTACTTAGATATGGCACGCGGCATGAAGTTAAACTAAGGATCGTAGATTAAATAACCTGTAGGATTTGCGAGCGTCTTTCACCCTCATCCCCAGAGAGAAGGGAGTTAGAGCCTTGTTCCCTCTCCTTGGGGAGAGGGCGAGAGTGAGAAGTTTCACCTTAATAAATCCACGTTCCTCAGATTAAGTTTCTAGTCGATTCACAAAAAACACCCCGATCGTGAGACCTGGGGTGTTTTTTAAGCCTTAATAAACTTCGGTTCTGCGCTCTTCGGTTTTTTGAAGCACCCAAATCGCGTGAATGATGCCAGGAACCCAACCTAAAAGAGTTAGCAGTATGTTGATCAGAAACGCTGAACTGATGCCACTGTTGAGAAAAACAGCTAGAGGCGGCAAGACGATCGCTAAGATGAAACGAACAATTTTCATAGAATTTTTTAACCTAACTGTTCTTTAGTTCTTTCATTAATATTCTCGTTAATCGGGTTTAGGTTAAGCCTCCATCTCAGGGATTAAACTTTAGAGATTTTTTGAGAACGCTAGTCCGCTATAGAGATGAAAGGCAGGATTCCAGGGGCTAGTATCTTGACCCAATAGATGAATGTGAGACTTAAGGCGCTTGAGCAGGTTAGGAAACTCGATCGCGGTTTCTGCAAAGGGCGTGAACTCTGACCGAATCGGTCTCCCAGGAAGTTGATAGTTGAGAAACGCAAGTAAATGATTCCACTGAATGCGATTGGTGGTTTGCTCAGCAGCGGCATCTAGGGTTGAAAACGCGATCCCTTGATGGAATTGATACCTCAAATCGCAGATTCGCAAGATGCAGTGTCGTTTAGGAAGATGCAGATCGCAGATATGAGCATAGTCTTGGGTTTGTTCTTTACGCTGTCGCTGCGTCCTTTGTCGAGCATCGGTATCCACAACGTGCTCAAAAATCGGCAATCGTCCTTCAATACGTTGGGTTACTTCTGCCCAATCGAAACTTAGAGACCCCAATTGGTCGTGCTCATTTTGACAAATAGCGATCGCGTTAGGCTGATAGCATTGAAAATATTGAACTTGAAAGACTTGCAGGCTCTGAATCGCAGTTAATGGTGCCCAAAATGCTGGAACCTCAGCGTCTCTAAGCTGCTGCCCATAGAGTTGAAGTTCTCCAATCGCGCCTGTTCGATAAAGCCGCCAGCCGCGATGAGGAAGCTGTAACCGCGCGGTGTAGGCATCTAGCTTCATAATTCGAGCAAAGTTTTGCGCGGATGTTGTGCGGATGTCGCTGCTGATGGCTTCTAAAACCAACATTCCTAGTTCAGCATTCTGAGGATCTGCAGTGGCTTCAGCGATCGCAGTTTGTTGACGAGTTTGAGCCAAGGCTTCAAGCCGCTGAATGCCTTGTCGAGCCTGAGCCGCGACTTTAGGGTTGGCTACATCGCGCAGCAACCGCCGATAAATTTCTTCGGCTGCCTCCAATTTGCCAGACACTTCATAGAGCCGTCCGCGATAAAACTGACCAAAGGGGTTGTGAGGCGATTGCTGCAAGAATTCTTTGAGTAGCGTTGCGGCAGTGCGATAGTCTTGGCGATCAAAGGCGGAAGCGATTTGATTCAGCATGATTGACTCAGACCGAAGGGTTATGTTTCTACTCTTCAGTCTTAACTTTTTCAACGACTCCTGCAACTAGAGAGAGTGCAACGATCGGAGCCGTGACCGATCGAAGCACGCGACGACCAAGAGAAATAGGCTGATACCCGACTGCGATCGCGCCTTCAATTTCGGCATCTGTCCAGCCGCCTTCAGGACCGATTGCAAGGGTGATAGAGGGACAACCCGATCGATCCAAATAGTCCAATAAATGTGGCGGGTTGCCCCGTGCCAGCCCGATTAAGCGGCAGGTGTTAGTGGTAGACGATTCTATTTTGAGCCGATCGCTCCAGGAAATGGGGTCTAAAATTTCAGGAACGATTTGACGCTCACACTGCTCTGCGGCTTCTTGGGCAATGCGTCGCCAGCGTTCTAGCTTGTTGGCACTCGGATTGAGCAGCGTTCTCTCACTGATCACAGGCGCAATGCAAGCCACGCCCAATTCTGTCGCTTGCCGCACAACCTCGTCGAACCCGTTTCCTTTGGGAAGTGCCAAAACTAACGTGACGGAAATCGGCAGCTCAGACTGGGCGTGAATGGGTTCTAGAATGTAGGCTTGATCGGAGGCTAAAGACGCTAACCAGCTTTGTCCTTGTCCGTTTAGAGCGATAAACTGATCGCCCGATCGCAACCTGAGGACGTGACTTAAATAATGCTGCTGCTCGATCGTCAAAGAAATCTGCTGCTGAGCGATTTGAGAATCAGTGATCACAATTCTTTGCAACTGAGCCATTGGGAATCTCTAAGAATTTCAATCAAAAAGTCGGTGCAATCTTAGCACTCGAAAAACGAATGGTCAGCAACATTTAATGGGTTTAGACGGTCGGGAGTCGGGGTTGACTAAGGGTCTCAATGAGGTGCTTGAGTAGTGATTAGAAGGCACTTTGCTATGCTGCCTAATGGATAAAGTCGAGGTTCAACAGAATGAAAAACTTGCAACCCGTTGGAGGCTCATGCTTTTTGGCGTTGGTGACATTGGGGATGTCGGTGTGGATCAGTCCGGTTCGATCGTTGCCCACTCTGCCCACTCCGAGTCCGGTCTCTGCACCGACCATTCCGCTTAAGCCTGCGGCTCAAACGCCCAACAGCTTTGACGATCAACTGTGGCAGCGTTTGAGCGATCGTCAGCCATTGCTAACGGCGATCGATCACAGCTTGCGCTATTTGCAAACCCCTCAGGCAGTTCGGGCTTATCAAACCTATCCAGTGAAAGGAGTCACGCACAATCGCGTTGATCGCAGTCTCAGACGGTTTAAGCAACTCATTCTTGCGTCTCGCTCTGCTCAGGAGTTGCAGACTGCGATCGGGCGAGAATTTGTCTTCTATCAATCTACGGGCAAAGACAATCAGGGAACGGTGTCATTCACAGGGTATTTTGAACCCGTTCATAAAGCGAGCCGAGTTCGCACCGCAGACTATCGCTATCCGCTCTATCGATCGCCCGACCTCACTAAATTGAAACCGCCTCACCCCACTCGTCTTGAGCTAGAAGGCAAAGACGGGCTGCAATCTAATAAAGGACTGCTGCGTGGATTAGAACTGGTGTGGTTGCCCGATCGCCTAGAAGCGTTTCTCGTGCAGGTGCAAGGCTCGGCTCGACTGCAACTAACAAATGGTAGCGTGATGACGATCGGCGTTGCCGGACACACCAATCAACCCTACACAGGCATCGGGCGAGAATTGGTTAAAGATGGCAAGCTCCGCCTTGAAGCGTTGAATCTGCCTAATGTAGTGAACTATTTTCAGCAACATCCCGACGAATTAGATGTTTATTTGCCTCGCAATCGGCGATTTGTTTTCTTTCAAAATACTCAAGGTGCTCCCGCGATGGGAAGTTTAGGCGTTCCGGTGACAGCAGAGCGCTCGATCGCCACCGATAAATCTTTAATGCCGCCGGGAGCGATCGCCCTGATTCAAACTCAACTGCCGATTCTGACTGCAAACAAATTACTAGAACAGCGTTCCGTCAGCCGTTTTGTATTGGATCAAGATACGGGCGGTGCCATTATTGGTGCAGGTCGCGTCGATATTTTTATGGGCACTGGTCAACAAGCGGGTGATCGGGCAGGACTGGTCAACGCCACCGGACAGCTTTATTATTTGCTGCTGAAATAGGTCATCAGTTCCGCCTCTAAAGTCAATACAATAGACTCAAGCTCCCAATGGTGAAGGGCATTTCTATGACGGCAACCCAATCTGAGTTTACGCTCAAGACGCTCCCTGACCACACTCAGCTTCCAGAGTCAGACGGCACCTTTGTGAAAAACTTTCAAGAACATCCTCAAAGTAGCCTTCTAACTGACTCAATTCGCCCTGTCTTGCAGAGACTTCACCCCGACGGACAGTATTGCATCGGTCAAGATTGCGGCATTTATTGGCGATTGACCGAGCCTCCTGAAAAAGGAGCCGAGCCACCCGACTGGTTTTATGTGCCTAACGTTTCACCGATGCTGAAGGGGGTGTTTCGTCGCTCCTATGTGCTGTGGCAAGAATACGTTGCGCCCCTGATTGTTTTAGAATTTGTGTCTGGAGATGGCAGCGAAGAACGAGATCAAACGCCCGTCACAGGTAAATTTTGGGTTTATGAACAGGCAATTCGGATTCCGTTTTATGGCATTTATGACTGTAGTAGAAGCTTGATCGAGCTATATCATCTTGTCGATAGTCGCTATCAGCCGATCGCTGCTAACAAGCGCGGACATTTTCCCATTCCCCCGATGGGCGTTGAGTTAGGCATTTGGCGAGGAGAACATGAGTCAATGGAGCTTCCGTGGCTGCGCTGGTGGGATGATCAGGGAAATCTATTATCCACAGGCGACGAACGCGCTGAACGAGAGAAGCAACGGGCGGATCGACTCGCTGAACGGCTACGTCAGATGGGCATCGATCCCAACGAAGTCTAATCCCAACGCTTGACCTTTAATCACTTATGGATGCTCCACTCGACATTACGCTGCAAATCGTCATCACTGTGATTGCAGGAATTGGTGCTCAAGTGCTGGCGGAGTTTGTCAAGATTCCAGGTATTGTTTTTTTGCTGATATTTGGCATTGTGCTGGGTCCAAGTGCAACAGGCGTGCTGCACCCCGATCGCTTGGGCAATGGCTTAGAAGTCTTAGTGTCTTTGCTGGTGGCGGTGATTTTGTTTGAAGGCGGCTTCAATCTGCAGTTGCGAGACTTAGGTAGAGTGTCTGGCAGTTTGCGGAATTTAGTCACGATCGGGACACTCATCACCCTGGTTGGCGGTGGCATGGCAGCCCATTGGTTGAGTGAGTTTCCCTGGGCGATCGCGTTTCTCTATGGGTCGCTCGTCGTTGTAACGGGACCAGTCGTGATTAATTCGCTGCTGCGACAGGTGAATGTCGATCGTCAAGTTGCCACTATTCTCGAAGGGGAGGGAGTTCTAATCGATCCGGTAGGCGCAATTTTGGCAGTCGTCGTGCTGAATGTGCTTCTGAACGGCAACCCTGACCCGTTGACAGTAGCGAGTGATTTAGGCATCCGAGTCGGACTTGGCACCACGATCGGCGCAGGGGGCGGCTGGTTGCTTGGCTTTATTCTCAAACGCGCCACGTTTTTATCAGAAGACTTAAAGAATCTGGTGGTATTGGCTGGCTTGTGGGGTCTGTTTGGGTTGGCGCAAATGCTCCGCAGCGAAGCGGGACTGATGGCAACCGTCGTTGCCGGAATTGTCCTTAGAGCCTCTGCCCTGCCTGAAGAACGGATGCTCAAGCGATTTAAGGGGCAGCTCACCATTTTGGCGACCTCAGTGCTGTTTATTTTATTGTCAGCAGATTTGTCGATCGCAGGCATTCTCGCGTTGGGCTGGGGCGGACTCTTTACAGTATTGGCGCTGATGTTGATTGTTCGTCCTCTCAGCGTTTGGCTTTGCACTTGGAATAGTGATCTCAACTGGCGACAAAAGATTTTTTTAGGATGGATTGCGCCGCGAGGCATTATTGCGGCTTCTGTTGCATCTCTGTTTGCAATTTTGTTGACTCAGCGAGGCATTAATGGTGGCGATTCAATTAAAGCACTTGTGTTTCTGACGATTATTCTCACCGTTGTCATTCAGGCATTAACGGCTCAATGGGCTGCAGATCTGCTGCAAATCACGTCTGAAGCTGAAACAGGGGCAGTGATTGTGGGATGCAGTCCGTTAAGTTTGCTGATTGCGCGGTTGTTTTTAGAGCGAGACGAACCCGTTGCGCTGATTGACACCGATCCTGATTCCTACCCATTAGAGCTTCAGTCTAATCTCAAAATATTTATTAGCAGCGCTCTGGATGCTGACGTGTTAGAAGAAGCGGGGCTGTCTAAAGTCGGCACGTTTTTAGCAATGACCAATAATGGTGAGGTAAATTGGGTCGTCGCCCAGCGAGCCGTTGAAGAATTCAATCCGCCTAGAGTCTTGGCGATTTGTCCTCGCGATTCTCAAGTTAGCGGTTCAACCAGCAAGATTCAGCAGGCGTTTAGCTCACAAATTGTGCTGAAAGTTTGGAACCAACATCTGAACGATGGAGCAGTCAAACTAGGGGAAACCACTTTCAAAGAAGAGAGATTTGACGGGCAGCAAGCCCATCTCAAGGCGTTGATTGAAGCGGGAAGCCTGATGCCGTTATTGGTCGAGCGATCGGACTCTCTGCAAATTATCTCTGATGATGCCGAGTGGCAGATTCACGATCGGATGATCTATCTCCTACACGACCCCAAACCCAACCTGTTGAAGCTATTGTCTGGGTCGAGTCAACTGCGGCTGACTTTGGAAAAATTGCCAGAAGTGGACGAGATTCCGATGTTAGAGCCTGTGATCAGTGTAGCGATCGAGCCAGCCCAAACGTTTGTGGCAGATATCGCGGATAGTTAACCACGCTATTAACTCAAACTTTGCCGAATTTTCGGTGCCCAACTCGACATTGACTCTATTGACCACCATGCCAAGACCTCAGCAGATTCAAGATCTCACTGCCTTAGCTCTTAAAATAGATTTAGCACACATGCAAAGGGATATGTATATGTGCGGAATGCTGTTGATACGGGCGAAAGGATTACTAGCGCATGGCGAGTGGATACCCTGGCTCAAAACCAATTGCAAAATTCCTGAACGTACAGCGAGAGAGTATATGAAACTTGCTCGCAGTTCAGAGGAGTATAAGGGCGCAAAGCCTTCACCTCGCAAAGCCACTTCAAAAAAACTTACCCTCCTACCAGGCATGATTGTCTCTGTAACTCGTGAGAATTCACCTGGTTTTGGTCAATCGGTCGAAGTGGTCAAGGTTGAAGGTGAAATGGTGACATGTAAAACTTATGAAGGTGCATCCAAAATATATTTTATTTCTGAGCTTATTCCTCCCAAAATAAAACGAACTAGTGAACCTAGAACCAAGCCAAAGCCAGAACCAAATCTATTAGAAATTCACAAATTTGAACTCGCTTTTGAAAAAGCTCGGATCGAACTCTTAGAAGGCTTGCTGAAGCAGTTCCTCTCTGCTGCTCAGAAAAATCATTTACCCTCTCAACGTCTATTGAAAGAAGCTGAGTACGAGCTGAGCTGGGGGAAGATCTGCAATTTCAAGGATTCTCTAAACTTTAGGAAAAATTAACGATTCCCTTCACTTTGCGTTTGTCAGCGAGTTTGTTCTTGTAAAGTCTCAAAAACACTGTGTAGCAAGAAGTCTAGGAAAAAAGAAGGCATTCATGTAAAGAAAACGGCAAAAACGGCAGAAAAATGCTGTGGGAACTCTGCTCACGTAAAACAAATATGGAGTCCCCATGTTGATGAATAATGCCAAAAAGTTCTTAGCTGTAACTACTCAGGCTTAAAACAAAATAACAATTTACGCGAACGCCCTCAAGCGATTGTAAAGTTCAGGCAGCTACCCATAGAATCGAAAGCAAAACTTTGAGCCATTCCCCTCGAACACCCGCTATCAGCCGAGACAAAAT
>JBBRPT010000086.1:0-24284 GCA_038227635.1 Leptolyngbyales cyanobacterium | reverse complement strand
GTTCTGCCCCGGTGTCGTCCCCCAATGTCCAACCACCAGCGGTTTGACGTGCGAAAGTTTCAGCGGCTCCTTTAGCAATGGGTTGTCGTAGAGGTAGATTTGCCCAACAGACAAATAGTTAGCGGCGCGCCAGTAGGCATCCATTTTGTGGAGCAGTTCTGGACTCAGCGTGTTGTTTTTTGTGGTCAGCGTATTGGCGATCATGGTTTAAGTTCCTAATGTAGGGGAGTGACTTGAGGGGGTTCCAATTCCAGTTGCGGCTCGACGACGAGGCTATAGCTATCTTTTTTGATCACTAAGACAGAACAATTCGCATGATGCAACACATGGTTACTGACGCTACCTGTGAAAAACTCTGCGATCGCAGCGTGATCGTGCCGACCTAAGACGATCAGATCGGCGTTCCACTGTTGAGCGGCGCTGCAAATGGTTGCCCCTGGATCACCAAACTGGTATTGATGCTCTACTGGCACATTCAGAGCCGTGGCCTGCTGGCAATATTCTTGTAGCCAAGACTCAGCCTCATGATTCTCAGACTGAATCGTTTCGGTGTTGAGGAATTGAGAGAATGCGGTGTTGTTTGGATAGAGTCCATACATACTCGCTGATTCGATCCCTTGACTAAATCCAGCAGTATCTGCAATACAGTGGAGAATCATCAAATGAGCTTGCTCCTGGTGTGCTAGATAAAGCGCTTGATCGAACACGATGGATGTTAACGGAGAATGATTAATGGCGACCAGAATTCGTTTAAAGTTCATTTCTTTGAGCCTCTATATCATGCTTATTTGAGTCGGGCAGCAAGCATTGAGATCGCAACGACCACGATGCTGAGAAGAACAGCCGCTCCAACATAATCAATCAATTGCATCCTGTGATTGACCATTGAGTCATTGAACGGCTTCTGGTTAGGCGGTCTCTGAGTCTCGACTGCTATCACTAGCTCTAGTGTTTGCTTCACTTTGAACCTACATTTTTGCTAGTTTGAGCAACAGTTCGTCTGCTTTAGATTTCTCTGTTCGATTCAATCTCGATTCAATCGTGCGCCTCCACAATGATGTCCTAAGCGACTTACAAGCCAAAATGGACTTGCGATCCCCACAAATTTAGCCACGATCGTGCTGATATTTGCGGTACGACAAAAAGGTCACTCGAACTAGATCGCAGCTTCTTTCTAACGACGCGATCGCGGCGATGTCAGACAGAAAAATCAAGATAGTGTGGCTCATCAACTACTACCCTAAAGGTCGAGTGTTTGATTTGATGTGTGAATCGGTTGATTACGAGATAAATTGTGATGTACATTTTTCTAGCAAGTGCTCTCTGGGCAATTTGTCTGCAATCATCTATCGACTTGGATTTCCATCGATTTAAGCTAACTGAGATCTTGCAATTATGAAGCCGTAGGATTCTCGATCGTCAGTGAAATTTCAGCCTCAGTTTTGAGCGATTGGATCACCTTATTGTGTACGGTCGAGACCGAAGTGGTGATCAACAAGAATAAGCTGCAACCAAAACGTTCACCTTCAATAGATTGATCTTATCTAACCGATCGACCTGCACAAAATTTGATGTGCCGTTTTGTCTTTGAGCGAAACTGCTCTAGAGATTGAGAGCGACGATCGCTTCTATCTTTTCTAAAAGACAGAAGCGATCGTGCGACTGAATCCAAATTTATGTTAGTTTCACTTTTGTCCGCTGATTGAGCAAGACAAGATCTCAAGGAGTTTGACGATAATCGATGGAGACCTAATCACTAAACACGCTCTTTTAATGATGCAATTGTAAAAAACGGAGAGACAGCTTTGTTCAGCAATGTTCGCGATCGCTTATACAAATTCAGGCGACTTCAGGCAGAACCCGACCAACAACACAAGCTCCAAACCGAGTTTTTGGATGAAGCAGCCCCGAATCTAACTTATTTAACACTAATTATTGGGTCTTGTATCATCGCTACGTTGGGACTTCTCTCTAACAGTGTTGCGGTCATCATCGGAGCAATGATTATCGCACCCCTCATGCTGCCGATCCGAGCCTTGGCGTTCAGCGCTCTCACCGCAAATATTCAACTCTTTCGACAAAGCCTAATTGCCCTCAGTGTTGGAACTTTGCTAGCGGTTGGAATTGCTTACAGTCTCGGTCTTGTTTCTGGTTTATCCAGTTTTGGAAGTGAAATTCTCTCTCGGACTAAACCCACCTTATTAGATTTGGGGATTGCGATCGCGGCAGGAGGAATTAGCGGATATGCAAAGCTTCAGCCCAAAATTTCGGCTAGTTTGGCGGGAACGGCGATCGCGGTTGCTCTGATGCCGCCGATTTGCGTGGTTGGATTGGGAGTGTCTCATGCAAATTGGTCACTCAGCTTAGGAGCAACTTTACTGTATTTGACGAACTTGCTCGGCATCGTTCTTGCCTGTATGATCGCCTTCTTGATCACAGGTTGCTCTCCGCTAGAACGGGTGCGGAAGCCTTTAATGATCACCCTCGTTTTGACAGGTTTGCTGATCGTTCCACTTAGTGTAAGTTTTGTGAGGTTGATCCGTCAGTCTCGGCTGGAAGCAAGCTTGGAATCCGCACTGCTCAATCGAACCGTCACCTTTCAGCGTTTAGAGCTAGTCAACATTGATACCAATTGGTTGATCAATCCACCCGAAGTTCGTTTGAACGTGCAAGCAATAGATCCGATCACTCCCAAACAAGTCCGATTGTTGGAAGCTTTTCTAAAACGAGAAACAGGACAGCAGTTTAGATTAATTTTTCAAGTGGGTAAAATCACAGAAGTTAGAGCCGATTCTAATACTGATTCGCAGCCGTGATCTTCTTCTAGGTCAAACCGTAACTTAAAAACCTGTTTTTTGAAGGTTTTCCAAACCCTCTATCGTTTGATGGAGGGAAGCCAGCGATAGGAAAGGTAATCTTAGAGCGCTCAGATTAAGTTAATCAGGCTTAAAAAATATATTAGGAGGAAGCATTATGTCCTACATTTTTCAAAAAACTTTTCTTAGTGGAGCAATATTAGCAGGATTGAGCGTAGGAACGATCGCCACGATCGCAGTACCAACCTCGACTCCAGCGATTGCCGCATCTAACACCGCTTTTCCAGATACCCAAAACTATTGGGCACAACCCTTCATTCAATCGCTGGCGCAGCGGAATATCGTGAGCGGTTATCCCGATGGAACCTACCGCCCCCAACAAGCCGTCGATCGCGATGAGTTTGCTGCCATCATTCAGGATGCTTTTAATCAAAAAAAAGAACGACAGATTGCAAGCGGCAGCGTATACAAAGATGTTCCGCAAGGTAACTGGGCAGCCCCAGCGATCGAGTCTGCTTATGAAATGGGGTTCATGAATGGATATCCGGGTGGATATTTTCGCCCTCAGCAGCCCGTCACGAAAGTTGAAGTGATCGCATCACTTGCCAGAAATCTAAACCTGCGGGGCGCAACCCAACCCGTTGCGGCTGTTCTCAACTCAACGAATCAAGCTCCTGCTGTACAGGCGAATGCTGCTCAACCTGTTCGTCCTCAAGCCACGAGAAGAACAAGGGTAATCCCGATGGCAATGCTTGCGTTGATGCAGCCCTTTGTCAATCGTCCTGCACCTGCTGATGCGGCTTCTACTCCTTTAGGAACCTCTCCCCAAGCCACTCAGCCAACTGCGACTGCTCCATTGAAAGCAGCCCAGCCAGCAATGCAAAGATCTGCTTATAGCTTGCTGCGGGATTACTATCTGGACGCTGACAAGATTCCTCAGTATGCAGTGAATGATGTTGCTGCCGCGACAAGAGCCGGAATTGTGGTCAATCATCCCAATCTCAGACTGCTGAATCCGAATCAGCCTGCTACTCGTGGAGAAGTTGCCGCGTTGATTTATCAGGCACTGGTCAGCCAGGGTAGGGCGACACCGATCGCAGAGCAAGCGGCAAATCAATACATGGTTGGTCAGCGTTAGTCAGCCGAATTGAGCCTGATTAGCGCAGAGCGCAGCCCTAAAGGAATCGTAAAACTCAGAACCACACCAAGCAATGGAGTACTTTTATGCAGATGGCTGAAAAGCAGTCACTTGAGGCAAAGCTCGAGAGAATAGGCAACGTTTTACGCTTAACCGGATGGGTTGGTCTCTCTCTTCAGATTGGCTTTGGAGCGATTTCTGTACTGTTGCTGATGTTCGCGATCGCAGGTCGTAGTTTTAGCCAGAATACAGCAGTTTTACCCGGTGTTGGGGTCAATGTGAATCCAGGAACGGCTCCCGGCATCGGTGTCGGGATTTTTTGGGCAGTTTGTGGAATCCTAGCGCTCTTAGGTGGAATCTATCTTGCCTTTCTACAAACGCGATTTTCAAAACGTTTGCGTCATGCAGACACTATGAAACATCCTGCGAAATCAGAGGTGATGAACGTGTTGCGCTTGGGCGCGATCGTGGGCTTAGTTGGAATGTTGCTAACCATTCTAGGCGGTGGAGCCACGCTGGGAGTATTGCTTTCAAAGGCGATCTCTCAACCGCAAGGTGTTGCTATCTACGACCCGACTCGCATGATTCGGTCGATCGATATCATGGTCGCGATGGCAAATATGAGCGGAATTGCAGCAAATTTCGTAGGCGCTGTTGCTTCTCTAAGCGTATTTGAATGGCTCCATCGTTAGAGTTACAGATTAATCTCTGTAGGTAGAAGATTATTTTACTGACGTTGATTACAGTGAGTCACCTTCTCAATTGATAGCATGAATACAGGAGTATCGGAGCTTTGGGCTAAGGTACAGTCGATGGTGAATGACTTCATTGTCTTACTGCCTAATCTTGTCTTGGCGTTGGTTGTCTTTGCGGTGTTTTTTTTCGTTGCAAGGGCAATCAAGCGAATTGTTAGAAATTTAACCCGCGATCGCCGCAATGCTCGTAATCTAGGGCTAGTGCTAGGACGATTGGCGCAGGGTGCAACCATTCTTACGGGACTGTTCATTTCTCTCTCGATCGTGATTCCTTCACTCAAAGCAGGAGACTTGGTTCAACTATTGGGAATCAGTGGAGTGGCCATTGGTTTTGCGTTTCGAGACATCTTACAAAACTTCCTATCAGGCATTTTGATTTTGTTGACTGAGCCGTTTGAAATCGATGATCAGATTGTCTTCAAGAATTTTGAGGGCACGGTCGAAAGTATTCAAACGCGGGCAACTACGATTCGCACTTATGATGGTCGTCGCATTGTGATTCCGAATTCAGAGCTATTTACAAACTCGGTGACGGTCAACACAGCATTTGAGCACCGACGCTTGCAGTATGACATTGGAATTGGCTATGGCGATGATATTGATGAAGCAAAGCGATCGATTTTAGAGGCGATGCGTGAAACTGATGGAGTGTTAGAGCAACCTGCTCCCGATGCGATCGTGATGGAGTTAGCAGGAAGTTCGGTAAACATCCGTGCCCGTTGGTGGATTAAACCGCCGCGCCGCGCTGAGACTCTCGAACTGCAAGACCGCGTTCTTACAGCCATTAAAAATAAGCTTACAGCGAACGGAATCGACCTGCCTTTTCCAACCCAGCAGATTCTCTTTCACGATCAGACTGAGGAAACGGATGGCGATCGTGTTCATCAGCGTGAAGGGTGGCCCGTGGGTCAGGGGAATGCCCCAAAGCCTCGCAGTATCGGAGGTTCTTTGAGGGCGCTTGCCGAGGCACGAACTCAGCAAAACGGTAAAGAGTAATTAGAGCAATGTTTGAAGCAATGTTAAGTGCAAGATGGTCAGGATACCGGACTGCGGCTTATGTGGGACAGGGACTGTTCAGTGCTGCTGTGATTGCTGCCGTTGTTCAAGGAAAGTGGCAGAACGCATTCGCCCTTGCATTGTTTCTGGTTGCGTCATGACATGCTCGTAGTTTGCGTGAGATGTTCAGTGGAGGGCGCGCTTACCCAGTCCCCTCCCGGGGGAAGCCATCCTCCAAAGCTGGGCGCTAGATCGTTTGTGCAGAAGGAGCTTGGCGATTGGTGCCCCATGACTTGCCGCCGGGGGCGGGGACAACGGTTAGTCGTTCCAGCAAAAAGCTCTGTAACCGCTTCGGAAGACGAAGAATAGCTTTTCCCCTAAAGAGAAGGACAGTTAAAGAATCATCAAAGCATTCCCGTCAACGGCTAGTTTCGTCGTACCGCGAGAGTCTGAAAGAGATTAAAGATTTAACTCAAAGGGTCAGAATGCTCATCGATCGCCAGCTTCCGAAAGGAACCTGTGTTAATTCATCTACAATGTACAGATGTGACGGCTCGATCGCTTGCTCTCAGTCAGCAATAATCAATTTGCTTCATGCTATTAACGCCTGTGCAAGCCGCTCCTTGTCTGTCGCTCTGTGCTCTCTTTGCTGTGGACAAATTATTCCACTGCACATCCGGTTATATGTAACAAAGTGCATTCGTTTCGTCACTCCCAAGACGAAAAAACGGTTCAGCTAACTCCAAATCATCTCTATGTTTCTTGATGCCACAACGCTACTCATTCAACAAACTTCATCTGAAGCTGGACAGCTAAACCCACATGAAATTGCGGTCAACTTGAAGCAATTTCTTTTAGTGCTTGCGGTCTCTCTCGGCGTTGCCACGCTACCCCAGATTATAAGCTGGCTCCATCGGATTCCCTACACCCTTTTATTGGTCATCGTCGGTTTAGGTTTAGCCTTCGTCGATATTCGGTTAGTGGAACTCTCGCCAGGGCTAATTTTATCGATTTTTCTGCCGCCACTGCTGTTTGAAGCAGCTTGGAACTTGCAGTGGTCAGACTTAAAACGTGACTTCTTTCCTATTTGTCTCTATGCGATCGGGGGTGTTGTCATTACGGTTGCAGGAGTTGCGATCGGACTTAACCAGTTTGCGAACGTCGCACTGCCGATCGCCTTGTTGATCGGGGCGTGTCTCTCTGCTACTGACCCAGTTTCTGTTACCGCCTTGTTTCGAGAACTGGGCGCAGATAAACGACTGAGAACGGTCATGGAAGGCGAGAGTCTATTTAATGATGGCATGGCGGTTGTTGCGTTTAGTGCTTTGTCAGCAATGGCGTATGGAGCGAGTGAGCTAACGCCGCAATCTATTTTGCTTGAGTTTGTGCAGGTGGTTGGAATTGGGATCGGGATCGGCAGCACGATCGGGTTTGGAATTTCCTATATCACGCAGCGATTTGATTTGCCCTTGGTCGAGCAATCATTAACGCTCGTTTCTGCCTATGGAGTATATTTACTTGCTGAAGATTTGGGAGGATCGGGGGTGATTGCGGTGGTTGCCACCGGGTTAATTTTGGGCAACTTCGGCTCTCAAATTGGCATGAGTCCTCGGACAAGAGTGATTGTGACGGCATTTTGGGAGTTTTTATCGTTTTTTGTGAACTCGATCGTATTTCTGTTGATTGGGGATCAGATTCACTTTACGAGTTTGGGAAAAAACTTTGGCATCATCGCGGTGACAGTGATGATGATGTTTCTGACTCGCGCGATCGCGATCTATGGATTGGGATGGTTTAGCAATCGCCTGATTAAAATTCGGATTCCGATCAAAGAGCAAACGGTGCTCTGGTGGGGTGGAGTGCGCGGCTCGGTTTCGATCGCGCTTGCTCTGAGTGTTTCAAGAAGTTTAGGCGATCGAGATGCGATCATTGCAACCGTTTTTGGTGCGGTTTTGTTTACGCTACTCGTTCAAGGATTGAGCATTCAACCGTTGATGACGGCATTGAAGCTGCTCGGCAGTCAGCCGCTGCGTCAGAAGTATGCAGAAGCGATCGCTCGGCATATGGCACTGAGTCGAGTGCTACAACACTTAAGTGAAGTTGAAGCGCGCCCGAATATTGACCCAGAGATCTATCGCGACTCAGAAGCGATGATTCAGGAAGAATTACGGCATTTACAAACAGAAATCAGTCGATTTGAAGTAGAAAATTCGGCGATTCGAGACTGGATCACTCAACAGTTACACAGTGAACTGATTGCGATCGAAGCCGACACCTACGCAGATTTGGTTCGGACAGGGTTACTGAATCAAGAACTCTCTTCGTTTCTCTATGAAAAGTTTCAAGACGAGAACAAATTCCCAGAGTAGCGTTGCCCTACGATCGCACCTTTTCAGCTTCAAGATGCTCTCACCAAAATCACAGTGCAGGTGCTTTGGCGAGAAATCACGGCGGGAATATTTCCCTGCTGCATTTGTTGCAGCAAGCCCTCTCGACTCGCACCCAAAACAATGACATCGCTTTGATCTTGTTTGGCATAACTTAGCACTGCCGCAGGTACAGAATCAGCGCAGACTGAAGTTGTCAAAATAGAGGCATTCGTATGAGGTTTAAGGAACTGAGCGGCGGCTGTCAAAACTGCTTCCGTGTCTAACCCCGCGTCATCAGTTTTGCGCTCTTCTGAAGCATCGTATACGTGAAATAACCGGATTTGTGCGGTTTTACTCAGAGACATCAATGCAGGCAGCAATCGAACCGCTTCTTGGGCATTGGGTCCACCTGCCATCGGCACCAACCATCGCTCAAGTCGGTTCGCGCTTTGTGCAGCTCCAAAGGAATCGCTTAGCTTCACCAACACTACTTCACAAGCAGCCTGTCGAATCATGGTATCGACCACGCGACTAAACACCCGTCCCGGCGTGGTTGTACTTCCTTTCCAACCCATGACGACGAGATCAATGTGTCGCTCTTTGAGCGTTTCTAGAATGGCACCTGACAAATCGTGCGCTACTCGAATCTGAGTATGAATCGGAACTCGCCACGCTTGACTCAAACGACTTGCCTGCTTTAGTAGTTTTTGACCTTCTGCTGTTTTCACTGGCGTTGTTGCAAGCGCATGATGCTTGGGTACGACAATCACCTGCAAACATTCAATTTCATAGTTGCGATCGCGGGCAATTGCCACTGCCATTTCTAGGAGCGTCAGCGATGTTTTTGGGTTACTCAACGGCACGAGAATCCTTCCTTGCCCCGTTTCTGGCGATCGAGATTGATGAATCAGGTGTGATCGCTCTGCCTTGGGTTCCGTGAGATTTTCGTTGTTGAGATACGCCGCTTCAACGCGGATGATGTCGCTGCGGGTAATAATCCCAACCAATCGCCGTCCTTCTACAACGGGTAAGCTGCTGAGATCATGTCGATCGAGTAAATGCAGCACGTAGGCAAGCGTATCTTCTGGGTCAATGCGAACGGGATCGGGGGTCATCAGATCGCTCACCAGATTCTCGCTGTTTAATCCGCGCACAGAAAGGTTAGCAATATCTTTTTGAGTGAGAATGCCGACTAGCTTGTTGCTCTCGACGATCGGGAAGGTGCGATGGGAAGACTGAGAAAACGCCTGCAACGCTTCTTCGAGCCGCATTTGACTAGAGAGCGTTTCGACTCTGGGCTGCATCACATCCGATGCGGTGAGATCTGTCCAAGGATCTTGAGCAGTCGTTTCTTCGGTTAGGTGAATGCCTTTAAATTCAAGCAGATCATCATAGAGTGAACCTTCTTCAAACAATTCTGCAATCAGATAAGAAGTTACAGAGACAATCATCAACGGCAATACTAAATTGAAGTCAGCGGTCATTTCAAACACGATGATGACCGCAGTAATTGGAGTCCGGGCAACCGCACAGAAAAAGGCTGCCATTCCCACTCGGGCATAAGTGGTTGCTAGACTTAACCCCAAAATCTGGTGTTCTCCAACGCCAACTAAGTAGCCTAATGCTGCACCCAGAACCATACTGGGAATCAGCAATCCCCCTGGTGCGCCAGAACCATAGGTAGCGACGATCAGAAAAAATTGGACGCAAAAGACGATCGCGACGAGTTGCCAGTCTGCATTCCCCGTTAGGAGCATTTCTCTCAGTCCCGCATTGTCTCGAAAGAGATCGGGTAAGGCAGCGAAGGCAATTCCGGTCATGAGTCCCGCAAATCCGACTCGCCAGGGTAAGCTCACATTGAGACGGCGGTACAAGGTCAAACTGGTCAGAATTGAGCGATTGAACAGCACACCAAGACCACCTGCCAGAACTCCAAGCAGCAGGTAAAAGGGAATCTCAGGAGCAGAAAAGCTGGTGTTGGAGGCGACCAGATGCAAATCTAAATCGAGATTGTGCGAACCACTAATGCGAGCGACCACCGACGCGATGAACGAAGCCAGGATCGCGGTTCCTAGCGTGATTCCAGACACGTCTTGCAGCAGTTCTTCGACGACAAATAAAACGCCTGCGATCGGCGCATTAAACGCAGCAGCAAGTCCTGCTCCCGCTCCGGCGGCGAGAATTTGACGACGATGATCGGGTGATGTGGGGAACCATCGAGTCAGTTGACTTGCCAACGCTGCCCCGATTTGTACGGTTGGTCCTTCTCGTCCAAGGGGCATTCCAGCCGCAAGGACAAGCGTGGCGCTGACCAACTTCACCAGTGCAATGCGAAGATTTAGGGGCATCGGAACGTTCGCGAGTACCGCCTTTACTTCGGTCATGCCGCTGCCACTCGCGGCTGGAGCTAGACGATCGACGATCAATCCAGACAAACATCCACCCAGCGATCCAATCAGAGGTAGCGCCAGATATGCCGGGATCAAATGGGTTGCCTGCTGCCGCCATCCGCCGAGCCAGCCAACTCCTTGCGCTAACAAGAGCGCCGCCAGTCCTGACACTAATCCAATCAGGCAAGCTTCAAAAATTGCCAATCGCTTTGGACGCAACAGTAGGCGCAAAAAGCGGTTCCAAATCGATTTTCCGATGCGTACCATGATGCCTTTGAGGAGAATTGATTGGGGCGACTTTAATCTCTATTTTGCAGGATCGTTACCAAAACGGACGGTGTAATTTGGATGACGATCGTGTGTGGAGCGATCGCTGAATAGGAGGCGAAGATTGGTAAACGATTCAGTGAGCTTGCTAGAAGGCAGTGATACGATAACTTTGGGTAATAATGTTTCTAACACCCCTACTTTCTGAACCTCCTAGAGAAGAACATTGTGAAACTGTTAACGATTTTGGCGCTGCTGATTGCGATCGTCGCGGTGGTCTTTGCGACTCAAAACGCTGCATCCGTCGCGGTCCATTTTCTGGGCTGGAACTATGAAGCGCCGATGGCACTCGTAGCGCTGTTTATTTTTTCGATGGGCGTGCTGATGGGGTTTCTCGTCTCGACTCCGACCGCGATTCGCAGAATGAGAAAAATCGCCACCCTCAAACGAGCAGTTGATGACCGAGACTACACGATTCAGGAGTTGGAGAAGAGGATAGCAGTCAGCAGTCCTGCTCGACCCGCAGAGCTGCCACCGTCTGAGAGCGATCGGCAAAACTACCCTCCTACACAATTTCCAAACGTTCCGATTCAGTAATCTAAGGCTCAAGACATGAAATTCAACGTTCGTAAACAGTTAGGGTGGTTTTTAACGATCGCCCTAGCTGTTTTTTTGCTGACGATCTCCGTTCCCTTTGCGATCGCTCAAACCAATCCTGCAAACTCGATCGACAATCCAATCGATAATCAAGTCAAGGGAACCCCAGTGCTGCTAGGTGGTGAAAAGCTCTTTGTAGTACAAGCACAAGTCGGTTCCTTCTCAGCAGCAGAACGAGCGCAGGCTGTGACTCAAAGAGTGGGAGCGATCGCGGCTGATGTTGCCATTCCAATCAACACTATCAAAGTAAAAGACCAACAATACGCGACAACGATCGAGGCGGGCGACCAGCTATTGTTTAGCATTACGGATGCCGATGCTCAGTTTGCAGGTGAAACGCGATCGCAGCTTGCCGATGAATATGTCGCTAAACTCCGAACTGCGATCAGGCAATATCGACAGGAACATAGCACCCAAAGTCTTTTATTCGGGGTGCTCTATACGGTCATTGCTACGATCGTGTTATTTGTTTTGCTAAAGCTGTTAGGCAAAGGGTTCGCTCGAATTTTGACGCAGCGAACGTCTCCCCAAGCACCTGCGCTCAGGTCGTTGAGAATCCAGAGTTTTGAGCTGCTCTCAGCTTCTCAGGTCGCTACATTGCTGACTCAGTTTGTGAAGTGGATTCGGTTCGCCATTGGACTGGCACTCTTGGGACTCTACTTCACGTTGGTCTTAAGTTTCTTCCCTTGGACAAAGCGACTCGGATCGGCGGTCGTTGCAAACCTGTCAGCCGCTCTAGGCAGCTTTTGGCAAGGCTTCCTCAGCTACTTGCCTAATCTGGTGCTTGTGGCATTCATCGCCGTTGTAACGTACTATATTCTTCGCTTTACAAAGCTGCTGTTTGTTCAGTTAGGTCGAGATCAGGCGTTTCCCTGGTTTTATCCAGAATGGGCAGAGCCGACGAATCGCCTAACGACGGTTTTAATTATTGCACTCGCTGCTGTCGTCGCATTTCCTTACCTTCCAGGTGCAAAGTCCCCCGCATTTCAGGGCGTTTCTCTGTTTTTAGGTTTGTTGATTTCGCTCGGATCATCTTCTGCGATCGCCAACATGGTTGCGGGTGTGATTTTGATCTACACTCGCGCATTCAAAGCGGGCGATCGCATCAAAGTAGGAGACGCGATCGGGGATGTGCTTGAAAAGACGTTACTCGTAACACAACTGCGGACGATCAAGAATGTTGTAATCACGATTCCCAACTCAACCGTACTCAACAGTCAGGTGATCAACTACAGTGCTTTAGCAGCAACCGAAACCCCGCTAATTCTGCACACAACAGTCACCCTTGGCTATGACGTGCCCTGGCGTAAAGTCCATGAAACCCTGATCGGAGCCGCCCGTGTCACTCAACACCTTTTGCAAAACCCTGCTCCCTTTGTTCTGCAAACGAGTCTAGATGATTTTTATGTTAGCTATGAGCTAAATGCTTATACTAACCAGCCTGCGATCATGGCAAAAATCTATTCAGAACTGCATCAAAATATTCAAGATCAATGCAACGAAGTCGGAATTGAGATTCTGTCACCTCACTACCGCGCTGTCCGAGATGGTAATCAAAACACAATTCCAGAGAACTATCTACCCAGTGACTATGCTGCTCCTGGATTTAGAATTACATCTCTGAGCGATCCGAAAGATTCATCCAACGGACAGTCCACTCAACCTAATCAGCAAACGCCTTCCAACCGTTCGGGAACTTGAAACAAAATAAACACCCATCTTTTTGAGCATCTTAATGGACAGTATTACAGCACCGACTCAGCAGTGGTTATCCGATCCAACAGTTGTGAAGTTCATTATTGCGATCGTTGGCATCTTCGCGATCAATCTCGTGGTTCATTTCTCACGCCGCGCCCTCTCGCAGTTCATTCCCGATCCGGATATTCGCTATCGGTTTCGCAAAATGATCACCTTGGTGGGCTATCTGGTGACTGCGCTGTTTATCACCATTGTCTTCAACGATCGACTAGGACAACTTACGGTTGTGTTTGGGGTTGTAGGTGCGGGTATTGCGTTTGCACTGCAAGAGGTGATTGCCAGCTTTGCTGGATGGATCGCCATCTCATCGGGGCAGTTTTATAAACCGGGCGATCGAGTGCAGCTAGGTGGCATTATGGGCGATGTGATTGACATCAGCATTTTGCGAACGACGGTGATGGAAATTGGTGCATGGGTCAAGGCAGATCAATACAACGGGCGGATTGTGCGGATCGCGAACAGTTTTGTGTTTAAAGCACCTGTTTTCAACTACTCAGCCGATTTCGCATTTGTCTGGGATGAAATTACGGTCCCGGTGAAGTATGGCAGCGATCATCGGTTAGCCAGACAGATTCTTCAGCAGGTCGCAGATGAAGTCGTTGGAGGATATATTCCTCAAGCTCAGGATGAGTGGAAAAAACTGGTGCGTAAATACTTGATTGAAGATGCCAAGATTGAACCGATCGTCACGCTAGTCACCAACGATAACTGGATAGAATTTACGCTGCGCTATGTGGTGGATTACAAAGTGCGACGCATCAAAAAAGATCAACTGTTCACTCGCATCCTGGATGAATTTCTCGCCACAGATGGGCGCGTCGCCTTTGCGTCAACGACCGTTCAGATTGTGGAAACACCTGTGCTTGATGTGAGGCTCACTAATCGGGAATGAAGCAGCCGAAATCTTGGTCGTTCAACGTTTGCTGGGGAAGAAAAGCACCGGACACCAGCTTTGGCGCAGCAGATCCGCCGCAGTACTGGAAACAAACCATTCTTGGAATGTGCCGATCGTGCCTGACGCGATCGCGATCGCGCTAATCCCATCCATTTGAGCCAACTCTAAAATCTCAGTTAGCACTGCTCCTCGATGAAATTCTGCCTCAACCCGCAAATCTGCTGCTTCTAAATCGGCTTTCACACGAGATAACGTTTCGCGCTCTGGTTGAGTCGGAAGACCATCAATAATCCAGCACAGCCTACAGCACTCTAGAAACCGACTCGGCTGTTTTTCAGCCAACTGTTTGACTTGCTGGATCAGAGAATTAGACGTTTCGCTTCCATCGTAAGGAACCAGCAAATAGCGCAACAGATGTTGACAACGAAGGGCTAATTCTTCGCCAGTAAGGGCAGCGATTAATTGAGGGCGAAGAACGAGAAGCGGAATGGTCGTTTGGTGCGAGAGATCAGCCGCGATGCTGCTAGTTAGCTTTTCGGTTAGCAAACTGTGCGCCTGTGACCCCAGCATGATTAACTCAGACTGATAGCTTCGAGCAACGCTACGAATGGTTTCAACGGGTCGCCCCGATCGTACTTCGATCTTGACCTCAACTTCGGCAGGAGGTTCGCCGACTGCTTTTCTGAGTCGGGTTTCAGCCTCCTCAATGCGATCGCTATCAACTTTGGGAATAATTCCGACTTCTGACAGTGGCACAACATGAAGAAAAACAATTTGCCTGATGCCTCCAGCAGATAGACTGGCGACAAAACAGGCAAGGCGATGCAAGCCATCGGCAAAATCTGTGCAGATTAAAATCTTCTCAAACATCGCGATTTGGAGACAGAAACAGCAGGAATCACGCTTCTAGTGAGAGCATCAGATCCCATAAAAGTGCAGTTCCCTTTCTAGCTTATCTCTGAATAAAGCCAAAGAACGACTGACTAATCCCAATTTCGTTCTGGTTTTCATGAAGTCTCACCTGGTTAGTCAACAGATTCTATAGACCATTGAGGATTTGTTTAGTTCAGAACAATTCAAAAAAAATCACACTTAAGACATACTGCAATTTCAGGTTGATTCCATCCTGTCGCTGACAGCTTTCCTTTGTGGAATTTCCACATTCATAGTTGATATGCAGTTGCTCTCACTTTGAAGTAGGAATATCTTTCTTTCGCAAGAGGGAGGACACTTGTTAAACAATCTCTTATCTTGAGTTCGATAAATCTGTGCATTTTTAGCCGCAGTGAGCGCTGGTCTATGCAGACAAACTCGCAAAAGCACCCAAATTCTAATGACTATTGATCAAAATCATCAAGGAGTATTGAGGCATATGTCTACGGAAAAACGTATGAGAAGCGAAAAAATGTCTACAGGCAAATATGGAAGATTTGCTGCGATGGTCGCGACCTCTACGATCGTGATGTTCGTGCTGATGTACCTGAATACTTATCGCCTAGATCATATCTATTTCAGCGAGACAAGAGCATACATGGCTCTGCTAATGGGCGCGTCAATGGCTGGTATCATGCTCGGATTCATGATGAGTATGTACAGAAACCGAAAAACAAATATTAGTATCTTCGTTGGCAGCATCATTATATTTGCTCTCTCGCTTTGGCTCGTCCGCAGCCAAGCGACGATCGGGGACGTTGCCTGGATGAAGGCAATGATCCCACATCACTCAATTGCAATCTTAACGAGTAAGCGGGCGAATCTCTCAGACCCACGAGTAAAGGAACTTGCTCAAGAAATCATTACAGCGCAAGTCAGAGAGATTGATGAGATGAAGATGCTAATCAAAGACCTTGAGAACAAATAGACACAAAAGCGCTGAATCACATCCTAAAACACTTTTTACAAGCCTACTTCCAAAACCTGCAATTGGCAGCTTGAAAAAGCGAAATCCCCACAGCCTGAAAAATACAAGATGTGGGGACAGTTCGATCGCGGGGACAAGCTTGTAGTCGCTGATTTCTGGGTAAACGTACTGTAGATTGTTGATCTGAACTGCACGATCGCGCAGTTTTCGCAAGCTTTTTCTGACCAAACACGAATGTGGAACCGTCCAACAAAATCATACTTTAGAATGATGCAACGCTTTTTTCACGCGATTGTGTTCGCCACATTACTCGCTTCTATCCCTTCGGCTGCATTCACACAAACACCGTCCTCCAAGGTAAGCTCAATTGTTCACAGTGCTGCTTATCCAAATCGAGTAAAGGTGGTGAGTGCAACTTATCGTATTGGCATTCAGGTTTCAGGCTCGCCGCTTTCTGGGATTCGCATCACTGTCCCTGAAAATAGACCTGGAAAGTTTCGGATTGGTCAAGTGACGATCGCAGATGGAACAGGACAGCTTATCCCTGCGAATCATTCATTTAATGGAAAAGAAGTGACGATCGCATTCGTTCAACCTGTAATCGCAGGAACGACGATCGAAATCAATCTCAACAGTGTGAGAACTTCAGACCTGCTCGGTCGCACTTGGCTATTTCCGATTTATGGTAGAAGTGTTGGATTGAATCAAGAGATTCCATTGGGAACAGCGCGAATTCAAACGTATCAGTAAAGGCAGCTAGAATGCGAATTCTACTCGTGGAGGATGAACCAGATTTGGGTACGGCGATCGAGAAAAAACTCACCCGCGATCGCTACATTGTCGATTGGACACAGGATGGTAATGAGGCTTGGGATTTCCTTACTCAAACTTACGCACAGTATACATTAGCCATCATTGATTGGATGCTGCCTGGAATTTCTGGAATTGAGCTTTGTCGGCGATTGCGATCGAAACAAAGTTCTCTACCCGTTTTGATGTTGACCGCACGAGATAGTATCGGCGATCGCGTCACAGGACTTGATGCTGGGGCAGACGATTATCTGGTTAAACCCTTCGGGATGCCAGAACTGTTGGCGCGTGTCCGAGCTTTGCAACGTCGATCGCCTCAGCTTCAAGCACAAACGCTACAAGCGGGTTCACTCATGATTGACTATGGTTCTTCTAGTTTGATCATTCAGCACTCTCAAGGTACATCGACATCGAGCAACATCCCTCTCACCGCAAAAGAATTTCAGTTGTTAGAGTATTTGATCAAGCACGCGAATCAGATCATGAGTACCGAGCAGATTCGGAATCAGCTTTGGACAGTCAACTCAGAATCAGGAAGTAATGTTGTTGCTGCCCAAATTCGATTACTGCGTCGAAAACTATCTGAACATGGCATCGACGATCGCATTGAAACCGTTCATGGATTAGGCTATCGGTTTAACGTTACCCTGTAGCGAAGATGCACCAGAACAAACTGTTTAATCAAACTCAGCTCAAACTCGCCGCTTGGTATGCAAGCGTGATGGGCTTGATTCTGAGCATCTGCGGAATCGCGGTTTATCTACATATGGAACAGACCTATATCCAGGCGATCGATCAAGAAGTTCAAACCCTAGCCGGAACATTGCATGATAGCCTCGAGCCTGTTCTAGAACAATCTGGACAACTGAACGCAGCGGTAAAGCAAACTCTCCCCGGAATTTGTTTGGGGACAGCGCCCTGCAAACCCTCTATTCCAGATTCGCACATTCATGTATTGGGCATCAATAATCGAGATCCTTACTATGTTAGATTTCTAACGGTCTCATCACAACTTTTAGCAACGGTCAATACGCCGCCACAGGTAAACATTTCACCTCAAGGTGAAACTTGGCAAACGATCGTCGATCAACAAGGACAGCGCTATCATCAGTTTTCAATATTGCTCAAAACCTCGACTGGACAACCGTGGGGCTATCTACAAGTCGGGCGATCGCTCTCAGATTACGACAATCACCTAGATTCACTCAAGGTCTTTCTCATTCTGGGGTTGCCGATCGCAATGCTGTTAATTGGAGGCGCAAGCTGGTGGTTAGCCGGACTCGCAATTCAACCTGTGTATGATTCCTACCAGCAAGTACAGCAATTTACAGCAGATGCCGCCCACGAACTCAGAACGCCGCTCGCTGCGGTTCAAGCAACTGTTGAATCGACCTTAGAGGTAGAGGATTTAACCTTACCCGAAGCTCAGATGACCTTGCAAACGATCGAGCGTCAAAATCGCAGATTGTCTCAGCTTGTTCATGATTTGCTCATGCTATCTCGGATCGATTTCAATGCCCTACCGATGAAGCAACAAATCTGTTGTTTGAACGATTTAGTGAATGATTTAGTCGAAGAACTTGCAGCTTTGGCGATCATGGCTCAAGTCTCATTAACAACAGAATTCAAATCTGATCAACCGCTCTATGTGATGGGTGACGAAGAGCAGCTTTATCGATTGATTACAAACTTGATGATCAATGCGATTCACTATTCAATGCCTGAAGGATTGATAATCATAAGATTGTTGAAAGAGGATCAAGCGGCAATCCTTCAGATTCAAGACTTTGGTGTGGGGATTGCGCCGAAAGAACAGTCTCGTATTTTCGATCGGTTTTATCGAGTGAATCGCGATCGCTCTCGTCAAACCGGAGGCGCAGGATTAGGACTCGCGATCGCGCAAGCCATTGTTAAAGCTCATCACGGCAGCATTCGAGTTCAGAGCCAAGTGGGTCAAGGAAGCTTGTTCACCGCTCGCCTTCCGCTTAAATACACTAAAAGCTTTTGATCCTTGTTAGTATCAGTAGATCGCAAAGTCAGCCTGAGCGAGGGAGATAAATTGCTGTGATGACCGGAAATCGTCGTTCAACCGCATGACTCAAGAACTCTAGCAGAGTTTTGAGGGGCAGCAACGCCTGGTACAAGCCGCCCACCGGGTCTAGAGGGTGTTATGCACTTTTCGTTAAACTGGAGACATGAGTAGAAAGCCATACCCCACGGATGTGAGCGACGACGAATGGGCGTTCGTCGCACCGTACTTAACGTTAATGACCGAGGATGCGCCTCAACGCGACTACAAGTTACGCGAAGTATTTAACGGAGTGCGCTGGGTCGTCCGCACAGGTGCAGCTTGGCGATTAATGCCCCATGACCTGCCGCCGTGGTACACCGTTTATCAACAGATGCATCGATGGCTGAAAGCAGGGGTGTTTGAAGCAATGGTGCAAGACTTGCGCGAGGTGCTGCGAATCTTGGCGGGACGCAATGAGCAGCCCAGTGCCGTGATTCTCGATAGTCGAACCTTGCAATCAACGATGGAGAGTGGTCATCGAGCCGGGTATGACGGCGGCAAACGTAAAAAGGGTAGCAAAGTCCATATTGCTGTAGATACGTTAGGGCAGTTATTAGCTCTGCACGTCACTCCCGCCAACGAGCAAGACCGAGCGCAGGTTCAGATTCTCGTTCAACAGGTACAGCAGATGACTGGAGAATCCGTCGAGGTGGCGTTTGTGGATCAGGGCTATACCGGAGCGCAAGCTGCTGCTGATGCAGCAGCCGAAGGTGTTCGACTGGAAGTGGTGAAACTGCCAGAGGCAAAGAAGGGCTTTGTCCTGCTGCCTCGGCGTTGGGTCGTAGAGCGCAGCTTCGGAT
Organism: Leptolyngbyales cyanobacterium; assembly: GCA_038227635.1. Taxonomy (GTDB): domain Bacteria; phylum Cyanobacteriota; class Cyanobacteriia; order Leptolyngbyales; family Leptolyngbyaceae; genus Phormidesmis_A. The sequence continues at coordinate 4,701 of JBBRPT010000086.1, read as the reverse complement.
GGATGTCCCGATTTCGGCGCTTGGTACGGGATTATGAACGATTACCAGAGACATTAGTAGGCTTTCACCTGATTGCATTTGTGATATTGATGGTGAGGCAGTACGTGAGTATCGGATTCAAAAGTGCATAACACCCTCTAGCTCAATGAAATGATCTGTCGTCTCATCAACTCTTGGATTCCACAACCTCGATGCTGATGAATCATCCGACCAATATCCTTGCTTGTATTGATTACAACTAGCACAAGCATAAACAAGATTATCCAGATCATCTGCTCCTCCTCTGGACTGCGGACGAAAGTGATCAATAGTCAGTAAACCACCCACATCACTCTCCAAAACACCGCAAAACTCACAGGAGCAGTATGCGCGTTGCCTAACTTGTTCCCGAAGTTGAGAGGACAGACTCATGTAGATTGAGTGGCGAGAAGTTGCTGCTGAAGCAGGATGATCTCTTGCTTGATCGCTCGATTTTCTGCGGTTGTCTGTTGAATCTGTTGAACCACTGATGCTAGATGACTCACCGCTTGATCAACCTGCTGTAGCTCCAAGTTCAATAGGCGAGGTTGTGAAACTTCCAAAAGCTCAGCCTCTGCTGCATCCTGCTGCTGATACCAACGATCTAGCTGCACTTGTTCCTCAGCCGTCAGCACTTGACCTCGTGTAGCGCGATCGTGCAACTGCAAGCCCAATTCAGTAGAGACCATAACTTACAGACCCTCAGAACGTCATATCTCCTATTGTACGATCTATGGCCTCCCGTAAATTACCGTGAAAGAAAACACTGGCAGCGGATGTCGGGTAGGTTGAGAAGCCAAGCTTCCTCGTTTAAGAAGAAGTGGATGTGTGATCTGTTTGATGCCAGAGTGGGTTAACTGAAGAGAAGAAACCGTGGAAGAACCAGCAACACATCCGCCATCTCTTCAAGCCACTATCCTTGCAACTCACGATCCGACATCCGCTGCCCTCATGTCCACCCTCCCCCATCTCACTTACCAAATCATCGGAGCCGCCATGCGCGTCCACCGCAACACCCCCCGTGGACTCCGTGAAAAACACTACCAGCGCGCCCTCACCCTCGAACTCCAAACCCTCGGAGTCAAAAAGCGAAATCAAACCCGACTGGATGCCCGGAGTCTATTTTCTCGCTGGAATCTTGAAGACTGCGATCATCGCAATTGACCAACTCCCCGAAACTGAAGCAACGCTGCTATTGAGAGTCTTGGGACGAGACAGAACACAAAAACGAGCGATTCGAGAAGTCTTAGCACTGTCAATCAATCACCCCGGACGTAACAGCATCTTGCGTCTGTTAGCAAACTGGAAGGTTAGAATTGATCTAACCGAAATCATGGAATCTGCTGAGCGGGAGGAAATCATGGCACTATCTGAAGCATTTTTGGCTTGGGAAACGGAAACTCAAACGCGCAGTCAACAGAGAGAGCGTCGATCGCTGATTCTCCTCCAACTTGAACAAAAATTTGGAATCTTGCCCCCTGAAATCATCGATCAGATCTCTGCCCTCAGCCTTGATCAGATGGGAACCTTAGCGATCGCACTTCTGAATTTCACCTCCCTCGACAACCTCACCGACTGGCTGAATCAACAGTAAAACCCTCTTAATATCCGCATCATGACCGCACAGCGAGTCACAATCGAACTTCCAGAAGACATCTTTCGCCAGTTAGTCCGAATCGCCGAAGCCACCCATCAACCCATCGAAGCCCTCGTTGCCCAAAGCGTCATCAGCAACTTACCTCCCTCTGTTGATCGCGCCACACCAGAATTCCTCAGAATGCAAACCCTCAATACTGAAGAATTAACCACGATCGCACAATCGCAGATCGACCCGACTCAGCACGATCGCCAAATTGCCTTACTCGAAAAGAACTCAGAAGCAACGCTGACACCAGAAGAACAGCAGGAATTATCGGCACTCCGCCAAACTTCAGATCACCTGATGCTCTGCAAAGCTTATGCTTGGTCTCTCCTGCGTTGGCGCGGACAAGCAATTCCAGTCCTTGAAGAATTAGCCCTGCCGCAATGACCATTTCAGATCGGCTACGGCGGCAGGTGATTGAATGCTAGTCCATTTTCTACACAAAATTAGAAGGGGACGAATTGGACAGATCCGCAATCAGGTGACAGGATTCATGACTGGCATCATGAATCTAGCAGTGCTTCAAATTCTGCGATCGCAGTCGTTGTACTCGCTTGGCGGAGGAGTTGTTTCAACTGCTCATCATCATTCACCTACTCTAATCGCTCAATGATCGTCGATGGTACCGCGCCGAATCGAGCATCTAAAACTTCTGCAATCGCTCTAATCTGAGCAAATCGTTCAATGGTTGTTAAGTAAGGCATGGCATTTTCTGCTCCAAAACGACGGATTTCCGCATCAAACGCTCGATCAAGCTCTGGGGGTAGCGTCATCATTAAATCGATGAAGCGATACAACTCCAAAATTGTGTCCTCACTATAGCCCAATCCTTGCATTCCTTGAACCAGTTGCAGTTTCCGCGACAGGCGCTCCTCAGCATTTCCTACGGTTGCCTGCGTTTGCAGATGGGCACAGACTACTCTTGCAAATGGGTTTAAACTTTGTGCTAATTCCTGAGTGCGAGTGGCATAGTCAAGCAGCTTAACAATCGGGAACTCAATTCCAACACGGCACCCCCAGCGATCGGTATGATAGGAATTCGGTCGCCAGTTTTGCTCTGCGTCGCCTAAGATTGCTAAACTCACCACATCGCGGTTGTAACGATCGAAGATGCGGTAGCTATAAACATACATCCGTCGAGCAAAATCTGAATCATATTGACTTTGAATCTCGATATGAATCAAGATGTAGACTTCTTCACCATCGCGCCGCCACACCTTGACCAACCTATCGACAAACCGCTTGCCGACCTCAGCATCCCGGACAACTTGCTGAAACTCCGAATCTAAAAATTCACGTCCGCGCTGCCAATCGACATCAGCATGAATGGGCGGAAAGAAGAAAGCAAGAAATTGCTCAAAATAGCGTTCTAGCGCTTCTTTCCATGACTGGATGCTGCTGCATCAGCAAGTCTGTAGGCAACCAGCCATTCTCAACGTGCAATGTTTGATGAACCCCTTCCATAACTGTTGCGGCGATCGCCAACCCGGTTGCTTTTGCCCAATCAAACCATTCTCTAAAACCAGCAGGCATCACAGTCTCGGCAGGTTGTGGAAGCGGTAGGTTCCACCCTTCGACGATCGCTTGATACAGATAGCCGACTGGATTCTGGATCGCACGTCGCTGCTGATGTCGCAGGTAGACAATCGCAGGCTGCACCCGATCGGGAAACTCGGAGACTGCTGCCCTTAACGCGATCGGTAAGGGGGAGCCGGGAGGATGGGAGATTGCCTGAGCCACGGCATCAAAAAGTTCTGGGAACTTGGCACGTTGAACGTCTGAATTCTTCCCAGAACTAGCCGGGGAAAAGTCGTCTGCCTGAGCGCTGCTGACTTCTACTTCAGAAACCTGGTCGCCCTCTGTCATTTCCAGAGCATTTGTGTTCTCAAGACTTTGATCAATTTGTGAAACAACAACCGTTTGTAGTTCTGAAAAAGAAGTATGTGCAGAAGTGTCTGTATCTGTGGTGCGATCATCCAGCACCTCGATCGAATCACGGTTCACAGGTCGAGGTGTGATTAGATCGCACAAATCTGAGCCGAACGCTTCTAACTTCTCGTAGTCAATGCGGTAAAACATGACTCGCTTGTAGGACGTGATCCAATGCTGGGCAGTCTGAATCAATTCCAGTTTTTTGAGATTGGCGATCGCTTTTCTCAAACCATACTCACTCATCCAGGGAAACTGCTGCTGCCAGGTCTTGAGAGAGTTATAAATCCACTTCACTCCGTCCACTATCCAACCTGTGGTGCCCTCATTGAGTGTCCAGTAGTGGAGTTGTTGTAGAAAAGCGCTCTCGTCAAAGCCGGTTCCTGACTTGCCCAGCGTTTGTTTGAGCAATCCTGCTAGGTGAGGCGGAATTGGGATGGAGTTGGCTTCTAAGGTTTTATGGCTCATGGTTGCTGCCTCCTGGCAAGCGTGAATGATGAAAACTGGCATCAGAAAATGACCTACAACAGCCGTAGGTATTAGAGGCGCGATCGCTCAGGCACTTGCACCCGGCGATCGCGCTCTTTAGAAATGCTTCAAAGAGTTGGTTAGAACGGCAAGGCGACATCCTGCAAGTCTTTGGAGACCAGCACTATCCACCAACCATCGCGGTAGCTTAGGGCAACGTTGCCCAGGCCAAAGCGCTCCCGGTCTTGTTCCCAGGAGGCGATTAGCTGAAGGGCAGAGTCGAGGCTAACACTCCGGGTGAAGGCGATCAGTGTGGGACAAGTTGGGATAAAACGGCAGCCTTCGGCATAGCCTTTGAGATAGTGGAGATTGGTTTGAAATTGCGGATGGGGAACGCGGCGGTTCATTCCATCTCGATATCCGGCACTGAAAATCTGATCCGGTGCAAGGGGCGTGCCTTGCCGGAGATGTCTTGGTATCATAAGTGATAGGTCTGTAAAGGAGTTAGTGTCTTTATTTTTTCGCCATTGGCAAGAGAAAAACAACTAGCTAGACAGTAGGGAGAGTCAAGCGTTGAGAGCAGTCTCCCATGAATATCGCAGAGCGAGAGCAACAAATATTGCGGGTCAAAGCCAGCAGTTTTC